>NZ_CP035310.1:0-600000 GCF_004114695.1 Erythrobacter sp. HKB08
CCGCGGCACGCCCCTCTCGCCTTCGCCCCCAGGGTAGAGTGCGCGGGCGGGGGGGGGGGGGGGGGGGGGGGGGGGTGCACCGCGACAGCCGAGCCGGATTGTTTTCTTGACCCAAAGGGCTTGAACCAGCCGCGATGCAGGGGTGCCGTAGCGGCAGTTGGGAGCGTTACCAACCCCCCGATGCGATTTAGTTGTAAAAATCCGACGATTCGACCGTCATATGGGTCAGAATGTTGGTTAACCACCGGCGTGGAGCCTGCCTCCGGCCGATATCGGCGACGAATTCCTGACCTCTAGCAACGCTTTGCAGCAAGCCGCCATGACGCCACCTGTCGAGTCGGTCATGGTAGGACAGTCCGCCGCGCTTCAGCCAGTCGGGCCTGCGCCACAGGCTGGGCGACGCACCAGGGGCGGTCAGCCTCAACTCGTCGCTCGCATTGCGCGCCTGATGTCCACGCCCGGCGTAGATGACGTCGTTGCGTCCGTGCATGCCGATCGCATGTGGGTGATCGTGGGCGAGCAACCTTTCGCGCTCCATATCGTTACAGCTTGCAAGGTCGGTGATATGCTCGATCTCGAGGAAGCCGAAGAAGCGGTGATGCGGATCGCCGCCTCGAGAATCGCGAAACAACCCGAAGAAGAGGAAGACATCGCCCTCGCGCACGCCGCGGTTGGCCAGATGCGTCTGCGCCGCCCCGGTCTGGCCGAACAGGCATGTCCCATCGGGCAGGAACATCGGGTCGTGGTGGCAGAAGTCCTCGCCGGATAGCTTGCCCTTGCTGGCATGCGCGACATGCTCACCGAGCCCCAGATCGTCATAGCGCGTGCGCGAATGGCCGCCGCTCGGGATCGGCAAGGTCAATGGCCTGCCTTCGACGATGGGCGAAGGCCCGCCGCCCGACGCACTGTCGAACCCCTTGCGAGAAAAGATAATCCGCATCGCTCCCCCATGCCCCGTGGGCGAAACAATGACAAACCTTGCGAAAATCGCGCCGCCGACTAGTTACCGGCGCGTGAAAGCTACCGCACTCATCATGGCCGGCAAGCGTTCCGGCGAACTCGATCCCCTCGCAGCCCGCGCGGGCGTTTCGCAGAAAAGCGTCGTCCCGGTCTATGGCAAGCCGATGATCGAACACGTCGTCGAGGCCGTCGCCGCGTGCGATCGCGTCGGCGCGATCCATATCGTCGCGCACGAGCCGGACGAGATCGCCGCGATCCCGATCGTCGCGCAGCTGCAGGCGGAGGGGCGGCTGCATTTCAAGCCGGGCGCGTTCAACCTCGTCGACAGCGTTTTCGCCGGGGCCGAGGGTGCAGACTTCCCGCTGATGATCACGACGTCGGACAACTGCCTCGTCACTGCAGAAGGCTATGCCGAGTTCATCGAGAAGGCGCTCGCCGCCGAAGCCGGTGCAGCAGCAGCCCTCGCGCGCAAGGAAGACGTCATGGCCGCCGATCCGGAAGGCCAGAAGAAGTTCTACGAATTCACCGACGGCGGCTATTCCAACTGCAACACCTACTGGATCGGCAATCGCGACGCGCTGTCCGCTGCCGAAATCCTGCGCAATGGCGGCCAGTTCGTGAAATACCCGAGCCGCATCGCCAAGGCCTTCGGCGTGATGAACCTCATCCGCTTCTATTTCGGCTGGGGCGACAAGGAAAAGCTGTTCGCCAACATCTCGCGCCGCTTCGGCTACAAGCTGGTGCCCATCGTGCTGTCGAACGGCGAGTTCGCCATCGACGTCGACGAAGAACGCTCCTTCGGCGTGACCGAGAAACTGCTCGCGAAGCGGGAGGCGGCGGCGGGCTGAGCCCGGTCCGCCCGAAGGCATGAAGCGCCTCCTGCGCAATATCGCCTGGCTGCTGAGCGGCCGCGCGGTGAATGCGATCCTCAGCCTCGTCTACCTCGCGCTCGCCACGCGCACGCTGGGTATCGAGGCGTTCGGCTATTTCGCATTGATCGTCGCGCTGGGGCAGACCGTCACCGGCCTCGCCAATTTCCAGACCTGGCAATTCGTCGTGCGCTGGGGCGCGAATGGCGAAGGGCCGGGCGAAGCGACCGGCTTCGCCATCGCGCTCGACGGGGTATCGGTAATCCTGGGCGCCCTGCTCGCCGCGGGCCTCGTCTATTCGGCGCAGTTCTGGCTGCCCTTGCCGCACGACCTGCTGTGGGTCGCCTTCGGCTATTGCATCGTATCGCTGATCGCGATCCGTTCCACCCCGACGGGCCTGCTGCGCCTGCGCTTCCACTATGCCGAGGCGACTTTCGCCGAAGCGGTCCAGCCGGTCGTCCGGGCAATCGGGGCGGGGCTGGCCGTCGTGTTCATGCCGACCGTGCTCGGCTTCATCCTTGCCTGGGCTGCGGCGGAGATCGCCGTCGCCATCGCGCTGTGGATCGTCGCTGCGCGCAAGGAGCCGATCGACCTGACGCAGATCAGCCTGACCAAGCTTCCGCGCGACCATCCCGATGCGTGGCGTTTCGTCCTCTCGACCAATGCCACCGGCAGCCTCAATGTCGGCGCGAAGCAGGTGATGATCCTGCTGGTCGGCGCAATCGGCGGAGAGGCTTTCGCCGGCGGCTTCCGCGTCGCCTCGCAGCTCGGCCAGGCGCTGGTGCAGCTTGCCCAGACCATTTCCAAGGCGATCTATCCCGAACTGGTTCATGCCAAGGACGACGCGGTCGAAATCGCGCGGCGTACCGCGAACATGGCGCTCGTCGGCGGGACGCTCGCCGTGCTCGTCGCAATCTTCTTCGGGCGCTGGGGCCTCGAAGCCATCGCCGGGCCGGAATTCGGCGTCGTCTACTGGACGATGGTGATCCTCGCGATTGCCGGCGCGATCGAGCTGGTCGGGGCAAGCCTTGAATCGCTGCTGGTATCCGCCAACCGCGCAGGCACCGCATTTCTCGCCCGCGCCATCCCGATGGTCCTTGCTTTTGCGCTGCTACCGGTGGCGATGGGCTGGCAGGGCCTGAAGGGCGCAGCCTTCACCGTGCTCGGCTCGAGCGCGCTGGCCGTGCTCGCGTTCTGGGCCGCGATCCTGTCGCTTCAGCAGATCAAAATCGTGCTCGAGCCGAAGGACGGCACCCCGCCCGACCCGGCCTGACGGTGTTTGCGATCAGGCGCCCGGTACGCCGAGCGCCTGCGCTTCCTGCGTGAGGCGGGCCTCCTGCCCCGGATTGGCCGCGACCGCATCCTTGTAGGCCTGCGATGCCATGTCCTGCTGGCCGAGCGTCATGCGGCTGCGCATCAGCATGACCCAGCCGTCGGGATTGGCCGGATTGGCGCGCAGCTTGGCATCGAGGCTCGCCACCATCCCTTCGGCCATTTCGCGCTGCTCGCCCGGCGGGATACCGCCTGCCGCCTCGATCTGCTGGCGCGAGGGGCCGGGAATGGCATTGCCTGCCGTCAGCTGCGGAGGTGCAGGACGATCCTTGGTCGCCGCAGCGATCCGGTCCGCCGTCTCGACGCCGTTGATCTTGCCGACCTGCTCGATGGTCTGGCGCAGGTTCGCCTCCCACGGCGCGCCCGCCGGGGTATCCTTCAGCAGCGCGAGCCAATCCTCGATCGCGGCGTTGTAATCGCCAGCAAGGTCCTTCTGCACGGCGAGGAAATAGCGTGCCCGCGGGTCGCTCGGATCGATTTCGAGCGCGCGTGTGAAGGCGACTACCGCTTCGGCCGGCATCGGATCGTCCTCGCTCGCCAGCACACGCGCTTCGCCCAGCGCCGACCACAGCACGGCATTCTCGCCGTCGCCTTCGATCGCCTGGCGATAGGCCCGCGCGGCCTGCGCGAATTCGCCGGTCTCGTAATAGGCATAGGCAAGCTCGGTCCAGGCATCGGAGTTGAGCGGGTCCGCCTCGGCCCTCTCCTTGAGCTCGGCGATGGTCGGCAGGCTGTCGCCATCCTCGACTGCTGCCGGCTCATCCTCGCCCCCGGTCAGCGCCTGGTAGCCCACGATCCCCGCCAGCAGCAGCGCTCCGCCCGCCAGCAAGGCAAGCCCGCCACGCGACACCGTGCCGGTGCCCTCGTTCGAATCCGATTCCCCGTCGTTCATGCAGCGAGGCTATCAACCAAGGGGACTGGGAACAATTGGGTCTGGAGGTTTGGCCCCTTTTCCTTATGATACGGCACATAACTATAAAGTTCGGTCGCGGGATCTACCTCGGGGGGGAGTGATGCCGGATCCATACCAAGTAGCGATTGTCGGGTCCGGCCCAGCCGGACTAAGCGCGGCTGCGCGCGCGGCAGAGCTTGGTATGAGCCACGTCCTGCTCGAAAAGACCGACCACCTCTCCGACACGATCTACAAGTACCAGAAGGGCAAGCACGTGATGGCGACGCCCAGCAACCTGGTGCTGCGGTCGGACTGCGATTTCGAGGCGGGCAAGCGCGAGACGATCCTCGGCCGGTGGGACGAACAGGCCGCCGAATACAAGGTCAACGTCAAGTACAACGCGGAAGCCAAGGCCATCCGCGGCACCGGCTCCGCGATATCCGGCAGCGTCCATACCATCGTGATGCGCGCCCGCGACGGCAGCAAGTCGACCAAGGAAGTGCAGCGCCACGAGCCGCCCTACGAAATCGAATTGTCCAATGGCGAGAAGATCCTCGCCCAGAACATCGTCCTCGCGATCGGTACGCAGGGCAACCCGAACCTCATGCGGTGTCCGGGTGCGGACTTGCCGCATGTGCAATACCAGCTCGACGATCCGACCGAATATCATGACGAACACATCGTCATCGTCGGGACGGGCGATGCCGGGATCGAGAACGCGCGCGGCCTCGCCGAGGATCCGAAGCAGCGCAACACGGTCTCCATCCTCAACCGTGGGACCGAGTTCGCCACGGCCAAGGATGCCAACGTCAAGGCGCTGCAGGCCGACCACGATGCCGGCAAGCTGATGATCCGGCTGGAGAGCGAAACCAAGGAAATCGGCCCCGACACCATCACGCTGACCACGCGCGACGGGGAAATCGAAATTCCCTGCAACCGCGTGATCGCGCGTATCGGTTCCGCGCCGCCGCGCATGTTCGTCGAGGAATGCGGGATCGAGTTCGCGAGCGAGGATCGCAACGCCTTCCCCAAGCTCTCGCCAGTGTTCGAATCCACCACGCCCGGCATCTTCGTGATCGGCGCGCTGGCGGGCTATCCGCTGATCAAGCATTGCATGAACCAGGGCTACGACGTCATCGAGTTCATCAACGGCAATACCGAACTCAAGCCGGCCGACGAACCGATCATGGTCGAGAAGTTCAAGGACCTGCCGGGCAATCGCAGCACCGACGAATGGCTCGAGTTCCTGCGCGAGAACGTGACCATCCTCAACGGCATGAACCCGCTGCAGATGCGCGAATTCATGCTCGAATCCGAAGCGCGTTTCTTCCGCAAGGGCGAAACAATCTTCGAGCGCAACGCGCCGGGCAACTCGCTCTTCGGGATCGCCAGCGGCTCGGTGCTGGTCGAAGTCGATCCGGACAATCCCTCGATCACCATCCCGATCGAGACGGGCTCGATCTTCGGCGAGGTCGGTCTGATCTCCGGCCGCAGGCGCGGGGCGACGATCCGCGCGGCAGAAGACACGGTAGTAGTCGAAATCTCGCGTCTCGCCGCGCTCAAGCTGCAGTCGCAAGTGCCGACTGCGAAGAAGGCGATCGAGCGCATTTCGACCGAGCGCCAGCTGCTGCAGATGTTCGGTTCGGGCCTGACGCCGGACGATATCCGCGAAGTGGTCGACACCTCGGAAATCGTCCGCGTCCCTGCCGGCGAGGCGATCCTGACCGAAGGCGACGAGGGCAACGACATCTACGTCATCCGCGTCGGGTCGATGATCGTGGAGAAGGATATCGGCGGCAAGCCGGTGTTCCTCTCCTACCTCCCCGCCGGTTCCTATGTCGGGGAGATGGCGCTGATCGACGGCGGCAAGCGCACCGCGACGGTCAAGGCGGCGATCAAGTCCGAAGTGATCAAGATCAACGGCGATGCTTTCAAGCAGGTCCTCGACGCGCATCCCGACCTGCTCGAGCGGGCCAAGGCCGACATGAAGAGCCGGCGCGAGGTCAACAGCTTCATCGAGAGCCAGAAGCACAGCTTCGGCGGCGCAGTGGACCTCTATTCCAAGACCGCCCAGTTCCTGGTCGACAACGGCATCGGCGAGGCGACCGACGTGCTCCTGATCGACGAACGGCTGTGCGTCGGCTGCGACAATTGCGAAAAGGCATGCGCCGACAGCCACGAGGGGCTGAGCCGCCTCGACCGCGAGGCCGGGCGCACCTACGCGCATCTCCACGTGCCGACTTCGTGCCGCCACTGCGAGCATCCGCATTGCATGGCCGATTGCCCGCCCAATGCGATCAAGCGCGGCCCCGACGGCGAAGTCTTCATCGACGAGACCTGCATCGGTTGCGGCAACTGCCAGCGCAATTGCCCTTACGGCGTGATCCGCATGGATCCCAAGCCGCCGCCCAAACCCTCTCTCTTTAGCTGGCTGCTGTTCGGGCGCGGCCCCGGGCCGGGTGAAGCATCCTATTCCTGGCGCAAGAAGAAGGCCGAGGAAGCGGGAGTCGAGCAAGCCAAGCTCGCCATCAAGTGTGACATGTGTTCAGGCATCGAAGGCGGCCCGGCCTGCGTGCGCGCCTGCCCGACCGGCGCGGCGATCCGTGTCGGCCCGGAGAAATTCCTCACTTTCACCAAGCTCGTGCAGGAGGACGTCGACTGATGGCCACCTTGCACAAGCGCGGATACGAGACCGACGAGGTCCGGCGCGATACCGACCACGAAAGCTTCCTCGCCCACGCGAAATTCCGCTGGCTGAAAGTCGCGGTCGTCCTCAGCCTCGTCGTCATCGTCAGCTATTTCCTGATCGACGTCGAACCGCGCCACAATGGCGGCAGCTGGTATGGCTACACGCTCGGCACGATCGGCGTGCTGCTGATCCTGTGGCTTTCGCTGCTCGGCATCCGCAAGCGCAAGATGACCGAGAAGTATTTCAGCCTGAAGGCCTGGACGAGCGCGCATGTCTATCTCGGCCTCGCGCTGATCGTGATCGGGACGTGGCACACCGGCTTCCAGCTCGGATGGAACGTCCACACGCTCGCCTGGGCGCTGATGATGCTGGTGATCGTCTCGGGGATCTACGGCATTTCGGTCTATGCCGCCCTGCCCCGCGCCCTGTCGAACAACCGGCAGGAAATGACGCGCGAGCAAATGATCGAGGCACTGGGTGCGCTCGACCGCCAGCTCGAAACCGCGGCCCAGCCGCTCGATCGCGATCTGACCGACAAGGTCATCGACGCGCTCGAGCAGGACGTTTTCAAGGCCGGGTTCATCGCCCGGCTGACCGGCAAGTACCCGCGCTGCGCGACCCGCCGTGCACTCAAGGCGTTCGACGGAACCGGCGGAGACGAACATGCCGACAAGGTGCGCTCGCTGCTCGCGCGGCGCCAGGCGCAACTCGAACAGATCAGGCGGCACATGCGCTACAAGGCGCTGCTCGAGGTCTGGCTGTTCATCCACATCCCTGCAACCATACTGCTGATCGCTGCGCTCGCCGCGCATGTCATCAGCGTGTTCTACTACTGGTGAGGAGCGGAGCATGGCCTACCTGATCCGCACCATCGACTTCACCTCCGCCGGGCGCGAAATCGTCCGCGACCGGGAGGTGGACGGCGACACCCTGACCATCGGCCGCGCGTCGGAAAGCGACATCCACCTGCCCGACCTCGCCGTCGAGCAGAACCATGCACGCATCGAACCGGGCCCCGGCGGCCAGCTGAAGGCCGAGGCGGTCGGCACGCTCGGCTTCACGCATGACGGGCGAAACCGCACTTCGGCGACGTTCAATCCGCGCGAAGGGGCGGAACTCGGCTTCGGCACCTACCGCCTCGCGATCTCGCAGGACGGCGACGAGCCGGTCCTGATCGTCATCACGCAGGTCGAGGAAAAGGCCGAGGATACCGATGTGGTGAAGGGCTTCGCTCTCGCCTCCGCGCTGCCAAGCAAGCGGGCGATGGCATGGATCGGCATGATCGCCGTCCTCGTCGCCTTCCTCGCCATCCCGATCTACACCAACCTCACCCGCGAACGGGTCGAGCCGGATTACGACGCGCAGGGCGCGACCAAGATGGATGCGAGCTGGAGCACCGGTGCATTGAGCCTCGCTCATCACGGGCTCGAGGACAATTGCGAGGCGTGCCACGTCGACGCCTTCGTCTCGGTGCGCGACGAGACCTGCCTCACCTGTCACGAGGAAATCGGCGACCACGCGCCCATCCCGCGCCAGCTGACCGGGCGCGGTCCGATGTCGGCGGGTGACCAGTTCCTGTGGGCCGTGGCGGAGACTTTCGGCAAGGAAGGTCCGGGCAATTGCACCACCTGCCATACCGAGCATGAAGGCGAAGGCCGGATGGAACCGCCCGCGCAGAGATTCTGCGCCGAATGCCATGACGGAATGGACCTGCGCCTGACCGATACCGAGCTCGGCAATGCGGCCGACTTCGGCCTTGACCACCCGCAGTTCAAGGCGGTGTTCTACCCCAATCTGGGCAGCGACGAGACGCAGCGCCTCTCGCTTGACGACAATATCGTCGAACAGCACGGCCTGATCTTCCCGCACGACCTGCACATGGACCCGCGCGGCGGCGTCGCGCGGATGGCCGGCAACATCGGCGCCAAGCGTGGCTATGGCGAGGCGCTGGTCTGCGCCGATTGCCATGAACCGACAGCGGACGAGGTCGGCTTCAAGCCGGTCGAGATGGAGGAGGCTTGCGAAGCCTGCCACAGCCTCGTCTACGACAAGGTCGGCAATACTTTCCGCACGCTGCGCCATGGCGATGTCGACCAGATGCGCGCCGATCTCGCCGCGATGGACCGCGCCCCGCGCCGTCCGATCACCACCGGTCGCAGCAGGCCGGGCGAATATGCGCAGGGGCGCCGCTACTACCAGGATTTCGGGCGGCCGATGCGCAACTACATCGCGATCAACCAGGCGCTCGCTCCCAAGGGCGTGTGCGGGGAATGCCACATCCCGACGAGTACCGGCGGACGAGCGGACGTGATGCCGGTCAACCTGCGCGACAATTATTTCATGCACGGCTGGTTCGACCATGAGGCGCATAAGCAGGAAGACTGCACCTCGTGCCACGCGGCGGACACATCCAGCACTTCGCAGGACCTGCTGCTGCCGAAAATCTCCGGCTGCCGCGACTGCCACGAGGGCGAATATGCGACGAAGGCCGAAGTACCGTCGAGCTGTGCGATGTGCCACGCCTATCACCCCAGGCCTATGGGAGTGCCTCCGGGCGAAAAACCCGCTAGTGACCGACAGGTCGCGCTGATCAGCCGCAGAGCCGAATAGCGCCTTGGGGAAAGGGGACCCATGCTGATTGCGCAGATGACCGATATCCATATCGGCTTCGATCCGGACGCGAAGCCGGAGGAGCTCAATCGCATCCGCTTCCGCAAGACGCTCGACCGGCTGCTCGCACAGCCCAACACGATCGACCTGCTGGTGCTGACCGGCGACCTGACCGATCACGGCGACAAGGACAGCTTCGAAAAGACCGCGGCGCTGCTCGACCGGGTCGACTGCCCGATCCTGCCAATGGTCGGCAACCACGACAGCCGCGAAGGGCTGCTGCACGCCTTCCCCGACACGCCGACCGAGGGCGGTTTCGTGCATTACACCCACGAGCAGGACGGCCTGCTGATCGTGCTGCTCGACACGCTGGAGGACGGCCGCCACGGCGGGGCCTTCTGCAAGGAGCGGCGCGATTGGCTGCGCTCGACGCTCGAGGCGAATGCCGATACGCCGACGCTGATCTTCATGCACCACCCGCCGGTGGTCTCGGGCATCGACTGGATGGATCCGGTCGCAGACGAGGACTGGATCGAGAACTTCGCAGAGGCGATTGCCGGCCACGACCAGATACTCGCAATCCATTGCGGGCACCTGCATCGTCCGCTCCATGCGAGCTTTCGCGGCGTGCCGCTCGGCGTTACGCCCTCGGTCGCGCCACTGGTCTCGCTCGACCTGCGCCCGGTCGACCCCGAACACGCCGACAACCGCGATCTCATCACCACCGAACCGGCGACCTACGCGCTCCACCGCTGGGACGGCAGCGAGCTTGTCACCCACTACGAGAAGACCAACAGCTGGGACGTGCTGGCCTTCTATGGCGAGCACCTCAAACCGATGATGCGCGACATGTTCGCCGAGCGCGAATAGCGCCCTTCACCTGAAATTGTGCAGATTGCGAACGGGCGGGCCGCTTACTGGCCCATGCCTTCCGCCTTGCCGTTGAGGTACGGGCCGCGCCCGCCGACCCATGCGGTCATGTCCGGCTCGTCGGTGACCTTCCACGGAATGCCGCCGCGGGTCAGGAACAGGCGCTCCATCTCCGGCCGGGTGAAGGGGCGCGAGCCGAGGCGACCGAAGACCGCCATCTGCCCGCCCGTCTCGTCGACCCCGCGGTCGCGGTCGAGGCCCTTGCTGAGCGAGATCGCGGGCGACTTGGTCTTCGCCCAGGCGATCATTTCCGGCTTGGGCGCGGGGCTGAAGCCGTAGAAATTGCGCTGGCTGTCCGGGCTGGTCAGCTGCAGCACCTTCATCCCGTTCACCCCGTCCGCGACATAGGCGAACAGCGTCGCATTGGTCGATCCGACGATCACGTCTTCCGCATCGTTGAGCGTGCCGCCGAGCGTCACCTTCTGGTAGATGCGCGGCGCGAGCGGGCGGGTGACGTCGACAATGACGAGGCCTTCCTGCTTCGCCGCGACATAGGCGTAGGTGCGCGCGATATAGATGCGCTTCGCATTGGCGAGCGGGACAGTTCCCTGCGGCATCGGTACCGGGTTGCGCAGATTGGTGACGTCGAACAGCTTGAGCCCCTCGGCATCGGTCACCCACAGGTAGCGGAACTGGATCGCCGATGCGCGCGCGTCCCTCATCTCGCGCACCGCGGCAAGCTGCGGGTTCTCAGGGTCCGCGAGGTCGACCACGACAAGCCCCCGGTCGGAGGTGATATAGGCGATCTCGCCGGCAAGATGGATGTGGCTCGCCCCGGTCAGCACCCCGCCCTCGTTCCACGCATCCGAACCGTCGGCGAACTCGAGGCGGCTGAGCTTGTTGTTGCGGAATTCGCCGTCGGCCATCGTGTTGATGTTGACGAGGATCAGCCCTTCGACCGCGTCGGTCACCACCGCGTAGTTGTAGATCGGCAGGAACGGCTGCTCCTGGTTCGCCTCTCGCATCGCCTGCGTGTTGCGCAGCGGGTTGATCGGCTGGTTGGTCGGCAGCGCCATGCAAGTCGCGTTCTCGGTGTCGACATGGGTGTCGTGCCCCATCGAACTGAACGGCGCGGTGATGATGCGCTCGCTCACGCCCTTGTTGCCGATCGAGGCGACGTCATAGACGCGGAAACCGCCCTTGCCCTCGGCGACGAACATGTACTCGCCGCGCAGCTGGAGGCATCCGACGCGGTCGCTCGTGCCCTCGTGGACATTGGCGAATTCCTCGAATGGCTTGGTCTCGCCCGACAGGTCCTCGTCGAAGGCCTTGCCGCGCACCCAGTCCTTCAGCTCGCGGTCGTTGTCCTCGACGTGCTGGCGGTAGTAATCGGGGTAGGCATATTTGTGCAGGTAGGAGCCGAGCACGGCTTGCGGCTCGTCCCATTCGGTCACGCGGATCGCTTCGAACCCGCCTTCGAGGCCAGTCCAGGCGTTGAGGCCGACGAAGTTCACGAAATTGGTGCCGAGCAGCAGCACCTGCGCCATGATCGCATTGTTGTCGTCCGCTTCGGAGAGGTGGCAGTCGGAACAGGTCTTGGTCTCGGTCAGGCGGACAGTGTGCGGGAAGTGCGGCGCGAAGGCCTGGCTCGAGAACCCGCTCGCCGCGATCGGCGGCTGCTGGATGTAGATGCGCTCGCGATTGATATTGGTCGAGGACAGCACCAGTGCCGAAGTCGAGCGGATCGGCGCGACCTGGTTGCCCTTGGTCGTCTGGTGCTTGCCGAGCTGGAACATCTGGTCGCGCGCAACCTGCGGGTTGTAGGTCGCAAAGTTACGCGTGCTGCCGTTCTCGTAATGGTGGTCCTTGGTCTTCCAGTTTGCCTCGATCGGCAAGTGACAGCCGCCGCAACTCGTCGTCCACGAGAGGTGGCAGGTGAAGCACGCCATCTCCGGGTCCTTGTGCGCGCGGTTTTCGGGCGCAATACCGGTGCCGAATTCGAACGCGCCGGTTTCTGCCCCGTCCTCGCTCATCAGCTTGGCGCGGGCGGACTTGGAATTGAAATAGGGGCTTTGCGGATCGACGCTGTCCTTGGTCAGGCTGACTTTCCATTCGAGGTCCGGGTTGACGATCGAGCGCTGGACGAGCGCGCGCTGGCCGTTCTCGTCCCAGATCCATTCGAACCGGCGCTTGCCGTCCGGGTTGCGCAGCAGCGCGAGGTCGTTGCCCTTGGGCGGCGCGGCAGGCCCACTGGTGCGAAGCGTCGGATAGGCATCGGCCGTGCCGTGGCAGTCCTTGCACCCGATCTCGATCGCATTGGCGACTTCGCCGTAAATCAGGCCGTTGCCGTGGCTGTCCTGCGCGAAGTGGCAGTCGGCACATTGCATGCCCTTCTCGGCATGGATGCTCATAAGGTGGACCGCCTTGCCCGGATTGGTCCCCGGCTCGACGAACTTGCCCTCGCCTTCCTTGCGCCATTTCTCCGGATCGTCCGGATCGACGATATTGCCCTCTGCATCGAGCAGGTTGCCTTCGCGGTCGCGCTTGAAGATCGCGCGGAAGTTCCAGCCGTGGCCGTGATAGTCGGCGAACTGCGTGTCCTTCAGCTGCGGGTTCAAGTCATAGACATTGCGCAGGAAGTCGAGGTCGGCCCAGTTGCCCTTGGGCGCAGCGCCTTCCGGGTTGCGGTCGAGCACGGCGCGCACTTCCTCTGCGGTCGGATACTTCTGCTCCTTCGGCCACATGAAGGGCGCGTCGGATTCGTAATCCCACATGGTGTAGCCGAGGTAGGAATTCAGGAAGATATTCGGCTGGTGCATGTGGCAATTCATGCACTGCGCGGTCGGGATCGAACGCGTGAAGACGTGCTGGAGCGGGTGGCCCTTCTCGCGGTTGCGGGCGATCGCGCTCTTCGGATCGTCGTCGGCGTATTTCTCCGCCTCGGCGATGTCGCCGGGCGCGGCGCAGGTCTGCGTGCCTGCCGGTTGCTTCACCGCACCGTGACCGCCCGATGCAGCGTAGCCGTGATCGTCATCACCTTGGTCCGACTTGCCCTTGCCATAGCCGTCAGCGTGGCTTTCGGTCTTGTTGCAGATCGTCGGGTCGGAGGTGATCGTCTGCCCGTCTCGGCCATATTGCGCGTAGATCGAGGAATGGCGCGGCTCGCGGTCGTTGGCATAGACGACGTGGCACGCCGCACAGCCCGAATGGCGATAATCGCCCGGCTGGTCGTTCGTGCCCATGTACCACATGAAGGGGTCGTTGAGACGCGTCTTGTGGATGTTGAGCACGGGGATTGCGACGCGAAGGCCCGTGCCCATGCCGCGGTTCGACTGCTTGAGATCGGGCCGTCCGGGCTCGTCGAGGCGCTGGATGCTGCCGGTCGGGTTCGGCAGGCCGATTTCCGGGAAGACCGGGTTGATGACGCGCCCGCCGCGTTCGAACACGCGGAAGACATCGCCCGGCGGGGTCACCTGCCAGGTCGGCAGCGGATAGAGCGCCGCCAGCGCGCCGCGCGCCTTCTGGTTTTCGGTCACCGTTCCGGGCGGGTCGCCGGGGCTGAGGATCTTGGCCGGCTTGCCGTCGCGCGTATGCGATTCCCCGACGATGTAGTTTTTGAACGGCAGGATACCGTTGTTGTAGGCCGCACCGCCCCACAGCATCGCGCCGGTCGCCATGATCGAGCGCTCGCCCGCCTCGATGATCGGCATGTGGCACGCTCCGCACGCCTCACGCGCGACGCGGTAGTCGCTCGGGTTGACGAAGCGGATGAACTCGGGCGCTTCCTTGTTCAGCAGGACATAGCTGCGCTTCGGGTTGGCCGAGGACGGGAAGTGCCAGTCGTCTGGATATTTCGGCAGCACATGCGCCGCATCGCGCGCGGCGACATAGGCCGGGTCGTCATGCGCAAGCGAGCTGTCGCCCTGCACCGTCGGATCGCCGCCGTGGCAGTCGATACAGCCAAGCTGGACCGCCGGCGTCATATGCATGGTCGGCGCATCGGTCTTGACGTGGCACGAATAGCACCCGTCCGACTTCGCCATCATCTGCTCGACCGTCTGGCGCGCAGGTGCCGCCTCCGCCCGGACCTTGGAATAGTCACGCTCGACCTTGCGCGACTTGTCCGCCGCCTGGCCCTGCCCGGCGACCAGCAGGGCGGCCCCGAAAACGAGGGCGGCGATCCACAAGGTGAGTTGGCGCAAGGCTGGCATCAGTAGGTCAGGATCACGTTGGCGAGCACCGAGTAGTAATTGCTATCGTTGCCGAGGTTGTCGAACAGGTCCTGGAAACCGTCTCCGGACAGGAGCGCGGCTGCGGACAGGCGGAATACGATGTTCTGCGTCGCCTTCGGACGCCAGATGGCGGAGGCCGAGACGTCCCAGCCGATTTCCTTCGGGATCGAGCCTTCGTTGCGCAGCGCCTCGATCGTGGCGGTATCCTCGAACCACAAATGGTTGGCATTGGCCGAAACACGAAGTTCGGGAGTGAGGTCGAAATCCGCGCCCGCGCCGAGCAGGATGAGGCCCGGATTGTTGAAGTTCGACTGCCCCTGCTCCTTCGAGCTGCGCAGGTTATTGAGGATGCCGTTTCGCCCGTTCACGCTGACCGCGCGGCCACCGCCTGCAAAGGGGATCGTCTGGCGGATCCAGTAGGACGTGTCGGCCCCGGCGAAGATCGGGTTTTCGAAGACCGCGTCGAAGCCGCCTTCCTTGTCGTCATAGGGGTCGCTGTCGCCGCTCTGGTAGAGGCCCGACAGGCGGAAGCGCATCCAGTCCTTGTCGTAGCTGAGCTCGGCTGCGGCGAAATAGGCTTCGATGTCGGCCGGACGGTCGGTGAAGAAGCTGTTCCGGTCCTCGCCGAGCGCGGCATAGGCGCTGGCGGTAATGTTGATACGCCCGACGCGCCCGTCGGCATTGTAGCCGAGGTAATAGACGTCGTAATCGCGCCCGCGCAGGCTGCCGAGCAGCGCGGGGCGAACCGGGAAACCATTGTCGTCGATCTGGATGTCGTCGGCTTCGCGGTTGCGATTGTAGGCGAAGGTCACCTGGCTCGTCAGCGCCGGGATCAGGAAGTCCTGCCGGTAGGCGTTGGCGACGAACAGGAAGTCGTCCCGCGGCGTCTGCAGGATCGCGTTGAGGCCGCTGTTGGTGTCCTTCTCCAGCCGCCAGAATGCCGCGAGGTTGAATTGGAAGCGGTTGTTGTCGCGGTTACCGAACAGGCGGATGCCGAGCTGGTTGTCGTTGAACAGGAAGCCACGGAAATCGGCCTGGAACGGCTGGATGCCGGCGCGCACCGAGATGAAATCGTAGCGCGAATTGTCGTAGCGCCCGATGTGGTAGTCGACGAAGGCTTCCTGCACGCCGAGGAACTGGTCGAGACGGTCGGATCCCTTGCTCGGCTCGACGAACAAGACGCGCCGCTCGGGCACATCGACGTAGTTGATGTTGTAGGCGAGCGTGACACGGTACTCGACCGTCGGCGGCTTGTAGGCCGTGCTGCCCTTCTGCAGCGCCGCACCGACGATGAAGGTCTGCGACAGCACGGTACTGAAATCATTGCCGAAAACGTCGATCCGGTCCGGGTCCTCGGTCGTCTGCACGCCGACGGGGATCGGGAAGGTGCGCGGCTCGTAAACCGTGTCGCTGATGCCGGTCAGGATGAGAAACCAGTCGTCCTCTTTCAGGAAGCCCGGCCGCTTGCCCTTGGGCAGCGGACGGTCGCCCTTGAGCACGTTCTGGCCGTAGGGATCGAGCTTGCCCGTGCAGTTGTACTTGAGCGCGGTGAAAATGCCGTAGGCCGCCGGATCGTTGCGCTGGTCCTTGGGCGGACAGAGCGATTGCAGCAGGCGCCAGCGATCGGGGATCGGGATACCGTCCGCCTCGACGAAAGCCTCCGGCGGCGGCGCGCGGAAGGCCCCCTCGTTATTCTGGTCGATCTTGTCGGGAAGCTGGTCCTGGTAGCCTGGACGGCGACGTTCCTCGAGCTCGTTCTGGGTGTCGACCGCGGGCGGTTCGGACGGCTCGACCTCGAACGGCGGACGCTCCGGCTGCTGCTCCTCGACCGTCGCCTCAACCGCGACATCCTCCTCGCCCGGACGCTGGCGTTCCTGCATCGCGGGCTGCGCCGAAATGCTTGCCACGAGCGGGAGGATGATCGGGTGCACCATCGCTCTACAGGCCCTCGCAGACGTTCTGGTCGGCCGTGTCGAGGAACGGCGCGAAGGGACAGTTGACGTAGCGCAGGCGGACCTGGCGGCTCCCGACGCTCACGAGGATGCGATCGGCGCGAATGTCCTTCGGCGCATTGCCGATGCCGCCGACCCGCAGTCCGGCATTATGCGCACCGAGGAAGCTGACCATGTCGTCCTGATCGATCCCGTCGCCCGAAACGCCGATCCCGCCGACAAGCTGGTTGCCGCGGTATATCGGCACCGAGCCGGGGAAGATCTGGATGCCGTTGGCAACGCGCGGGCGGCCGGCAGGCGATGCCGGAAGGCCGGTGCAGCCGATGGCGGTGTCCGGATTGGCGCCGAGTACGAAGCCGACATGCTGGACGATGTTGTTAAACACGAGATCGGTCTGCAAACCGACTGCGAACGGGCTGAATTGCGAGCTCTGCTCGACCGAGAACGGACCCGGCGGTCGCCCGACCTCGCCATCGGGGAAGTAGGGCCGCGACAGGTTACCGCCCGACCGGTCGGCGAAGGCGAAATTCCCCGTCAGCGCATTCGGATCATTGAGGAAGGTCCGGGCGCGCTGGACGTAGGGCGCTGCTGCCGGTGCAGCGAGCATTTCATTGGCGGCGACCGGGTTGGAGAAGAACGCAGCCGTGCGCGCCTTTTGCAGCGATACATCCGTGCCGAACATCGGCCCGTCGGGCGAGCGTACGATGCCGAGAATCTCGCCATTGGTATCTACCAGGCTGATCGTCGCCTGCATGCGGCTGTCGAGCGGACGGCGGATCTGCGCGCGGGACCGGCTGAGGATGGTGAAGGCTTCTTCGAGCACCGCGCGTGCCTCGGCGGCCGACAGCGGTTGTCCGACGCTCGCGCCATCGGTGCCACCGCGCACCGGATAGCGGCCATTACCCGCGCCGTCGGTCAGCACATAGGCGTCCGGCAGGCTGAATTCCGCCGCCGTCGAGCGGCGTACGCCCGACGCCTCGGTTCCGTAGGCGATCCCCGAGCGGAGCGTGCCGTCGAAGTAACCCGTCACCGCGCGAAGCATGCCGAGCGGACCATTCACCGCGCCGAAGCTCGTCTGCAACGGCGAAAGGTCGCTCACCGTCATGTCGGTGAAGCGCAGCGATGTGCCATCGACGGTGATCCGGTTGGCGGTAATTTCGGGAGGCGGCGCAAATCCCTGGATGCCCGCGAGCGCGATCGCTTCCTCGTCGTCGACATCGACATCGAGGATATTTGTGTCGAGGCCGTAGTCACCGTCGCCGACCACGCCGATGCCGCCCACGACGACACCGTTCTTGTAGAGCGGGAAGCCGCCCGGGTCGGCTGCGAGCCCAAGCGGCGAGCGCTTGGGACCGATGAAGGCACCGTTGCCGACATTGCCGTTGAACCGTGCCGACAGGTCGGAGCACGGCAGCTGGCTGAACTGCACGCCGAACAGCGGCCCGCTTTCAAGACCCACCGTGCTTGGCGCGGGCGGGAAGTGTTCCTGCACGATCTGGCTTGCCGTGCGGCTGGAAAACGCATTGCCGCCGCTCGACAGATATGCGCCGGTGATCGCTTTCGCGATGGCCGCAGTGGTCGAGGGGACGTCGACGCCTTGCAGCCCTTTTTCGCCGCCTTGCGGAGCCTGTCCGCCGATGGTCGTGCGGCTGACCTGCGTCGTCGTCGGAGCGCCGGTCATCTCGAACACGGCGAGCACATTGCCCACCCGGTCGACCACCGCGATGGTCGAGGGCAGGCCGCGCGCATTCGCCTCGCCCGCCGCCTGCGCAACGACCTGCTGCACGTCGGCAACGGACAAGGATTCGAGCGCCGGATCGGCGAACAACCGGCCTTGCGGCGGTGGTGTCGGGCTCGGCGCGGGCGTGCCGCCGGTCGGCGGGGGCGCGCTGCCGCCATCCCCACCGCAACCGGCGAGCGCCAGCGCAATCGCTGCAGTCATGCAGGCGAGAGGTCCCCCACGCCGCATATTATTTCAGTCTCCCGATCGCACCGGCCGCTCGCCCGAGCGAGGCGCGGAACTGCGCCGGACGATAGGTCTCGGGGCTGCGCACGGCGGCATAGGCGGTGTTGATATCCGCCCGGATACCGGCCGCCGCGCCGACCGTGATGCGGCCCTCGCGCACCAGCGAGTTGAGCAGCGTGTCGATCGCCATGACTGCCTGCGCCGAGCCGGTGTAGTCGGTGAAGCGCGGCGAGGTCGCTTCGTTGGCAATCATCTGCACCACCGCGAAAGCATCGTTGTTCGAATAGGAACGCGCCGCCAGTGCGTCAGACAGGGCCGCGGCTTCACCGCGCAGCTTCTGCGCTGCGCGAACCGCTTCGCCGCGACCTTCGCCCATTGCGCGGTGGAATTCCTTGCTCGCGGCATCGAAAGCCGAAGCGCGGCCCGGTGCGAGCGTGCGAGACACGGCGGAGAGCATGATGATGTTCTCGTCGTTGTAGGGCGCCATGCCGAAGGGGATCGGGCGGCCCGGGTTCGTCTCGAACGTGCGGCGCGCCTGCGGCCCGTCGGTGATCGGGCGGTGGCAGCTGTGGCAGTCGTAGAAGTAGTACTGCGGGAAGACGCCCTTCATGCCGAATTGCGGCCGGGCGAAAAGATCGGTCGAGCGCGCGACCGCTTCCGCCTGGCCTACTGCCCAAAGGCGCACGCTGTCGGTGCGCGGCTTGCGCGCGAGGTAGTCGGCGTCCTCGTCGTGATGCTGCTGGAGCGCGGAGAAGAGGTCGAGCTCGAAGGAAACGCGCGGATGCCCGGCGGCCATCATGCCGTGGGTGACGAACTGGCCGGTGTCGGTGCTGCCGAAGTGGCAATCGAGACAGACATTGGCGCGCACCTGCGGGCGCTCCAGCGGGGTCAGGCCGTTAGCGACATTGGAGGCATGGGTCGCCGGTTTCGCATAGTGCAGCGCGAGCCACGTCGCGGCGGGGCCATGGCAGGTCTCGCAGCCGACGCCGTCGGAAATCTGGAAACGCGGGCCCTTGGGAATGCCCGGCTCGTAAGTCGCGTGGCAGCCGAGGCAGGCCGGCGCCTGCGTTGCCGGACCGAGGCCGAGGCTCGCGGCGATCTGCTTGCCGCGCGGGCTGGCGAGCACCGCGTAAGCCCGGCTGTGCGCGCCGCTGGCCGAGGAGGGTTCCTGCCAGGTCGCGATTTCATCCTGCCGGACGACTTCGCCATTGCCTTCCGCACGGCCGTGGCAGGTCGATCCCGCGCAGGTCGCAACCCCTTCGAGGCGCGGCCCGCTAGCCTGCGCATCGGCGCGCGAACCACCGGCGATAATGAGAGCAATGCCAGCTGCGATCGGCAGCGCGGCCGTGACAATGCGTGTTCCCCCGAACCCCATCACAGAACTGTCCCCCCGGCCGCGCAGTCTATGCGACCATGGGTCAGCTTCAAGCCCCTGGGGTCAGATTCTTTGTGCGGAGCAGGCGGGACGGCCTGCATCCCACGGCACCCGGCAAACGCATTCGCGGCATTCACGTCCATCAGCCTCCCCTCCGCCTGCATCCCACACGATGCTGGCGAAAGCCCCCTCGGGCTAGTCCCAGTTGTCCGCCTGCTGCCGCCTTCGTGGCGTGTCTCGCAGGGGTCCGCGACCCGGTTCGGCTAGTGCCTGAAATCAGACACTATCATATCATTTTCTCCGCGAGGAGGTCCAATTGCGCCATGCAGCCTTTCTCGATCAGCTGCTCGGCAAGACCCTCCGGCGTATCGGCCGGTTCGGCCAGCGTCCTGAAAGTGATCGTCTGCGCCTCGCCGGTCGGACCGGTGATGACGTATTCGGCATCTTCGGAGAACGGCATGCGCTCGGCATCCCACCCGGCGAGCGACTGGTCCTTGGCGAAGGTCACATGCAGGTGCTCGGGCGTGGTGGTGCTCGAGATCATATAGGTCGAGGCCTGGTCGCCGCCCGGACGGAACAGCTGGACGTCGGACAGGCTCGGCACGCACATCGTTCCCGATTTCGAAACGTCGACATACCACAGATTGCTGCTCGTCGGGCTGGCGGTTCCAGTCGGAGCGCGCGTCGCCCCGGTGCGCACGCGGCTGCGCGAGCGCTGGCTGGTCAGCCGTGCGAAGGTCGAGCGGCGGCTGGTACCGCGCGCCGCGACACGGTGCGTACCGGGTCCGCGAATGACCCGCGTGCCGCCATCGGCGAGGATCGTCAGCGTGTCGCCCTCTTCCAGCGTAACCGTGCCTGCATCGTCGAGCTTCTTGCCGACGGGGTATTTCGAAGCCGACGGGCCGCTCGACTTGACGACGACGCCTGCCTGCGCGCCGCCTGCCAGCGACAGCGCGAGCGCGCCGCCCGCCAATGCGATCGCCTTGCGAAGTGATTTAGCCGAGAACATAGGCATTTCCCTCACCCAAGTTGCGCATCCGGTGCAGCAGGTTGTGCAAGGCCGTATCGGCCGGATGCCGTGCTGCGACCTGTTCTACCAATGTGACCGCTTCGGTATTGTTCTTTTCCGACAATATCATGGCCTCGGCCAATATCTTGCGGTCCTCCTCCGGGAAATCCGGGGCCGGCTCCATGATATCGACCGGGCGCGCCCGTCCGCGCAGCACTACTCTGCCCATCGGTCGCCACCAGTCGATGCCGGACAGTTCGGCAAACTCTCGGCTCGCCATGACGCTGGATTCGAGCGCCTTGTTGGCCGCTTCGAGCCGAGCCGCGGTATTCATGCTGTCGCCGAGCGCAGTGTACTGGATGCGCGTGTCGCCGCCGAAATTGCCGACGACCGCATCGCCGTAGTGAAGCCCGACGCGGGTCTTGCCGATCTTCGGCAGGTTCGGGTCCATCCTCGCGACCTCGCGCCGGAAAGCCTCGCCCGCCTGCCACAGCGCGTATCCTGCCTTGGCCGCGCGCTCCGCATCGTCCTCGCGCGCGATCGGTGCGCCCCAGAAAGCGACAACCGCATCGCCGACGAACTTGTCGATCACCCCGCCGTGGTCGAGCACGACCTGGCTGAGCATTTCGAGATACCGGTTGAGCAGCTTGGCGACCATCTCCGGCTCGAGCGCGTGGCTCATCTTGGTGAAGCCTTCGAGGTCGGAGAAGAGGACGTAGATCGCTTTCTTCTCCCCGTGCAGCGAGAGCAGCTTGGGATTGTCGATGATCTCCTTCGCCATCTCGCGCGGCAGGTATTTGCCGAGCGCGCCTTGCGCGAAATTGCGCTGCACCGCGCCTGCCGCGCGCGCGGTCGAAGTGATCGCGGTGAAGGCGACGATCCACCCGGCAAGCCAGCCTGCGGCCGGAAGCTCGTAAGTATCGACGCCGCGCGCATGCATCACGAAGGGCACGCCGAGCATCACGGCAAACTGCACTGCGAGGATCACGTAAATGCGCCAGTTACCCCATTCGAGCAGCCCGGTCAGTACCGCCATGGTCACGAACAGGATGGCGAAGGCCCACAGCGTGATCGACAACGGTTTTTCCAGCGCCTCGCCGTCGAGCATCTGGGCGAGCATTTCCGCATGCACCTGCAATCCGGGCGGCTGGATGCCCGTGCCTTCCGTCATGGTCGTCGTCACCCGGTCGACGTCGACGAGATTGCCGCCGATGAGGACGTATTTGCCTTCGAACAACGGTCGCAGCTCATCCTGCACTTCCGGGATCGCGAAGATTTCCTCGTCTGCCAGCGTATCGATCGGGATCATCGGGAAGAGCGTTTCGGACACATTGCCTTGCCCATCGTCGGCAAAGTCGTCCTGCCCGCTGCGCGCAGAGAGGCGATAGCGGATCGCGCCCGCATAGCCGGGTAGCGTCGCATCCCCCTCGCCCGCACCGGCCAGCATGGCGCGGGTCAGGGTCGGGGGCAGGCGCTCGTCGGGCTGCGGGAACAGGCGCGTCACGCCGAGTTCGTTGTCGAGCTGGATGCTAGCCGCGACCGCGTCGCTCCCTTCGAGACGCGACATGAACTCTTCGAGATACTGCTGCTGCTCCCAGACGATATCGCCCTCGTTCGCTTCCTGCAGGACATAGGCGACCGAAACCGGCGTCTCCATCGAGCGCAGGGTTTCGACAAGCTCGTCGTCCTCTGCCTGGGGCTGGTCGAACAGGATATCGATGCCGACCGCCTTTGCGCCCAGCTGGTCGAGATTGCGCAGGGCTGCAGCCAGGATCCCGCGGTCGAGCGGCTGGCGTTTCTGCGCCTGGATCAGCGTCTGTTCGTCATAGACCAGCAGGACGATCCGGTCGTCCGGCTCGACTTCCTTGGCATCGGCAACGAGATAGGCGCGCAGGTCGTAGAAGCCGGCTTCGGCGTCCTGCAGGATCGGTACGAACCAGCTGAAGCGCGCGAGCAGGAGGGCGATACCGACGAGCAGCACGGCAAGGCCTAGGCGGTTCGGCCCCGCCTCGCGCACGTTGCGCCAGCCGCGCTTGATGAAGCTCTCGCGTGTTTCCTCGCTCAAATCCGCCCTCCCCGCGGAATTGCGCGCCCCGTTTTTTGCTTTGCTTATGCGGCGTTGTGGGCAAGCGGGCTTGTCATTGCAAGCCTGCTTGCCCGATCACCGGGCTGTCAGGCCATGTTCGGATCGCTCCACGCGAGCACCGGCTTGCGCGCGGCCTGCGTCTCGTCGAGACGGCGGCGCGGCGCGTAGTAGGGCGCCTGCTTGAGCGCTTCGTCACCGCCCTTCGCGCGTTCCGCAACATTGCGGAAGGCCGCGATGAACTCGTCGAGCGCCGCCTTGCTTTCGGTCTCGGTCGGTTCGACCAGCATTGCGCCGTGGACCACCAGCGGGAAATAGACCGTCATCGGGTGGTAGCCTTCGTCGATCATCCCCTTGGCGAGGTCGAGTGTCGAAAGCCCGTTCTCGAAACCTTTGTCGCCGAACAGCGCCTCGTGCATGCAGGGCCCGCTCGCCGCGTAGGGCGCGTGGAGGATATCCTCGAGACTGCGCAGCACGTAGTTCGCATTGAGCACTGCATCCTCGGCGACCTGCTTGAGGCCGTCCGCGCCGTGGCTGAGGATATAGGTCAGCGCGCGAGTGAACATGCCCATCTGCCCGTGGAACGCGGTCATACGGCCGAAGGCATCGGTATGGCCGAATTCTGCGGCATTCTCTTCCTCGACCAGCTGGACGCTGCCGTCCTTCATCCGCGCAGTGAAAGGCAGCGGGCCGTAGGGACACAGCGCTTCCGACAGCACCACCGGGCCCGAGCCTGGGCCGCCGCCGCCATGCGGGGTCGAGAAGGTCTTGTGCAGGTTGATGTGCATCGCATCGACGCCGAGGTCGCCCGGGCGCACCTTGCCGACGATCGCGTTGAAGTTCGCACCGTCGCAATAGACGAAGCCGCCGGCCTCGTGGACTGCATCGGAAATCGCCTTCATGTCGCGCTCGAACAGCCCGCAGGTGTTCGGATTGGTGATCATCACCGCCGCTACGTCCGGGCCAAGCCGCTCTTTGAGCGCCGCGAGATCGACCCTGCCGTCCTCGGTCGCGGGAATATCCTCGACCTCGTAGCCGGCGAAGGCCGCGGTGGCGGGGTTGGTGCCATGCGCGCTTTCGGGAACGAGCACGACCTTGCGCGCATCGCCGCGCGCTTCGAGCGCTGCACGGATGCACAGGATACCGCACAGCTCGCCATGCGCACCCGCCTTCGGGCTCATCGCGACGCCTTCCATGCCGGTCAGCTCGATCAGCCAGTGCGCGAGTTCGTTGATCACTTCGAGCGCGCCGCGAATGGTCGACTGCGGCTGCAGCGGGTGCACGTCGGCAAAGCCCGGCATGCGCGCGACCTTCTCGTTGAGGCGCGGGTTGTGCTTCATCGTGCAGCTTCCCAGCGGGAAAAGGCCGAGGTCGATGGCGTAGTTCTGGCGCGACAGGCGCGTGTAGTGGCGCACCGTTTCCGGTTCGGTCAGGCCGACGAGGCCGATCGGTTCTGCGCGGTCGAACCCGCCTAGCCGGTTCGGCGCATCGGCGGGAGGTTCGGGCAGGTCGACGCCGGTGGTTTCGGCATGGCCGATCTCGAACAGCAGCGGTTCTTCGAGCATCAGCGCACGGTTGCCGGTGACGGTCGCCGGGCCATTGTGCATGCCGTCTTCCGCCGGGTTCATCTCGGGCTTCCAGCCGGACTTGTTGGGCGCGTTCATGCCAGCTTCTCCTCAAGCGCCGAGGCAAGCGTTTCGATGTCTTCCTCGCTCGTCGTCTCGGTCACCGCGACGAGCAGGCTGTCGGCGAATTCCTCGACCTGCGGATAGAGGCGGCCGAGCGATACGCCTGCGAGCACGCCATTGTCGGCAAGGTCGCGCACGACCTGCCGCGCATCGGTGCCGAGGCGAATGGTGAATTCGTTGAAGAATGTGTCGTTGAGGATCGTCACCCCCGGCACCTTCGCCAGCCGGTCGGCAGTGAGGCAGGCAAGGCGGTGGTTTTCCGCCGCGAGCCTGCGCAGGCCCTTCTCGCCGAGCAGCGTCATGTGGACGTTGAAGGCGAGCGCGCACAGCCCGGAATTGGTACAGATGTTCGACGTCGCCTTCTCGCGGCGGATGTGCTGTTCACGGGTCGAAAGCGTCAGGACGAAACCGCGCTTGCCCTCCGCATCGACCGTCTCGCCGCACAGGCGGCCCGGCATCTGGCGTACGTGCTTTTCGTCGCGCACGGCGAACAGGCCGAGGTGCGGGCCGCCGAACTGGAGACCGACGCCGAGCGCCTGGCCTTCGCCGACGACGATATCCGCGCCCAGCTCGCCCGGCGACTTGATTGCACCGAGGGCTACCGGCTCGGTGTTGACCGCGATCAGCAGCGCGCCCTTCTCATGCGCGGCCTCGGCGATTTCGGCGAGGTCGGGGATGCGCCCGAGGATATCGGGATACTGCACCACAACGCAGCTCGTGTTCTCGTCGATCCGCGCGATCAGCCCGGCATTGTCGGGCTTGGCCTGGATCGCCGGTTTCGCGCTGGCGATTTCGTCGTCGGTGAACTTCGCCATGGTCTTCACGACCTCGGCGTAATGCGGGTGCAGCGCACCGGAGAGGACGACCTTCTTGCGTTTTCCGCGGGCAATGCGGCTCGCCATCGCGACCGCTTCCCAGCACGCGGTGGAGCCGTCGTACATCGACGCATTGGCGACCGCGCAGCCATAGAGCCTTGCGACCTGCGTCTGGAACTCGAACAGCATCTGCAGCGTGCCCTGCGCGATTTCCGGCTGGTAGGGCGTGTAGGCGGTCAGGAACTCGCCGCGCTGGATGATGTGATCGACGCTCGCCGGGACATGATGGCGATAGGCCCCCGCCCCGAGGAAGAATGCCGCGTCCGCCGCCGCGAGGTTCTTTTTCGACAGGCGGCGCATGTGCTTCTCGACCGCCATTTCGCTCGCATGGAGCGGCAGGCCCTCGATCGGCCCTTTGAGCCGCGCTTCTTCGGGAACGTCGACGAACAGGTCGTCTATATTTGCGGCGCCGACCTTGGCCAGCATTTCGCCGCGGTCGGTATCGGTCAGGGGTAGGTAGCGCATGTTCTATCCTCGATGCGCCGAGCGGGATCAGAGCCCGTCGACGAACGCCTTGTAAGCCTTGTCGTCCATCAGCCCTTCGAGCTCGGATTTGTCGGCGATGGTCAGCTTGAAGAACCAGCCGTCTTCCTCGGGCGAGGAATTCACGAGGGCGGGATCTTCTTCGAGCGAGTCGTTCACTTCCATCACCTCGCCGCCGATCGGGGCGTAGACGTCGCTGGCTGCCTTGACGCTCTCCACCACGGCAGCATCCTTGCCCGCTTCGAGCACGGTGCCGACTTCGGGCAGTTCGACGAAGACGATGTCGCCCAGCTGTTCCTGCGCGTAGTCGGTGATGCCGACCGTCGCGAGGTCGCCCTCGACATCGATCCATTCATGTTCGTCGGTGAAGTAACGGGCCATCGATCAACTCCCTCGGTAATAGCGATGCGGGACAAAAGGCATTGGTGCAACGCGCGCAGGCAGGCGTTTGTTGCGAACTTCGATTTCGAGCTCGGTACCCTCGGCCACGTAGTCGCTGCCGACATAGGCCATGGCGATCGGGTGGCCGAGCGTGGGCGAGAAACCGCCGCTGGTGACGCGGCCAACTTCGGTATCGCCGGAGAAGACCAGCGCGCCTTCGCGTGCCGGAAGGCGCCCATCGAGGACGAGGCCGACGCGGCGCGAGGCGCAACCTTCGCTCAGTTTCGCAGCACAGGCCGCGTGGCCCATCCAGCCGCCGGTTTCGCGGCGCTTCTTGGTGAGGGCGAAGGTCAGGTCAGCGCTCACCGGATCGGTCTCGGTATCGAGGTCGTGGCCGTAGAGCGGCAGGCCCGCTTCGAGCCGCAGGCTGTCGCGCGCGCCGAGGCCCGCCGGGCGGATTTCGATTTCCGCCATCAGGCGGTCGGCCAGCGATTGGGCGAATTCGGCAGGGACCGAAATTTCGAACCCGTCCTCGCCGGTATAGCCTGCGCGGGTGATGCGCAGCGGCCATTCGCCGAAATCGTAGGTCATCGACTGCATGAAAACGAGGCTGTCGGGCACGCCGCGCATGACGCGGGCCAGCGCCTGCGCCGCCTTCGGACCCTGCAGCGCGATGAGCGCCTGCTCGTCGAGATGCGTCATGGTGATTTCGTCGGGCAGATGCTCGCGCAAATGGCCGATGTCGTCCCACTTGGTCGCGCCGTTGACGACGAGATAATAGGCCGGCTCGCCCCAGTGGCCTTCGGTCCCGGCCTCTTCGTCGCCTTCGATCCACTCGGTCGCATTGGTGACCATCAGGTCGTCGATCACCCCGCCATCCTCGTTGAGCAGCAGCGTATAACGCACGCGCCCCGGCTTCAGGCTGGAGATCGCGCCCGGCACCAGGGCTTCGAGCGCTTCGGCAGCACCCTCGCCGGTGATCATGAGCTGGCCCATGTGGCTGACGTCGAACAGCGAGGCGGAATTGCGGGTCCACTCGTGCTCGGCTACGATGCCTCCGCCCGCTTCCTTGGCATACTGGATCGGCATCATGTAGCCGGCGAAGGGAACCATCCGCGCACCCTGCGCGCGGTGCCAGTCGCCCAAAGGCAGTTCGCCCGGCGTTTCGTTCTCTACTTCGGAATTATCGATCGCTTCGTCGCTCATGCACGGTCCCTGACAGGTGGCCGCACGCTTCCCGGCGAAGCTGCGTGCCATGCCCCCTCTGTCAGGAAACCTGAGAGCTTGGCCCGCGAATGGGCAGGCTTACCCCTTCGGTGGCCACGACCAGGCGCGGCGCTTTCCAGAGTGTCCAAGGTACGAGCGGTCCCGTGTGCCTGAGAGTTTCCGGGGCGGTTGCTCCTTCGGCGCCGCATCGCTGCCCGCGATTGCGAACTCTCCCGCTCGTCCGCCTGCAGAATCGCTCCTGCAGAAGACGCCTGATGCCCTGCGCGATTGCGTGCGGCCCGTCAATCGCCAAGCAAGCGCTAGCCGCGATTCAGCCACAGGAGATAGAGCGCCGAGAGCATGATCCACGCGCCGCCCGCAGTCTTGAGCTTGCGCGCGCCCAGCCACAGCGCGATCGGGCGGGCGAGGAAGGCCCCCAGCATCGCGCCGGGGGCAGCGAGCAGCACCACTTCCCATTGCACCGTCCCTTGCCCGATATGCCAGGCGAGTCCCGCAATGACGCTCGCGGCCGAGATCACGCAGGCCGTGCCGACGCACAGCACCACCGGATAGTGACGCAGGAACAGGTAGAAGGCGACGAGTTCGCCTATGCCGACCGAGAACAGCGCAGTGAGCGCTCCGCCCGGGATGGCGATGAGCGCGAGCATCGCAAGGTCGACCGGGGCGAGGCGCTCGCGTTCGGGGATCGCGCGATTGAACGTCCAGGTCGCGACGATCAGCGCCAGGCCCAGCAGGATCGAGAAGGTCTTGTATCCAAGCAGTACCGCCTGCCCGTCGAATGGAACCAGCCGCTGCGTCGTAAGGAGCGCCGGAAGCGAGAGTGCCAGCACCAGGGCACACACCAGCCAATAGTCACGCGGGACGGCGCGCGCCTCCAGCCTGCCCGGATCATGCTGGTGATAGAGCCGGTCGGTCCAGCGAAGCGCGCCGAGGCTCATCCCGAAAGACTGGATACCCATCGACACGGCGACCACCTGCAACGGGTCGAGCGACATGACGCCGAGATCGCGCAGCGCGTTGAAGACAGGAACGAACACCACGCCGCCGCCCGTTCCGCTCGCATTGGCGATGATTGCGCCGATCACTCCGACACCGGGCAGGAACCACAAGGCCTCGAGCAGCGATGCATCGGTATCGACCAGCCACCAGCAGGCGGCATAAACAGCCGCGAGCACCACGCCGCCAATGATGCTCAGCCGCGAGCTATGCCGCAGCGTCGGCTGGACGGAGTTCAGTCGAGATTGGGCCTGAGCCATCGCTCCGCCGTAGCAAGATCGACCCCGCAGCGCGCGGCATAATCCTCAAGCTGGTCGCGGCCGATGCGAGCGACGCCGAAATACTGGCTCTCCGGATGGCCGAAATAGAACCCGCTTACCGCCGCGGTCGGCAGCATGGCGAAGTTCTCGGTCAGTTCGAGCCCGGCATTGGCGGGCGCGTCGAGCAGGTCGAACAGGATCGGCTTGAGCGAGTGATCGGGGCATGCCGGATAGCCAGGCGCCGGGCGGATACCGCGATACTGTTCCTTGATCAGCGCCTCGTTGGTCAGCTGTTCGGCCGGGGCATAGCCCCACAAATCGGTGCGGACATGCTGGTGCAGCCGCTCGGCAAAGGCTTCGGCGAAGCGGTCGGCGAGCGATTTGAGGAGGATGTCCGAATAATCGTCCTTATCGGCGAGGAAGCGCTTCGAATGCTCCTCGATCCCGTGGATGCCAACCGCGAAACCGCCGATCCAGTCGCCTGCCGGATCGATGAAATCGGCAAGGCACATGTTCGCCCTGTCGCGCGACTTCTTGATCTGCTGGCGCAGGAAGGGAAGGACGACATGGTCCTCCTTGTCGTCGAGATGGATGGTGACATCGTCGCCGTCGCGCGCGCAGGGCCAGAAGCCTGCAACCCCGCGCGCCGTAAGCCATTTCTCGCCGATGATGCGGTCGAGCATCGCATCGGCATCGTCCTTGAGCGTGCGCGCCGTGTCGCCGACCACCTCGTCGTCGAGGATCGCGGGATAATTGCCGTGCAGTTCCCAGGCGCGGAAGAACGGCGTCCAGTCGATGTATTCGCGCAAGTCGGCAAGCGACCAGTCGTCGAACACGTGGAGGCCGGGCTTGAGCGGGGGCGCGGGCTTGTCGCTCAGATAGGCATCGTAATAGTTCGCACGCGCTTCCTCTAGCGTCAGCAGGACGCTCTGCGCCTTGCCTTCGCGCGCCTCGCGCACCTTCTCGTATTCCGCGGCGGTGGTGGTGACGAACTCGTCCTTCTGCGTATCCGACAGCAGCCTGCTCGCGACGCCGACCGCTCGGCTCGCATCGAGCACGTGGATGACCGGACCCTCGTAAGCAGGATCGATCTTGAGCGCGGTGTGCACCTTGCTCGTGGTCGCCCCGCCGATCAGCAGCGGCAGGTCGAGCCCCGCGCGCTGCATTTCCTCGGCGACCGTGACCATCTCGTCGAGCGAGGGGGTGATCAGGCCAGACAGGCCGATGATGTCGGCGTTCTCGTCCTTGGCTGTCTGCAAGATTGTCGACCACGGCACCATCACGCCGAGGTCGATCACCTCGTAGCCGTTGCACTGCAGGACCACGCCGACGATGTTCTTGCCGATATCGTGCACGTCGCCCTTCACGGTCGCCATGACGATCCGGCCCTTGGCCTTCGCGCCCTCCTCCTTCTCCGCCTCGATGAAGGGGATGAGGTGGGCGACGGCCTTCTTCATGACGCGGGCGGATTTCACCACCTGCGGGAGGAACATCTTGCCGCTGCCGAACAGGTCGCCGACCACGTTCATGCCGTCCATCAGCGGGCCTTCGATCACCTCGATGGGGCGACCTCCGCTGTCGGCAAGCGCCTGGCGCGCCTCCTCGGTGTCCTCGACGACATGCGCGTCGATACCCTTCACCAGCGCGTGCTCGAGCCGCTTGGCGACCGGCCAGCCGCGCCATTCGGCGGCTTCCTTTTCCGCCTTGGGATCGCGGCCCTTGTAGCTCTCGGCAAGCGCGATCAAGCGCTCGGTCGCATCAGCGCGACGCATCAGGATCACGTCCTCGCACGCCTCGCGCAGGGCCGGGTCGATCTGGTCGTAAACGTCGAGCTGGCCCGCGTTGACGATCGCCATGTCGAGCCCGGCGGGGATCGCGTGGTAGAGGAAGACGGAGTGCATCGCGCGGCGCACCGTCTCGATGCCGCGGAAGCTGAAGGACAGGTTCGACAGGCCGCCGCTGGTCTTCGCATGCGGGCAGGCCGCCTTGATCTCGCGCACCGCCTCGATGAAATCGAGACCGTAGCGATCATGCTCCTCGATCCCCGTCGCCACGGCGAAGATGTTGGGGTCGAAGATGATGTCTTCCGGCGGGAAGCCGATGCCGGTCAGCAGATTGTAGGCACGGGTGCAGATTTCGACCTTGCGGTCCTTCGTGTCCGCCTGCCCCGTTTCGTCGAACGCCATCACGACCACGGCAGCGCCATAGTCCATGCATTTGCGCGCCTGTTCGAGGAACGGCTCTTCGCCTTCCTTCATGCTGATCGAATTGACGATCGGCTTGCCCGACACGCATTTGAGCCCCGCCTCGATCACCTCCCACTTAGAACTGTCGATCATCACCGGAACGCGCGCGATGTCCGGCTCGGCAGCGATCAGCTTGAGGAAGGTCGTCATCGCCTTCTCGGCGTCGAGCAGGCCTTCGTCCATGTTGACGTCGATCACCTGCGCGCCGTTCTCGACCTGCTGGCGCGCGACCTCGACGGCGGTGGCATAGTCGTCCGCCATGATGAGCTTCTTGAACCGGGCCGAGCCGGTCACATTGGTTCGCTCGCCGATATTGACGAAACGGGCTGTTGTGAGGTCAGGCATCAGGCTGCAATCGTGAAGGGTTCGAGGCCGGCGAGGCGCATGTTTTCATCGAGCGTCGGGATCTTGCGCGGGGGCAGTCCCTCGACCGCTGTCGCCATGGCGGCGATGTGGTCGGGGGTCGAGCCGCAGCATCCGCCGAGGATGTTGGCGCGCCCATTTTCCGCCCAGACACGCACCAGCGTCGCGGTGGTTTCGGGAAGCTCGTCATATTCGCCGAGCTCGTTCGGCAGACCCGCGTTGGGATAGGCCATCAGCAGAGTGTCGGCGATGTCGGAGAGCAATTGCACATGCGGGCGCAGCTGGTCCGCGCCGAAGCTGCAATTGAGCCCGATCGTCACCGGCTTGGCGTGGCGCACGGTGTACCAGAATGCTTCGACCGTATGGCCCGACAGGTTGCGGCCCGACAGGTCGGTGAGAGTGAGCGAGATCATCAACGGGATGTCCTGCCCCAGCTCGCGCTCGAGCTGCTTGACCGCCATGATCGCCGCCTTGCAATTGAGCGTGTCGAACACCGTCTCGATCAGGATCGTGTCGCAGCCGCCTTCGATCAGCGCTGCGGCCTGTTCGCGGTAAACGTCGACGATCTCGTCGAAGCTGACTTCGCGATAGCCCGGGTCCTCGACATTGGGGCTGAGCGACAGGGTCTTGTTGGTCGGCCCCATCGCGCCGCACACGAAGCGGGGCACGCCGTCCGCGGCCGTAGCCTCGTCGCAGGCTTGGCGTATGACCTTGGCCGCGGCGACGTTCATCGCGCGCACGAGGGCTTCGGCACCGTAATCCGCCTGGCTGATGCGATTGGCATTGAAGGTATTGGTCGCAAGAACGGTGGCGCCGGCCGCGATGTAGCTGTCGCAGATGCGGCGGATGACCTGCGGCTGGGTCAGGTTGACGAGGTCGTTGTTGCCCTTCTGGTCGGCTTCCAGCCCCGTGTCCCCGGCATAGTCCTCCGCCGCGAGTTTCGCGCGCTGGATTTCGGTACCGTAGGGGCCGTCCTTGATCAGGATGCGCCTGGCAGCTTCGGCCTGGAGTTTCTCGCGAACGCTCATGCCGCCTGCTCCTTCGCGCGCATGCCGAGCATGTGGCAGATCGCGTAGCTCAGCTCCGCGCGGTTCAGCGTGTAGAAGTGGAACTGGCGCACCCCGCCTGCATAAAGCCGGCGGCACAGCTCGGCGGCGATGGTCGCGCTTACCAGCTGGCGCGCGGCGGGCCGCTCGTCGAGCCCGTCGAACAGGCCTTCCATCCAGTGCGGGATCGCCGTGCCGCACAGCCCGGCCATGCGCTGGACTGCTGCGAAGCTCATCACCGGCATGATTCCCGGCACGATCTCGCCCTCGATTCCGGCCTTCGCCGCCTTGTCGCGGAACTCGAAGAAGCACTGCGGATCGAAGAAGAACTGCGTGATCGCTCGCGTCGCACCGGCATCGAACTTGCGTTTCAGATTGTCGAGATCGGCCTGCGCATCGGGCGAATCCGGGTGGACTTCGGGATAGGCGGCGACCGAGATTTCGAACGGGGCGACTTCCTTCAGGCCCGCGATCAGCTCGACCGCATTGGCATAACCGCCCGGATGCGGCGTGTAGTGCCCGCCGCCATCGGGCGGATCGCCGCGCAGGGCGACGATGTGGCGGATACCCTCATCCCAGTAATGGCGCGCGACCTCGTTCACCTCTTCCTTCGTCGCGGCGACGCAGGTGAGGTGGGCGGCGGCTGGAATGCCCGCTTCCTGCTGGATGCGCACGACCTGTTCATGGGTGCGCTCGCGGGTCGAACCGCCTGCGCCATAGGTTACCGAAACGAAGCGCGGCCCCAGCGGCGCAAGCGTATCGACGCTTTCCCACAGGGTCTGCGCCATCTTCTCGGTCTTGGGCGGGAAGAATTCGAACGACACGTCGATATCGCCGCGCAGTCCTTCGAACAGCGGACTGTCGAGCGCGGTACGTGCCTCGTGCATCTGGTCGAGCGTCGGGTTCATCCCGCGATTGTCCTTCCTGCCTGATTTTCGACAGCGCCCTTTCGCGTGCCGAGCCAGATCTTCACAACAAGTTCTCCGTCATCGAGGGCAATCGGAGCTTTCGGCTCGTAGCCGGCTTCGCTCAGCAGGGTTTCCATCGCACCATCGGTGAAACCGAGCCGGGCATGGGCGAAACGCTCGCGCAGTTCCTCGCGCTCGTGGGCGGCGAAATCGACGATGGCGATGCGCCCGCCCGGCCGGGTGACACGCGCCGCTTCAGTCAGCGCGACCGAGGGGTCCTGCGCGAAATGCAGCACCTGGTGGAGCAGCACGGTGTCGAAGCTCTGCGCTGCAAAAGGCAGCGAGGCGAAATCGCCCTGCACCAGTTCGACCACGTCGGACGGCAGGTTCTGCAACTTGGCGCGCGCGACGCGCAGCATGTCGAGACTCTTGTCGAGCGCCACGATCCGCTCGGTCCGGTCGGCGAAGAGTTCCGCCATGCGGCCCGTACCGGTGCCGATATCGAGCAATTGACCGAGGTCGGCCTTGCCCAGCGCTTCGGACAAGCGCTCCTCCACCTTGCCATCGGGACTGTGGAGCTTGCGCAGCTCGTCCCAGTCCTCGGCATGGCGGGCGAAATAGGCCTCCGCACTGGTTTCGCGTGCCGCCCGGATGGTCGCGAGATTGCGGCGGTCTTCCTCGCAGGCGGTGGCGAATTCGGGGTCTTCGCGCTCGGCTATGGCAAGCAGGCGCTCGACCGCTTCGCCGACCGGGCTGTCGTCGCCGCGAGCGGTCGCCGCGCGCAGGAAGACCCAGCTACCTTCACGGTGCCGCTCGGCAAGTCCGGCATCGCACAGGATGCCGATGTGGCGGGAAACGCGCGGCTGGCTCTGCCCCAGCACCTGCGCGAGTTCGCCCACCGCCAGTTCCATGGCGGAGAGCAGCCGCATGATCCGCAGCCGCGTCGGGTCGGCGAGCGCCCTCATGGTTGCCTCGATGCGCATGGGCAGGAGACATATAAAGGTATCGTTATATGTGCAAGCGCGAAACGGACTTGCCCGAAGCGACCCCGCGACTATGCGGTAGGCAAGAGAGGAGCCCTACCCATGAAATATGTCCAGTTCGGCCGCACCGGCCTGACCGTCTCGAAACTTTGCCTCGGCTGCATGAGCTTCGGCGATGCATCGAAGGAGGGGCACGACTGGACCATGAGCGAGGATGCCTCGCGTCCCTTTTTCCGTCAGGCGCTCGAAGCCGGGATCAATTTCTTCGACACGGCCAACGCCTATTCCGGCGGCACGAGCGAGGAGATCACCGGCAAGCTGCTGAAGGAGATGGCGCGCCGCGACGAAGTGGTCATCGCGACCAAGGGCTTCTTTCGCTGGCGGCAAGCGCCCAATACCGGCGGGCTGTCCGCCAAGGCGCTGATGCATGCGGTCGACGACAGCCTGAAGCGCCTCGGCACCGATTACATCGACCTCTACCAGATCCACCGGCTCGATCCGAACACGCCGATGGAGGAAATCGTCGAGACGCTCGATGCGATCGTGCGCGCGGGCAAGGTGCGCTATGTCGGCGCATCGTCCATGTATGCCTGGCAGTTCCAGAAGATGCTGCACCTCGCCGAGAGCGCCGGGCTCAAGCAGTTCATCTCGATGCAGAACTACGTCAACCTGCTCTACCGCGAGGAAGAGCGCGAGATGCTGCCGCTATGCGCCGATCGGGGGATAGCGGTCATGCCGTGGAGCCCGCTGGCGCGCGGGAAGCTCACCCGCCCATGGGACGAGACAACCGAGCGCAGCGAGACCGACATGGTCGGCAAGGCGCTCTACGCCCGCACGCAGGAGAACGACCGCCAGATCGTCGAAGCGGTGCAGGCGGTCGCGGAGGAGCGCGGGATCCCGATGGCGCAGGTCGCGCTCGCATGGGTGCTGCAGAAGCCGGAAGTGACCAGTCCGATCGTCGGGGCGACCAAGCAGAAGCATATCGAGGATGCTGTCGCAGCGCTCGACGTCGAATTGACGGCGGAGGAGATCAAGCGGCTCGAGGAGCCTTACCAGCCGCATCCGGTGATGGGCATCTTCGCCATGCCGCAGGCCGACCTTAAGGTGAGCGTCAGATCCTGACGCTTGCGCGGCGCAGCAGGTGCACCGGCACGCGCCGCTCGCCTGCCTGCTCTTCCGTCCCGAGCACCCGGCGCACGAGCATGCTGCCGGCGGTCTCGAAATCGGGCTCGACGCTGGTGAGCGGCGGATTGCTGTAGGTGCCGGCCCGGATACCGTCGAAGCCGACCAGCCCGCACTCTTCCGGCACCTTGATGCCGCGCCGGTTAAGCTCGTCGAGCGCGCCGAGCGCGATGCTGTCGCAGGCGATGAACAGCCCGTCGAAATCGATCCCCGCCTCGATGAGCGAAGCAACCGCCTTGCGACCCTGCGATTCCCGGTCGGCTGTCTCGTCGATCACTTCGAGCTGCGGTTCGAGGCCTGCCTGCTCCATCGCCGCGAGATAGCCTTCGTAGCGCTCGCCGAACTGGCGCTGCGGCGATTGCGTGGTGCCGATGTGGACGATCCTGCGGCAGCCGCTCTCGACCAGCGCATGGGTGGCGATCTGGCCGCCTTCGAAATTGTCCGACCGGACCCACTCGAGACTGTTGTAGGGCGAGCCCCAGAAGGCGAGGTTCGCGCCCGCCTTGTCGAGCTCGCGGAAATATTCCCACGCGGCATTGTTGGTCGTCGTTCCGATGACGATCACGCCATCGGCCTGGCCGCGTTCCTCATACCGGCCGAACAGCTTGTCGGCTTCCGCCTGAAAGGACACGAGCGTTTCGTATCCGGCTTCCGCAGCCGCCGCGCTGACGGCACCGAGCAGCGAGAAGTAGAACGGGTTGATGTCGCTCACCGCCTCGTCCGGGCGGCAGATGACGACCACGGCGATGGTGCCGGTCGTGCCCTTGCGCAGCATGGCCGCGCGCGCATCGACGACATAGCCGAGCTTTTCCGCCGCCGCGACGACCTTGGCGCGCGTTTCCTCGGTGATCGCACTCGACCCGGCTAGCGCGCGCGAGACGGTCGACTGGCTGACGCCCGCCTCGGCAGCGACATCGAAGGATGTGACGCGGTATCGGGTCGCGCTGCGTGTCATGTCCCCTCCCGGAATGCTCGCGCCCACTTCTCCCGCTTCGCTGCCAAAGGCAAGACCCTTAGGCCGCTGCCGGACAGTAGCGGGCGAGGTAGTCGGGGTGCGTCGGCATGTGCTGGACGAGGTAGCGGATCGAGCGCTCGATCTCGTCGAACTCGCGCTTGAGGTTCGGGTCCTTCAGCGTGTCCGCCATCGGGTTGTGCCCGCCCATGTTGATGCGCTGCCCCATCATCACCGCAGCCCAGCTGGTCTCGGTGAACAGCTCGTCCTCCTCGCGGAAGATCTGGCCGTTGGTCTGGAACAGGTCGACCTTCTCGGTCAGGCTTTCCGGCACCTCCATCGTACGGCAGTGGTTCCAGAACGGCGTGTCGTCCCGCTCGGTCGCGTTGTAATGCAGGATCAGGAAGTCGCGGATGCGGGTGTATTCCTTCCCCGTCAGGCGGTTGAACGCATCCTCCTGCGCCTGCGTCACCCCATCGAGCGAGAGCAATGCAATCAGCTTGTTGATGCCCGTGTTCACGAGGTGGATCGAGGTCGATTCCAGCGGCTCCATGAAGCCCGCTGCAAGGCCGAGTGCGACGACGTTCTTGTTCCAGAACTTCTTGCGGCGTCCGGTGACGAAACGCAGGAAGTTCGGGTCGGCGGCAGGCTTGCCGGCGATGTTCTTGACGAGGATCTCGTGCGCTTCCTCGTCCGACATGAACTCGCTGCAATAGACATGGCCGTTGCCGTTGCGGTGCTGCAGCGGGACGGTCCATTGCCAGCCGGCCGAATGCGCGGTTGCGCGGGTGTAGGGCGCAGCCGGGCTGCCATCCTCGCGGTCGCAGGGCAGCGCGACAGCCCGGTCGCACGGCAGGTAATGGCGCCAATCCTCGTAGCCGGTCTTCAGCGCCTGCTCGATCAGCAGTCCGCGGAAGCCCGAGCAGTCGACGAAGAAGTCGCCCGCGATGGTTTCCCCGTCGTCCATCTTGACCGAGGTGACGAATCCGGTCTCGCCGTCGAGGTTCACGTCGTCGATCTTGCCTTCGCGCCGGACGACGCCGCGCTTCTCGGCATAACCGCGCAGGAACTTGGCATAGCGCGTCGCATCGATGTGATAGGCGTAGTTCATCGGCGGCAGGTCGTCGCGCTGGTAGTCCTGCGTGCGGGCGAACTTGCCGAAGTAGGCCGCCATGGTCTCGAGGTTGAAGACCTGGATTGGGCGGTTGTCGCCTTCCTGGCGGAAGCGGTGCCACACGTGGTGGAAGGACACGCCGTCGATTTCGTAGCCGTAATTGCCGAAGGGGTGGATATAGCTGTCGCCCTGCTGGCCCCAGTTGACGAACTGGATCCCCAGCTTGAACGTCCCGCCGACCGAAGCGAGCATCTGCTGCTCGTCGATTTCGAGCAGGCGGTTGAAGTCGACGAAGGGCGGGATGGTCGCCTCGCCGACGCCGACCGTGCCGATCTGCTCGGATTCGATCAGGAGTATCTCGACCTTGTGCCCGGCCTTGAGCCGCGACAGCGCCGCCGCCGCCATCCAGCCCGCCGTGCCGCCACCCACGATTACGATACGTTCGATTGCCATCTTGTCAGTCGACCTGCCTCTCGAAGGGACCGCCGGTCATTGGCGCCGGCCGTTCTCCTGCATTATCTTGCCCAGCAACCGCGTTCGCGCAACCGCTCTGACGGGCGAAAGTGTTGCAGCGATCTAACACCTGCGGGCAAAATTGTGAACGTTCATTTTTCCCTTGTGAACGCTCCCAACAACCGATAGCCACGATGTCATAAAGGTGAAATCTAATACCATGGAGGGGTATGTGTCTCGCAAATTTATGCCTTTAGCGGCCGAATCGACCAAGCGCGGATGGGCGCTCGGTACGGCTTCTACTCTTGCAATGTGTCTTGCCCTGCCTTCGGTCGCGATGGCTCAGGAAGCTCCCGCCGATGCCCCGGCGGTCGAGGAAGACGAAGCCGATGACGTCATCGTCGTCAGCGGTTTCCGCGCCTCGCTCGACGCGGCGCAGGACATCAAACGCAACGCCGACACCGTAGTCGACGTCATCACCGCAGAAGACATCGGCGCGCTGCCCGACCGTTCGGTCGCGGAAGCGCTGCAGCGTGTCCCGGGCGTCAACATCGGCCGTTTCGAGAAGACTTCGGACCCCGACCGTTTCTCGGTCGAAGGTACCGGCGTCATCATTCGCGGCCTGCCCTATGTCCGTTCCGAACTGAACGGCCGCGACATCTTCTCGGCTACCGGCGGTACGGTCCTCTCGTTCAACGACGTCTCGCCCGAGCTTCTCGGCCGCGTCGAAGTCTACAAGAACGCGACTGCCGACATGATCGACGGCGGCATCGCCGGTACGGTCAACCTCGTCACCCGCAAGCCGCTCGACAATCCGGGGCTCAACGTCTCGGGCACGCTCGAGATGAACTGGGGCGACCTGGCTGAAGAATGGTCGCCGGGCGGCTCCGTTCTGATCTCGAACACCTGGGAAACCCCGGGTGGCAGCATGTTCGGCCTCCAGCTGGGCTATGCCCGTTCGGAACTCGTCAGCCGCACCGACGCTTCGGGCCTGCAGGATCCCTGCTACCGCGACGCGGCGCTGGATTCGACCTGTATCCGTGCACGTGACGTGGGCTCGGGCGGCTTCGGCGACGTCAATTTCGACGCGACCGGCTTCCCGCCGGCCAACACCGTGATCGTGCCGAAGGGTGCCGGCGTCCGCACGACCACCCTCGAGCGTGACCGCGAGGCCTTCTCGGTCGTCGGCCAGTTCGAAAGCGGCGACGGTCGCCTGCTCGCAACCTTCGAATGGCTGCGTGCCGACACGCAGTTCTTCACCGACGAGTACTTCATCCAGGCGCTGGTCAACAACGACGCCGGCTTCCCGGTCGAACGTGCCGGTACCAACTGGACCTTCGACGGCAATGGCCTCTTCCAGACCGGCATCCTGACGCAGACCACCGGCGACTCGTTCTTCTCGCCTTGGGGCGGCCTGCCGACCGAGCTGGTCCACTTCCAGCGCGACACGGACGCTTCGACCGAGGACTTCTCGTTCGACGCAACGTTCCAGGCGAACGATCGCCTCGCGTTCAACTTCGAAATCCAGCACATCGGTTCGGAGCTGCGCCAGGACTCGATCATCGGCGCGATGAACACCTTCTCGGACCTCGTGATCGACAACACCGGCAAGACGCCGTCGATCCAGTTCATCACCCCGATCGGTGCGCCGGAAGGCATCTACAACGATCCGGACTACACCTATTACTGGTTCCTGCTCGACAGTAAGGCGCGCAACGAGGGCGACCTCAACAGCGTCCGCCTCGATGCAAGCTACGAAGTGGGTGACGGCTTCCTGCGCAACGTGCGCTTCGGCAGCCGCTGGGCGGAACGTGCGCGCGTCACGCGTGACACGAACTTCAACAACTGGGGTACGCTGGGTGCTCCGTGGACCGGTGCCAACGGGCAGTGGGGCGGCGGCTATGCCCTCCCCAACACTCGCCCCTACGGCCTGTGCTGCGGTAACGGCGGCGCCTATGTCCGCGACTTCCCGGATGCGTCGAACTACGTCACGCCGTTCGCGAACAACTTCCAGCGCGGCAATGCAGCCAACCCGATCCAGAACGGTGGCGGCTTCTTCTTCGGTGGCGACGATTTCATCGGCGACTATCTGAACGGAACCGTGACGCAGCAGGGCCAGGCCATTACTGCCTGGAGCTTCCCCGACTTCGTCGGCGAGCAGTGGACCGTGCTGCCGGACGGCTTCAGCGAAGGCCAGATTTCCGACGTCGAGGAAATCACCGGTGCCTTCTACGCCCGTGCGGACTGGGGCCTCGACTTCGACAACGGCTGGTCGCTCGATGGCAACATCGGCCTCCGCTACGTCCACACGACCGTCAAGAGCGGCGGCCGCATCACGCTGCCGAGCCCGAGCTTCTTCGACGATCCGACGCAGAGTGCCGGCGGCAACGGCGATGGCCGCGTTCAAATCTCGGAAGTCCAGTATGTCTGCGACAACACGCCGAACCCGACCGCCAACCTCGGCTATTGCGCACTGACCGCCGACAGGCTGGCCCAGTTTGCAGCTGCCTACACCGGCGACGTGATCATCGACGATCGTGACATCACGTTCGATCACTGGCTGCCGAGCTTCAACGCGAAGCTCGACTTCGGTGGCGGCCTCCTGCTGCGCGGTGCGGTGTCGAAGGGCATCTCCCGCCCCGACCTCGCGCTCTTCCGCGCTGGCGGCGAAGTGGTCGACAACACGGGTGACCTCCTGGCTGCGGGCCCCGACGCCCTCGCCAATGGCCCGCTGTTCCAGCTCTTCACCGGCAACCGCAACGTGCAGGCGACCGAGTCCTGGAACTACGACCTGTCGATCGAATACTACTTCGACGATGTCGGCTCGATCACCCTGGCCGGCTTCATCAAGGACCTTTCGGGCATCGTCAGCAGCGGCGTGAACATCGTCGACTACCCGACGTCGAACGGCTCGCTGGATGTCGAAGTGAACGGTCCGAGCAACGAGCTCGGCGGCCAGCTCAAGGGTTTCGAGATCGCCTATCAGGACGTCTTCGAATTCCTGCCCGGACCGCTCGACGGTCTCGGCACGCAGCTGACCTACACCTACATCGATGCCGGCGACTTCACGAACCCGGACCTCATCGGCAACCGTGGCACCTTCGCCTCGCAGCAGCCGCTGCAGGGTGTGTCGGAGCACACGATCAACGCGACGGTGTTCTACGAAAAGGGACCGATCTCGGCCCGTGCCGCCTACAACTGGCGCTCGGAGTTCCTGATCACCCCGCGTGACGACATCTTCCCGTTCTCGCCGATCTGGCAGGAAAGCACGGGCCAGCTCGACGCGTCGATCTTCTTCACGGTGAACGACAAACTCAAGCTGGGTGTGCAGGGCGTGAACCTCCTCGACGAGGTGACCCGCACCAGCCAGGTGATCGACTTCGACGGTACGCGTCTCAGCCGTAACGCGTTCCGCAACGACCGTCGCCTCACCTTCCTCGCCCGCTTCGACTTCTGACGGGGGGTCCGGCCTTAGGGACGGACACATATGGGCCCTTGCCGCTTGCGGCAGGGGCCCATTTTGTTTTCCTTGACGAAACAGGCGACAATGATCCTGCAATCAGCTGCCGGATCGCATTGGCGAGAGGATAATCCCATGTCTCCAGCTCTCACTTCCGCGCTGGCGGAGCCGCGCCAACGGAGCATTTGCACGCGGCTGGCTCCCGTTATCGGGCTCGCGATGCTGGCGGCATCGTGCGCGCAGCCAAGCAATGGCAAGCGCGAGATCATCGAGACTGTCACCATGCCCCAGCCGGGCACATCGCGCACGCCGGGCACTGAAAGCGGCTGGACGCTGGTGTGGTCCGACGAGTTCGACGGCGAAGCAATCGACCGCACCAAGTGGTCGTTCGACGTCGATTGCTGGGGCGGCGGCAATGAAGAGCGGCAGTGCTACCGCGACGATCCGTCGAATGCCGCAATCGAGGATGGCAAGCTCGTCATCACCGCGCGGCGCGAAGAGCATACCGGCGCCGCATGGCCGCCGCATCTTCGCGCATCGATGCCCGATCCCGATCGCCAGGCGACCAAGCCCTTCACGTCCGCGCGGCTCGTCACGAAGGGCAACGCCGCCTGGAAATACGGCCGCATCGAGGTTCGCGCCAAGCTGCCGCAAGGCCAGGGCGTCTGGCCGGCGATCTGGATGCTTCCGGAGGACAATACGTACGGCGGCTGGGCCTCTTCGGGCGAAATCGACATTCTCGAGGCGGTGAACCTCGGCGTTCCCTGCGCGAAATGCCCTACGGGACGCGAGGACACGATCCTCGGCACGCTGCACTTCGGCGGCCAATGGCCCGACAACGCGCTTCACAGCAGCGAAGTCCATGCGACCGACGTGCTCGATGGCTTCCATACCTTTGGCATTGTGTGGGACGAAGGTGTGATCGAATGGACCTTCGACGGGCGGGTCTTCGCCCGCAAGACGTCGGACAACTGGTGGTCGGCGGGGTCCGACGCACCCAATGCTCCGTTCGATCAAGCGTTTCACCTGCTTCTCAACCTTGCGATTGGTGGCGGATTGCCCGAAGGTCGCGGCCTGGGGGGCGTATCCGAAGAAGGTTTTCCCAAGAGGATGGAAGTGGATTGGGTCCGGGTGTGGCGATGCGATGCCCGGGCAGGGGAAGATGGCAGCTGTGCTGCCGGACGGGAGGAATAGGAAATGGCACGGCGGCGCCAGGCCGTAACGATCAAGCACGTGGCAGCCGATGCAGGGGTTTCCCTGCAGACGGTCAGCCGCGTCATCAACGACGGGCCCAATGTCCGGCCCGAAATGCGCGAGCGCGTGCAGGCCTCGATCGAGAAGCTGGGCTACGTCCCCTCGATCGCAGCGCAGCGCATGAGCGGCGCGAAATCCTATCTCATCCTCGCGCTGAACGATCGCGAGCGCACGATCGAGGACTGGCGCAAGCGCGAGGGTAGCGACTGGGTCGACCAGATGCTGCTCGGCGGGATGCTGAAATGTGCAGAGCACGGTTATCGCATGATGATCGAACTGGTCGACACGCATAGCGACCATGTCGAGCGCGAACTCGGCGCAGCGCTGACCGCCTTGCAGCCCGACGGCGTGATCCTGACGCCGCCGCACTCGGAAAACCCGCTGATCACCGGCCTGCTCGCCGAACGCCAGATACCCTTCGCCCGGATCGGCACGAGGGTCGAAGGGCCGGGCATGCGCATCACCATGAATGACGAAGGATCGGCCCGGAAGGCGACCGAATTCCTCCTCGGCCTCGGCCATCGCCGGGTCGGCTTCATCTCCGGCTCGCGCGAATATTCGCTGAGCGGGCGTCGCGAAGCAGGCTGGCGCACGGCGATGGCGGATGCAGGGCTCGACGTAGAAGACCTCTATGCGGTCGGCGATTTCAGCTACGAATCGGGCGTGCGTGCATCGGAGAAACTGCTCGGCCAGTCGAACCGCCCGACGGCTATCCTGGCGAGCAACGACCAGATGGCACTCGGCGCGCTCGATGTCGCCAAGCGGATGGGGATCGAAGTGCCCGAGGACTTGTCGCTCATCAGCTTCGACAACACGCCGCTTGCCCGGTTCACGCGGCCGGCCTTGACCGCGATCGACCAGCCGATTGCCGAGACGGCTTCGCGCGCAGTCGAGGCGATCATCGAATCGGACGGCCGCTCGGTCGACAGCGACGAAGTGCTCGTCGTCCCCGGCTCGCTCATCGAGCGGGAATCGACGGCACCGCCGCGCAATGGCTGACGCAGACGCGCGGCAATCGACGCGCTTCCTGCTGCTCTACGGTCTCGCATTCGCCGGGGGCGCGGTGGCCTATGTGCCGTTCCTGACGATCCTCCTGCCGCTGCGGATCAAGGAAATCTCCGGGATCGCCGATGTCGAATGGCTCGCACTCGTGACCTTCGGCGGAGCGGTGGCGGCGAGCCTCGCCAATATCGGCTTCGGCTGGGCGAGCGACCGCACCAGGGACCGCCGTATCTGGGTCTGGGCGGGCATGATCCTGTCCTCGCTCCTGTTGGTCGGCGTATCGCAAGCGCAGTCGCTGGAGCTTCTGATCGGCGCGGTCTTCCTGTGGCAGCTGGCGCTCAACATGATGCTCGCGCCGCTTGCCGCATGGGCGGGCGATTGTGTGCCCGACGAGCAGAAGGGCATGCTCGGCGGGCTGCTGGCCTTCGCCCCGGCATTCGGCGCGATGACCGGTGCGATAATAACCATACCCGGGCTTGCCGGACCCGATGCGCGCCTCGTCATCATCGCCATCGCCGTAGTTGCACTGGTCACTCCTGCGCTCGTCTTCGGACGTCCCAAGCCCATGCCGCACCTGACCGAGCCGACCCTTGCTGATCAAGCTGGCGAGGATTCGAGCGACAAGGTGCAGACGATCCTGCGGATGTGGGTCGCACGCCTGCTCGTACAGATCGCCGAGGCAGCGCTGTTCGCCTATTTGCTGTTCTGGCTGCTCTCGCTCTCGCCGCAGGTGACCGACAACGACACGGCGCGCCTGTTCGGCTTCGTGCTGCTCGCCGCCATTCCGCTCGCCTTCCTCGCCGGTGTCTATGCCGACCGGACGGGCCATCCGATCCGCCCGCTCGCGATTGCATCCTTCGTTGCCGCGACAGGGCTTGGCGTGATGCTGCTCGCACCCGGCATCACCGTCGGCATCGCCGGCTATGTCATCTTCAGCGTCGCGGCGAGCGTCTTCCTCGCCCAGCATTCGAGCCAGGTTTTGCGCGTCCTGCCGAAGCCGCAAAGCAGGGGGCGCGACCTCGGCCTGTTCAACCTTACGAACACGGTGCCATCGCTCATCATGCCGTGGCTCGCGCTCGGGATAATCCCGCGATTCGGCTATTCCGGCCTGTTCGCGGTGCTTGCCGTTTTCGCTCTCATCGCGGGAATCCTGCTCGCAACCGCCCGCCGCCCTGCATAGCCGCTTGATTTAGTCCGCGGCCCGTGCTCTTGTCGGATTGAGAACGTTCCCAAGAGTACGGAGGGGTGTGGGATGTATCGCTCGTTTGCAACTATGGCTGCCTGTGTGGCGCTGGTCGGCTGTGCCGGCTCGCCGACCGTCCAGTCTGCTGCATCGACACAAGGCACCGAGGCCGCTGCCGCAGTCTCGCCTGAAGAGGCGGTCATTGCCGACCTGCTGTCGCGCATGACGCTCGAGCGCAAGATCGCCCAGCTTATCCAGCCGCAGATCAATTCGGTCACGCCCGAGGAAATGCGCAAGTACCGCTGGGGCAGCTACCTCAACGGGGGCAACGGCGGCCCATATGGCGACGAGTTCGCCCCGGCCTCCGAATGGCTGCGCCTCGCCGACGAGATGTGGGACGCAAGCACCGCACCGCTTCCGGGCGACGAGCCTGCCATCCCGACCATGTGGGGCACCGACGCGGTGCACGGCCACACCAACGTCATCCAGGCGACCATCTTCCCGCACAACATCGGCCTCGGCGCGACTGGCGATCCCGACCTGATCCGCCAGATCGGCGCGGCGACCGCGACCGAGATCGAGGTGACCGGTATCGACTGGAACTTCTCGCCGACCGTCGCCGTCGCGCGCGACGACCGTTGGGGGCGGACCTACGAAAGCTATTCCGAAGACCCGCAGATCGTCGCCGAAATGGGCGCGGCGCTGGTCGAAGGACTGCAGGGCAAGAAGGGTGCCGACGATTTCCTCGGCACCGGCCGCGTCATTGCGACAGCCAAGCATTTCTTCGCCGACGGCGGCACCGACCAGGGCGTCGACCAAGGCGATGTGAACGGCGATCTCGAAGCGCTCAAGGCGATCCACGCCGTGCCCTACCCCGCCGCGATCGATGTCGGCGTCGAGGCAATCATGGCGAGCTTCAACTCGATCAACGGGAAGAAGATGCATGGCCGCAAGGACCTGCTGACCGATGTGCTGCGCGGCGAAATGGGCTTCGAAGGCCTCGTTGTCGGCGACTGGAACGCGCACGGCCAGATCGAGGGCTGCACCGTCAGCGACTGTCCGCAATCGCTTCTCGCCGGGCTCGACATCTACATGGTGCCTGACGACGCGGTGGCTCTCTACGAGAACCTCCTCGCACAGGTAAACGACGGGACGATCCCGCTCGAACGCGTGGACGAAGCGGTGACCCGTATCCTGCGCGTCAAATACCGCGCCGGCCTGCTCGGCCCCAACGCGGTGAAGCCTTCGGCGCGCCCGAATGCAGGCGAATACGACAAGCTCGGCATGGCCCCGCACCGCGCCGTAGCGCGCGAAGCGGTCGCCAAGTCGCAGGTCGTGCTCAAGAACGACGGCGTCCTCCCGCTCGCGGGCGGATCGAAGGTCCTTGTGGCAGGCGTCGCGGCGGATTCGATCGCCCAGGCGGCTGGCGGCTGGACGCTCACCTGGCAGGGCGGGCGCGAGCTGACCAACGACTATTTCCCGGGTGCGACCTCGATCTTCGCCGGCATCAAGCAGGCGGCCGAGGAAGCCGGCGGAAGCGCGACGCTGTCGGAGGACGGCAGCTATAGCGCCAAGCCGGACGTCGCCGTGGTGGTCTTCGGCGAGGAGCCCTATGCCGAGTTCGCCGGCGACCGGAAGAACCTCCTCTTCTCCGACGAGGAAGGCCTCGCGCTCCTGAAGAAGTTCGACGCGGAAGGCATTCCCGCCGTCGCGGTTTTCCTTTCCGGGCGTCCGCTGTGGGTCAACCGCGAGCTCAACGCATCCGACGCATTCGTCGCATCCTGGCTGCCCGGCAGCGAAGGCGCGGGCGTTGCCGACATCCTGTTCGGCAAGCGCGCCGCGACCGGCCGCCTGTCCTTCAGCTGGCCCGCAGGCTGCGAAGGCGCGCCGCTCAACGGCCCTGAAGGCGCTCTCTTCGCGCTCGGCTATGGCCGCGACCTGTCCGACACCTCGCCGCTCGGCGAGCTCGATGAAAGCTGCGGCTATATCGACGGCGATGCTCCGTCCGACTGGTATTCGATGGGGCGTCTCGCTGCAGGTGTCACTGCCATGGCCGGCACGATCGACCTGCCGAACCTGCGCGGTGAAGGTGGCGGCATCGTTGCCCGCGGTATCGACCGCAACCGGCAGGAAGACGCGCGGCAGGTCACATTCGGCCCGAACAGCACGCTGACGCTGACCGGCAGCGGTTCGGGGGCATTCCTCGTGACCTACGACCTCGCATCGGCTCCTGCCGGCACCTTCACCATCTCGAGCGGCGGCAACAGCTTCGATGCGACGCGGCAGCTGACGGTGGCCGCAGGCAAGGGCTGGCGCGAAATGGTTTTGACGCCCGATTGCCTCGGCACGCTGGGCGACAGCCTGACGATTTCGACCGACGCGCCGCTCGTTCTCGGTATCGCGGAAGTCTCGCGCCGCGAGCTGCCCGAGGGGACGCGCTGCTCGTTCTGAGTGTGAATTCGAATTCGCGTGGACGGCTTGGAAGTCCGCGCTAGTAAGTGACTGGGATACGACAAGGGCGTGCGCCACGAAGCGCATCGCCCACCGGGAGGGTTAAGACATGAATCTCGAGACGATCGACGTAGTCATCATCGTGCTCTACGCGCTCGCGCTGCTCGGCATAGCCTGGGCCGTTTCGCGCGAACCGAAGGGCCATGACAAGGATACCGAGGACTACTTCCTCGCCGGCCGCGCCCTGCCCTGGTGGGCAATCGGCGCCTCGCTGATCGCCTCGAACATCTCGGCCGAGCAGATCATCGGCCAGTCGGGACAAGGCTATGCCGTCGGCATCGCGATTGCCGCCTACGAATGGCAGGCCGCGATCGTCCTGATCATCGTCGCGAAATACTTCCTGCCGATCTTCCTCAAGCGCAAGATCTACACCATGCCGCAGTTCCTCGACCAGCGGTACGGACACGGCGTGAAGACGCTGATGAGCGTGTTCTGGGTCGCTCTCTACACGGCGGTGAACCTGACCACCGTCCTGTGGCTCGGCGGCCTTGCGGTCACTTCGCTGACGGGCTGGAGCGTCATGGGTGCGATGGCCGCGCTGGCCGGTTTCGCCGCGCTCTATTCGCTCTACGGCGGCCTCAAGGCGGTCGCCCTGACCGACATCATCCAGGTCGTTATCCTGATCCTCGGCGGCCTCGCCATCACCTACATCGCGCTCGACGCGCTTCCGGCTGACGGTGCCCTCGGCGGCTTCGGCATGCTGATGCAGGAGATGCCGGGCCACTTCGAGATGATCCTCGACGAGAGCAATCCGGCCTACAAGGACCTGCCGGGCATCTGGACGCTGCTGGGCGGCCTGTGGGTGCTGCACTTCAGCTACTGGGGCTTCAACCAGTACATTATCCAGCGCGCGCTGGGTGCAGAAAGCCTCGGTGAAGCGCAGAAGGGCCTCGCCTTCGCTGCCTTCCTGAAGATCCTCGTGCCCTTCATCGTCGTGATCCCGGGCATCGCCGCGGTCATCCTTGCGCAGCAGGGCCTGCTCAACGGCGACGCGCTCGCGGAGAAGTCGGACCGCACCTATGGCGAGCTCATGAGCTTCGCACCGGCGGGCCTGCGCGGCCTCGTCTTCGCGGCGCTGATCGCAGCGGTGGTGAGCTCGCTCGCATCGATGATGAACTCGATCTCGACCATCTTCACGATGGACCTCTATCGCAGCTGGAAGCCCGACCAGGGCGAGACCCACTATGTGACCGTCGGCCGCGTCGCGGCTTTCTCGGCCATGGTCATCGCGCTGTTCCTCGCCCAGCCGTTCATCGGCGGCTTCGAAAGCGGCTTCCAGACAGTGCAGGAATACACCGGCTTCATCGCGCCGGGCATCGTGGTCGTCTTCCTGCTCGGCTTCTTCGACAAGAAGATGAACGCAGCCGGCGCCTACACCGCGCTGCTCGGCTCGCTGGCGCTGAACGTCATCATGAAGTTCGCGACGCCCGACCTCGAATTCATCATCCGCATCTGGATCGTGTTCGTCGTCTCGATCGTCGCAGCAGCAATCGTCTCGAGGCTGACGGGCGAGCCGGACGAGGAACAGACGGTCAAGCTGGGCGACATCGCCTTCGCCACGACCATGCTGTTCAACACGCTCGCCATGCTGACCATCGCGGTCCTCATCGGGCTGTATATCTGGCTCTGGTAAGAACCACGCCAAGCGGCATCACCGACTGACGAGGCCGGCAGAAGAATGCGGTCTTGAGGAAGGTGGTGCCGCTTACGTGACTCGAACACGTGACCCCATCATTACGAATGATGTGCTCTACCAACTGAGCTAAAGCGGCACATTCTCATCTGGGTGAGAAGTGGAGGCCCGAGCCGGAATCGAACCGGCGTACAAGGATTTGCAGTCCTCTGCGTCACCACTCCGCCATCGGGCCTCGCCCGCCTTTTTCGCGGGAAGCGGCGCATTAGCGAGTCGCAGCCGCCAGTGCAACGCAAACTGTGCCCCTTACGTAACGGAAATCTGGCCAAGCGCTCACAGCACTGTATGTCAGCCGCATGAGTGCAAGCGAACTTATCGAACCGATCGACGCCAAGCTGGGCGCGATCAGGCTGGCAAATGCGCAGGACTGGATGCAGGGGCGCACGCTTTACGGCGGCGCATCGGCTCTCGTCGCCTATACTGCAGCTATCCGCGCCTTCCCCGACCTGCCGCCCTTCCGCGCTGCGCAGGTAGGCTTCGTCGCCCCGGTGGGAGAGGACGTGGAACTGTCGGCCGAGATCGTGCGGCAGGGGCGCAATGTCGCGCAGGTTCGCAGCGAAATCCGCTCGGGCGGTTCAGTTGCGCTGACGGCCATGTGGCTCTTCGGAACCGACCGCGAGCCCAACGCCGTGCACCCGGCAGCACCGTGCGAGGACTGGCCGGGTCCGCCGCAGGAGGCGGAGACGGTCATGACCGGCAAGGGCCCTTCCTTCATTACCGAGAACTTCGAGCTTCGCCGCGCGCAGGACCATCGCGGTCCCGGAGCGCCGATCGTGCGGCGCTGGCTCCGGCTCAAGGAACCGTCGGGACTGGACCCGGTATCCGAGCTGGTCCTGCTGGGGGACACGCTTCCGCCCGGCTCGATGCGCGCGATGCAGCGCCGCGGGCCGATCAGCTCGATCAACTGGTCGTTCAACCTGCTCGAACCCGTACCGGAGACGAGCGAGCGCTGGTGGCTCGCGGAAACGGCGAGCGAATGGGCCGACCATGGCTACTCGAGCGAGCGGCTGCGGATGTGGAACGCCGAGGGCAAGCAGGTACTCGCCGGACTGCAATCGGTCGCGGTGTTCGGCTAGGCCCCAAGCGGGGCGACAAGCTCAGACGTCGACGAACTTGGCCGCGCGCTTGGCCATGCCGGCCATCACCGCCTCGATCTGGTTGGGCGTGCGCATGATCGCGTGCTGCTCGAGGCTTTCTTCCATCAGCAGTTCGTCGGTCGTGCCGTCGGCCATGTGGTTCGACAGGCGCTTGGCCCCGCGGATCGCGTGCGGATTGCGATTGGCGATCTCGGTCGCGATCGCAGTCGCCTTCGCATGGGGATCGTCGTCGACATGGGTCGCGAGGCCGAATTCCTTCGCTTCCGCCCCGCTGAATTCGCGGTTGGTGTAGACCAGTTCGCGCAGCACGTCGTCGCGCACCAGGCCGCGCCACAGCGCATAGCCGCCCATGTCGGGAACGAGGCCCCATTTGAGCTCCATGATCGCCATGCGCGTATCGGGGTGAGCGACGCGGATGTCCGCCCCGCTCGCAATCTGCAGGCCGCCGCCGAAGCACACGCCGTGCAGCGCCGCGACGACCGGAACGGGCAGCTTGCGCCACTGGGTCGCGACCTGCTGGAACTTGTTCGAATTGCCGAAGGTGCGCTCGGTCAGGGCCGGCTCGTCGTCTTTCGGCTGGCGCCCGAAGCTCGCGGTATCGAGACCGGCGCAGAAGGCCCTGCCCTCGCCAGACAGGACGACGGCACGCAGGCCCTTCATGTCGTGCAGCACTTGGCCCGCCCGGATGATCCAGTCGAACATTTCCGGGTCGAGGGCATTCATCTTGTCGCCGCGCACGAGGCGCACCTGCGCTACGCCGTCCTCGCCCAGTTCGATCGATACGCGGTCGTTTTTCGGAAATTCCATGTCACTCACCCGGTGCTTGATTCAGTTGCCCGCACAGTTGCGCAAGCACGGGCGGCTGTCCAGCCCGCCGAGCGTCTCAGGATTGCGCGAGAAGCGATGGAGGGGCGAGGTAATATGCGCCCAGGTCCATATCGGTCGCGACGAGGTGCGACAGGCCGAACCGGGCGAGCTTGCTGCGGACGCGGGCGACGGTGACTGCAACGCGATTGGTCTCCGGGTCGTGATCGAGCCGCCAGACTTCGCGCAGCAGGTCCATGCGCAACCAGCGCCGGTCCGGCTCGAGCGCCAATTGCCAGAGCAGGGCGAATTCCTTCGGATGCAGTCCGAGCCACCTGCCCGCCACTTCGCCGTCGCGATGAAACAGGTCGAGCCGCAGCGGCCCGATGAGGAGCGCGCGCGGCAGGGTGTCGCTGTCGGCGGTTTGGATCGTCACTGAACCGGTTTCAGGCTGGCTTCTAGATCGGTCGCAGCGACGTCAGGGATCAGAAATGGCCGCCGGCCTGCATCGAGTAGGCGCGGTCGTGGGTCACGATGACATGGTCGTGGAATTCCAGCTCAAGCCGCGAGGCGAGTGCGGCCAGTTCGCGGGTCGACTGGCGGTCTTCCTCGCTCGGACGGCAAATGCCCGACGGATGGTTGTGTGCCAGCAGGAAGCCCTGTGCGCCGATCGCAAGCGCGCGGCGGAAGAGCTTGGCGACGCTCAGCCTGATCGTGTTCTGGCCGCCGATCCCGGCCTCCTCGTCGAGCAGGTAGCTGCGCTCCGGCCCGGTGAAGAAGACCAGCATCCGCTCGTCGGTGCGGTAACCGATCCGGTCGCGGATGAATTGCATGAAGGAGAGGTCGCTGCTGTCGACGCGGGTGCTGACCAGTTCCTCGCGGTCGGCGGTATCGACGAGGCGGCGGGCGGCATGGAGCAGCTCGCAAACCTTTGCGTGCGGGCCGGCCGCTTCGATCAGCTGGTCGTGCGGTGCATTGAGCGCGCGGCGGAGCGAACCGAATTCGCCGCGCAGCCGCTCGGCTAGTTCGTAGGCACGCTCGCCTGCGAAGGGGGCGAGGACGCTCGCCATGACCTGTAGTTGCCGTGGCGGAGAACCCGCTTGCGATGCAGCCAGATCCCCAAAGCCAGCGTGATGATCTGCAAATAGGAGGGGCCGACGTACATGATCACATACGCGATCGGCGAAATCGCATCCGCCATGCCCCTCGCGAAGTGGGCCATCAGTGCGATCAGTTGGAAGCCTGCCATCCATAAACTGTACATCCGGTTTGCTCGGAGGGCGATCGCGACCATGCCCGCCAGAACCAGCATTTCGATGAGAACCAGGCCCGGATCCATGTCGAGGAAGATTTGCGAACCCGGGAAGAGTGCGCGGTAGATCTTGCTCGATACAGACATCCCGAGAAGGATGAGCGCCAGGGCTTTTTCCGGGCCGGCTCCATAACGAAACGCAGCAAAACACAGAACGAGGATCGATCCGAAATAGGCAAGGGCACGATACTCGTTCCAGAACTCGAGAAAGGTCAGCTTACAGCCTCCTCCACGATGCGCGCGCTGCCTGCAGCCTGTTCGTGGCCGAGCGCAGCGGACGGGATGACGGTTTCGACACCCGGGTCGTCGCCGGCGTGTACGCGGGCCACCTTGCTCAGCTCGTCATGGACGCGCAAGAGGCTCGTCGACATTGCCAGTGCATCGCCTTCGGCCTGGTTGAGGCGCATCAGTGCAGCCTGGCCGGTGTGGACCGGAACTTCCGGGTTCTGGCGTGCTGCGATCATCGCCTGCTTGAGGCGCGCGCAAGTGAGGAGGAGTTCGTCCGACAGGCCTTCGGCCTCGCGGATCAGCTTCCTGATGTTGAGGGCATCTGCGTGCTTGCGGTTCGACATTGCGGCAATCCTTCTGCCATGCGGCAGTCCGATCGCTCAGGCAGACTGCTCTATATTTTCCGCGCGGATTTCGGCCTTGCCGTCCATCACCGTACTGAGGCTCAAAGAGGCCGTGACGATCAGGATGACCAGGGCAATGGTGCCAAAGGCAATCCCGATCATCACGGCAAGCCGGTACAGGACGGCATTATCGCCATCGAGCGCCGCGGGGACGACCACCGGCTCCCGGGATCTTGACCAAGGCACGTCGATGAGGACGTGACGCGCATCGGAAAAGACGATCTCGCCGGGGTCGACCCGAGAACCGTGATCATCGTTTTCCGATTCGTTTGGCAGGTGAGAATTTGTGCATGCAGGTTTTCTTAAGGGGTCTTCAGAGATCCCTTCCTGCGCCCTGTAGGTCTGCACCAGCTCAGTTAGGCTGGCGACATTGTACTTGTCTTTCAGGGCTTTGATATGCTGGTTGATGCGGGTTTCGGACACGCCCATGTCCGCGGCAATCGCCTTGATCGGCTGCCGCTTGTCGATCGCCTCGAGCACCGCTCGCTGCTTTTCGGTAAGCTTCGGTGAAGCTCCCGTGGACATCCTACCCTCCTTTGCGCGGGTGCATTTAGATAAACCAGCGCTTCGCGTTAATCAAACGCGCCAAACGCGCGTTGGTTCAGGCTGCACTCGTGTTGATGCCGAGCGATGCGAAATAGCGCTTCACGTTGCGTGCCGCCTGGCGCAGGCGCTGCTCGTTCTCGACCATCGCGATACGCACGAAGCTTTCGCCCTGCTCGCCATATCCGACGCCCGGTGCGACCGCGACTTCGGCATGGGTAAGGAGCTGCTTGGAAAACTCGAGGCTACCCATGTCCTTGAGCGCCGGAGGTAGCGGTGCCCAGGCGAACATGCTCGCCGGCGGCGGCGGGATGTCCCAGCCGGCACGCGAGAATGCCTCGACCATCACGTCGCGGCGACGCTGGTAGCGCTGCCGGTTTTCCTCGACCACGTCCTGCGGCCCGTTGAGCGCAGCGCAGGCAGCGGCCTGGATCGGGGTGAAGGCCCCGTAATCGAGATAGGATTTCACGCGGGTCAAAGCCGCGATCAAATCCTTGTTGCCGACCGCGAAGCCCATGCGCCAGCCGGCCATGGAATAGGTCTTTGACATGGAGGTGAACTCGATCGCGACATCCTTCGCGCCCTTCACCTGCATGATCGAGGGCGTCGGCTTCCCGTCGTAGTAGAGCTCGGAATAGGCGAGGTCGGACAGGATCCAGACCTCGTTCTCGCGCGCCCAGTCGACCAGCCGTTCATAAAAGGCGAGGTCGACCACCTCTGCCGTCGGGTTCGAGGGGTAGTTCACCACCAGCACGCTCGGCCGCGGGGCGGTGAAGGCCATCGCCGCATCGAGGCTCTTCCAGTAATTCTCGTCAGGCGTCGTCGGGACCGAGCGGATGGTCGCCCCGGCAATGGTGAAACCGAAAGTGTGGATCGGATAGGACGGATTGGGTGCGAGGATCACGTCGCCGGGTGCGGTGATCGCGGTGGCAAGGCTGGCGAGCCCTTCCTTCGAGCCCATCGTCACGACCACTTCGCGCTCCGGATCGATATCGACCCCGAAACGGCGACCGTAATAGTTCGCCTGCGCGCGCCGCAGCCCGGGAATGCCCTTCGACTGCGAATAGCCATGCGCATCGGGCTTTGACGCGACTTCGCACAGCTTGTCGATCACATGCTGCGGTGGCGGCTGGTCGGGATTGCCCATGCCGAGATCGATGATGTCCTTGCCCGCCTGGCGCGCCGCGTGCCGCATCGCATTCACTTCTGCGATGACATAAGGCGGCAGGCGCTTCATGCGGTAAAAGTCGGTATTCATCGTTCCTCCAAGCGCAGGCGTCTTTCTCTGCGCATACGAATCCTAGGCGATTCATCCTCGCGGGGGAATGCGCTTTTCGCTATTGCGGAATGAAATCCATGTTGGGGAACAGCGAGATGAGTGACAAGCAGGACCCGTTCGGCACTTTCTTCGACCTTCAGGGCGAGGCGATGCGGGAAATGTTCGCGCAGTTCACCCCCGGTCTCGCGGCGGCCGCGCCGGGTAGCGAGGCCGCGCAATGGGCCGCCACCGCGCAGCAGCTGCAGGGCATGTGGATGCAGTTCCTCAGCGAAAAGGCAAGCCAGCAGGGCAGCGCCAATCCGCTCGATCCGATGCAGTGGATGACGATGACGCAAGGCTGGGCGCCGAAGACGGCTGCCGCCCCGCAGGCGTTCCAGAAGCTGATGCAGGAAAGCATGGACCTGTGGCAGGGCGTCTTCGGGACTATGCTCGGCCAGGCGAGCGGCGAGGCGAAGGAAGCGCCCGAGCTGCCGCGCAAGGACCGCCGCTTCTCCGACCCGGCATGGCAGGAACACCCCGCCTATGCGCTGCTCCACCAGACCTACCTGATGCTCGCCGACTATTTCATGCACGCCGCCAAAGAGGTAGAGGGCGTGCCGGAAGACAAGCGCGCGCAGCTGAAGTTCGCGACGCAGGCGCTGCTCGAGGCGATGAGCCCGGACAATTTCCTCGCGACCAACCCGGTAGTGCTCAAGCGCACGATCGAAACGGGCGGGCAGAACCTCGTGAAGGGGATGCAGCACCTCATCAACGATCTGAAGCGCGGCCAGCTCACCCACACCGATGCGGACGCCTTCACGCTGGGTGAGAACCTCGCCGCGACGCCGGGCAAGGTCGTGCACGAAACGCCGATCTACCAGCTGATCCAGTACAGCCCCTCGACCGAGGAAGTGCTGGAAGTCCCGCTGGTCATCTTCCCGCCGTGGATCAACCGTTTCTACATCCTCGACCTGACGCCGAAGAAGAGCTTCATCAAATGGGCGGTCGACCAGGGTATCACGGTCTTCGTCGTCAGCTGGAAATCCGCCGACGAGAGCATGCGCGACGTCGTGTGGGACGATTATATCCGGGCCCAGATCGACGCGATCGACCATGTGCGCGAGCGGCTCGACGTTCCGTCGGTCCACACCATCGGCTATTGTGTTGCCGGGACGACGCTCGCCGCGACCCTGGCGATCCTCGCCCGGCGCGACGAGGCGGAGAAGGTCAAGTCGGCCACCTTCTTCACCGCGCAGGTCGATTTCGAGCGCGCGGGCGAACTGCTCAATTTCATCGACAACAAGCAGCTCGAGATGATCGGCAAGCTTTCGCCCGACGGCTATCTCGACGGGCGCTATCTCGCCGCCACCTTCAATGCGCTGCGCGGCAAGGACCTGATCTGGAACTACGTCGTCAACAATTACATGCTGGGCGAAGACTATCCGGCCTTCGACCTGCTGCACTGGAACGGCGACGTCACCAACCTGCCCGCCAAGTGGCACGGAGCCTATCTGCGCGACCTCTACCGCGACAACAAGCTGGTGCAGAGCGACGCCCTGTCGGCCGACGGCACGCCGATCGACCTGACACGGGTCGAGACACCGACCTATGTCCAGGCAGGCAAGGAAGACCATATCGCGCCGGCAGAAAGCGTCTGGCGGATTACCGACCACTTCAAGGGTGACGTGACCTTCCTGCTTGCAGGCTCGGGCCATATTGCCGGGGTGGTCAATCCTCCCTCTGCCAACAAGTACCAGTACTGGACCGGGGACAGCGACGCGTCCTCGCTCGGCGAATTCGTCGAAGGCGCGACAGAGCATCCGGGCAGCTGGTGGCCGCATTGGCTCGAATGGCTGCACAAGCAGGACGACGCGAAGGTCCAGGCGAAGGGCAAGCGCAAGCCCGGAGGCAAGGGTGACACGGTCATCGAGGATGCACCCGGGCGCTATGTGAAGACTCGCTAGGCGGATATTTTCCAGCGATAACAACGTGGAAGCATCTTTTTGTGCACTGCACAAAAATCCCTTGACTTCGCGGCCGCAATATCTATTTTGTGCACTGCAACAAGCGGGCATCCCCCGCGCAACGCACAGGATAGAGCATCATGGCTACCAAGCCGGAAAGCAAGATCGACGCAGCAGCGGAAAAGGCATACGCCGAAGCCGCAGCGAAAAAGGCATCTGCCGAAAAGGCCGAGGCGAAGAGCGATGAAGTAAGCATCGCGAAGGTCGCCGAGGCTGTCGAGGCCGACAAGCCGGTCGCCAAGAAGGCAGCACCGAAGAAGGCCGCTGCGAAGAAGGCAGCGCCGAAGAAGGCTGCTCCTGCCAAGAAAAAGACTTCCACCAAGACCGTGGCGAAGAAGGCTGCGCCCAAGCGCAAGCCGGCTGCAAAGAAAGCCGCCACCGCCGCCAAGACTCCCACGAAGGAAACCATCATGACCAAAGCAAAGACCAAGACCGAAGACATGACCGCACAGCTCAAGGCTGGCGTCGCGACCGCTCAGGAACGCGCCAAGGCTGCCTACGACAAGGGTAGCGAACTCGCTGCCGAAATGGGTGAATTCACCAAGGGCAACGCCGAAGCAGTCGTCGAATCGGCCAAGATCTACGCCGCCGGCGTCCAGGAAATCGCCAAGGCCCAGATCGCCGACGCGAAGACCGCTGCCGAAACCGTGACCGCCGACGTCAAGGAAATGGCTGCCGTCAAGTCGCCGACCGAATTCGTCCAGCTGCAGGGCAAGCTCGCCAGCCGCAATTTCGACGCTGCTGTCGCTCAGGTCTCGAAGACCACCGAAGCATGGGTCAAGCTGGCCAACGACAGCTTCGCACCGCTTTCGAGCCGCTTCTCGCTGGCTATGGAAAAGGTTCGCAAGGCCGCCTGAGCCGAGCGAACGGGTTTCTGAGCCGGGTCTCTCCTCTCCCTTTCCCGGCCAGAATTCCACTGGGCTGGACGGTTCGCCGTCCAGCCCATTTTCTTTTCGTGAACCAATTTGCCGCAAAGGCATTGGTGCAAGACGAATGGCGCGCGCATACCCTTGCGCCAGAGCAAAACCATACGATATTGACGCGACCATGCAGCATGTCCCGCCCCATCTGATCCTCGACGACGCCCTGCCGCTCGCGGCCGGCGAAGGCGAGGGTGCGGGCGACGACGAGGGCGAAGGCCAGGTCGGTATCGCGACCAAGACGCGGACCAAGCCCAAGAAGCCGAGCCAGTACAAGGTGCTGATGCTGAACGACGACTACACGCCGATGGAATTCGTCGTGATGGTCCTGAAGCGTTTCTTCCGCATGGATCTCGAGCAGGCGACCCGCGTCATGCTGCACGTCCACCAGAAGGGCGTCGGCGTCTGCGGCATTTTCCCCTACGAAGTTGCCGAGACCAAGGTGAACCAAGTGATGGACTTCGCCCGGCAGAACCAGCACCCGCTGCAGTGCACGCTCGAAAAGGCGTGAGGCGACAGGCTTGATCGGCCATCCCGAACCCGATCCCGTCGGTCCCGGGCAGGAAAGCGTCTGGGACTATCCCCGCCCCGCCATTTGCGAGCCGACCGATCGGCACATCCAGATCATCCATCGCGGCGTGACGCTGGTCGATACGCGCAAGGCATGGCGCACGCTCGAGACGAGTCACCCGCCGACCTATTACATCCCGCCCGAAGATATCGCGGCCGAGCATCTCGAACCCAACGCGCGGCGCAGCCTGTGCGAATGGAAGGGGCAGGCGCGCTACTGGGACGTCGCGATCGGCGACGACCGTATCGAGGCGGCGGCATGGAGCTATCCCGATCCCACGCCCGCATTCCGCCCGATCCGCGATTACCTCGCCTTCTATCCGGAACCGTTCGAGCAGTGCCTCGTCGACGGCGAACAGGTCACGCCGCAGCCCGGCGGCTTCTACGGCGGATGGATTTCCCGCTACGAGGCGGGACCGTTCAAGGGCATCCCCGGCAGCCGCTTCTGGTAGCTTTCCCGTCACGCGACGGCTTAGGGCATGACCCGCGCGGATTTTCGCGCTAGGGGGCCTCAGGCAACCAGAAGAAGCGCAAGGCCCTTGTTCAAGTTTCTCCCAGCGATCGACCGGTACATCCTGCGGCTCGTCATCCTGCCGATGACCGCCGTATTCGCGATTGCCGCCTCGCTGCTGCTGCTCGACAAGATGCTGCGCCTGTTCGATTTCGTGGCCGTAGAAGGCGGACCGATCGGCGTCGTGTTCAAGATGCTCGGTGCGCTGATCCCGGAATATGCGAGCCTCGCCATCCCGCTCGGCTTGCTGCTCGGCATCCTGCTCGCCTTCCGCAAGCTCGCTACCACCAGCGAACTCGACGTGTTTCGCGCGGTCGGCCTCGGATACGGGCGGCTGCTGCGCGTGCCCTACATCATCACCCTCATCCTCATGGCGGTGAATGTCGCGCTGGTGTTCTACATCCAGCCGGTCAGCCGCTACTATTACGAGCAGCTGGAATACGAGCTGCGCTCCGGTGCGCTCGGCGCGTCGATCAAGGTCGGCGAATTCACCACGCTGGCCGACCGCATGGCGCTGCGTATCGAGGAGAGCGAGGACGATGGCCGCCGCCTCAAGGGCATTTTCGCGCGCGTTGCCAATTCCAAGGGACAGGTCCTGTCGATCTCGGCCCGCGAAGGGGCTTTCCTCGCGACGAGCGACAGCCCGGACACGATCATCCTGCGCCTGACCGACGGAACCATCGTGCAAGACACCGGAGGCACGGACGAGACGCCGCGTGTCCTCACCTTCACCCGCCACGACCTGCCGATCGACCTTCCGGCGATCGAGGAATTCCGCGCGCGCGGCGATGCCGAGCGCGAATACATCCTGCCCGAGCTCTTGCGCATCGGCTGGTCGGACAACACGACCGAAGAGAAGCGCGACGCGAGCCAGGCGAGTTTCAACTTCCGCCTCGTCGAAGTGGTGATGATGCTGCTGATGCCGCTCCTGGCAGTTGCCCTAGCCATACCGCCCAAGCGATCTACCAGCGCACTCGGCGTGTTCGTCTCGGTCGTGATGGTCGTCGCCTATCACAAGGTGAACCAGTACGGGGAGGACATCGCCGCGCTCGGCAGGGTCGATCCGATCATTGCCCTGTGGGGGCCGTTCTTCCTCTTCGCCGCGCTGATCCTGTGGATGTACTACCGGGTCGCGTTCGTGCCCGGCGGGCAGGCGATCGGCGCGCTCGAGACGTGGTTCGCCAAGCTATCGAAGAAGATCCGCGCACTGTTCCGCCCAAGGCGGCGCGAGGCAAGGGTGGCTCCGGCTGAATAGGGTTCCATGCAGCTAGACTTTTTCCCCTCCCGCACGCTCACCTTCTACATGGCGAAGATGTTCATTGTGCGCATCGTCGCGATGCTCGCGGTGCTCGTCCTCGTCCTGATGGCGCTCGACCTACTCGGCACGAGCGGCGAGATCCTCGCGGTCGAAGGCAATGGCCAGGGCGAGCTGTGGACCTATGTCGCGCTGCGCATCCCGCAGCTGATATCGCGCTTCCTGCCCTATTCGGTACTGCTCGCGACGCTGATCACGCTGGTGACGCTCAACCAGAACAGCGAAGTCGTCTCGATGAAGGCAGCCGGGCTGTCCGCCCACCAGGTGCTCGCACCTCTGCTGCTGACCGCCGCGGTCGTCTCGGTCATCAGCTTCGCTTTCAACGAGCGCGTCGTGACGCGAGCCACCGCGACCCTCAAGGCATGGGAGGGCAACGAGTTCGGCCCCGTGCCGGAGGATTCCGGCGAGCAGAGCAATGTCTATTTCACCGACGGCGCGAATATCCTCATGGCCCAGCGCCTGATGGGCAGCGGCGAGGCGACGCGCATGGAAGGCGTCACCTTCTATCGCCGCGATCCGCAGGGCATGCTGTCTCAGCAAGTGCGCGCCGAACGCGCGACCTATGCGGCGCCAGGCTGGAAGCTCGAGGGTATCGAGACTTTCGACGTCAATGCCGCGACAAGCGGGACGGCTGAGGACATGGTCGTCGGCGAGACGCTGAGCCTGCAGCAGATCGAGCTCGACAAGGTCGATGCCGATGCGCAGGACTTCTTCGAACTCTCGCGCTCGATCGACGCCTACGAAGCGGTCGGTCGCCGGACGAGCGAGCTACGCGCGAAATGGTGGCACAAGATTTCCGGACCGCTTTCGGCATTCCTCATGCCGCTTCTCGGTTCCATCGCCGCTTTCGGCCTTGCGCGATCGGGCCGGCTGTTCGTGCGCGCGGTGATCGGCATGGCGCTAGGCTTTGCCTATTTCGTGGTCGATAATGCCGCGCTCGCGATGGGGAGCTTCGGCGGCTATCCGCCCTTCCTCGCCGCATGGGCGCCCTTCTTCCTGTTCCTGTTGATCGGCGAGACCGTCCTCATCCGGACCGAGGAATGAGCGGCGACTGGCACATCCGCCTTGCCCGGCCGGGTGATGCCGAAAGTTTCCATGCGGTCGAAGAGGACGCGGCGACGCTCCTGAAAGAAGAACCCTCGCTGGAGGGTGTCCCTGTCCCGCCTTCGGGAACGGCGGATCACTACCGCAAGGTCATCTCCCGCGGACATTGCCTGAGTGCGACGGTCGGCGACGAGGTGGTGGGTTTCGCTGCTGCGGGGCGCGTCGGGCGCGATCTCCACCTGCACGAGTTGAGCGTGATGCGCGCGCACCAGGGCAAGCGGATCGGATCGACCTTGCTCGAGGCGCTGGCCATCGATGCGCGCAACAGCGGGATTTCGGCCATCACGCTGAGCACCTATCGCGACATCGCGTGGAATGCGCCTTTCTACGCGCGCCATGGCTTCGTCGAGGTCGAGAATTTCGAGGGGCGGCCGCATTTGACACAATCGCTCGAAGGCGCGGTTGCGGCGGGCCTGCCGGCAGAGCGCCGCTGTGCGATGATCCGCTTCCTCGATTGACGGGCGGAACATCGCCGGTCCATCACGCGTCTAACGGGCAACCGAAGGAGATTTCCCATGCGCCGTCTAGCAACGCTGGCCCCTGTTTTCGCACTCGCGCTCGCCGCCTGTAGCCAGGAGCAGCCGGAAGCCGATACCGCTTATGAAGAAGAGCTGCCCTCGCCCGTGGCCAACAGCGCCGACGAGGACGTGCCTGCACCGGTGAACACCTCTGCCGAAGGCGGTGCTGACGAGCAGGTCGATGCGATGGCAGCCGACAAGCGGTCCGGGAAAATCCAGCCCGCCAACTAGCGGGCGCCAGGGTGTTCAGCCGCGTTTGGTCATGGTGCTGCGCGCGATGCGTGCAACAAGATGCGCCATGCCCGGGTGGTTCGCCCCGTCATAGGTCGAATTGATGCCGAGTTCGCGCTTGAGGCGGCGATGCGCCTCGGGCAGCGAGTGGTAGGGCATCGATGGCATCAGGTGGTGCAGCGCATGGTAGCGCAGTCCGACCGGCGCCCAGATTTCCGCAGCGATACCCGGCGGCGGGACGTTGACGGAATCGAGGAACTGCGCGGTGACAGTCATTGGCTCGCCTTCGTTCTCCCACAGGTGGGCGACAAGCGTGCGAAGCTGGTTGAGCACCGCGGTCAGCGAGACGATCGACAGCGCGATCAGCAGCGGGCGCCAGCCGAAGGCGAAGACACTCCCGATCAGCAACCACGACCAGACGAAGCCGCCGACTTCCTGCCAGAACACGCGGCGCTTCATTTCGCCTTCCGGCGCGCGGCGGCGGAATTCCGGATTGATCGAGAGGGCAGACGCACGCTCCCACACCAGCTTGCGAATGGGCGGGAATACCGCGCCAAGCGGAAGCAGGATCGCGCAGCGCACGATGAATGCGACCGGCGCGAGCAGCGCGACCAGCACGAAGAGCGGCAGGCTCCACGGCTTCATCAGGGCGAGCGGGAGATACTCCGGATCCTCGACCGTGCCGTATTGCGTGCGCTTGTGGTGGATCGTGTGCACGCCTTCATACATGTAGCTCGGCACCAGCATCGGGATGCCGACGAGGATGTTCCACCACAGGCGGAAACCGGGCAGCGCGTTGCGGTGGATGTGCGTCAGCTCGTGAATGAACATCAGCGCGCGGTAGAGCGCGAGCGCCGACACGATGCCGAGTGCAATGGCGAGCGGGACGCTGTCGACCAGGATCGCGCCTGCCATGGCGGCATAGCCGACGCCTGCCGACAGGAGCATGTCCGGCCAGTAGATACGACCCTTGGCCGTCGCGATGTCCTTCGTCAGGTCGCGCGCGGCGCGCAGCATCGCCTTGTCGTCAGTCGCCAGGAACTGCGCGCGGGTCGCCCGCGGCGCGTTCTCGCGCGATGAGGTGGCAGGTTCGATGGTCTGTTCCATGGCTCCAGGTCCGGTTTTCGGGGGCGCTTTACCGCAAAACGGGCAGTCAGGACAAATCAGTCCTGTTGGCAAGAGTAATCGAGTGGCTTGCTTGACACGGGCGGATAATCACACAGAGGTCGAACCTTTGCTGAACAGGATATCCCGCGTGAACGGCGACCAGATAGTGATTACCCCCGTAAGCGACAAGAAGGGGCGCGCCGCCTTCGTCGATCTCGGAAGGCAATTCGCCGCGCAAACGCCGCATAGCGTGCCGCAGATCCGCAGCGAAATGCTCGAGCTGATCGATCCGGCCAAGAACCCGTTCTTCGGGCATGCGAGGGTCCAGCTGTTCATGGCCCATCGCGGCGGCAAGCCGGTCGGGCGCATTTCGGCCCATATCGACGAACTCGCGCTCGAACTGCCGCGCGAGCAGGGCATGGGCCCGGGCACCGGCATGTTCGGCTATTTCGACGCGGAAGACGAAGCGGTGGGCGCCGCGCTGCTCGCGAAGGCCGAGGGCTGGCTGCGCGAACAGGGCATGACCCGCGTTCTCGGGCCCATTTCGCTTTCGATCTGGGAGGAGCCGGGCCTGCTGGTGCGCGGGCATGACCATTCGCCGATGATCATGATGGGGCACCATCCGGCGAGCTACCAGGCCTGGATCGAGGGACAGGGCTATTCGCTTGCCAAGACGCTGATGACCTACGACCTCGATGTCAGCCACGATTTTCCCAAGCTGATCCAGCGCATCGTTTCGTCGGGCGAGCGCAACGAGCGGATCAGCATTCGACCGGTCGACCTCAAGCGCTGGGACGAGGAGGTGCAGACCGTGCTGCACATCCTCAACGATGCGTGGTCGAACAACTGGGGCTTCGTGCCCTTCACCGAGGCGGAAATCGCCTACGCCGGCAAGAAGCTGAAGCCGATCATCAAGCCGCAGATCAACCGCATTGCCGAACTCGACGGCAAGCCCGTCGCCTTCATGCTGACCTTCCCGGACGTGAACGACGTGCTCAAGCGGATCGACGGCAAGCTCTTCCCCTTCGGCTGGTTCCACCTGCTGCGCTGGCTGCGCAAGCCGACCAGGGCGGGGATGCGCGTGCCTTTGATGGGCGTCCTCAAGGAACTGCACAATTCGCGCCTCGCCAGCCAGCTCGCTTTCATGATGATCAGCGACATCCGCAACCATGCCGCGCGCGAATATGGCAGCGAGCGGGCGGAGATCGGCTGGATCCTCGACGACAACCAGGGAATGATGGCAATCGCCGACGCGATCGAGAGCAAGGTCAATCGCGAATACGCGATCTACGAAAAAGCGCTCTGATCCCTCGCTGGCGAGGAACGCACTCGGCCAACCCGCGTTGCTAGGCAACCACGCCCGTATTCGACGGGCTTCACTCGGGATCCTGGTCCACACATGCCTCGCAACCGCAAAATCGGTTCGGTCCTTATCGTCGAAGACGACACCGTTCTCGCGCTCGATGCGCAGGACGCGCTGACCGGCGCGGGCGCGAAGCAGGTCGATATCGTCACCACGACCGAGGATGCGCTGGTCCACCTGCGTTCGGCCAAGCCCGATGCGATCTTGCTCGACGTTTACCTCGCCGATCGCGACGATGGCTGGGCGATTGCAGAGCTGGTCCACGAAGTCGGCCCGCGGCCGCCCAAGATCGTGTTCTCGACTGGCGCCCCGGCAGATATTCCGCCGGAGATCGCCAAGCTCGGCACCCTGCTCGAAAAGCCCTATTCGCACGAGCAGCTGATCAATGCCGTCTGCGGCAGCGCGCCCAAGGGCCTGCTTGCCTCGCTGAGGCGCTGACTTCCAATTCAGCTGATTTGTATAAGGGGGAACGACGCGGTTCAGCGCGGTTTTTGGCGATTTCCGACCCTAGAAAAAGAAGGCCTCCAACCCTCTTGTGGGGGTTGGAGGCCTTTCGGGATCGTATCACCAGCCGCTTGGACGGGAGGGGGGTCTCGGCGGTGACATGAAAGAAAATGGCCGACCGAACAGTCAGTTCCCACCACCGTGAGAAAATTTTCGCACTACTTCTATATGCTTGAAAAACAGGGATTCTTTTTTCTTGGCTGGCGGCACTCCCCTCCTACCAGCCGTCCTTGCAAGCGTTTGAAAACGCGAAGGACAATTGCCGCCGACAAAATTGCGCCGTCCCGAGGAACTTAACCTGCGCGCAGGCGTTCGACCTGCGCACCAATTGGAAGGGATTCTATGTCGCTTGGGGAACAAGTCGCGGCAAACCTGCCGTATCTTCGCCGATATGCCCGCGCCCTCACGGGGTCGCAATCAACCGGAGACGCATTCGTCCGCGCTACGCTCGAAGCGGCGCTCGCTGACGATGAGCTCAAGCAGTCGCTTTCTGCCGGCCGCGTCCCGCTGTACCGCGCGTTCAACAAGGTCTGGTCTTCGGCCTATCTCGACGTCGAGGCCGAGGAAGCCGGGATGGGACATGAAGTCGCCGTTCAGGACCGCCTCAAGCGCGTGACGCCGCTCAACCGGCAGGCGCTCCTGCTTACCACGCTCGAAGATTTCTCCGCTGCCGAGGCTGCCGACATCATGGAACTGTCCCAGCAGGATGTCGAAGGGATGGTTGCCGAGGCGATCGAGGAGATCGACCGCGAATCCAGCACCAGCGTTCTGATCATCGAGGACGAACCGCTGATTTCGATGCAGCTCGAAGATCTCGTCAAATCGCTCGGCCACGAAGTGTGCGGCACGGCTGCCACGCGTACGCAGGCGCAGGAAGTCGTTGCGGACAAGACGCCGGGCCTCGTGCTCGCCGATATCCAGCTGGCCGACGGTTCCTCGGGCCTCGATGCGGTGGACGACATCCTCGCGATCGACAGTGTGCCGGTGATCTTCATTACAGCCTATCCGGAGCGCCTGCTGACCGGCGACCGGCCCGAGCCGACCTACCTCGTCACCAAGCCTTTCCAGGAAGCCACGGTGCGCACCGCGATCAGCCAGGCACTGTTCTTCGGATCGAGCCGGCCGGTCGGCTGAGCCGCCAAGTTTTCGACAATTCGAGAAACGATCAGTCCGGCCTAGTTGCCGGACTTTTCGTGTTTGCGGGCGCGCAATGCGAATTCGCTCGGGCGCCTGATCGGGACCAGCAGGCGGCAACGCACACCGTCTTCGTTGAAGTCGAGCTGGACCGGGTGACGCAATTCATGGGCGACGATCTTCTCGATGAGATCGGTGCCGAAGCCCCTCGAGCGCTCTGCTTCCGGCGGCACCGGCGGGCCGCCCGCCTCCTGCCAGTCGACACGCGCGGTATCGGTATCGACGAGGCTCCATTTGACCGACACCGTGCCGCCCGGCTTGCTGAGCGAGCCGTATTTGGCGGCATTGGTTGCCAGCTCGTGCAGGGCGAGACCGAAGGACAGCGCATCGTTGGGCGCCAGTTCGACTTCCGGACCTTCGAGCTGCAGCACATTCTCGCCGTCCTGCGCATAGGGAGCGAGTTCGGCGGTAATCACCTGCCTGATCGGCGTCGTGCCCCATTCGGATTGGGTCAGCAGGTCGTGGGTCGCCGAAAGCGCCCTGATGCGCCCGTCGAGGCTGTCGGCAAATTCATCGAGCGAGTTCGCCCGTCGGCGGGTCAGGGCGACGATCGACAAGACATTCGCCAGCGTATTCTTGACGCGGTGATTGAGCTCGCGCGTGAGCGAATTGCGGATCGAGTTCTGCTCGGCCAGCCAGTCGAGCGATGCGCGGTCCTCGCGGGCCTGATGGGTCAGCAGCCGTGCAACGACCATCAGCAGCGTCGCGACGAGCAGGCCGAACAGCAGGGTCAGCATCGACAATGTCGAAAGCGATCCGCCGCGCGTGCTCTCCACTTCTAGGATCATGTTACGCTGCGCGATACGGACAGGCTCGGTCAGCGTATTGCCGGTCTCCTGCGAGGGTGCGACTTCGGCGAGCAACCGGTCGGGCGCGATCATGCTGTCGTAAAGGCGCAGCCCCATGTCCCCGCGCCCTTCGAGCTCGAGCGCGGAAAAGAGGAATTCCTGCGCATTGAACGGGCTGTAGATGAACCCTTTCAGGCGTCGCGGCGTTCGCCCTTCCTGGAAGACCGGCATGTAGATCAGGAATCCCGGATCCGATCCGACGCCCTCCTGCACCAGCACGATCTTGCCGGAAGCCGTCGGGCGCGCGCTGCGCTCCGCATCGTCCATTGCCTCGCGCCGGGTCGGTTCGGAATACATGTCGAAGCCGCCCGCGCGCCGGTTCCGTTCGGTATCGGGTTGCAGGAAGGTGACCGGCACGAGCTGGTCCCTGCCTTCCTCGGCCGTCGGATAGACATTGTAGTCGCCGGGTGTGATCGCCGAGAGACGCGCTTCGAATTCGGGCACCTCGGAAGGGCGCAGGCGGCGCGCCCAGCCGATCCCTTCCGCGCCGCGAAAATCGCTGTCGAGCTGGAGCTGGGTCACGAAGCTCTGGAATACCAGCGGATCGACATCTTCGCCCGCGCTGAGCAAGGCGGAGCCCGCGCGCAGGTAGGCCGACGCGCTGTTACCGCGACGCTCGATGGCAGAGGCGATGGCCTGCGCCCGTTCGCGCATCTGCGCTTCTTCGCGCTCGTGCTCGCCCGTTTCGATCGCGAAAACGCTGAGCGCGGTAATCGCAGATACCAAAAGGAACAGCGCAATCGGCACTGCCCGCGGATATTCAATCAGCAGTCGCCGCGAACGGCGCTCAGGATAAGCTTCGGTTTCCAATCGCTTGGCCTATCAGTTCCCCAGACCCACTCTTCACCAAGGGCACGAACATCGTAAAGCAGGGAACCATATAATAGCGGCATCGTTCCACAATTCGGCACACGCGTCGGATATGAAGGAACCGATGCAGGGGTAAACTGGAAGGATCGTACTGGGCATGGAGCCTGAAAAAGCATCTGGCGGGACCGGCAAGAAGCAGGTCGAAGAGGGAATGAAGGAAGGCGCGGCCAAGCCCGAATGGGCCAACGGGCTGCGCAAATTCTACGATTCCGTCGTCGACGAGCCTCTGCCCGACAGCTTCAAGGATCTCCTGTCGAAGCTGGACGACGACAAGTAATGGCTGCCCAGCAACGGACGGCCTCCGAAAAGGCCGATTTCAAGAGAGAGCTGACCGAGGTCGTGCCGCATCTGCGTGCATTTGCGCGCGGCCTGTGCGGTCGCCCCGACATGGCAGACGACCTCGTGCAGGAAACCATGCTCAAGGCATGGGCCGCGCAGGACCGGTTCGAACCGGGCACCAGCATGCGCGCCTGGACCTTCGTGATCCTGCGCAATGCCTACCTTACCGACATGCGGCGCAACCGTTTTCGCGGCGAGTATGACGAGACGGTTGCCGAGCGCATCCTGACCGCTCCTGCCGACCAGGAAGAGCCGCTGCACCTCTCCGACCTGCACCGCGCGCTGCTCACCCTGCCGCCCGAACGCCGCGAGGCGCTGCTGCTCGTCGGTGCGGGTGGCTTCTCCTACGAGGAGGCGGCGGAAATCTGCGGCTGTGCGATCGGCACCATCAAGAGCCGCGTGGGCCGCGCTCGCGCCGCGCTCAACACGATGCTGTCCGAAGGCGATATCCCGCAACGCTCGCTCGAAGACGAGAGCGCGCATCGCGCAATCCTCGAAGAGCTGGACGAAGTCGCTGCCGGCAATGGCGAAGCGGCAAGAAGCTGAAAAGCTGTCCAATCCGTGGTGGGCCGCTTGCCGTAAGGCACGGCCCGCTGCACAGTAGGCTGCGATGACACCGAGCCAGGACAATCCCAGCCAGCAAAGCGGGAGCGCGCAGCCGCCGCGCACCGGCAGCCGCCGCATGGCCTTCGCCGAGCAGGAGCTGCGCCTCATCTCGGCGCTGGTGGTGCTGATCGGTATCGGGCTGTTCCTTGCCCTGCCCTTCGTCCTGTCGATCGGCTCGGTGGTTTTCCTGCCGCTGACGACGGCCATCGTCCTGACGATCCTGCTTTCGCCCCTGGCCGACAAGCTGAGCGAATGGGGCCTGCCCAATGTCCTCGCCTCGCTGCTCGCCCTGTTGACCTTCCTCATCATCCTGCTTTTCGCCTTCGCGGTCATCCTGCAGCCTGCGGGCACGCTGCTCGACGAGTTGCCGCAAATGGTCGACCGGGTCGGCCAGCGCTTTGCCGAATTGCAGCAGGAGTTCGCCTGGCTTGCGCGGATGAACGAGCGGATGATGGACGTCATGGGCAATCCCGGCGCGAACGAAGTCGTCCTTGCCGGCCCGTCCTTTTTCCAGCGCGTGGCAGTCGCCACTCCGACCGTACTGCTCGAAGTGCTGCTGACCTTCCTCATGGCCTTCTTCATGATCGAGGCCCGCGTGCGCCTGCGCCGTCACCTGCTGTTCGACCGGGCTTCATTCGGCTCGAGCATCAAGGCCGCGCGCGTCATGCGCGAGGTGCAGGACCGGGTCGCGGCCTATATCCTGACCGTTGCGTGGATCAACGCAGGCGTCGGCGTGGTCGTCGCAATCGGCGCATGGCTGCTCGGCGTCGATGCACCGATCATGTGGGGCGGGCTTGCCGCGCTGCTCAACTTCATCCCCTACATCGGGCCGCTGGCGATGACCGCCCTGCTGACTTTGTTCGGCATCGGCACTGCCGACACCGTTGTGCTGGGCCTGATCCCGGCAGCGGCCTACCTCGGCCTGCATACGGTCGAGGCGAATGTGGTGACGCCGTCCATCCTCGGTGCGCGCTTTACGATGAACCCGGTGATGATCCTCATCGCCTTCAGCTATTTCTCGTGGGTCTGGGGCGTATTCGGCGCGCTGCTTTCAGTGCCGATCCTGCTCATGCTGACAGCCTTCTTCGACCATGTCGGAAGACCCAATCTCGTCGGGTTTATCTTCGGCGAACCGCTCTTCGCGACCAATCTCATGGCGCTCGGCGACGGGCGCGAGGGCGAGCAGACCGGGTAAGAAAAAGCCCGCCGCGCTGCAGGAGCGGGCGGGCCGTTTCGTTCAATGTCGTCCAGCTTAGCCGGAGTAGCTCCAGGTCGAGCCGCGCGCGAGGTTCTCCGAAGCGAAGGCCCAGTTGAGCTTCTCTTCGGTCACGGCCTTGAGATAGGCCGGGCGCTTGTTCTGGTGATCGAGATAGTAGGCGTGTTCCCACAGGTCGATCGTCAGCAGCGGGTTGAAGTCGCTGTCGGCGAGCGTGTCGCCGTCATGCGTTTCCTCGATCGAGAGCTTGCCGCCCTTTTCCGCGAGCCAGACCCAGCCGCTTGCGAAGTGGCCGGCGCCGCGATCCTGCAGCTGCGAGATCAGCTCGTCCACCGAGCCGAATGCTTCGTCGATCATCGACTTGAGTTCGTCCGACGGGGCCGTGCTCTCGCCGGCCATCGAGTGCCAGTAGAAGCCGTGGTTCCAGCTCTGCGCGCTGTTGTTGAACAGGCCCTGGTTCGAGCCGCGCGCAGCCGCAATCACTTCCTCGAGCGACTTGTCGGCATGGTCGGTGCCTTCGATCGCCGCATTGGTCTTGTCGATATAGGCCTGGTGGTGCTTGCCATGATGAAAGCTCAGCGTCTCGGCCGAAACGGCCGGTTCGAGCGCGGTATCGTCATAGGGTAGCGGGGTGAGTTCGAAAGCCATGGTTACTCCCTTTGTGATTCGAGTGGTCTTGTTGGCCCAACGCATAGCGCCTGAAAGGGTTGCAGCAAGTTCGCTCTAGTCGGCGGCCGATCTGTCGACCGTCGATGTGACGGCGACGTTCATGGTGACATTGGCCAATGTCCGCATGATGTCGGGCAGCATTTCGACCGCGACCAGCAGGGCGAGCGGCTCGACCGGAACGCCCATCGCGAGCGCGATCGGCCCGATCGAGACGACGAAGCTGATCGAGCCGGGCAGGCTGACCGAGCCGATGCTGATGATGATTGCGACGCCGATCCCTGCCGCGAGCGCGGTCGGGGTGAGCTCGACCCCTGCGAGATGCGCGACATAGATCGCGACCGCCATGTTCATAGCCGGGCTGGTCGCGCGGAAAATCGCCACTGCGAGCGGCAGGACGAAATCCGCCGTCGCATCGCGCAGGCCCAAGCGCTTGGCGCTGTCGAGCATGGCGGGAAGGCTTGCGAGCGAACTCTGCGTCGAAACCGCGACCGCCTGGGCCGGGATCATCGACTTGGCGAACGACACGGGGTTCTTGCGTCCGCCGAATATCGCCAGCAGGTAGGCGCCCACGAGCACCAGCCCGCCCATTGCCGATACGACGAGGATGTAGTGCGCGAGCGTGGTGAAAGCTCCGCCTCCAGCGCGCGCCGCAACGCCCAGTGCGAGCGCGAAAACACCGACAGGCGCGATCCACAGGACCCAGCCGATTATTGTCAGCATCGCATTGGCGAGCGCATGGAAGAAGCCTGTCAGCGTGGCGCGCTGGCCTTCCGGCAGGCGCGCGACCGCTACTGCGAACAGCGCGAAGAAGATCGTGAGCGGTAGCATCGCGGTTTCGGTAGCGGCTGCAACGAGGTTGGGCGCGATGAGCGAAACGACGAAATCGCCGATTTCGGGCACTTGCTGAGCCTCCAGCCCCTCGGCGAGCAGCATTGCAGAGGCAGCTTCAGGGATCGGCGCGGCCCTCAGCAGCAGGGGCATGAAGATCGCGCTGATAAGGCCGCTCACGACGAGCACGCCGAGGATCAGCGCCAGCATCCGCCTTGCCACGGCACCGGCACGCGCGGCCTGCGCCATCTGCGATATGCCGAGCACCAACAGCGCGGCGACCAGCGGGATGATCGTCATCTGCAATGCACGCAGCCACAGCGTGCCGACCGGTGCCGTGAATGTCAGGATATCGGGCAACAGCGGGCTGTCCGACAGGACCAGCCCCGCCAGAAGCCCTGCGATAAGCGCGCCGAACGTCCACCAGACAGGCAGGCGGATGGTCACCAGTTCGACCGGTGCACTGATCGCAGCCGGGCCGTCTTTCGCCCCCTTGTCGGTCAAATCGCCATGCTCCTCTTTTCTTTGCCGCCTAATCGCGCCAGAAGCCCGTGGCAAATCATCCGCCATCCGGCGAGACCAAAAGGGACGAGTTTTCTTTCATGACCCGCAAGTTTTTCGGCACCGACGGCATTCGCGGCGAGACCAACAGGGGCGCCATGACCGCGGCCATGGCCATGCGCGTCGCGCAGGCTGCCGGCACCCACTTCCAGCGCGGCGACCATCGCCACCGCGTCGTGATCGGCAAGGATACGCGCCTTTCCGGCTACATGATGGAGAGCGCGCTGGTCGCCGGCTTCACCAGCGTCGGCGTCGACGTGGTCATGACCGGCCCGCTGCCGACACCCGCCATCGCCATGCTGACCCGCGAGATGCGCGCCGACCTCGGCGTGATGATCTCGGCGAGCCACAATCCCTACAAGGACAACGGCATCAAGCTGTTCGGCCCGGACGGCTTCAAGCTGTCGGACGAGGCGGAACTGGCGATCGAGGCCCTGATCGAGCAGGAGCCGACGCTCGTCCCCTATCACGAGATCGGCCGAGCCCGCCGGATCGAGGATGCGCGAGGGCGCTACATCCACGCCGTGAAGCAGTCGGTCAGCGACCAGACGCGGTTCGACGGGCTCAAGGTCGTGGTCGATTGCGCCAACGGCGCGGCATACCAGGTCGCCCCCAGCGCAATCTGGGAACTGGGCGCGGAAGTCATCACCCTCGGCGTCTCGCCCGATGGCACGAACATCAACGACAAGGTCGGCTCGACCGCGCTCGACGCGGTCAAGGCCAAGGTGATCGAGGAGGGCGCCGACATCGGCATCGCGCTCGACGGCGATGCGGACCGGCTGATCGTCATCGACGAGAAGGGCCAGACGGTCGATGGCGACCAGATCATGGGCCTTATCGCCACCCGCATGGCGGAAAAGGGCGAACTTTCGGGCGGCGGCCTTGTCGCGACGGTCATGTCCAACCTCGGGCTGGAGCGCTACATGGAAAGCCTCGGCCTGACACTGGAACGGACCAAGGTCGGCGACCGCTACGTGCTGGAGCGCATGAAAGAAGGCGGTTTCAACGTCGGCGGCGAGCAGTCGGGTCACATGATCCTGCTCGACCACGGCACGACCGGCGACGGCACGGTTGCAGCCCTGCGCGTGCTCGCGAGCCTCGTGCGTTCCGGCAAGAAGGCGAGCGAACTGCTGCATGTCTTCGACCCGGTTCCGCAGCTGCTCAAGAACGTCGAATACGAAGGCAGCTCCCCGCTCGAAGCCGAGAGCGTGAAGAAGGCGATTGCCGATGCCGAAGCCGAACTCGCAGGCACCGGTCGCCTCGTCATCCGCGCCTCGGGCACCGAGCCGAAGATCCGCGTCATGGCCGAAGGCGACGATGCCGCGCAGGTCGAGCGCGTGGTCGACACGATCTGCGACGCTGTAAGGAGCGCCGCCTGATGCTCGAAATGCGCCCCGATTGCGAACGCTGCGGCACCGACCTTCCGGCAGAAGCGCCGGGCGCCTTCATCTGCAGCTTCGAATGCACCTTCTGCGCCGAATGCGCCGAGGATCTCGACGATCGCTGCCCGAATTGCGGCGGCGAGCTGATGGACCGGCCGACGCGCGCGAAAAAGCTGCACGACAAGTTCCCCCCGTCGAGCGAGCGCAAGTTCAAGGGATGAGCGAACGCAAGCCGCCGCGTATCCTCGCCATTGCCGGGTCGGACAGTTCCGGCGGTGCGGGCATCCAGGCGGACATCAAGACCGTCACCATGCTCGGCGGCTACGCGATGAGCGCCATCACAGCCGTCACCGCGCAGAATACGCTCGGCGTGCAGGAGGTCGAAGCCCTGCCGGCAAAATTCGTCTGGAAGCAGGTCGCGTCGTGCCTCGACGACATCGGTGCGGACGCGGTGAAGATCGGCATGCTCGGCGGCGAAGATATCGCGCGCGGCGTGCTCAAAGCGCTGGACGGCTTCGAGGGGCCGGTGGTGTTCGACCCGGTCATGGTGGCAACGAGCGGCTCCGCCCTCGCCGACGAGGCGACAATCGCGATTTTCGGCGAGCTCATGGCGCGGGCAACCCTCGTCACTCCGAACCTGCCCGAACTCGAAGCGCTGCTCGCCCGGAGCATTGCGGACCGCGATGTCCTGTCACAGGCAGCGCACGACCTGTCGGAGAAGTTCGGCACCGCCGTCCTGGCGAAAGGCGGGCACCTGGAGGGCGAGCGCGTGACCGACATTCTCGTCGATCCTGCCGGGCGCACCGCGAGCTTCGAGGACGCGAAGATCGTATCCGAGCACACCCACGGGACCGGCTGCACCCTTTCGAGCGCCGTCGCGACCCTGCTCGGGCACGGTCAGTCGATGGAACATGCGGTGCGGCTCGCCCGGCAGTTCGTCCGCCGCGCGATCGAGGCCGCTCCGGGCTTCGGAGGTGGTCACGGACCGCTGGGTCACCAGTCGGTCCGTTCGCTCGACTAGGTCAGCAGGAGAGGTCGTAGAAGTCGGCGATCTCGCACCAGGCTTCCTCGGCGGTCTCGCACCAGTGGATGAGGTCGAGGTCGCGGCGGCTGATCGTGCCTTCTTCCGCGATCGCTTCGAAATCGACCACGCGGGTCCAGAAGTCCTTGCCGAACAGGATGATCGGGATCGGCTTCATCTTGCCGGTCTGGATCAGCGTCAACAGCTCGAAGAACTCGTCGAATGTGCCGAAGCCGCCCGGGAAGACCGCGACCGCGCGGGCGCGCAGCAGGAAATGCATCTTGCGCAGCGCGAAGTAGTGGAACTGGAACGAGAGGTGCGGCGTCACATAGGAATTGGGCGCCTGCTCATGCGGCAGCACGATGTTGAGTCCGATCGATTCGACGCCTGCATCGCTTGCGCCGCGGTTGCCCGCTTCCATGATCGAGGGGCCGCCGCCGGTGGTGATGACGAACTGGCGCTTGCCATCCTCGATGATCGCCTTCTGGCTGACCATCTTGGCGAGCTTGTACGCCTCGTCGTAATACTTGGCCTTCGCCGCGAGGTTGGCCGCGACTTTCTGTTCGTATTCGTCCTTGCCCTCGGCAGCCTTCACCAGCGCCTCGGCCTCTTCGGACGAGGGAATGCGGGCGGAGCCGTACATGACGAGGGTCGAGCCGACGCCCGCTTCGTCGAGCAGCATTTCCGGCTTGAGCAGTTCGAGCTGGAAGCGCACCGGGCGCAGCTCGTCGCGCAGCATGAAATCGGTGTCGCGGAAGGCCAGCTTGTATGCCGGGTGCTGTGTCTGCGGCGTTTCTTTCGCGCCGGTGTCGGAAAACTGCGCTTCCTGTTCGGCCCCGTAGAATTTGCGGCCGGTAAGTTCGTGATCTTTCTTGGTCATATGCCGCCCCTAGAAGGCAGCGGGCCGGTCGGCAAGCGCGCTTGGTCGCTGGAATTGCCGGGCCGGCCCGTGAACCTCTCGCCTGTCGTCAGAGCACGAAGGCGAGGAGAACGAAGACCGCGGTGCCGCCAGCGAGCGAGTAGCCGGTCTTCTTGCGATAGCCCGGCGCCATGAAGCCGACGACGAGCCCGCCGATCACCACCAGCAGCAGGCTGAGTGCGGCAAGGATCTGGTAGATGCGGAAGGTCGCGGGGCCGTGACCCTTGTGCAGCTCGATCATGCGGTAGACGAAGTTCGGCTGGTTGTAGGTACCGGTCCATGTCCCATCGTCGCCCTGGCTGAAGGACACGTAGTCGCGGGTCGTGGGACGCGTGGTAATCGATCCGGGCCGCGTGCGCAGCGTTTCGAAATCGATATCGAGCCCGTTGGCCTCGGCGATTGCGCGAATGTCGGCCTCTACCGTCGCAGATTCGGGATCGAGGACCGTGCCGGCAGGAACGTCGATCGGCGTTTCGACCACTTCGCCCTTCTGGCCGAGCAGGTAGGCGCCGCCAGTCGTCGCCACGAGGATGAAGAGCGGCGCGAGCAGCCCAGCGAGCCAGAGGTGGCAAAGGACGAGGAAATTGCGGGTCTTGGCTCGGCTCATGGGTCGGGCGTTCCTTGGGTCTGACGGTGTGCGGGAGGATTTGAAGCTAATGATAATCAGTCGCAGTAAGCGGGCATTAGCCGGTCCTCGCGCGATGTCAAACGCTAAGACGCGATGCTTGTGAGATTCGGGATTGGAGCGGTGGATGGCCGATCAGGAAAGCCGCGCGAAGTTCGCCACACCGGGCGAACGGGGCCGCTCCTTCGTCGCAGGACCTGCTGCCACTCCAGCCAATCCACCGACGATTTCGGCAAGCGCCGAAAGGCGTTTCGGATTGAGATTGTAATAAACGAGCTTCGCTTCCTTGCGCGTGTCGACCAGCCCCGCCTTGCGCAGCACGCCGAGCTGCTGGGATAGCGCAGGCTGGCCGATGCCGGTCGCCTGCTCGATCTCGCCGACATTGCGCTCGCGCCCCTGCAAGGACTGCAGGATCTGCAGCCGCAGCGGATGGGCGAGCGCCTTGAGCGCGTCAATCTGCTCAGCGTCGGTCATCGCCGCTTGCCCTTACCCTTCCCCGTGCCCTCGCGCAGGAACCAGCCGGTTTCCTCCTTCGCACCGAAGACTTCATCGAGATCATGCGTCGGCGGGCTGAGGAGCGCATCGCCCGAATTCCAGTTCGCCGGAGCAAGCCCGTCATTCGCATCGACCGCCTGGAGCGCATCGAGCATGCGCAGCATTTCGGGAATCGATCGGCCGACATTGGCCGGATAGCAGGTCATCGCGCGCACCACGCCTTCGGGGTCGATGAAGAACGTCGTGCGCACGGTCGCACTGTCATTGTCCTGCGGTGCGACCATGCCGAAGGCGCGGCCGATCACCAGCGTCGGATCCTCCACGATGGGGAAGCGGACTTCGACGCCGAACCTGTCGCGGATCATCCGCAGCCAAGCGAAGTGGGAAAACAGGCTGTCGACCGACAGTGCCATGAGCGCGCAGTCTCGCGCCGCAAAGGCATCGGCCTGTTTCGCCAGCTCCACGAACTCCGTCGTGCATACCGGCGTGAAATCCGCCGGATGCGAAAAGAGCACGAGCCAGCGGCCGCGATACTCCGACAGGCGAACATTGCCCACGGTGCTGCGCGCCTCGAAATCGGGCGCATGGTCGCCGATCCGCAGGCCCGAGGCCCTCTTCGTGTCATGATCCTGGGTCATCATCCCGTCCGACATAGCACTTGACACTGCAAAAGCAATACATATACACATTTTATGTAATCGTATTGGAGAAATATCATGTCCGAGTCGGATGCACCCCTCCAGGCAGCCACCGAACAGATCCGCCGCGCGCAGGAGACCAAGGCGCTACGCCCCTCGATCGCGGGCTTTTTCGATGAAGCCACCTACACCGTCAGCTACGTCGTGCACGATCCTGCGACGTGCGAGGCGGCCATTATCGATTCTGTGCTGGACTACGAAGCGGCTTCCGGCCGCACTTCCTATGGTTCGGCCGATCGCATGATCGAATATGTCACTTCTAATAATCTGAAAGTGACTTGGTTGATCGAGACGCATGCTCACGCCGATCATATCTCCGCTGCGCCTTACCTGCAGGAGAAGCTCGGCGGCAAGCTGGCGATCGGCGCGGAGATCATCCGCGTGCAGGACGTCTTCGGCAAGCTGTTCAACGCCGGCACCGATTTCGAGCGCGACGGTTCGCAGTTCGACCACCTGTTCACCGATGGCGAGACCTTCAGCCTCGGCGAGATCGAAGGCATTGCGCTGCACGTGCCCGGCCACACACCGGCCGATATGGCTTTCATCATCGGCGATGCGGCTTTCGTCGGCGATACCATCTTCATGCCCGATTTCGGGACCGCGCGGGCGGATTTCCCGGGCGGCGATGCTCGCCAGCTCTTTCATTCGATCCGCCGATTGCTGTCCCTGCCCGAAGAGACGCGCCTCTTCCTGTGCCACGACTACAAGGCGCCGGGCCGCGACGAATATGCGTGGGAGACCACTGTCGGCCAGCAGCGGCGCGAGAATGTCCACGTGAAGGACGGCGTGAGCGAAGCCGAGTTCGTCGAGATGCGCACTGCGCGTGACAAGACGCTCGCCATGCCGAACCTCATCATGCCGTCGGTCCAGGTCAACATCCGCGGCGGCCGACTGCCCGAGCCGGAAGACAACGGCGTCAGCTACATCAAGATTCCGGTGAACGCGGTATGATGCTCCCCGGCTTTCCCGACGCAGCCCCGCTGGCCGGTCTCGGCGGCGGCATCCTCATCGGCCTTGCCGCGGCGCTCATGCTGCTCGGCGCAGGCCGCATTGCCGGTGTGTCCGGCATCGCGGCGCGTGCAACCGGCATCAGCGACAGCGGCATGTCCCCGTCAAGCGCATGGATGTTCCTCCTCGGCCTCCCGCTCGGCGCGCTGGTCGTGGTGCTCGCCACGGGCGGCCTCGAAGCTCGCTTCGCCAGCCCGCTCGTGCTGGTCGTCGCCGGCTTGCTGGTCGGTATCGGCACGCGCCTCGGCAGCGGGTGCACGAGCGGCCACGGCGTATGCGGCGTCAGCCGTCTCTCGCAGCGATCGATCGTAGCGACGGTGACCTTCATGCTCGCCGGGATCGCGACCGTCGCGGTCATGAACAAACTCGGACTGGAAGTATTGCAATGACGAAGAACATGGGAACGCTCGACCGGGTCCTGCGCATCGCGGTCGCGATCGTCCTCGCGGTGCTGGCTTGGAACGGCACGCTCGAAGGGCCGCTTGCCATCGGCGCCTGGATCGTCGTCGCGATTTTTGTCGTCACGAGCCTCGTCGGTTCGTGCCCCGCCTACCGCCTGATCGGAATGAACACATGCAGCAATCGCTGATCCGCCAGTGGCTCCCGCCGCTCGTTTCGGGCACGCTGTTCGGTGCCGGTCTTGCCCTTGGCGGCATGACCAACCCGGCCCGCGTGCGCGGTTTCCTCGACATCTTCGGTGACTGGGACCCGACCCTCGCCTTCGTGATGGGCGGCGCGGTCATCGTCATGGCGATCGCCTGGCAATTCCCCCATCGCATGAAGCACCCGGTCTTCGCGGAGAAGTTCTCCATCCCGGACCGGACCGACCTGACGCCGAAGCTGATCGGCGGGGCGGCCCTGTTCGGCATCGGCTGGGGCATTGCCGGCCTGTGCCCCGGACCGGGCGTTGCCGCACTGGTGATCGAGCCGGTTTCGGCAGCGATCTTCATCGTCGCAATGCTCGCCGGCATGCTCATCGTGCGCTTCACAGAGAAGGATGCGTGATGGAGATCCGTGACGTCGATAGCGCCTTCGCCGTGGCGCCGCAGCTTGACCCTTCGGACATGGCTACTCTGGCCGAGCGCGGCTTCACCGCGGTCATCTGCAACCGTCCCGACGGAGAGGAAGAGGGCCAGCCGACCGTCCAGTCGATGCGCGAGGCCGCACAGGAGGCAGGGCTTGCCTTCCACCACATCCCGGTGAGCGGCGGTGCCTTCCCGGAAGGCGCCATCGCGGCATTCCGCGCAGTTCGGCGCGGCACCGAGGGCCCGACGCTGGCCTATTGCCGCACCGGAACCCGTTCGATCACGCTCGAGACGCTAGCCAATCCGCTCGATCACAGCGCCGACATGCGCCTGCAGCTCGCGAGGGAGGCCGGTTACGACCTGTCGGCCCTCGCGGATCGCATCGGCGAATAGACAACACCCAGCCAGGAGAGACGCCGATGGCGCACTCGAACAAACATACGGTCGTCATCATCGGCGGCGGCGCTGCGGGCATTGCGACCGCGGCATCCATGCTCAAGCGCCGGGCCGGTCTCGACATCGCGATCATCGAGCCCTCGGACATCCATGCCTACCAGCCGGGCTGGACGATGGTCGGCGGCGGGATTTTCGAACCCGAAGTCACCCGTCGCCCGATGAAGAGCGTGATGCCCAAGGGTGTCACCTGGCTCAAGACGGCGGCGAAGACCTTCCAGCCGGATGACAACGAGGTCACGCTCGAAGACGGCACCACGGTCGGCTACGACGTATTGATCGTCGCGCCGGGCATTCGCCTCGCGTGGGAGAAGATCGAGGGACTGGAAGCGACGCTGGGCAAGAACGGTGTCACCTCCAATTATCGCTACGACCTCGCGCCCTATACATGGCAGCTCGTCCAGGGCCTGAAGCGCGGGCGGGCGATCTTCACCCAGCCGCCGATGCCGATCAAATGCGCTGGTGCGCCGCAGAAGGCAATGTACCTGTCGTGCGATCACTGGCTGCGCAGCGGCGTCCTCGGCGATATCGAGGTCGAGTTCCGCAATGCGGGCGGCGTGCTGTTCGGCGTGCAGGACTACGTTCCGGCGCTGATGGAATATGTCGAGAAATACGACATCGGCCTGAAGCTCGGCAGCAACCTCGTCGCAGTCGACGGGCCGAACCAGTCGGCCACCTTCCAGACGAAAGACGGCGAAGTCACCCGCGAGTTCGACATGCTCCATGTCGTCCCCCCGCAGGTCGCGCCGCAATTCCTCGCCGACAGCCCGCTTGCCTCGGAAAGCGGCTTCACCGATGTCGACCAGCACACGCTGCGGCACAATCGCTATCCCAATGTCTTCGGCCTCGGCGACGGCGGTTCGATGCCCAATGCCAAGACCGCTGCTGCCGCGCGCAAGCAGGCGCCGGTCGTCGCGGTCAACGCGTTGCGCCAGCTCGACGGCAAGGGACCGACTGCCGGCTACGACGGTTACGGCTCGTGCCCGCTGACGGTCGAGCGCGGCAAGATCGTTCTCGCCGAATTCGGCTATGGCGGAAAGCTGATGCCGAGCTTCCCCACATGGCTGATCGACGGCACGAAGCCTGCCCGCCTGTCGTGGATGCTCAAGGCCGACGCCTTGCCTTGGATCTACTGGAACGGGATGCTCAAGGGCCGCGAATGGCTTGCCGGACCCGGCAACATGATCGCGCAATAGGCCGCGCGGAGGACCGACCGAGATGCTTGCACGCTTTTTTCCGATCCTGGAGTGGGGGCGGACCTACAACAGCTCGGTCCTGAGCAACGATCTGATGGCGGCGGTGATCGTTACCATCATGCTGATCCCGCAAAGCCTCGCCTATGCGCTGCTTGCGGGGCTACCGCCGGTCGTCGGCCTCTATGCATCGATCCTGCCGCTGGTCGCCTATGCGATCTTCGGGACGAGCCGCACGCTGGCCGTCGGCCCGGTCGCGGTCATTTCGCTCATGACGGCATCTGCTGCCGGCGCGGTCGCCGCGCAAGGGACGGCCGAATATCTCGAGGCGGCGATCACGCTCGCGGCCTTGTCGGGCATCATGCTCGCCATCCTCGGCTTCCTCAGAGCAGGCTTCCTCGCCAATCTCCTGTCGCACCCGGTCATCAGCGGTTTCATCACGGCGAGCGGCATCCTGATCGCGACCAGCCAGGTGAAGCATATCCTCGGCGTGAAGGCGGGCGGCGACAACTGGCCCGAGATGCTCGGGTCGCTGGCAAGCGCAGTCGGCGACACTAATGCCTGGACGCTCGCCATCGGCATTCCGGCGACGATCTTCCTCTTCTGGGTCCGCAAGGGAGCAAAGCCCGCGCTGCAGGCGATCGGCCTACCCCCGCGCGCCGCGGAGATGACTGCCAAGGCCGGGCCGGTCGTTGCCGTCGCGCTGACCATACTTGCGGTCATCGCGCTCGACCTCGGCACCAAGGGCGTCAATCTCGTCGGCGAAGTCCCGCAGGGCCTGCCGCCCTTCGCCTTCCCGTCGACCGACCTGACGCTGATCGAGAAGCTGTGGGTCCCTGCCCTCCTCATCTCGATCATCGGCTTCGTTGAAAGCGTTTCGGTCGCACAGACCCTTGCGGCCAAGCGCCGCCAGCGGATCGCGCCCGACCAGGAGCTGATCGGCCTTGGCGCGTCCAACATCGCGAGCGCCTTTTCGGGCGGCTACCCGGTCACCGGCGGCTTCGCCCGATCGGTCGTCAATTTCGATGCCGGCGCGGAAACGCCTGCCGCCGGAGCCTACACCGCGGTCGGCATCGCGCTCGCCTCGCTGTTTCTCACCCCGCTGCTGTTCAACCTGCCGATCGCGACCCTCGCCGCGACCATCATCGTCGCCGTGCTGAGCCTCGTCGACCTCAAGACGCCCGGGCAACTGTGGCGTTATTCCAAGGCCGACTTCGCCGCGCATATGGCGACCATCGGTATTACCCTGCTGGCGGGTGTCGAGCTGGGCGTTATCGCCGGTGTCGGGGTCGGCCTGCTGCTCTACCTGTGGCGAGCCAGCCGCCCGCACGCCGCGATCGTCGGCCGCGTTCCGGAGACCGAGCACTTCCGCAATGTCGAGCGGCACCAGGTCTTCACCGTCCCGCACGTCCTCTCGATCCGCATCGACGAGAGCCTGACTTACCTCAACGCCCGCTGGCTCGAGGAATATGTGCTCGAGGAAGTCGCCGACCGGCCCGAAGTGCGCCACGTCATCCTGATGTGCAGCGCGGTGAACGAAATCGACGCCTCCGGGCTCGAAAGCCTCGAGGCGATCAACCACCGCCTGATCGACGGCAATATCGGCCTGCACCTGTCGGAAGTGAAAGGCCCGGTGATGGACCGCCTGCAGCGCACGCAATTCGTCGAGGAGCTGAACGGCAAGGTCTTCCTCAGTCAGGCACGCGCCTTTGCAGAACTGATGCGCGACGACGGCAAGAACGAGCCGTGGCCCGACGACATGGCGCGCGGCATGATCTGACACCTACCGCGCGCACTCCCGAACGTGCGCTCGGGCGAACAACCATCGCGTTCTTTGCGTTATTCCAAGCAAGCAGAGGCACTTAGAAACCAGCCATGTTCGAACAGTTCGATGCACTGTTGCTTGCTCGCATACAGTTCGCCTTCACGGTGAGCTTCCACTTCTTCTTCCCGGCCTTTTCGATCGGGCTCGCGAGCTACCTGATGGTGCTCGAAGGGCTGTGGCTGAAGACCGGCAGGCAGCTCTATCTCGACCTGTTCAAATACTGGGTGAAGATCTTCGCCATCGCTTTTGCCATGGGCGTCGTCTCCGGCATCGTGATGAGCTACCAGTTCGGCACCAACTGGTCGGTTTTCTCGGATGTCGCCGGACCGGTCATCGGGCCGCTGATGGCCTATGAGGTACTGACCGCCTTCTTCCTCGAAGCCGGCTTCCTCGGCGTCATGCTGTTCGGCATGAACAAGGTCGGCAAGAAGCTGCATTTCGCGGCGACCTGCATGGTCGCATTGGGCACTTTCATCTCCGCTTTCTGGATCCTCTCGGTCAACAGCTGGATGCAGACGCCGACCGGCTACGAGCTGGCAGCGAACGGCCAGTACCTGCCGGGAGAAAGCTGGCTCGAGATCATCTTCAACCCCAGCTTCCCCTACCGGCTCGTGCACACCGTCATGGCCGCCTATCTCACCACCGCCTTCGTCGTCGGCGGGGTCGGCGCATGGCACCTCTTGAAGGACCGGACCAACCAGCGCGCACGCAAGATGTTCTCGATGGCGATGTGGATGGCCGCGATCGTCACGCCCGCGCAGATTTTCGCAGGCGACATGCACGGGCTCAATACGCTCGAGCACCAGCCGCAGAAAGTCATGGCGATGGAGGGGCATTACGACAGCCACCCCAATGGCGCGCCGCTGATCCTGTTCGGCATTCCCGACAGCGAGGAGAAGCGCGTCAAATACGCCATCGAGATACCCAAGGTATCCTCGCTCATCCTCAAGCACGATCCCGACGCGCCGCTTGCCGGGCTCGACACCATACCCGACGACGAGGAACCGCCGGTGGGCATGGTCTTCTGGTCGTTCCGCATCATGGTCGGGATCGGGTTTGCCATGCTCGGCATCGGGCTGTGGAGCCTGTGGGCGCGTTTCCGCAAACGCCTCTACGACACGACGTGGCTGCACCGCGCCGCGGTCCTGATGGCACCATCTGGCTTCGTCGCCGTCCTTGCCGGATGGATTACCACCGAGGTCGGCCGCCAGCCCTATGTGATTTACGGCCTGCTGCGCACGTCGGAGGCCGCAAGCCCGCTCGATGCGCCGGCTGTAGGAGCCTCGCTGCTCGCTTTCATCCTCGTCTATTTCGCGGTCTTCGGCGTCGGCGTCTGGTACATCCTGCGCCTGATGAGCCACGCCCCGCATGTCGGCGAAACCGGTGCCAAGCGCGGCGATACGGGTCCGATCAGGACCGCCGGCGTCACGCCCGGGCCGACGCAGAACCCCGGCCATGACGAACCGCTTCCGACGCAAGAGGAGGACGTGTGATGGACCTCACAACCATCTGGGCCTTCATCATCGCCTTCGCGGTTTTCGCCTATGTCGTGATGGACGGCTTCGATCTGGGCATCGGCGTCCTGTTCCCGACCTTCGATGTCGGGCCGGAGCGCGACAAGGCGATGAACTCCATCGCGCCGGTATGGGACGGGAACGAGACCTGGTTGGTGCTCGGCGGCGGCGGTTTGTTCGCCGCTTTTCCGCTCGCCTATGCGGTCATCCTGCCGGCGACCTACCCGCTCATCATCGCGATGCTGCTCGGCCTCGTCTTCCGCGGAGTGGCCTTTGAATATCGCTGGCGCGATCCGGCACACAGGCGCTTCTGGGACGCGGCATTCACCGGCGGCTCGCTGGTTGCCGCCATGGCGCAGGGCATGACGCTCGGCGCGCTGTTGCAGGGTATCGAAGTGGTCGACCGCGCCTACGCCGGCAGCTGGTTCGACTGGCTCACGCCCTACACCCTGCTGACCGGTGTCGGCGTGGTTGCGGGATACGCTCTGCTCGGAAGCACCTGGCTGATCTGGAAGCTGGAAGGCGAGGCACAGGCGCATGCACGCAAGCTCGCCTTCCGCGCGTCGATCGCGACCATCGTGCTGATGGGAGCGGTGAGCCTCTACAACGTGGCTCTCAACGCCGAATATGCCGCGCGCTGGCTGACCGCGCCGGAGATCTATTTCGCCGCCCCGGTCCCGATCGTCACCGCGATCATCGCCGTCTCGCTCGTCCGGTCGATCAGGCGGGAACGCAACAGCAAGCCTTTCTGGCTGTCCATCGCGCTGTTCTTCTTCGGGATGGCCGGGCTCGGCGTGACCATGTGGCCCTACGTCGTACCGCCGGGGCTGACCATCTGGGACGCCGCCGCGCCCGAACGCAGCCAGATATTCATGCTGGTGGGCGTTGCACTCACCATGCCGCTCATCATCGCCTACACCGCCTGGGCGTACTGGATCTTCCGCGGCAAGGTGACCGACGAAGGCTATCACTGATGCCCGGGGACGCGCCCGAAGCGCCGCTATGGAAGCGGCTCGCCTGGATGGCGGCGATCTGGCTGGCGAGCGTCGCGCTGCTGGGCGCGATAGCCTGGCTAATCCGCCTGTGGCTCGCACCGTGACCTGTCGATTTGAGGAAGAGTGGATGCCCCGTGAGGATTCGAACCTCAATTGACGGAGTCAGAGTCCGTAGTCTTACCATTAGACGACGGGGCATCATGTGCCGGATCGCTACGGCGATCGACGGCAGGGGCGCGCAAATAGGTCGCTTGGGCAGCTAGGTCAAGGGCCGAGAGCCGACTGCGCTTGCCGTTCCGCTTTCATCGCTGTAGCATCATTGCCAAGTCCCCGCGAATGGCTCGCGGGAGGATAATGAAAGCTTTGAATATGGCGGATATTTCTCCGCCGGACGGCAACAGGAGGGCTGGCAAGAGAGGGGCTGAAAAGTCCGGCAAGGTAGCCGATTTCCGCTACCGCTCCCCCTCGCAGCCCGATGGAAAGAAGCGCGGCAGGCGGTCCCGCAATCGCGGTGATTCTCGTCGCAAGGCGCCTCCCCCTTCCCAATTCCCGACGAACCAGCGCCAGGCGTACGCCGCGCTCGACCTCGGCACGAACAATTGCCGCCTGCTGATCGCCCGGCCTTCGGGCGAGAATTTCACCGTGATCGATGCCTTCAGCCGCGTCGTCCGGCTTGGCGAAGGCCTCGCGAAATCGGGTCGGCTGAGCGACGATGCGATGGAGCGCACGCTCGGCGCACTGCAGGTGTGTGCGGAGAAGTTGAAGCGCCGCAACGTCCACCTCGCGCGCTCGGTCGCGACCGAGGCCTGCCGCCGTGCTGCCAATGGCGAGGCGTTCATCGAGCGTGTCCGGCGCGAAACCGGCATCGCGCTCGACATTATTTCGGCCGAAGAGGAAGCGCGCCTTGCGGTCCTCGGCTGCCACATCCTGCTCGAGGGCGGTGACGGCCCGGCGGTCATCTTCGATATCGGCGGCGGCTCGACCGAACTGGTACTGATCGAACCGGGCGAACGGGTGCCGCGCATCCTCGACTGGCAGAGCGTGCCATGGGGCGTGGTGTCGCTGACCGACACGGTCGGCCGCTGCGAAGGCACCGAGGACGAACGCGCCGCGCGCTATGCCGAAATGCGCCGGGTCGTGCGCGACAGCTTCGCGCCCTTCGCCGAACGTATTGCTGAGCGGGCCAAGACTTCGCGCGACATCCGCCTGCTCGGCACCAGCGGCACGGTGACGACGCTCGCCAGCCTCCATCTCGAACTGCCGCATTACGACCGGCGGGCAGTCGACGGGCTGATCGTCCCGTCGAGCTCGATGCGCGACATCAGCACCCGACTGTCCGGCATGAGCTTCCAGGAACGCGGCGAGCTGCCCTGCATCGGGCAGGACCGTGCCGACCTGGTCGTCGCGGGCTGTGCGATTCTCGAATCGATCCTCGACATCTGGCCGGCCGACCGGCTGGGCGTGGCCGATCGCGGTATTCGCGAAGGCATTCTGCGCAGCCTGATGGCGGCAGAGGCCGATGCCGAACGCAGTCTCAAGGCACTCAAGAGGTTACGCAATGAGTAGGTCGGGCAAGGATCGCGACACGCGCGTGCGCACGGCGCGCAAACGCACGGCTTCCTCGACACGCTGGCTCGAGCGGCAGCTGAACGATCCCTACGTCAAGCAGGCGAAGGCCGACGGCTATCGCAGCCGGGCGGCCTACAAGCTCATCGAGCTCGACGAGAAATTCGGCCTGCTGCAGGGCGTTCGCCGCGTCGTCGACCTCGGCATTGCACCGGGCGGCTGGGCGCAGGTGGTTCGCAAGAAAGTGCCCAAGGCAGCCATCGTCGGGATCGACCTGCTGGAAACCGAGCCGCTGGAAGGCGTGACGATCCTCCAGATGGATTTCATGGACGATGCCGCCCCGGCAAAGCTCGAGGCTGCGCTCGACGGGCCGCCCGATCTCGTCATGTCGGACATGGCGGCGAACACCGTGGGCCACAAGCAGACCGACCACCTGCGCACCATGGCGCTGGTCGAAGCTGCTGCCTGGTTCGCGGTAGAGACGCTGGAAAAGGGCGGCACCTTTGTCGCCAAGGTGCTGGCAGGCGGGACCGACCGCGAATTGCTCGACCTGCTCAAGAAGCACTTCAAGACGGTCAAGCACGCCAAGCCGCCGGCCAGCCGCAAGGGTTCGTCCGAATGGTACGTCGTCGCCCAGGGCTTCAAGGGCCGCAAGGACGACTGAGCGGCACAAACAAAAACGCCGCCCCGGAACGGAGCGGCGTCATTGCGACGAAATCGTCGTGAATTATTCGCTGGGAACCGGCTGGTCCGCGCCCATCGCACCGGCTGCTTCGACCGGATCGACGTCGGCACCCTCGACCGGGCCCGGGCCTTCGCCCGCACCGTCGACTTCACCCTCGGCCGCTTCTGCTGCTGCAGCTTCCGGATCGTAAGCCGGCTTGCTCGGCGCGCCGCCGAAGGTTTCGAGATAGAGCATCAGGTTCGCGCGATCTTCCGGCTTGGAAAGGCCGGCAAAGCTCATCTTGGTGCCGTTGGCGAAACCACGCGGCGACTTGAGCCACGCATCCATGTTTTCCCACGTCCAGGTACCGCCATTGCTCGAAAGCGCTTCGCTGTAGGCGAAACCGGCAACGTGCTTGCCGATCGACTGGCCCATCACACCGTAGAGATTCGGACCGATGCCGTTGGCGCCGCCCTGCTCGATCGTGTGGCAAGCGGTGCACTTCGCGAAGACGGCTTCGCCCGATGCGGCGCTGCCGGTGGCGAGGAGTTCTGCCAGCGAGGGGCCGGATTCGCCGCCCTCGTCCTCGGCCACTTCGACCGCGTAACCCGGGTTTTCCGGCACTTCGGGGTCACCGGCGTGGAAATACATGCCGCTGACGATGGAAAGGCCGAGAGCCATGATCCCGGAGAACAGGACCCAGCCGGCAATGGTGTTGGTACGATCTTGCATGCGTCGTTTGTCCGCAGAATATTCCGTTTGGTGCGTTCGCGCGCCGCTTTAGGGACAGCTTCGGGATACTGCAATAGTGTGTCTCGCACTCGGTCTTGAGCGAATTGCACCATTGCCCGCGCGCAGCACCCCCGTTAGGCGCGAGATTGTCATGCACAGCTTTCCCGAACCCGCCCGCGAAATGGTCGACACGATGCGCGATGCCGCATCGCGCAATCCCGAGCGCGCAGTCGCCTTCCAGGGCTCGCCCGGATCCAATTCGCACCGCGCTGCCGGGGAAGCGACGCCGGACTACCTGCCGCTGCCCTGCTTCAGCTTCGAGGATGCGCTCGACGCGGTGAAGCATGGCCGCGCCGGCTGCGCGATCATCCCGATCGAGAACAGCCAGCACGGACGAGTCGCCGATATCCACTTCCTGCTTCCCGAAAGCGGGCTGTCGATCGTCGGCGAACATTTCATGCCGATTACCCATGCGCTGATGGCGGTCCCGCACGAGGACGGCTCGCTCGGCCCGTTCGAGGCGGCCTACAGCCATCCGCAGGCGCTCGGCCAATCACGCCTCTACCTGCGCGAGAAAGGCATCGTCCCGCTGAGCCATGCCGACACGGCAGGAGCTGCAGCCTATGTCGCGGAGAAGGGCGATCCGAACGTTGCCGCGATCGCGCCCGAACTCGCGGCCGAACTCTACGGCCTCACCATCGTCGAGCGCGAGGTCGAGGATGCGCATGACAACATGACGCGCTTCGTGATCCTCGCGAAGGAACCGCTCGATCCGGCAAGCCTCGAAGGCGGCCCGCAGATGACGACCTTCATCTTCGAGGTGAAGAACATCCCGGCAGCGCTCTACAAGGCGATGGGCGGCTTCGCGACCAACGGGGTCAACATGACCAAGCTGGAAAGCTACCAGCAGGGCGCGAGCTTCTCTGCGACCATGTTCTATGCCGATATCATCGGTGCCCCCGGCGACCCGGCGGTCGACCGCGCGCTGGAGGAACTGGCGTTCCACAGCAAGGAGCTTCGCGTGCTCGGAAGCTACAGGCAGGCGCGGAAACGGGGGTAGCCCGTTCATGGCGCTTGCGCGCCAGCAGCGCCTCTGTCACGTAGCCAGTCGTGACTACGGGACCGGGTCAGGGCGCAATCGGGGCTAGCGGGACAGGCGAAGACGGCTGGGATGCCGTGCGCGCCGACGATTCGATACAATTCGAACCGATCGAACGGGTCGAGGTCGAGCCCGAAGCGCCCGGTTTTATCGGCCAATTCTTCGAGTGGCTCGGCGAACTACTTGCCCCCATCGGACAAATGTTCGGCGCTGCCTGGCCCATCGTTTACTGGCTACTCATAATCATTGCAGTCGGCATGCTGCTTTTCCTGCTGTACCGCCTGCTCGAACCGGTTCTCGAATTTCGCATCCGTGACGACAAGCCGGAAGTCAGCGAATGGGTGCCCGAACGCGAAGAGGCGCTGGCCCTGCTGAGCGATGCCGACCGCCTCGCGGCGGAGGGACGCTTCGACGAGGCTACGCACCTGCTGCTCAAACGCAGCGTCGGCCAGATTTCCGCCGCGCGGCCCGATTGGGTCGAACCGTCGAGCACCGCGCGCGAACTCGCTTCGCTGACCGCATTGCCCGAACCGGCGCGCGTCGCCTTCGGGATTATTGCCGAACGGGTCGAGCGCAGCCTGTTCGCCCTGCGCTCGCTCGGCCAGGATGACTGGCAGGCAGCGCGCGCGGCCTATGCCGACTTCGCCCTCCAGAAACTGACCGGAGGCTCGGCATGAGCGAGCGCAGCCAGGGCGCATTCAATCCGAAGATCGTCTTCGCGCTGCTGCTGTTCGGCGCGCTCGCATTCTTCGCGACGCTCTATTTCATCGGTAGCGGCCAGACCGGCGGGTCCGACAACGACGGGCAGTCGCATGCCGCGAGCCGCGGGCTGACCGGCTATGCCGCGCTCGCCGAGATCCTCGAAAAGGACGGCCATGAAGTCTCTATCTCGCGCAACCAGGGGACGCTGACCGACTATAACCTGCTGGTGCTCACCCCCACCATGTATGCCGACCCGGCAGAAGTCGCGAAGACCATCGCCGACCGTCGCTACGAAGGGCCGACGATCCTCATACTTCCGAAATGGAACGTGATGTCGGCCCGCTTCGCAACCGACGCGGACGTCGATGAAGGCTGGGTCGCGCTGAACGGTGCATCGGAGCCTCGCTGGGCCGAAGTGCTGCACGAACAGGATGTGGAGGACTTCACCTATTACGGCGGCGGCCCGCCGGAATTCGACCTCGACATCTCCGAAAGCAGCGGAGACTGGTCCGGCCTCGGGCGCACCGGCAAGCTGCCGCGCCCCGATGTAACGCAGGCTATCACCAATGGCGATGTGAGCGCGCTGGTCAGCGGGCTGGGCGGTAATATCCTCGTCGGATTCGCCGATGACGGCGGCATCTACCCCACGCTCGACGAGGCTGCCGGTATCCCGGCCAGGTCCTACAATGACGACGATTACGCCTCGAGCAAATACGCCCTGGTGATCGTCGCCGAACCGGACCTGTTCAACAACTACGGCATGGCCGACGAAGGCCGCGCCGACCTTGCCCATGCGGTGTTCGATGCTGCGATGGATGGTGAGAATCTCGACATCGTGTTCGACGTGACCCTCAACGGTCTCGGGCGCTCGGAAAACCTCCTGACACTCGCCTTCACGCCGCCCTTCCTCGCCGCGACGCTTTGCCTGATCATCGCGATGATCGTGGTGGCATGGCGCGCGTTCCGACGCTTCGGACCACCGGTCGCGGAAGGCCGCGCGATTGCCTTCGGCAAGACGCGGCTCGTGCAGAACAGCGCGGGCTTCATCCAGCGCACCCGCCGCCTGCACCTGCTTTCGCTGCCCTATGCCGAGATGATGCGCGCACGCATCGGCAAGGCGCTGGGTCTCAAAAACCATGACGACGAGGCGATCGAGGCCGCCCTCGCCCGACGCCTTCCCGACGAACCGCCCTTCGGCCAGCGCATGGCCGCGCTGCGCAATGCCCAATCGCGCGCCGACGTCATCCGTGCCGCCGACGCGCTGAAATCAATCGAAAGGAAACTAGCCCGATGAGCATGACTCTCGAGGATGTGAGAACCCTTGCCGGATCGATCCGCAACGAGGTCGCCAAGGCCATCGTCGGGCAGGACGAGATGGTCGAACACCTGCTGGTCGCAATGGTCAGCCAGGGGCATGTGCTGCTCGAAGGCCCTCCGGGGACGGCGAAGACCTTCCTCGCGCAGTGTTTCTCGACCGCTCTCGGCCTTGATTTCGGGCGCATCCAGTTCACGCCCGACCTGCTGCCGGGCGACATCATCGGCTCCAACCTGTTCAACTTCCAGACGAGCCAGTTCACGCTGACGCGCGGGCCGATCTTCTGCGAAATGCTGCTCGCCGACGAGATCAACCGCACGCCTCCCAAGACGCAGGCCGCCCTGCTCGAAGCGATGCAGGAACGCCGCGTCACGCTCGATGGCGAGACCCACCAGCTGCCCGACCGCTTCATGGTCGTTGCAACGCAGAACCCGATCGAGAACCAGGGCGTCTATCCGCTGCCCGAAGCGCAGCTCGACCGCTTCCTGTTCAAGCTGCTGGTTCCCTACCCGAGCGAGGAAGAGGAAGCGCGGATCGTAACTCGCTACGGCCAGCGCCAGGGCCCGCAGCGTCCGGCCGACTTCGGCATCACGGCAGTCACTTCGGCAGAGCAGCTTGCCGCCGCCAGCAAGGCGATCGACAGTGTGACCGTTGCCGACGAGATCACGCAATATGTCGTGCGCCTCGTGCGGGCGACCCGCGAGAATGCCGAGATTTCGAGCGGCGCGAGCCCGCGCGCGGCTGTCCTGCTGGCTAATGCTGCGCGCGCCCGTGCCGCGCTGCAGGGCCGCGACTACGTGATTCCGGACGATGTGAAAGCGCTGTCGACCGCCGTGCTCCGTCACCGACTGGTGCTGAGCCCTGCTGCCGAGATCGAGGGCCGCGAAATCGAAGCGCTGGTCAGCGAACTCGTCGAATCGACCGAGGCGCCGCGCTGAGGCGATGCGCCTGCGCTTCCCCATATTGCCCACGGCCCGCGCGGCCTGGCTCGCCGCGATCGCAGCGCCGATCGCGGTGGTGATCGGGGCCGCCGCGCCCGGATCGTGGGTGCTTGCGCCCGCCGCCGGGGCGGCGTTGCTGGTCGTCGTCCTGCTCGACGGCCTGCTTGCCGGAAGGCTTGCCGACTGGCGCTTCCACGTGCCGGCCGACACCGAAGTCGGCGAACCGATGGACGTGACCGTCATTGCCGAATTCGCCGGCCGCGCCGGTTGGACCCGGCCCGAAGTCGCGCTCGAAGTCGATCCGCGCCTGTCGGAAGATGGCCGGGTCGAGCTCAAGCTCTCGCACGATAGCGGCACGGCGAGCTGGCAGGGCACCAGGCAAGTCGTGCCGAACCGCCGGGGGCCTGCCACCCTGTCGCGGCTGTGGATGCGCTGGGACGGGCCGCTCGGCCTAGGGGCGAGACAGGTCGAGCACGACCTCGATGCGACGGTTCGCGTCTGGCCCGACCTTTCGCCGGTCCGTTCGCCCGAATTGCAGAATTACCTGCGCGATTCGCAGTTCGGCCTGATTGCGCGGCGTATCCGCGGCGAAGGCACGCAGTTCGAAGCGCTGTCGGAATACGAGCCGGGCATGGACCGCCGCCGGATCGACTGGAAGGCAAGCGCGCGCCACACCAAGCTCTACGCCCGCGAAAACGAGAGCGAGCGCAACAACCAAATCGTCTTTGCCTTCGATTGCGGGCAGGCGATGTGCGAGCCGGTCGAGGGCCTGCCGCGTATCGACCGCGCGGTCAGCGCAGCGCTCACCGCCTCCTATGTCGCGCTCAAGGGCGGCGACCGCGTGGCGCTGTTCGGTTTCGCGCAGCGCCCCGAAATGATGACGCCCTTCGTCGGGGATGCGCGCCTGTTCCACCGCCTGCAATCGGCAGCGGCAGAACTCGATTACCATGCGGAGGAGCCGAACTTCACGCTCGGCCTCGCGACGCTAACCGGGCGGCTCCAGCGCCGCTCGCTCATCGTGCTGTTCACCGATTTCACCGATCCGACAGGCGCGGAAATCATGATCGAAAGCGTCGGGCGACTGGTCGAGAAACATGTCGTGCTGTTCGTCACGATGGAGGATGCTGAACTCGCGAGCCTCGCCGACAGCAATCCGCACGATCTCGAAAGCCTCGCGGTGGCGGTGACGGCCGATACGCTCGCCCGCCAGCGCGCGCTGGTGCTCGAGCGGCTGCGCCAGATGGGCGTGGACATCATCGAGGCGCCGTGGGACCAGATCGGCTATCGCCTGATCGATGCCTATCTCGACATCAAGCGATCGGGAGCGATCGGATGAGGGAGGAAACGCGATGAGCGCCGCGACTGCCAGCGCCATTCCCGCCCAGAAGGGCCCCGCGAGCATCGAGCTCGAAACCCCATCGGCGATCGAGGCTGCCGCGCTGCGCTCGGACCGTTTCCGGCTCGAGCGCGAAGACGAGTGGCGGCGGCTGGAGGATATTCTCACCCGCATCGAGAAGGGGCGCGTGCGCTCGGTCTCCGACGAGGATGTTCTCGCCCTGCCCGCGCTGTACCGCATGGCCGCCTCGAGCCTTGCGGTGGCGCGCGAAACTTCGCTCGATGCGGCGACGATCGGCTATCTCGAATCGCTGGTCCAGCGCGCATGGTTCCAGGTCTACGGCCCGCGCGAAGGGTTCTTCCGCTGGTTCCGCAATTTCCTCGGCGGCAATCTCAGCAAGTCGGTGCGCGAGATCTGGCTCGACATCTGCATCGCCGCTGCGGTCATGGTCGCCGGCACGATCGTCGGCTGGCTGCTCGTCGCGCGCGACCGCGAGTGGTTCTACACGCTTGTTCCCGCACAATTCACCGACCAGCGCCAGCCGGGCGCGAGCCGCGAGGTCTTGCTGGATTCGCTGAAGGTGGAGGAAAGCGCGGCAGGCATGTCGGCCTTTGCCGCGCAGCTGTTCACCAACAACACCGGCGTGTGCATCCTGGCCTTCGCGCTGGGCTTCGCCTTCGGTGTGCCCTCGCTCATGCTGCTGGTCCACAACATGGCTGTGCTCGGCGCCATGCTGTGGCTCTACAATTCGCAAGGCCTGACCGGTGAATTCTCCGCCTGGCTTGCAGTGCATGGAACGACCGAATTCTTCGCCATCCTGCTGTCGAGCGCGGCGGGCCTGCACATCGGCCGCAAGATGGCATTCCCGGGGCGGCGCAGCATCATGGCGGCGGTTGCCGAGAGCGGTCAGCGCGGCGCGCAGGTCATGGTCGGCGTGACCATCATGCTGGTCTTCGCAGCCCTGCTCGAAGCCTTCCCGCGCCAGCTCGCGACCTCCGAAACGCGCGCCCTGCTCGGCGGCTTCATGCTGATTTTCTGGCTGACCTATTTCTTCGCCTTCGGGCGCGGGAAGGAGGTCAAGGCAGCATGACCAGCGCAGTCGCCCCGCACCTCGCCTACAAGGTCAAGCGCCAACGCCGCATCGTGACGCCCGAAGGCATCGCGCTGCCGATCACCGTCGGCGCGCGCGGCGCGCGGGCGGGCGCGCTAATCATCGACTACATCATCCTGCTGGTGACCACGGTAGCCGTCACGCTCGGCCTGATCTTCATCGCCAACGGGCTCGGCCTCGACGGCACGATGCGCGACATGAACGGTGCCGAGGAGTTCATGATCATCGTAATCTCGGTCTTCTGGTTCCTCGCCTGGAACGGCTACTTCATGGCATTCGAGCTGGGACCGCGCGGCGCAACGCCGGGCAAGCGCGCAGTCGGCCTGCGCGTCGCCAGCCGCGACGGCGGGCGGCTCACGCCCGAAGCGGTCATCGCGCGCAACCTTTTGCGCGATATCGAGCTGTTTCTGCCGCTGTTCCTGATCTTCCTGGCACCGACAGGCGAAGGCGGAGCGGCAGGCTGGGGCGCGCTCCTGTGGTTCCTCGTCTTCATGCTCTTCCCCTTCTTCAACCGCGACGCGATGCGCGCGGGCGACCTGATCGCAGGCACCTGGGTCGTCGAAGCGCCCAAGGCGAAGCTCGCCGAGGCGCTGTCGACGTCGGGCGCGGCAGCGCAGGGCACCAGCCGCATTACCGGCGCCGAATACAAGTTCGGCGAGGAAGAGCTGTCGGTCTACGGCGAATACGAGCTCCAGACGCTCGAACGCGTGCTGCGCGACGACCGTCAGGAATCGATCGAGGCGGTGGCCGAGACTATCTGCCGCAAGATCGGCTGGAACCCTGGCTCTGGCGACGAGCGCGCTTTCCTCGAAGCTTTCTACTCGCAGCTTCGCGCGCGGCTCGAAGGCGACATGCGCTTCGGCAAGCGCAAGGCGGACAAATACTCGTGAGCAGGCACTACGCCATCCGGCAGGACGATCTGACCGGAGAGGACGTCGTCGCGCTGCTCGCCATGCACCTTGAAGAAATGCATCGCTGGTCGCCCGCCTGCAAGGTCCACGCAATGCCGGTCGAGCGGCTGCGCGAACCGGACGTGACATTCTTCTCGGCGTGGGATGGAGCAACGCTTGCCGCAGTCGGCGCCCTGAAGGAACTCGGCAACAGACGCGGCGAACTCAAGTCGATGCGCGCCGCGCCTGAATATCGCGGCAAGGGCGCGGGAAAGGCGATCCTCTTGGCGCTGCTCGATGAGGCACGGCGCAGGGAATACGACTGGATCGGTCTCGAAACGGGCCGTCCCGAACCCTTCCGCCCGGCTCACGAGCTGTATCGCAAGCACGGGTTTGCCGAATGCGAGCCGTTCGGCGATTATGTCTCCGACGAATTCAGCCTGTGCATGGAGAGGGGGCTATGAAGATCGATCGCCGGGCCTTGCTGGCCGGAGGATTGGCTGCCGGCGTCGGTGCCTGCGTGCCGGTGCGCAGCGACGTGCCGGGGCGCTTCGCCTCGCGCCTGCGGATCGTCGAGGCGACAGCCAACGGCACGCTGGGGGTCGCGATCTACGACACCGGTTCGGGCGCGCTGACCTCATACAATGGCTTCGCCCGCTTCCCGCATTGCTCTTCGTTCAAGCTGTCGCTTGCCGCCTTCGTCCTGAAGCTCGGAACCGACGGCGGCATGGACTTGAGCGAGAAGGTGGATTGGGACGCGGCGGCCTTGCTTGGCCATTCGCCCTTCACCCGCGAGCGACTGGCAACGGGCGCGACCATCCGCGAACTGGCCGAGGCAGCGCAGAAGCAGAGCGACAACACCGCGACCAATATCCTGCTCGAGCGGATCGGCGGCCCGCAGGGAATGACCGCCTTCTGGCGCGCGATCGGCGATCCGACCAGCCGCCTCGACCGCTACGAGCTCGAACTCAACAACGTCCCCGCCGGCGAGATCATGGACACCACCAGCGCCGATGCGATGGCGCTGACGGTCGGCCGGCTCACGCATGGCGACGTCCTTGCCGAGGACGATGCCGCCACTCTGCGCCAGTGGATGGTCGACACCGCTACCGGGCTAGACCGCGTCCGGGCCGGCCTGCCGCCGGAATGGCGCGCGGGCGACAAGACAGGCACGTCGCTGTGGCCGGGAATGCGCAGCGTCTATGTCGACATCGGCTTCGTCGAGCCGCCGGACCGCGCGCCGCTGACTTTCGCGGCCTACTACCGCGCCAATCGCCAGCACCTGAAGGCCGACCCGGCTTCCCTCGCGGTTCTCGCCGACGTCGGGCGCGTCATCACGCAGTTCGCGCGCACTGCCTGATTACGGGATACTGAGCGGCGGGACGACGACGCTGCGTTCCGGCTTCTCCGGAAGCTCCGCTTCGGTCTGCTCGAAAATGCCGATTTCGTTCGTGCCGTCGCTCGATGCGCGGCCGCGGTACATGCCCGGCGTGTTGAAGCTGTAGATCGCATCGCCCCAGGGGGTGACGAAGATGACCCCGCCATCGCCGCCAAGGTCCTTGACCTCGGCCATGACGCGGTCCGCGACAAGCTGCGCCTGGTAGGCGTGGAGCTTGCGTTCTTCGGCCACGCCGCCTGCCATCCAGGCACTCGCATTCGCCATCATGCGCGCCTGCGTGCAGATTTCCTGCGCGACGCCGACGCGGATGAAATACTCGCCCGCACCGGTCGCCGAGACCGCACATGAGCGGTTGTCTGCATAGGTCCCCGCGCCGATCACCGGAGCATCGCCGATGCGGCCCCAGCGCTTGCCCGTCAGCCCCCCGGTCGAGGTGCCTGCGGCGACATTTCCATGCGTATCGAGAGCGACCGCGCCGACCGTGCCGAACTTGTAGTCGACATCGAGCGAGGAAAGCTGCTCAGCCTTCAACCGCTCGAGCGCTTCCTTGCGCCGCTCGGTCCCGAACCAGCTCGGGTCGGTAATCTCGATACCCTTGCCTGCCGCGAACTCTTCCGCGCCCGGTCCGCTGAGGAAGACGTGGCGACCATCTTCCATGACCGCTTCCGCAAGCAGGATCGGGTTCTTGACCGTGCGCACGCCGGTCACTGCACCGGCTTCGCGCGTCCTGCCGTCCATGATCGCGGCGTCGAGTTCGTTCTCGCCGTCCCAGGTGTAGACCGCGCCGCGACCGGCGTTGAAATTGGGATCGTCCTCCATCGGAATGATCGCCGCCTTCACCGCATCCATCGCCGTCCCGCCATTGCGCAGCACTTCGGCCCCGGCATCGAGCGCGGCTTGCAGGGCAGCCTCGTATTCCGCCTGTTTCTCCGCCGTCATGTTTTCGCGCAGGATGATCCCCGCGCCGCCGTGGATCGCGATTGTCCACTTCGCGTCCGTCTCGGGTTTATCGCTCGAATGGTGATCGGCCAGAGCGGGGCTCGCACAGGCGAGCGAGGCGGCAAACAGGGTCAGTGCAAGGCGCAAGGGTTGGTTCTCCTCTCTTGTCGGCAAGCTCATCGCCCGCCCGGCACGCAAATGCAATCGCAGCGCTTTACGTAGGCGTCATTTGGGGCCGCGCCGGGTGTGTGGTAATCCTCTCTCCAATAACAACAAATGGGGGAGTGGACATGAGACTTGGTAATTACCGGTTCGATCCGGAACTGGCGATGGAACTGGCGGAAAAAGCATTCTTCGTCGTCGCTATTCTCGTCATCACCTGGGCACTTGCGAAGGCTGCGAAGTGGGCCTTCGCCAAGCTCGTCGACAACATCTCGTTCCTGCAGCGCGATACCAGCGGCGGCGACACCGTGGGTGAATCGCTCGGCAAGATCGTCTCGATGCTGATCTGGCTGTTCGGCCTCCTTGCAGTGCTGACCGTCCTCGGCCTCGGCGGAGTGATGGAGCCGATCGAGGTGCTGCTCAACAACATCATGGGCTTCATCCCGAACCTGATCGGAGCGGGGCTGATCTTCTTCATCGGCCTGATGGTGGCGCGGATCGTGCGCGACCTCGTCATCACCGCGCTCAAGACGGTCGACTTCGACAAATGGGCCAATCGCGGCGGGGTCGACAATGTCACCGGCAACACCACGATCAGCTCGACCATCGGGACGATCGTCTATGTGCTGATCATCATCCCGGTGGCCATCGCGGCGCTCGAACAGCTCAATATCGAGAGCATTTCGGGCCCGGCGAGCGGCATGCTGTCGATGATCTTCGCAGCCATCCCGAACATCATCGCAGCCGCGATCCTGCTCGGCATCGGCTACCTGATCAGCCGTTTCGTGGTCGATATCCTCAAGGAACTGCTGACCGGCCTCGGCGTCGACCGCTCGCTTTCGGCGACCGGCCTGCTACCTGACGGAACGGCGGCATCGACCATCATCGCGCGCATCGTGCAGGTGGCGATCATCCTGTTCTTCGCCATCGCCGCGACCCGCATCCTCGGTTTCCCGGAACTGACGAACATCCTCAACGAGGTGCTCGAACTGGGTGGTCGCGTGGTCTTCGGTGCCGTGGTGATCGGGGTCGGCTTCCTGATCGCGAACCTGCTCGCAAGGCTGGTCAGCGGCGCGGACGAAGGATCGATGGCAGGCACGATCATCCGCTGGGTGACCATCGTCCTCTTCGTCTTCATGGGCCTCAACTACACCGGCGTCGCCGAGATCATCACCGAGACCGCGTTCAGCGCGATCGTGATCGGCATCGCGGTGGCAGGTGCGCTCGCCTTCGGCCTCGGCGGCCGGGACTGGGCGGCTCGCCAGCTCGACAAGATGGAGAGCAAGGCCGACGCGGCTCCGAAAGACAACGACCCGCTACCGCCGGGCGCGTAAGTCTTTCGCAAATGCCTGAATGAAAGTAGGGGCGCAGGGTCATGATCCTGCGCCCCGCTTCTTTGGACGACGTCCCCGAACTCACCAGGCTTGGCCGCGAGAGCTTCTGCGCGGCCTTCGGGCACCTCTACAAACCGGAAGACCTCGACGCCTTCCTGGGGCAGGTCTTCACCAAGGAAGTCGTTGCACGCGAGGTCGCGGACGACACATATATCCACCAGCTCGCCTGCGATGCCGACGCGCTGATCGGTTATTGCAAGCTCATCGCCAAGAGCGACTATGCGAGCCATTCGGATGCAAAGAACCCGATGATGCTCGCCCAGCTCTATACCGACCCAGACCGCACCGGAGGCGGCATCGGGGCAGCGCTGATGGACTGGGCCATGGCGGAATCGCGCGCTCGCGGATGCGATGCTATCCAGCTTACCGTGTGGAGCGAGAATTTCGGCGCACAGCGCTTCTACGAGCGCTACGGTTTCGCCAAGATCGCGGATGTCGACTTCTACGTCGGCACTCATCGCGACGATGAATTCCTGTTCGAACTGCGACTGGATTGAGGGAGAGAAGGCATGAGCGATTTCGGTTTCGAAAGCACGGCGGACGAGGTTCTCGAAGGCAAGGACCTGTCGGGCCGCACCGCCTTCATCACCGGCGGCTATTCCGGTCTCGGCAAGGAAACGGCGCGCGCGATGGCGGCGAAGGGCGCGCATGTGATCCTGTCCGGACGCGACCAGTCGAAGCTCGACGAAGCGGCGAAGGAAATCGCCGATGAAACCGGCGCCAAGGTCGATACGCTCGCAGCCGACCTCGCCTCGCTCGACAGCGTACGCAAGGCGGGCGCCGAGGCGCGCGACCGCTTCGAGAAGATCGACCTGCTGATCAACAACGCGGGCGTCATGGCCTGCCCCTATTCCGAGACGGCGGACGGCTTCGAAATGCAGTTCGGCACCAACCACCTCGGCCATTTCCAGCTCACCAAGGAGCTGATGCCGCTGGTCGAAAAGGGCGAGCGCCAACGCATCGTCAACTTGTCTAGCCGCGGGCACCATATCGACCGCGTCCACCTCGACGATCCGAATTTCGACAACCGCGATTACGACAAGTGGCAGAGCTACGGGCAGTCGAAGACCGCCAACATCCTCTTCACGGTCGGGCTGGAAGAGCGCTTCGGCGACAAGGGCATCCACTCCTACGCGCTGCATCCGGGCGGCATCATGACCAACCTCGGCCGCCACATGACCGAAGAAGACATGGCCTGGATGCGCAAGCGGATGGAGGAAAACGCGAAGGAAAGCGGCCAGTCGCCGCAGGGCTTCAAGACCATTCCGCAAGGCGCTGCGACGACCTGCTGGGCGGCGACCGCCGACGAGCTGGAAGGCAAGGGCGGCGTCTATTGCGAGGATTGCCACGTCGCACCGCAGGACGACACTGATCCGACCGGCGGCGTGCGCTCCTACGCGCTCGACAAGGACAATGCGAACCGGCTCTGGACGCTGTCCGAACAGCTCGTGGGCGACAGCTTCACCGCCTGATTTCCCGGCTGTCGTTGGTCCGCGCCGCTTGGCCGCTTGTCGGAAGCGGACTTGCCGCGCGCGGGCGCTTGATGCACTCCCCCGCCATCTGTTTCGGGAGAGGACACCATGAAGACTTTTGCCGCCGCCATCGCGCTAGCCGTAGCGCCCGTCGCGCTCGCAGCGCCCGCCTATGCGCAGGACAATGCCGAAGAGGCCGCATCGCAGGACTGGGTCGCGACCAGCAACGCCTACACCCAGAAGGCGATCATGATGCAGGCATCGTTCTTTCCGACCGGTGCGTCCTCGGCCGGCTACGAACAGTATGACGGGCTGGTCAACGACATGTCGCTCGACCGCGACGAGCGCTATGTCGCCGCTTCCAGGGCGCTGATCGGCGAATTCGAGGCCGCGCTCGCGACCGAGACCAATCCCTACGTCAAACAGGACCTCCAGATCCTGATCGATTCCCTCAAGATGGACATCGAGGGGATCGAACTCGGCAACAAGTACATGCTCGAATACAGCGAAGTGCCGCAAAGCATGTTCGGCAGTGTCGGCCAGCTGCTATCCGACCAGACCGCCGAAAGCCGCCGCGGCAAGGCGCTCGAACTGCTGCAACGCTTCACCGGCACCTGGCCCGATACCGAGCCGATGACCGAGCTTGCCAAGCGCCGCTTCGAAGCGAGCAGGGGTGAAGGCAAGATGGGCCCGTACCGGGTCGAGGTCGAGGAATCGATCGAGAAGATCCCGACCTTCGTCGCCGGCATCCGCGAACTCTTCGGCAAGTACGAGATCGAAGGCGCCGACGAAGCGCTCGGCGCTATGGAAGCGCAGCTGACCGAATATGCAGAGTGGACCCGCGAGACGGTGCTGCCGACCACACGCGACAACCCGCGCCTCCCGCCGGAACTCTATGCGCTCAGCCTGCGGCAGGTCGGTATCGACATGGACCCGTATGAATCGATGGCGCAGGCCCGCCGCGGTTTCTACGAAATCCGCGCCCAGATGGAGGCGCTCGCTCCGCAGATCGCAGCGAAGAACGGATGGGAAGAAACCGACTACCCCTCCGTCATGCGCCGCCTCAAGCAGCAGACCATTTCGAACGACGAGATCGAGGAATTCTACCGCGGCGTGAACCGCGAGCTGGAAGGCAAGATCCGCGAGAACGACATCGTCAGCCTGCCCGATTACGAGCTCTCCATGCGCGTCGCCTCGGCCGCCGAGAGCGCCGCCCAGCCCGCGCCGCACATGCGCCCGCCGCGCCTCATCGGCAATACCGGCGAGCAGGGCACTTTCGTCCTCACCGTCGCCAATCCGACTGCCGGCGAAGGCGATGCATACGACGACTTCAACCACCCGGCGGCAAGCTGGACGCTGAGCGCGCACGAAGCGCGTCCGGGACATGAAATGCAGTTCGCCGCGCTAGTCGAACAGGGCGTGAGCCTTGCCCGCCTGCTCTATGCATTCAACAGCGTTAACGTCGAAGGCTGGGCGCTCTATGCCGAAGCCGAGATGCTGCCGCACGAACCGATCGAGGGCCAGTTCATCGCCCAGCAGTTCCGCCTTCTGCGCGCGGCACGCGCCTTCCTCGACCCGATGCTGAACCTCGGCCTGATCGAGCGCGAGGAAGCGGGGCGCATCCTGACCGAGGAAGCGCTGTTCTCGCCGGGCATGGTGAAGCAGGAGCTCGACCGCTACCAGTTCCGCATGCCGGGCCAGGCGGGCAGCTACTATTACGGCTACCGCAAGCTGATCGACCTGCGCGTCGAAGCGGAGATCGCGCTGGGCAACCGGTTCGAGGAAAAGGCGTTCAACGACTTCCTGCTGAGCCAGGGCATCATTCCGCTCGAACTGATGGCCAAGGCCGTGCGCGAGGAATTCATCCCCTCGCAGATGGCAGACTGACCGACGCAACCAGGCCGTCGTGCAGCCAGCGCCCGAACATGGCGCCGGCCTGCGCGGCGGCGTCATCGCCCGCATCCTCGAACAGCACACCGCAGGCCTCGCTGTAGGTCTCGCCGGAGAGGATTGCGCCGAGCAATTCGCCTTCCGCCGCATCGACAAGTCGGAAAACCGGCTCGTAACCCTCTCGCCACACCAGCAGGCAGGCAGGACCGGCGAGCCTCGCAGCATCGCCAGGGTGTTCGCCGCCAGACAGGCCGCGCCATAGCGTTGCAACGTCGAAGGCGACCGGTCGAATGGCGGTCCCGGGAAGCAGTTCGAGCTTCATTGCCGCCCAGTCCCCCTCGCCGAATTCCGCCGTCGCTGCGGCAAACCCGGCAGCGCCAAGCGGTTCGGCATCGGCGGCGACGAATGCGTCGGTCATGGCCGCTTCGAGCCACGCGAGTTCGGCGACGTCCGGGTCGTCGGCAAAAAGATCGGCCAGCGTTTCGGCAAAGCCCTCGCCCGCCGCATCGAGCGTCCAGCTATTCGGTGGGCGCGAGATGACGTGGTGGGCGGCTGCCTGCGAAAAAGCGTCCTCCCCGACATAGCGCTCGGTCCTCTCGTAGGATGACTTCAGCGCCTCCATCAGCGAGGAGCGGTAGTTGTTGCGATAGATATCGAGCCCGGCTGCGTGGCGCGGGGTCCAGCCCGAAGGCAGCGCGCGGTCCTCGTCGAGGACATGCACCAGGAACTCCTTCTGGACGGCAGCAAGGCTCATGCTGCCAGCTCCGTGCGCGCCTCGCTCGCGATGTCGCGGGCAATCGCCAGCTCGTCAAGCAGTTCGCCGAGCGGCGGGATGCCGTCGTCGCGCTCGATCATCGTCGCGACCGGACCGACTAGTTCGATCGCTTCGCGGTAAAGCTCCCACACGCCCTCGCAGACCGGCTGGTCGTGCGTGTCGATCTTGATCGCGCCATCGGTATGCCCGGCAAGGTGGATCTGGCGCACGCGGTCATGCGGAAGGCCGCGAAGATAGGCACGCGCATCGAAGCCGTGGTTGTGCGCGCTGACATGGATGTTGTTGACGTCGAGCAGCAGGTAGCACCCGGTACGCCGCGCCATTTCGGCGATGAATTCCCGCTCGCTCATCTCGTCCTCGGGAAAGGCGAGATAGCTCGACGGGTTCTCGAACAACATCGCGCGGCCCAGCGTTTCCTGCGCAAGATCGATATTGTCGCACACCACCTGAAGCGCCTCGCGCGTATAGGGCATCGGCAGGAGGTCGTGGCTGTTGTGCGCGCTGGTGCGGGTCCAGCACAGATGGTCCGAGACCCAGAGCGGCTCGATCCGGAAGGCCAGCGCCTTCAGCTTTGCGAGATATTCGCGGTCGAGGCCGTGGGCCGACCCGATCGACATGGACACGCCGTGCAGGATGACCGGCAGCTTTTCGCGCACCTGCGTCAGTACGCGCAGCGGATTGCCGCCATCGACCATGAAATTCTCCGAGATGACCTCGACGAAATCGACCGGGACATCGCCTTTGAGAAAATCGGCGTAGTGCGTGCGGCGCAGGCCGAGGCCGAAGCCGTCGAACGGGGCGATTGCAGTCATGGGAACATCCGGATTGGCGGGAAAGGGGAGATGCGGCCCGGCAGTGACGGGGGAGGGGTGTTGGGACGACCGGGCCGCACCGGTTGGTCCGATCAGCCCAGGTCGCCGATCGTACCGCCCTTGGTCAGGCACTCGCCCGCCTTCATCGCCTTGAAGCCGTGACCCTTGCAGGCGTTCTGGCCCTTGCAGGCATTTTCGGTGGTCTTGCAGTCTGCGTTGCCGGCGCAGTCGTGCACGCCGTAGCAATGCACCGTATCGTTCGCGCCGATCGCGCGGCCAGTGCTTCCCGCCGGCGGCTCGGCGGCGAATGCGGCGGCAGAGGTGAGGGCGAAAGCTGCTGCGGCAGCGGCGAAAGCGGTATTTCTGGTCATTGCAAGCACTCCACAAGACTTGTGAGAACGAGAGGGATGTCCGCGAAGGGACATGGGACCATTCGTCCGCGCAGTGCGGCTGGTTACAGTGCCGGATTTTTTCGCAGGCCGCGTAACCGATCGCGGGCCTGCCCCGAACTCCCCGACAGCTTCACCGCCTGGGTGCAGCCCCCTTCAATGGTCCCGTCCACGGAGTTTGGAAGAATGAACACGACCAATATCGCCCGCATCGCCGGCCTCGCCCTTGCGGCAGGCATCACTGCCGGCCTCACCGTGACCCCGGCTGCTGCCCAGAGCGGCGGCAAGGAGAAGTGCTACGGCGTCGCCAAGGCAGGCAAGAACGACTGCGCGGCAGGTCCGGGCACGAGCTGCGCCGGCACTTCCACTCGCGACTACCAGGGCAATGCCTGGAAGCTGGTCGACAAGGGCACTTGCGTGAAGATCAAGACGCCCAAGGGCAACGGCTCGCTGACGCCGATCAAGCGCTGACACGAGGCCGAACCGGAGAGCAGCCATGCAGCGCGCCATATCCCTCTACGACCGGACGACCCGTTTCCTGTCCGGCTCCCTGATCGAGAGCGGCGCGCTGCTACTCACCCGCCTTTCGCTGGCCGGCGTCTTCTGGCGCTCGGGCCGGACCAAGGTGGTCGAAGGCAGCTGGCTGCAGATCGAGGAGACGCAGTACTATTTGTTCGAGGAATTCGGCCTGCCCGTTTCTCCGCAAATCATGGTCCCGATGGCGACCTATGCGGAATTTTTCCTGCCGGTCCTCGTCGCCTTGGGCCTCGCGACGCGTCTGTCCGCCCTCGCCCTTCTTGGCATGACGATGGTCATCCAGTTCCTGGTCTTTCCGGAAGCCTGGTGGGCGACCCACAGCCTGTGGGCGGCGATGGCGCTGGTCCTCGTCAGCCGCGGCGCAGGCCTTTTTTCGCTCGACGCGCTCATTGCCAGGGTGCGAGGGTGATCCCGCTCTCGGGGGAGAGAAACGATGATTGCAGACGAGCCGACCCTCGCCAGTTTGATGGCCCGCTCGCAAAAGGGCGACCAGCAGGCCTATGCCGTGCTGCTTACCGAAGTGCAGCTGTGGCTGGAACGCTATTTCCGCCGCCGCTGCGCCCCGGCCCAGCTCGACGACCTGGTGCAGGAAGTGATGATGGCGGTGCATAACAAGCGCGCCACCTGGGACCCGACCCGCGCATTCCTGCCGTGGCTGGCGGCGATCGCGCGCTATCGCTGGGTCGATCACCTGCGCAAGGTCTATCGCAACGAGGAAGACGCGCTGGAAGATTTCGACGCGCCGGAAGACAGCGAGGAAGAAGCCGTCCTTGCCCGGCTTAGCCTCGAGCGCATGTTCGTCCACATTCCCGAAAAACAGTCCGAAGCGATCGAGCTGGTGAAGATCGAAGGCCTGTCGATCAGGGAAGCCGCCGAGCGGAGCGGGCAAAGCGAATCCGCCGTCAAAGTGAATATCCATCGCGGGCTGAAGAAGCTATCCGCGCTCGTAGAGAAGGCAGAATGACCATGAACCCCGAACGCGGCAGGGTACCCAATCCCCTGATCGACCAGCTCACGCAGGAGCTCGAACCGGTCCGTGCAATCCGCCTGCGCGACGGGCTGGCGCTCGTCGCTCTCGCGATGGTCGGCACGGTCCTCGCCGTCGAGTTCATCGACGGGCTGTGGCGCGGCGCCTTTGCCGGAGAAGCCTCCGCCTTCTTCGTCATCGGTAACGGGTTGCTGCTCGTCCTCGGGCTTGCAGCTGCGACAAGCGCCGTCGGCATGGCCAGCCCGCGCGTCGGCAATCGCCACGAAGGACCCAAATGGGCGATGGCGATGGCCGCCGTCCTCCCCGCAGGCGCGCTCCTCTCGCTGCTGGGCCACGACCATCCCGCGAGCGGTTTCGACGATCCCTATGGCCTCGAATGCATGACCAAGGGGTTGATCGCGTCGCTGCTGGTCACAGGGTCGCTGGTGGTCTGGCTGCGCCGGGGTGCACCGGTTTCGGCCAGTGCCGCTGGCCTGCTGGTAGGCACAGCAGCCGCATCGCTGGGGAGCGTCGCATACGGCCTCGCCTGTCCGATCGACACGGTTGCGCACATCGGCATCTGGCACTTCGCGCCGGTCCCGATCGGTGCGCTTATCGGACGCCTCGCCCTGCCCCCGCTACTTCGCTGGTAGCAGCTAGAGCCACTTCCATTTCCAGAAGAACACCAGCTGCGCGACCAGGATCGCGAGGCACAGCGCAACGACGATCCAGAACGCGTCCCCATCGTTCACCCCCGGTATCCCGCCCACGTTGATGCCGAGCAGGCCGGTGAGGAAGCCGAGCGGCAGGAAGATCGCGGCGACGATGGTCAGGATGTAGTTCGTCCGGTCGGAGCTTGCGACCGCGCGGGCGCGCAGCTCGTCCATCAGCACAACCGCGCTTTCCTTGCTGATGTCGATATCGTCGAGATACCGGCGCAGCCGATCGATGGTCTCGGCCATTTCGCGCCGGTCGTGATCCTCGAACCAGCCGGGAGCATCGCGGCTGATCATCTCGAAGGCGGCGTGCTGCGGACCCATGTGGCGCTTGAGCGCGAGGCAGTTGCGCCGGATCGTGGTGATCTTGTCGAGAGTTTCATCCGCTTCCTCGTCGAGATCGGCCGCCTCGCATTCGTCGATATGCGCGTTCATGTCGACGATCGACTGGTTCATCCGCGCGATCATGTGCTCGGTCAGCGAGGTGATGAGCGCGCCGGCATCGCCCGGGCCGCGCCCCCGGTCGATTTCCGCCAGCGTGTCGCGCGGGGTCTGGAGCGGCTGGCGGCGCAGGGTAATCAGGCGCTTGCCGTCCGACCACAGCTGCATCGAGACCATGTCTTCGGGCTCTGCGCCCGGATTGAAGTTGATCCCCCTCAGCGTTGCGACCAGCGTGTTGCCTTCGCGAAAGGCTCGCGGGCGGGTCTCGTTGCTGGTCAAGAGCTCGGCGGTCGGCTCCGGGATAGCCATCACCTCCTGCAGCCAGTCGTAGACACCCTCCCGGTCGCGGCACAGGTGGAGCCACAGTACCTCGTCGGTATTGGCCGGCTGCCAGTCCTGCACACCTGCCCAGTCGATCGGCCTTCCCCCGCCGGCCCCGTCCAGCACGCGGGCGAAGAGGAGCGGCGTGCCGGCTTCGGTATCGTGTCTTTCCATTCGCTCCTCATGCACGATGGGGTGCGCCCTGTCATTGCCCCTTCACATGCACGCGCGTATAGGCAGCCCCATGTCCGAGATCCGTCCCTGGCGCACCATCGAGCGCCGCAAGAGCCGCCAGATCATGGTCGGCGATACCCCCGTCGGCGGCGATGCCCCCATCACCGTCCAGACGATGACCAATACGCCGACCGAAGATGCGGTTGCGACGATCGACCAGATTCGTCGCTGCGAGGAAGCGGGCGCGGATATCATTCGCGTATCCTGCCCGACCGAAGAATCGACCGCGGCCTTCGCCAAGATCGCGAAGGCGGCCCGCGTGCCGCTCGTGGCCGACATCCACTTCCACTACAAGCGCGCGCTCGAGGCCGCCGATGCCGGGGCAGCCTGCCTGCGGATCAACCCGGGCAACATCGGCTCATCCGAACGCGTTGCCGAAGTCGTTCGTGCCGCAAAGGCGAACGGCTGCGCGATCCGCATCGGCGTGAATGCCGGCAGCCTGGAAAAGGACCTGCTCGAGAAATACGGCGAGCCCTGCCCCGAAGCGCTGGTTGAAAGCGCGCTCGACCATATCAAGCTGCTGCAGGACCACGACTTCCACGAATACAAGGTCGCGGTGAAGGCGTCGGACGTCTTCCTCGCGGTCAGCGCCTACATGGGCCTCGCCGAAGCGGTCGATTGCCCGCTGCATCTCGGCATTACCGAGGCGGGCGGCCTGATCGGCGGCACGGTCAAGAGCTCGATCGGTATCGGCAACTTGCTGTGGGCGGGCATCGGCGATACGATCCGCGTCAGCCTCTCTGCCGAGCCGGAAGACGAGGTGCGCGTCGGCTTCGAAATCCTCAAGGCGCTCGGCTTGCGCACGCGCGGAGTGCGCGTCGTGTCCTGCCCGTCGTGTGCGCGGCAGGGCTTCGACGTGATCCGCACCGTGCAGGCACTCGAAGAACGCCTCCAGCACATCAAGACGCCGCTCTCGCTCTCGGTTCTCGGCTGCGTCGTGAACGGTCCGGGCGAAGCGCGCGAGACCGACATCGGAATTACCGGCGGCGGCAAGGGCAAGCATATGGTATATCTGTCCGGCGTGACTGATCACCATGTCGAGGACGGCGACATGCTCGACCACATCGTCGAGCTGGTCGAGAAAAAGGCCGCCGAAATCGAAGCCGAGGCGGAAGCCAAGGCGATAGCAGCGGAGTAGGCCATGACGAGCGAGACGACGACCGAGAACGTGGAGATCCTTCCCCCGGTCGAAACGTCTCGCAAGCTCGGTGCCGCAGCGGTGGGCGCTACCGCTCTCGGTGCGCTTGCCTTGGGAGCGGTCGCGCTCGGCGCTTTCGCGGTCGGGCGACTGGTGGTTGGCCGGATGACCATGGGCGATGCGCACATCAGGCGCCTGCGGATCGACCGGCTCGAGATCGGCGAAATCGACTGATACTGCCGGCAGCGGCGGAAAATTGCGGGAGGGGTTAAGTGGCCGAACTCGAAACGGATTATCTCGTCATCGGCGCGGGCGCGGTCGGCCTCGCTTTCGTCGACACGCTGCTCGAGGAAGACCCGGACGCGACCTTCCTGTTCGTCGATCGCCACGCCAAGCCGGGCGGCCACTGGAACGACGCCTATTCCTTCGTGACGCTGCACCAGCCCTCCGCGATCTACGGACTTGAATCGACCCCGCTCGGCCAGGACCGGATCGACACCGCCGGGCCGAACAAGGGCTTCTACGAGCTGGCTAGCGGCGCGGAAGTGCTCGCCTATTTCGACAATGCGATGCGCGACCGGCTGCTCCCGAGTGGACGGGTGCAATATTTCCCGAATTGCAATTACCTCGGCAATCACAGCTTCGAGAACCTGTTTTCCGGCGAGCGGCAGACGGTGAAGGTGCGGCGCAAGGTCGTCGATTCCACCTATTTCGAAACCTCGGTCCCCGCGACGCACAAGCGCCAGTTCGATGTTGCCGAGGGCGTGCGCATCGCCATCCCGGGCGACCTGCAGGACCTCTGGAAACAGCCGGAGGAGATTCCCGAAAACTACGTCATCCTCGGCGGCGGCAAGACTGCGATGGATACCGGCGTGTGGCTGCTGCAGGCAGGCGTCCCGGCCGATCGCATCACCTGGGTTCGCCCGCGCGAGAGCTGGTTCCTCAACCGCGCCTTCATCCAGCCGGGCGAGCAGTTCTTCGAGAAGGTAATCGAAGGCCAGACCGCGATCTTCGAAGAGGCCGCCAAGGCGGACAACGTCGACGAGCTGTTCCTCGCGCTGGAAGAGCGCGGCTTCATGCTGCGGCTCGACAAGGACGCGCTGCCGCGCATGTTCCATTATCCGGTCATCTCCACCGGCGAGATCGAGCTGCTGCGCCAGATCGAGAATGTCGTGCGCATGGGCCGCGTGACCTCCATCGAGGCGGATCGCATGGTGCTGAAGGAGGGCGAGGTTCCGGTCGCACCGGACACCATGTTCATCGACTGCACCGCCTCTGCCGTGCGCCCCAAGCCGACCCGCCCGCAGTTCGAGCCGGGGCTCATCACCCTGCAACTCCTTCATGTGCCGCTGGTCACGCTGAACGCAGCAGTCACCGCAGTGATCGAGGCGAATTTCGACACCGACGAGGAGAAGAACGCGCTCGGCATGCCGGTGTCCTTCATCGACACGATCGGCGGCTATGCGATGACGCTGCTCGGCACGGGCATGAACCGCATGGCCTGGGCGAACAATCCGGTCCTCAGCAAGTGGCTCGCCCAATCGCGGCTCGATCCCTCGGCGAGAACCGTTGCGTGGCTGCAGGCCAATGCGCCCGAGAGGCTCGCGGTCGTCGGCAAGATGATGCAGGCCAGCATGGCTGCCGGGCCGAACCTGCAACGCCTCGCGATGCAGGCGCAGCAACAGGACAACGCCGCCGCATGACATCGCCATTCAGGTCGGCCTTCGCGCCGCTTTCCGCGCTTCTATTGCTCTCCGCCTGCGCCGCGACCGGCGGCGGTGCAGCCTATCATCCCGAAGCGACGCCCTATGTCGATGTTGAAGATGCTGCCGCCGATCTTGCGGCGGCAGAGGCGGGAGCAGCGATCGAGGGCAAGCTGCTGCTCGCCGTGTTCGGGGCCAACTGGTGTCACGACAGCCGCGCGCTTGCCGGCTGGCTTGAAAGCGAGCGCTTTCGCCCGTTGGTCGAAGCGCACTTCACCGTGGTCTATATCGATGTCGGCACCCCGCAGAACGGCGAGGGACGCAATCTCGAACTCGCCGCCATGCGCGGGGTCGAGGATATCGAGGGAACGCCCAACCTGCTCGTCATCCGCCCGGGGCAAATGCGCGCACTCAACGCGGATAGCGCGAAGACCTGGCGCAATGCCGCCAGCCGCAGTGCCGAAGAGATTTACGCCGAGCTAGAAAGCTATGTGAGCGCGCAGGAGTAGGCCGGTTCTCCACGTCGTCCACCATGCCGACTACATGGCTCCGCGCCCCGAGCGCGGGACGTTCAAGTTCGACAAGTATTTCCTCGTCATGGAGGAACTGCGCGCCAGCGGCGAAGCGCTGACCGAGCACGCACCCGACCCCTGCCCGCGCGAATGGCTCGAGGCAGTGCATTGCCCCGAATATGTCGAGCAGGTCTTCACCGCCTCGGTCCCGCGCGAGAAGGAACGGCGGATCGGCTTCCCCGTCACGCAGCACATCGCCAGCCGCGTGCGTCACACCAATGGCGGAACGTGGCTCGCCGCACAGCTCGCGATGGAGCACGGCTATGCCGCCAACAGCGCGGCCGGGAGCCACCATGCGCTGCACGATACCGGCGCGGGTTACTGCGTGTTCAACGACCTTGCCGTGTGCGCCAACCGGCTGCTGGCCGAAGGCGATGCGAAGCGCGTGCTGATCGTCGATTGCGACGTGCACCAGGGCGATGGAACCGCAAGCCTCATGGCGGGCCGCGAGGATGTCTTCACCCTCTCGCTCCATGCCGAGAAGAATTTCCCTGTCCGCAAGGCGCGGTCCAGCCGCGATATCGCGCTGCCCGACGGAATTGGCGATGACGATTACCTCGCAGCGCTCGAAGAGGCGTTGCCCGCTATCGTCGAGCAGTTCGCACCCGATATCGTGCTCTATCAGGCGGGGGTCGATCCGCATGAGCAGGACAAGCTCGGCCGGCTTGCCTTGAGCGACGAGGGGCTGGCGCGGCGCGATCGTTTCGTGGTTGCGCAGGCGCGCTCGCGCGGCCTCCCCATCGCGAGCGCGCTTGGCGGAGGATACGGCGAGGACCAGCGCGCGGTAGCGGCGCGCCATGCCCGCTCGATGCTCGAAATGGCGGCCGAAAACCGCCTCTGGGGCTGAATTTCCGGCCTTCGGACTGCATTCGGTCCCACACGGAGCACGGCGAGGCTCGCAAAAGCTAACATTCGTTTGGAGGAGCGCGCTCGAGCGATTATCTTTCCGTTCACACTTCGCGGTCGAAAATATGCTATGGTACGAGCCATGAACCGGAGAGAACTCCTCACCACTTCCCTAGCGGCAGGCGTTGCCGCCACGCTGCCCGTGCGGCTGGCCGCCCAGGTGCGCACCGGCACGGCGCGCGATGCGATCCTCGCCGACATCGCCAAGCGCGAGCAGCAGCGCGCGGGCGACCTGCTGTGGCGCCGGGATGTCGTGGGTATTGCCGATTTCGGCCTGCGCAGCAGCGAGCCGCGCTTCCACTTCGTCGATCTGGAGCGGGGCGTGGTCGATTCCTACCTCGTGAGCCACGGCGACGGTTCCGATCCGGAACATGACGGCTGGCTCAACTGGTATTCGAACGAGCACAATTCGCACTGCACCAGCAAGGGTCTCTACATGACCTACGGCTGGTACACCGGGCGCTACGGCACCTCGATCAGGCTCGAAGGGCTCGACCCGACCAATTCCAATGCGCTCGACCGCGCGATCGTCATGCACCGTGCGCAATATGCCGAGCCCGAGCATGTCGAGAAATGGGGCCGCCTCGGCCGCTCGAACGGCTGCTTCGCGATGGGCGATGCGGATTTCAAGCTGGCGCTACTGAAGCTTGGCGGTGGCCGCGTGCTGTTCGCCGACTCGCTTGGCCTCGCTGCCGATGGCACCCGCGTCGAGCGCCCGTCGCAGGAAGCCGGCGAAATCCGCCTCGTGCGCAATGAACCGCCGCGGGGCGAGGAAATCCTCACCCCCGGCGTTTACTGACACTCAAGCAAAATCAGCTGTCGCGCAGGTCGTCCTCTAGCGGAATGATCTGCTCGCCCGTCACGCGCGCACGGTTAGCCACGCGCGGCTTGTCGAGCGATTCCAGCACCGGTGCATCGCGGCCATAGATGTCGGGGAAGGTGCGAAGCTCGCCCTCGATGTCCTGCCCCATGGTGAAATAGGTGATGTAGACCGGCATGGTCTTCTCGAAGCCGACGCGGGTGTACTTGCCCGAGGTCAGCGTCGATTTCGCCTCGTCCGCCGATAGCCCGCCGCGCAGGATGGCGAGCGTTATCGCCAGTTCGGTCGCGCGTTCGGTGCGGATGCAGCCATGGCTCAGCGCGCGCCGTTCGGTGCCGAACAGGTGGCGCGAGGGCGTGTCGTGCAGGAAGATCGCGTGCTTGTTGGGCATGTCGAGCTTCATCAGGCCGAGCGAATTGCCCGGACCCGGCTGCTGCACGACGCTGACCCAGCCATTCGCGCCCTTGGTCGCGGTATAGCCGTTGCGCTTGGCCCATGCCGGATTGCCGAGCACGCGGGCACCGAGCCCTTCGCCCTTCACGATCGACTGCGGCACGGTCCAGGTCGGATTGAAGATCACGCCCTCGACGCTTTCGGCAAGCTGCGGGGTCGCGGTGCGGCCCGGCTTGCCGACGACGGTGCGATAGGTGCGCACGATCTTGTCCTTGACCGTCAGGCGAAGCTGGTACTCCGGCACATTGGTCATCAGGTACTGGCTGCCGAGATCGCGGGCGAGCCAGCGCCAGCGGTCCATGTTGGCGCGGATCAGCTTGCGCTTCTCGGTGTTGCTGGCCGGCGTTTTCGCCAGCTCGTCGCGCAGGCGGTAATAATCCGGGTGTTCCGGCATGATCGTCTTGAGCGTACCGGCAAGGTCGCCGCTCTCGAGCGCTTGCGCCATCAGCTTGCCGGTCGGGTAGCGATCCTGGTCGGGATCGAGCACGAACCACTGCTTGCGCGAATCCATCGGCGTGCGGCCGTCGCGCAGGTCTTCGACGACCCATGCGAACATCTGGCTCGCCAGCGCATCGAGTTCCTCGCCCTCGCCTGCTGCGATCGCGGCCTTGAGATCCTGCGGACGGTATTCGGTCGGGTTCAGCCCCTCTTCGCCGAGGCCTTCGATGATGCTGACGAGGAAGCGTGCATTGTCGAGCGACCACGGCTGGACGACGGGAAATTCCGGCTGCGCCATTTCGTCGATCGCCTGGACGACCTCTTCCGACACCATGACGGTTTCGTCCGCTTCGACCGGTTCGCTTTCGATTTCGGCCGGTTGCGGGAGGAGGTTTTCCGGCTGCGAACTCTGCGCAGCAATGGCCGCAGGGGCCAGCGCGCACACGGCGGCAGTCAAGGAAAGGCGAAGAAATGCTGGTTTATTCACGTCAGTCCCACCCGAGGATTTGTGCCGGGTTACCTAACCCGGAGATACGGATTTTGCCGCATCTGCGAATTGCTATCAACCATATTGGCTTTCTCGGCGCTGAATTCACGACGAGTGGTGACGGCGGGACACAGCGGGCCTATTCCCTCCCGCGATGAACCGGAATCCGCACCTTCTCCCGCTGCTGGCGGCATTGCTCGGGGTCGGGTTCCTTTCCCTCATGGATGCCTTCATGAAAGCAGCGGCGCTCGCTGCGGGAGCCTACAGCGCCTCGGTCATGCGCTCGGCTTTCGGGACGGCGATGATCGCCCCGGTCTGGCTGCTGCGCGGCGGACGGTGGCCGAAGATGCCGGTCCTGCGCATCCACCTGCTGCGCGGCACCGTCTCCGCTTTCATGGCGCTCAGCTTCTTCTACGCGCTGACCAAGCTGCCGATTGCCGAGGCGATCGCCATATCCTTCGTCGCGCCGCTCATCGCGCTCTATCTCGCCTTCGTGCTGCTGGGCGAGCAGATCAAGCGCAAGGCGGTAATCGCTTCGCTGCTCGGTTTCGCCGGCACGCTGGTGATCATCGGCGGACGCCTCGGCCGGGTGGAAAGCGATATCGAGACGCTGAAAGGTCTTGCCGCGATCCTTTTCTCCGCCACGCTCTATGCATGGAACTTCATCATCATCCGCCAGCAGGCCCAAGTCTCCAGCCCGGAGGAGGCGACCACCTTCCATAGCGGCGTCGCGCTGATCGTGCTGGGCCTCTTCGCACCTTGGTTCTTCGCCATGCCCTCGCCCGGCGCGCTGTTCGATATCGCCATGGGTGCAGCGCTGACCGTGTGCGGGGCAATGGCGATCACCTGGGCCTATGCCCGCGCGGAGGCGCAGGTGCTGGTCCCGATCGAATATTCCGGTTTCCTCTGGGCGAGCCTGTTCGGCTGGCTGTTTTTCTCCGAGATGGTCACCCCCACGACCCTGCTCGGCACCGTCCTCATCGTCGGCGGTTGCTGGATCGCGACCCGCTCCGATCCCGTCCCGCCCATGACACAGCCGGAATAAGGCCGATTCAGGGCCCGAATCGGCCCGACTCCCCTTGACGCAAAGGCCTTTAGCGCGCAGTTGCCGCGGCAGATTTCGGCGCCGGCGAAACCGCCGTCAGCGCCCGCCACTTTAGCAAAGGAAGCCATCGCGCATGACCCAGGTCGGCAAGGACACGCTCGGAACCCGTTCAACCCTCACCGTGAACGGCAAGGATTACGCCTATTACTCCTTCGCCAAGGCGGCAGAGACGATCGGCGATGTTTCCCGGCTCCCCTTCAGCCTGAAAGTCCTGCTCGAGAACATGCTGCGTTTCGAGGACGGCGGCTTCACCGTCTCGACCGATGACGCGCAGGCGATTGCCGACTGGCAGAAGAACCCGTCGACCGGCAAGGAAATCCAGTACCGCCCGGCGCGCGTGCTGCTGCAGGACTTCACCGGCGTTCCCTGCGTGGTCGACCTCGCCGCAATGCGCGATGCGATTTCGAAGCTCGGCGGCGACACCGCCAAGATCAACCCGCAGGTTCCCGTGAACCTCGTGATCGACCACTCGGTCATGGTCGACGAATTCGGTCACCCCAAGGCGTTCGAGAAGAACGTCGAACTCGAATACGCCCGCAATGCCGAGCGTTACGACTTCCTCAAATGGGGCTCGAAAAGCTTCCAGAACTTCTCCGCCGTGCCCCCGGGCACCGGCATCTGCCACCAGGTGAACCTCGAGTATATCGGCAAGGGCGTGTGGTCGACCGAAGACGCGGACGGCAACGCCGTCGCCTACCCCGACACCTGCGTCGGTACCGACAGCCACACGACCATGATCAACGGTCTCGGCGTGCTCGGCTGGGGCGTCGGCGGGATCGAGGCGGAAGCAGCCATGCTCGGCCAGCCGGTTTCCATGCTGATCCCCGAAGTCGTCGGCTTCAAGCTGACCGGCAAGATGGCCGAGGGCGTCACCGCGACCGACCTCGTCCTCACCTGCGTCCAGATGCTGCGCGAAGTCGGCGTCGTCGGCCGCTTCGTCGAGTTCTACGGTGAAGGCGTCGCTCACCTGAGTCTTGCCGACCGCGCGACCATCGCCAACATGGCACCGGAATACGGCGCGACCTGCGGCTTCTTCGGCATCGACGACAAGACGCTCGACTACATGCGCCTGACTGGCCGCAGCGAGGAAACCATCGCGCTGGTCGAAGCCTATTCGAAGGAACAGGGCATGTGGTTCACGCCGGAGAACGAGCCGGTGTTCACCAAGACGCTCGACCTCGACGTTTCCACCGTCGTCCCGAGCCTCGCCGGTCCCAAGCGTCCGCAGGACAAGGTCATCCTCCCCGAGGTGGACGAGCTGTTCAACGGCGACCTCAAGTCGATTTACAAGAAGGACGCGCCGGTTCGCGTCGGAGTCGATGGCAAGGACCACGACATCGGCGACGGCGACGTCGTGATCGCGGCCATCACCAGCTGCACCAACACCTCCAACCCCGACGTGCTGATCGCTGCCGGCCTCGTCGCCAAGAAGGCGAACGAGAAGGGCCTCAAGCCCAAGCCGTGGGTCAAGACCAGCCTCGCACCGGGCTCGCAGGTCGTCACCGACTACCTCGAGAAATCGGGCCTGCAGGACGATCTCGACGCACTCGGCTTCGACCTCGTCGGCTACGGCTGCACCACCTGCATCGGCAACTCGGGCCCGCTCGCCCCGCCAATCAGCAAGGCGATCAACGGCAACGACATCGTCGCGGCCAGCGTCCTTTCGGGCAACCGCAACTTCGAAGGCCGCGTATCGCCCGACGTGCGCGCCAACTTCCTCGCCTCGCCGCCGCTGGTAGTCGCCTATGCGCTCAAGGGCACGGTGACCGAGGACATCACGCAGACCCCAATCGGGCAGGACCAGGACGGCAACGACGTGATGCTGGCCGACATCTGGCCGACCAACGCCGAAATCGCCGAACACCGCGCGGCCAATATCGACCGCGAAATGTTCGAAAGCCGCTATGCCGACGTCTACAAGGGCGACGAGCACTGGCAGGCGATCAAAGTCGAAGCGTCGGACACCTACCAGTGGCGTCCGGGCAGCACTTATGTCGCCAACCCGCCCTATTTCGAGGGCATGGAAATGACCCCGGCACCGGTCACCGACATCACCGATGCGAAGCCGCTCGCGATCCTCGGCGACAGCGTGACGACCGACCACATTTCGCCGGCCGGTTCGATCAAGGAAGACTCGCCTGCCGGTGAATACCTGCTCTCCAATCAGGTCTCGAAGGCGGACTTCAACTCCTACGGCTCGCGCCGCGGCAACCACGAAGTCATGATGCGCGGCACCTTCGCCAACATCCGCATCAAGAACGAAATGGTCCCGGGCGTCGAGGGTGGCTACACCACCTACAATGGCGAGCAGATGGCGATCTACGACGCCGCCATGAAGCACAAGGAAGACGGTACCCCGCTCGTCGTCATCGGCGGCAAGGAATACGGCACCGGCTCCAGCCGCGACTGGGCGGCGAAGGGCACCATCCTGCTTGGCGTGCGCGCCGTCATCGTCGAAAGCTTCGAGCGCATCCACCGCTCGAACCTCGTCGGCATGGGCGTGCTTCCGCTGCAGTTCAAGGAAGGCGACACGCGCGAGACGCTCGGCCTGAAGGGCGACGACAGCTTCTCGATCAAGGGTCTTGCCGACCTCAAGCCGAGCCAGGACGTCGAAGTCGAAGTGACCCGTGCAGACGGTTCGACCTTCAGCTTCACCGCGCTGTGCCGCATCGATACCGCGAACGAGATGGAATATTACCGCAACGGCGGCATCCTCCACTACGTTCTGCGCAACCTGGCCGCCGCCTGATGCGGCTTCGGCCCGCCCTCCTCGCGATCCTCGCCCCGCTGGCGCTTGCCGGCTGCACGGGGAGCGGGGCGGGCGTGCCGACGGATAGCGGCGCAGTTGCGAGCGCACGCGTCGCCACGCTCGATGCAAACCAGCTCGCGACCCTTCTGGCGGCGGGCGAGGTCGTATTGATCGACGTTCGCACGCCCTACGAGTTTGCCGACAGCCGAATCCCGGGCGCGCTCAATGCGCCGCTCACCCATTTCGATCCGGCGGCAATCCCCGTCGATACGGCGCGCGAGGTAATCCTCTACTGCGGTTCCTCGCGCCGTTCGGCCATCGCGGCAGAGCAGCTTGCCGACCATCGCGGCGTGGTCGTGCGCCATCTCGCCGGCGGTATCCGCGCCTGGACCGATGCCGGTTACGAGACGGTCGCAAACGATCCTTCGGACGATCCGCGCTCGCGCTGACGTAACGTCCCGCTCCATGCCACAGGCATGGCAGGCAGCGCCCGGTTCATCGCATCGCAAGCATTGCAGGCCCAGCCTCGCGTGACATCACGGGAGGAAAGACATGCACCGCGCCTTATTTGCCAGGACTCTTGTCATAGCGCCGATCGCGCTCGTCGCTGCTGCCACCATGGCGCAGGACGCGCCGCCCAATCCGCAGATCGACTACGACGGCTTTGCCCAGCTGACGAACTCGCTCGGCGAAGTGCGCCAAACGCGCCTGCTCGATCGAGAAACCTTCCTCGCCCGCGCAGCCGCCGAGGGCGCATTGCTGCTAGACACGCGCTCCGCAGCGGCCTTCGAGGCGGGGCACATCGAAGGTGCGGTAAACCTGCCATTCTCGGACTTCACTTCCACGTCCCTGCGCGAAGTGATCGGGGAGAACCCGGATCGGCCTATCTACATCTATTGCAACAACAATTTCAGCGACAACGCGCCGCCGGTGCTGGCGAAGAAGGCCCCGCTCGCGCTCAATATTCCGACCTTCATCAACCTGCACGGTTATGGCTACACCAATGTCTGGGAGCTGGGCGGCGTGATGGAGACGAGCGAAGTGCCGTGGGTCGCTTCGGGCGGCTGACCGAACCCGCGTTGGCGGATTGTTCAGTTTTTCGCGCTATCGCTCGCCAGCATGGGAGCCGAGGCGCAATCCTTTGAAATCCCCGCGAGCCCGGGGTGCGATCCAGCAAAGCTGGCCGCTTTCGGCCAGGCCGTGCGGACGCGCCTGCAGGCGAATCCGGCCGTAGAGCAGGTCGTCGAAGGCGATGCCGAGGTGTTCCTCGTCGAGAACTTCCTGACCCGCCGCGACTGCAAGGACATCATGCGTTTCATCAACCAGCGCGCGGAGCCTTCGACCCTTTACCGCGGGACCGAGCGCGAAGGGTTCCGGACGAGCTTCACCCACCATTTCGCGATCGACGATCCGCTGACCCGCAGCATCGAGATGTACATCTCCGACCTGCTCGGCATCGACGATTTGCATTCCGAACCGATGCAGGGCCAGCGCTACCAGGTCGGGCAGGAATTCAAGCACCACCACGACTTCTTCCATGTCGGCGAAGGATACTGGCAGGACGAGGCGCATCGCGGCGGCCAGCGCACGTGGACGGCAATGCTCTGCCTGCACGAGGCGAAGGAAGGCGGCGAGACCGATTTTCCTCTGCTCGACCAGCGCTTCAAGCCGCCGACCGGCACCATGCTGGTGTGGAACAACATGCGCCCCGATGGCACGGCCAACATGAAGACGCTGCACGCCGGGATGCCCGTCACCAAGGGGATCAAGCACGTGATCACCAAGTGGTATCGGCAGGACCCCTGGCGGCTGCTCAACTGACAAAGAAAAAGGGCGACCCGAGGGCCGCCCTAGTCTGAAGTTCCGTCGAAGGGCCTCGTCAGGCGCCCTTCTTCGGCTTGAGCTTGCGCCGTCCGAGGATGGCCGCAGATGCCAGCCCGAACAGGATCATCATCGGCGGTGCCGGGACCTGCGTTCCGCTCGTCGTGCCGCCCGAACTCGAAGTCGACGTGCTGCTCGAGGTCGAACTCGACGTGGAACTCGAGGTCGACGAGGACGTCGAGCTCGAAGTCGAACTGCTGGTCGAAGACGACGTGCTCGACGAGGTCGAGGAGCTGGTCGAGCTGGTGATGTTGCCCGAGCTGCTGGTGCTGGTCGACACGTTGCCGGACGAACTCGTGCTGGTCGAGACATTGCCCGAAGTGGACGAACTCGCATTGTTGCCCGAGCTGCTCGAGACATTGCCCGAACTGCTGGAAACATTGCCCGAACTGCTCGACACATTGCCCGACGAACTGCTCACATTGCCGGACGTCGTCGAGGTCGAAATGCTGCCGGTGGAGGTGCTCACGCCGCCCGTGGAGGTCGACACACCGCCGGTCGAGGTCGAGCTCGAAGTGGAGGTCGATACGCCGCCGGTCGAAGTGGACACACCGCCGGTGCTCGTCGTGCTGCCACCGGTCGAGGTCGAAGTCGAGCTGCCGCCGGTCGACGTCGAGGTGGAGGAGCCACCGCTCGAATTGTCGATGTTGATGTTGATGTTGATGCCGCCCGAGCTTTCACCGCCGGTCGACGTGGTCGAAGTCGGCGGGCCGGGAGGCGGGCCCGGAGGAGGTCCGGGAGGGGGCGGCGGAGACGGCGGGGGCGAAGGATCGCCCGAGGTGCCGCCGGAACTGCCGCTGGTGCTGCCACTGGTGCTGGTGGTCGAGCTCACGACGACATTGCCGCCGCTCGAGCCGCCGCCACCGAAGAAGCCGCCGAAAAAGCCGCCGCCGAAACCGCCACCGAAGCCGCCGCTGCCGCCGATCACGGTCACGCCGCCACCGCCGCCGCCCTGGATCGGGGGCATCGGTGCGAGCGGGGCCGGGATGGCAGCCATTGCCATGCGATATGCCGGGGCGCAGCGCGGATCGCCTTCACCTGCAGCCATCGGATAGGGCATCGGGCCTTCGATCATGCCGGGGCCGAGCGGTTCGCATTCGATCGTGCGCTTCACGATACGGCGCTTGCGCTGCACGGTCTTGGGGACCTTGCGCGTCGCGGTGCGGCGTTCCTTGATGTACTTGACCGGCTGGGCCTTGACCGACTTGCTCGACTTGTACTGCGGCGTGTCCGTCACCTGCTTTTCGGCGACATGGACTGCGCCGCCAGCGAGCAGGGCGGTACCTGCTGCGGTCGCGGACAGTTTCGCCAGGGCCAGTTTTACCGACATGGGCACAATCTCTCGTTCTCTGCGGGAAGCGAAGACATGGCGGCTCCATGTCCTGCCACTCCCCTGTGCATGCAGAAAACGCCCCACTCCTTAACGCGGCAATCACGTTAACCACGATTCAGGGGCTCGAACGGCAAAAACTTCGCGAGCGATCGGCGCGATTGCGCGACTTGTCCCACTATGGAACCGAAAGCCGCCAAATCCTTGCGCGTAAATTAACTTTTTCCGTCAAACAGCCCGGTTTGCCGGCCTTGCCCGTTTTGCTCCGGCGGGGTCATTTCGAGGTGATTCCATCCCGCATCGTTGAGCTGCCGCCCACGCGCTGTGCGCGCGACGAGGCCGAGCTGGATTAGGTAGGGTTCGATAACTTCCTCGACCGTATCGCGCGGTTCGGCGAGACCTGCGGCGAGCGTTTCGACGCCCACCGGGCCGCCCTTGTAGGTGGTCGCGATCATGGTGAGGTAGCGCCGGTCCATCGCATCGAGGCCGAGGCGGTCGATCTCCAGCCGGGTGAGCGCCTGGTCGGCCAGTTCGCGCGAAACCGTGCCCTCGCCCGCGACATGGGCGAAGTCGCGCACGCGGCGCAGCAGCCGGCCCGCGACGCGCGGCGTGCCGCGGCTGCGGCGGGCGATCTCGCGTGCGCCCGCGGGATCGATATCCATGCCGAGCAGCTTCGCCCCGCGCGTCACCACGAGGTCGAGTTCCTCATGCGTATAGAAATTGAGGCGCACCGGGATGCCGAAGCGGTCGCGCAGCGGCGTCGTCAGCAGGCCCTGCCTTGTCGTCGCGCCGACCAGCGTGAAGGGCGGCAGGTCGATCCGCACGCTGCGCGCAGCCGGCCCTTCGCCGATGATGATGTCGAGCGCGCGGTCCTCCATCGCAGGATAGAGCACTTCCTCGACCACCGGATTGAGCCGGTGGATCTCGTCGATGAAGAGCACGTCGTGCGGTTCGAGATTGGTCAGCAGCGCGGCAAGGTCGCCGGCCTTGGCGATGACCGGACCGCTGGTGGCGCGGAAGCCCACGCCCAGTTCCCTGGCGACGATCTGCGCGAGCGTCGTCTTGCCGAGACCGGGAGGGCCGAAGAACAGCACATGGTCCATCGCCTCCTCGCGCGACTTCGCGCTTTCGATGAACACGCGAAGGTTATCGCGCGCTGCCTCCTGCCCGATGAACTCGCCGAGCGACTTCGGCCGCAGCGCCGCATCGGGATCGTCCGGCTGCCGATCGGGAGTATGGAGGGGGACGGGTTCGGTCAAAACGGGTTCACCGTGTAGCCGCGCTGTTGCAGCAGGGCGTGGGCGGTCATTGCGCTGAGCGCGGTTTCGACGCCGGGGATGAGGTCTTCCTGGCTGATACCGTAAGCCGCGCCGCTCTGGCCGCACAGGATGAAGCGCACGCCTTCGTCGAGCATCGCGCGGACCATTGCGCCGGAGGGATTTTCGCCTTCCTTGCCCTTCGCGGCCCATGCCTCGTCGGTCAGCAGGTCCATCGATGCCTTGCCGTGCACGACGACCGCGATGCGGATGTTGTCGGGATCCACGCCGGCCGCGGCATGCATGTTGATGAAGCGTGCCGCACTTTCGAAGCCGCGGTTGCGCTTGCCGTCTTCGGCCGGGGTAGCGACGTCGAATGCATGGGCGAATTCGGTATCGGCAGGTACTTCGCCGATACCCTCGACCGGGGCGTGCGGGCCGAAATCCTCGAACACAGGTCCGGTGCGGAAAGCCGACATGTCCTGCGCGGAAGCGGGAACGGCCAGTGCCAGCGCGCCGAGTGCCAATAGGTATCGCATGGGTCTCTCCATCATCCTGCCGCCCGTTTGAGCGCGACGCGGATCAGTTCGCTTTCGCTCGCGCCTTCGCCGAGCTCTCCCTGAGCGGCGGCGACGGCGCGCGCGGCGATTGCGGGCTTGAAACCGAGGTTTTCGAGCGCACTCACCGCATCGGCGCTCGCGCTGCCGGCGGGCGTGATATTCGCCGCCGCGACGCCGCCCGGCGCGGTCGGCAGTGCGCCTGCCTTGTCCTTCAGCTCGTTGACGATCCGCCCGGCGAGCTTCGGACCGACGCCCTGTGCGCGGGCAACCATGGCGGCATCGCCATTGGCACAGGCGCTTTGCACTTCCCCGGTCGACAGCGCGGAGAGGATCGCCAGCGCGACCTTGCTGCCCACGCCCTGCACCTGGTTCAGCAGGCGGAACCAGTCGCGCTCCGCCGCCTCGGCGAAACCGAGCAGGCGCATATCGTTCTCGCTCACCTGCATGTCGGTGTAGACGGTACACGCCTCGCCCACTTCGCCCAGCGCAGCGACCGTCTTGGTCGAGCAATGGACGAGATAGCCAACGCCGGACACGTCGATCACCGCCCAGTCGGTGCCGGTTTCGTCGAGCAGGCCTTTCAGCTTCGCGATCATGTGGCGCGCCTTGCAATCATGGTTTGTTCTTGGGGCACAAGACAAGATTGGTCCAGTCGCAATGGACTTGCGCCCACAATTGTTGGCATGAGGGTTTCATGAGCTGGAACACATTCGGGCGGGTCTTCCGCTTCACCACCTGGGGGGAAAGCCACGGGCCGGCGATCGGCGCGGTGGTCGACGGGTGCCCGCCGGGCATCGAACTGTCGGAAGAGGACATCCAGCCCTTCCTCGACGCACGCCGTCCGGGGCAGAGCAAATATACCACCCAGCGGCAGGAGCCCGACCAGGTCCGTATCCTGTCGGGCGTGTTCGAGGGCAAGACCACCGGCACGCCGATCAGCCTGCTGATCGAGAACGTCGACCAGCGCAGCAAGGATTATTCGGAAGTCGCCAAGGCCTATCGCCCGGGCCATGCCGACTACGCCTATGACGCAAAATACGGATTCCGCGACTACCGCGGCGGCGGCCGTTCGAGCGCGCGTGAAACCGCGATGCGCGTTGCGGCAGGGGCCATCGCGCGCAAGGTGTTGGAGGGCGTGCAGATTTCCGCATGGGTCGAGCAGATCGGCGACAGCGCAATCGATTACGAGCGCTTCGATGCGCACGAAATCGGTAACAACCCCTTCTTCTGTCCCGACCCGCAAGCCGCCGAAGCCTGGGCGAAGCTGGTCGATGAAACGCGCAAGGCCGGCTCCTCCATCGGGGCGAGTGTCGCCTGCAGCGCTCAAGGCGTTCCCGCCGGATGGGGCGCTCCGATCTACGCCAAGCTCGATGCCGACCTTGCCGGTGCGATGATGGGTATCAACGCGGTCAAGGGCGTGGAGATCGGCGACGGTTTCGCAGCAGCCTCCGCAACGGGCGAGGCGAATGCCGATACCATGCGGCCGGGCGAGGACGGCGGGATCGAATTTGGCGCGAACCACGCAGGCGGTATCGCGGGCGGAATCTCGACCGGCCAGCCGGTCACCTGCCGCGTCGCCTTCAAGCCGACCAGTTCGATCCTCACCCCGGTCGAAACCATCACGCGCGACGGCGAGGCGACCGAAATCCGCACGAAGGGCCGCCACGACCCTTGCGTCGGCATTCGCGGCGTCCCGGTCGTCGAAGCGATGATGGCGCTGGTGCTCGCCGACCACATGCTGCTGCAACGCGCCCAGTGCGGTTAGTGAACCGCCAGCGGGCCGGGCCGTGGGACCGGCGCAAGCAATCCCGTCGGCGGGGCGAATGGTGGTACCGGCTGATATCCGGCTGGCTTCTCGCTGCGTTGATCCTGATCGCCCCCGGTTTGTCGGCCTCGACCGACAGCGCCCGAGTAGACAGCTTTATCGAGGCCGAGCTTCCGGCGAGCGCTGCGCCGGGATTGGCCTATGCGCGAGTTCGGGGAAGCGAGGTGATTGCTCGTGGTTTTGGCGAGCGGCTGGAAGCGAGCGGCGACCCCGTCACCGCCGACACGCTTTTCCCGATCGGGTCGGTGACCAAGAGCTTTACCGCGCTCGCCATCATGCAATTGGTCGAAGCGGACCAAATCGGTCTCGACGACCCGGTATCGAAATATTTGCCCGCTTTCGACAGCGGTGCAGGCAGCAAGGTGACCCTGCGCCAGCTGCTCAATCATACCAGCGGGTATTCCACCGTTCAGGGCAATAGCCTGCACGGCAACGCAGAGGTCTCGCAGCTCGGCCTGGCCGACTATGCCGAACAGCTCGCTCTCGCAGGGCCGGCGGGCGCTCCGGGTGCGCATTGGGAATATTCCAACGCGAATTACCAGATTCTCGGCGCGGTGATCGAGCGTGCCAGCGGACAGGAATATGCCGACTACATCGATGCGCATATCTTCACGCCGCTTGGCATGACCGACAGCACGGTGGCGCTCGGGGCGTCACCTGCCAGAGCCGCCACAGGCCATCGCCCATGGTTCGGTGGCGTACGGCCCTTCGATGGAGGTGAAAACTATCGCATCCATGCGCCAGCAGGGGGAATTGTCTCGAGCGCCCGTGACATGGGGCGCTATCTCTCCATGTGGCTCAGCGGCGAAGACGACATCCTGAGCGCTGCGACGAAGGATCTCATGCTGGCACCGTCCAGTCCCTCATCGCCATTCTATGGCCTGGGCTGGTCGATCGACCCTGCCCGGGGAACGACTTACCACACCGGTCTCGTACCCGGGTTTGAAACGCTTGCTGCGTTCGACCCGGCCGAAGGGACGGGCGTCGTGATCATGGTCAATGCAAATGCCGGGCTCGGATTTGCCGACAACTGGTATTTGATCGGCGGAGCCGCGGCGCGGGCAATGGGTCAGCCTCATGACGATGCCGGATCGCGTCTGGGGCCGCAGACAGCCTACCTTTCGATAGCCCTTCTCCCGCCGCTGTTTGTCCTGCTCGCGCTCATCTCATGGAAAGGGCGGGCGAGCTTGCGCAAGAAGAGAGAGAGCCTGGCAGGAAAGCTCGGCATCTGGCTGCCGCTGCCGGCGATGACCGCCTTGGCGGTCTTCCTTCTCGAATATCTGCCACGGCTGTTCGGCGGGTCGATCGCGACGCTCCAGCTCTATCAACCCGACTTTGCCATGTGCTTGATCGCGGCGGCTATTTTGGCTCCGGCTTGGGCGCTATTGCGGGTGATATTGGCCCATTCGCCTGCTCGTGCACCGGCTGAGACTGCCTGAATCACAGCCCCCAACGCGGATAGGCTGTCGAGCAAGTTGCGTTTTTTGCACCCGAAATAGGTAGTCGTTGCGCTTTTCGAAAGTTCCCGTCGATTGAACGAAAATTTCGATGTTCGCAATCGCACAAACTCGCTTTTGTGCGCTGCATCACACCCTATCTAGCCCGTGAGTTTTCACCCCAGAACGATAAGGGAAACAGAAATCATGGGTATCATCGGAAGCACCATCAAGCCGTTCAAGGCGACCGCATTCCAGAAGGGCAAGGACTTCTTCGACGTCACCGACGAAGACGTGAAGGGCAAGTGGAGCGTCTTCTTCTTCTACCCGGCGGACTTCACCTTCGTGTGCCCGACCGAGCTCGAAGACCTCGGCGAGAAGTACGGCCTGCTGCAGGACATGGGCGTCGAAGTCTACGCCGTCAGCACCGACACGCACTTCAGCCACAAGGCCTGGAGCGACACCTCGGAGAAGATCGGCAAGCTCGAATTCCCGTTCCTCGGCGACCAGCTCCACACGCTGTCGAAGAACTTCAACGTCCTGCGTGAAGAAATGGGCCTCGCCGACCGTGCGACCTTCGTCGTCGATCCCGATGGCGTGATCCAGATCATGGAAATCACCTGCGAAGGCGTCGGCCGCAATGCCAACGAACTGGCCCGCAAGATCAAGGCTGCGCAGTACGTCCGCAACAACCCCGGCCAGGTCTGCCCGGCCGCTTGGGAAGAGGGTGAAGAAACCCTCGCCCCGTCGCTGGATCTCGTCGGCAAGATCTAAGCGGGAACCGAACCGAATATCCGCGCATTGGCGTGGGTATAAGCCCGAGCCCTAGAGTTCGGGTCGCTTGAAGGCCCGGGGCAACCCTCCCCCTCCCCCCGCCCCGGGCCTTTTCAACCCACATTTCCGGCAACACTCGATGGAGAGACGCCCCATGGCCATGCTCGACGCAACCATGCAGCAGCAGCTCAAGCAGTATCTCGCCAACCTGCGCGAACCGATCGAACTGGTCGCTTCGCTCGGCGACGATGCGAAATCGCAGCAGACGCGCGATCTCCTGACCGAGATTGCCGAGCTGCACGACATGGTCTCCGCCCAGTTCGACGGGACCGACGAGCGCAAGCCCAGCTTCATCATCCGCCGCGCGTCGGACGCGCAGAAGTGGGTGCGCTTTGCCGGCCTGCCGATGGGGCATGAATTCACTTCGCTCGTCCTCGCCCTGCTGTGGGCGGGCGGCCACCCGCCGAAGGTCGACGCGGAGCAGCTCGAAGCTATCGAGCGTCTCGAAGGCGACTTCGAGTTCGAGATGTATTTCTCTCTCAGCTGCCACAACTGCCCCGACGTGGTGCAGGCACTGACGCTGATGGCGCTGACCAACCCGCGCATCACCGCCACGCTGATCGAAGGCGGCACCTTCAAGGACGAAGTCGACGCGCGCGACATCATGGCCGTGCCTTCGACCTTCCTGAACGGCGAGCTGTTCTACAACGGCAAGATGGACCTCGCCGACATCCTCGCACAGCTCGACAGCGGTGCGAGCGAGCGCGAGGCTGCCAAGCTCAACGAAGCCGAGCCGTTCGAAGTGCTTGTCCTCGGTGGCGGCCCGGCCGGCGTTTCGGCGTCGATCTACACCGCGCGCAAGGGTTTCCGCACCGGCATCGCAGCGGAGCGTTTCGGCGGCCAGCTCAACGATACGCTCGGCATCGAGAACCTCGCCGGTACGCCTTACACCGAAGGTCCGAAGCTGACCGAACAGCTGCGCCAGCAGGTCAATGAGAACGCCATCGAGATGATGGATCGCCTGCAGGCGGAAAAGCTCGTCCCGGCAAGCGAGCCGGGCGGGATGCACGAAGTGCTCTTCACCAATGGCGCGTCGCTCAAGACCCGCAGCCTCATTCTCGCCACCGGCGCCCGCTGGCGCAATCTCGGGGTGCCGGGCGAGCAGGAATATCGCAACAAGGGCGTGGCCTACTGCCCGCACTGCGACGGCCCGCTGTTCAAGGGCAAGCGCATCGCGGTCATCGGCGGCGGCAATTCGGGCGTCGAAGCGGCGATCGACCTTGCCAAGATCGTCGGTCACGTCACGCTGATCGAATTCGACGACCGCCTGCGCGCAGACGAAGTGCTGCAGGCCAAGCTCGCCAGCTTCGACAACGTGCGCATCATCAAGTCCGCGCAGACGACCGAAGTCACCGGCGACGGCAAGCGCGTCAACGGCCTCGTCTACAAGGATCGAAAGACCGGCGAGGAACATACGGTCGAGCTCGAAGGCATCTTCGTCCAGATCGGACTCGTCCCGAATACCGAGTGGCTGAAGGGCAGCGGCATCGCGCTCAGCCAGTACGGCGAGATCGAGACCGACGTCGAAGGCGCGACCAACCTGCCGGGTATCTTCGGCGCAGGCGACTGCACCACCGTGCCCTACAAGCAGATCGTCGTCGCGATGGGTGAAGGCTCGAAGGCCGCGCTGTCCGCCTTCGACTACCTGATCCGCACCCAGCCGGCGGAAGAACGCGTCGCCGCCTAGCGGTTGCGCTTCAGCACGAGATAAAGCGCACCCTCGCCCCCGTGGCGGCGGTGCGCTTTTCGTATGGCGGCAATGTCCGCGCCGTGAGGACCGGCGGCGAGCCAGTCGAGGATCTTCGCCCTGATTGCGCCGCGCCGCGATCCGCGATCGGCGGCATCGACCGGGCGCGGCTTGCCGGTCACGACCAGCACCAGCCGTGCGCCCATCGCTTTGGCCTGGAACAGTCCGCTTTCGAGCCGGTTGTAGGCCGCGTCGAGCGAATGACCGTGCAGGTCGAGCGAGAAGTCGGGTTCCGCCTGACCGCTCTTGAGCTTGCGGTCCCAATGGGAATCGAGCCCGTGCTTGGGCAGGGGTTCCGGCCTGCGGTCAGGCAGCGGGACGGGATCGGGCTTGCGCGCATGACCGCGGTTCGCCCCGATACCACGGTCGAGCAATTCGCGAAAATGCGGTTCACGCTGCGGCATCACCGGCTTGGACGGCTGCGGCACGGGATGGGATGGCTCGCGCACTGGCTTGGCGCGTACCGGCCTGCGGCTTTCGAGCGGGGTCACGCTCGCCGCGAGCCTTTCCCACGCGGCAGCTTCCTCTTCGGTCAGGCCGCGCGGCGCACTCATCGTGTCTTGAGACGGCTGGCTGCGCTCTTGGGAAGGAGGATAACCGCCTGTCCGCGCCCGCTCATGCCGCCGGCAACTTCGCGCGCGCGCTCGCCTGCACCCCAGAACGTATCGAACCGGTTCGCGCCCTTTATCGCGCCGCCGGTGTCCTGCGCGATCCACAACCCGTTGGCTTCCGGCCGGTCGAGGCGGAGCCAGACCGGCGCGCCATAGGGCACGAAATTGGGATCGACCGCGACCGAGCTTTCGCCGCGTACCGGCACGCCCAGCGAGCCGAGCGGGCCGTCGCCGGTCAGCTCGCGGAAGAACACCCAGCTTTCGTTGAGCCGCATGAGGTCGCGGCCCTCTGCCGGGTTCTCCCGGATATATTGCATGATGCCCTGCATCGAACCGGCATATTGGCCAGGCCCGTCGCCGAGCAGTCCGCGTTCGCGCATGACGCCGCCGATACCGGTGTAGGCGTGACCGTTCTGCCCGGCATAGCCGATGCGGATGACCTCGCCCTCGGGCGTCACCAGTCGCCCGCTACCCTGGATCTGGAGGAAGAACAGCTCGACCGGATCGGCGGCCCAGGCGATCTCGAGCCCGCGCCCTTCGAGCGCGCCGTCCTCGATCTCGGCGCGGGTGAAATATTCGACGCAGCGCCCGTCGGGCAGCCTGCGGCTGAGCGGGGCACGCCCTGTGCGTTCGCTTTCGGCGATATCCTCGCGCCAGCAGCGCTCGAGGTCGGACGGCATGCCGTAGACCGGTGCATCGAAGCCGGGACGCCGGGTGCGCGAGCCGCGAATCTCGGGCTCGAAATATCCAGTCGCGAAAGCTTCGCCCGTGCCGACGCGGACCGGCTCGAAATAGGCGGCGAAGAAATTGCGCGGATCGCCGGAGAAGCTGCGCGCCGCGCCGCACACGGCCTGCCAGTCTTCCGGCGTAGTCAGGCCCGAGCGGTCCTCGCGGCTTTCGGCATAGCGGCAGGATTCGCGAAAGGAGGCGAGGCCCGTCTGCGCATCCTCTCGCTCCATGCCGAGCGCATTGATCGAACCCGCGCTCGCCACGCCGAGCAGCAGGGCGGAACTGGCCGCGACCGGCGGGGTCACCGGCGCAGTCGATTTGGGAATGACGGTGCAGGCTGCGAGCACGCTCGCCGCGCCGAGGATCGTCAGGCGCTGCGCGGCACGAAGCATTGCGGGATCAGGCCTGGTCGGTTTCGTCGAGCAGCCAGTTGGGATCGCTGGACTTCACGTCGCGCATGAAGGTCCAGATGTCGCGGCTTTCGATCGCATCGTCGAGCGAGCCGGCGATCATGTTGCCATCCTTGTCGCGCGTGACCGCAGCGATATCGGCGACGAACAGCACCGCCACGCGGGCGATCGAGCCGTCGAGTTCGGCATGGTCGATCTTCGCTTCCTCGATACGGATCAGCTTGTTCTCGAGAACCTCGCCGGCATCTTCGCGCGCGGAAATCGCGGCATCGAAGCTCTGGTAAACGTCATCGTCGCACAGTTCGCGAAGGGTTTCGCGGTCGCCCTTCCAGAAGGCTTCGAGCACCATGGAATAGGCACCCTTGGCCCCTTCGAGGAAACCGGTGATGTCGAAAGTGCGGTCGGCCGCAGCGATCGCGCGCACGCCCTGCTCGACCACCGGCATGGTGCCGGGGAAGGCGTTGGGCTGCGCCTGCGAAGCAGGCTGCGCGGCTTGCGGCGCCTTGGGCATCGGCTTGCTGCCCGTCACGGTCGGATCGAGGCGCGTCGGGATCGATTCCTCTTCATGCTCGGCACGGCGGCCAAGCACGGAATAGAGCCGAAAGCCGAGAAACGCGGCGATCATGGCGAGGATGACGATCTCGTAAATCACGTGGACTAACCTGCTTTCCTTCCAGTCTGGCCACTCACCGCAACCAGCCTTGTTCCTACCTGCCTTAAATAGGAAAGGATTACAAATGAACAACGGGTGGATCGGATGCGAAACATCGCACCTCGATTGCGCCCTGTCGCACAGGTCCTTCGCGCATTGCGAGGCGCGGCGAGCGGTGCTAGGCGCGCCGCGAACGGGCGCTGCGTGGGCGGTGCCGACCTACTCGCATTGAAACGAAAGACGCATTCCATGGCCGACGAAGGCGACATCCTCACCGACCTCAACTCCCAGGGCGCTCCGAACGGCGCGGACAACCAGCCGGTTGCCGGGGTTATCTCGCAGTATATCAAGGACATGTCGGTCGAGAACCCGCACGCGCCCGATTCCTACCAGTGGACGGACAAGCCGCAGGTCGACCTGCAGTTCAACATCGGCGCGAACCAGGTGAACGACGAGATCCACGAGGTCGAACTCAAGATCAACGTCAACGCCAAGGCCGAACAGGGCAGCATCTACCTGATCGAACTGTCCTATTGCGGCCTCGTCGGCATGCGCAACCTGCCGGAAGACCAGGCCCACGCGTTTCTCTACGCCGAAGCGCCGCGCCTGCTGTTCCCCTTCGCGCGCCGCGTCATTGCCGATGCGACTCGCGATGCCGGCTACCAGCCGCTGGTGCTTGATCCGATCGACTTCAACGGCCTTTACGTCCAGCGCCTCCAGGCCCAGCAGGCACAGGCTGCTGCCCAGGGCGCGCCCGCCGGCGACGCCTGAGCACCGGGCCGCTAGCGAGCTCGCGCGCAGCATGAACCGGCTCGCATCATGAGCCTGATCAAGAATGTCGGGACCATCGGCGGGCTGACTGCGGTCAGCCGCGTCTTCGGTTTCGTCCGCGACATCCTCATCGCCCGCGTGCTCGGCGCAACGGCGATGGGCGATGCCTGGCAGCTCGCCTTCATGCTGCCCAATATTTTTCGCCGCCTGTTCGCCGAGGGCGCTTTTGCGAGCGCCTTCGTCCCGCTGTTCAACCGGCGGATGAATGAGGACGGCGACGTCAGCGAGGCACGGCAATTCGCCGAGAGCGTGCTTGCCGTGCTGCTACCGATCCTGATCGTCTTCGGCGCGCTTGCGCTGATCGTCATGCCGTGGGTGGTCGAGTATTTCGCGCCCGAGGGCCTCGCTGAGGATGGCGACGCGCTCGAAGTCGCGATCACCATGGCGCGGATCACCTTCCCCTACCTCCTGTTCATGAGCCTCGCGACATTGATTGCGGCCGTGCTCAATTCCCTGTCGCGCTTCGCGGCAGCGGCCGCGGCACCGATCCTGCTCAACATCTGCCTCATCACCGCGCTGATCTATGGCGCGACGCTCGATCCCGGCATTGCCGCGCGGCGCGAGACGGCGCAGTGGATGGCGGTCGCGCTATCGGTTTCGGGCCTGCTGCAGGTGCTGTGGCTGGGCATCTTCATGCACCGCGCGGGCTTCCGCCTGTCGCTCGGAGCGCCGCGCATCACCAAGGGGGTGAAGGAACTGGGCGTGCTCGTCGTCCCGGCCATCTTCGGCGCGGGCGTCTACCAGATCAGCCGCTTCATCGACCTGTTCTTCCTCTCGACCCTGCCGGTCGGGAGCTACACCTATCTGCAGATGGCCGATCGCTGGAACCAGCTTCCGCTCGGCATCATCGGCATCGCTCTCGGCACCGCGATCCTGCCCGCCCTCTCGCGCTTCCTCGGGCGCGGCGAGGACGAGGAAGCGTCGCGCCTCCAGTCCAATGCGATCGAGCTTGCGATGCTGCTGACCGTCCCCTGCGCCGTGGCGCTGTTCTTCACCGGCACCGCTTTCGTACGCGTCTTCATGGCAGGGCAGGCCTTCACGCAGGAAGACGCCGCGGTCACCGGCATGGTCGTTTCGGGCCTTGTCATCGGCCTTCCCGCCTATGTGCTGGTCAAGGTTCTCACGCCCAACTTCTTCGCCCGCAAGGACACGCGCACGCCGGTCTACACGGCTGCGGCAAGCCTCGTCGTCACGGTCGCGCTCAACATCGTCCTCGTCCCGCGCTTCCAGGTACTCGGCCTCGCGATCGCCGGATCGGTCGGGGCATGGGTCAACATAATGCTGCTCGGTGCGATCCTGCACTGGAAGGGTTTCTTCCGCCTGCCGCCGCGCATCCTTGGCCGCATCGTGCGCATCGTCCTTGCCGCCACGCTGATGGGCGTCGCGCTATGGTGGCTGACAGGACGGATCGACCCGTGGTTCGTCGGCACGGTGGGCGAGAAGGCGCTCGGCCTCGCGATCCTTGTCGGTGCGGGCATCGCGATCTACGGGATTGCCGCCATGGCGCTTGGCGTCCTCGACAAAGCGACCATCCAGCGCCTAATGCGCCGCCAGGGATAAATCACAGGAATACTCATGCGCGTCGTCTCCGGCATCCAGCCAACCGGCAACCTTCATCTCGGCAACTACCTCGGTGCGATCCGCAACTGGGTGAAGATGCAGGACGAGATGGAGGAAGGCAGCGAGTGCCTGTTCTTCCTCGCCGACCTGCACGCGATCTCCATGCCGCACGAGCCGGCCGAGCTGGCGGCGAATACGCTGGAAATGACCGCAGCGCTGGTCGCTTGCGGGATCGATCCCGACCGCTCCATCCTGTTCAACCAGGCACAGGTTCCTGCGCATAGCGAGCTGCAGTGGCTGCTGATGGGCACCGCGCGGATGGGCTGGCTCAACCGCATGACGCAGTGGAAGGACAAGGCAGGCAAGAACCGCGAGGGCCAGTCGGTCGCGCTGTTCTCCTACCCCGTCCTGCAGGCCGCCGACGTGCTGCTCTACCAGGCGACCCACGTGCCGGTGGGCGAGGACCAGAAGCAGCATCTCGAGCTTGCCCGCGACATCGCGCAGAAGTTCAACAACGACTTCGCTTCGGAAGAAGCGCCGGTCTTCACCCTGCCCGAACCCTTCATCCCGCCGGAAGCCGCGCGGATCATGAGCCTGCGCGACGGCAGCGCGAAGATGAGCAAGTCCGACCCGTCGGAAATGAGCCGCATCAACCTCGCCGACGATGCCGACACGATCATGAAGAAGATCAAGAAGGCGAAGACCGATCCCGAACCGCTGCCTTCCGAGGCGAAGGGGCTCGAGGACCGGGCGGAAGCGCTCAACCTCGTCTCGATCTTCGGCGCGATTACCGGTCGCAGCGTCGACGATGTTCTGGGCGAATTCGGCGGCGAAGGTTTCGGCAAGTTCAAGCCGGCACTCGGTGAAGCCCTGGTCGAAACGCTCGCTCCGATTTCGCAGCGTTTCCGCGAGCTGAAGGAAGACCGGGAATCGCTCGACGCGATCCTCGCTCGCGGCGCTGCCAAGGCGCGCGAACTCGGCACCCCGACGCTCGATGCCGCCTACCGCGCTCTCGGGCTGGTCAGAGGTTAAGTTCGTTCGCCTAAATCGCTCACAGGCCTGACATTTATCAGTTTTGTCGTTCAAAGCCGGTTCAGCAGCCGTGCTTTACAACTGCGCGCATCAATGACAGCGTGGTGTTTCGAGGGGAGGCGCATGCTGTGTGTTTCCTTTAGGGAAAGGGCAAACCCGATGACCGATTTCACTCCCCGCAAGTGGGGACGCGCGCTCAAGCTTGCCGCCGTGCCTTTCGTGCTCGCCGGCCTCGCTGCCTGCGCCACTCCGTTCAAGGCCGACGTCTCCCGCTTCCAGAGCGAGCTTCCGGCACCCGCAGGCCAGACTTTTGCCGTCGTGGCCGACGATCCGGCCCTCGCCGGCGGCCTCGAGTTCGCGCAATATGCCGATCTCGTCGAAGCGCAGATGGAGCGTCTCGGCTACACGCAGGCCGTGTCCCCCGAGACCGCGAGCCTGCTCGTTCGTTTCGACTACGGCGTCGACAATGGCCGCGAACGCATTCGTTCGACCGGCTTCCGCGACCCGTTCTACGACAGTTGGTACGGCTATCGCCCAGTCTATTATCGGACCCGTCGCGGCTACCGCATGACCTATGTCCCGACGCGGGCCTGGGGTTACGGCTTTCGCGATCCGTGGTTCAATGACCGCGATGTCACCAGCTACACCGTCTACACGAGCGGCATCGACCTGAAGATCGACAACGCCGACGGCAAGCGCCTGTTCGAAGGCAAGGCGCAGGCCCTCTCGCTTTCGAACCGCCTCGGCTATCTCGTGCCGAACCTGGTCGACGCGATGTTCACCGACTTCCCGGGCAATTCGGGCGAGACGCTGCGCATCTCGATCAAGCCGGAAGAAAAGAAGGTCCGCCGGATCGACTGACCGGATACTCCCCTGGACGGGAACGAAGAGGGCGGCTCCATTACGGGGCCGCCCTTTTTCTTTGACGGACTGTCGAACGAGAGGCATCCCCCTGCAAATGAAGCATCTTTTGGCACTTCTCGCGCTGGTTTCGACGTCGCAGGTCGCAGCCGAAGTCCCGCAAGAGGAGCCTCCCTATGCGCAGGTGGGCGACTGGACGGTCCGGTCGTACGGCTTCGCTTGCCGGCTCGACAGCGCGGCCGATGCCGACGGAAGAGATGTCGCGATCACGCTGTACAAGTCCGGCAGGGCGGAATTCGCAATCCGCTTGGCCGAGGATGACGGCGCCCCGGTAACGAGGTCCGATTTCCGGCTCGCCTTCGATGACGAGGTGGCGGATTTCCTTCCGATGCACGCCAGCAAATACAAGCTTCTCTATACTCTCGGTGATCCACTGGCCGAGCGCTTCCGGCGCGCGCGGGCCATGGAGTTGCGGCTGGAGCAAGAGGCTGTGGCGCGCTTCTCGCTCACGGGAAGCTACGCAGCTCTCGGCAAGTTGAACGACTGTGTTTCGGACCTGAGCCCGACTGCGGCCAATTTCCAGATCCCGAGACCGATGATGCCTCCGCCTCCGTCTCTCCTACTGCAAATTGCAGAGCCGGACCTCGAAGGCCCGTTCGAGCCCAATCGTCCGCTCAAGCCGCTCACGCCGGGTCGGTGGATCGGGCCGGGCGACTACCCGGTGCAAGCCTTGCGCGAAGGCATCGAAGGCCGCGTGCGCGTGAGCCTCGAAGTCGATCCGCGCGGGCGGGTTACCGATTGCAGGATCCTCGAATCGAGTGGCTCGAATGTGCTCGACGAGCGCACCTGCCTGCTCTTGTCGAAAAAGGCCCGCTTCGATCCGCCTACGGACAGCGAGGCGCGACTGGTTGCGGGAAGTTACGCGACGGCTGTCAGGTGGGCCCTGCCCTGAACCCGTCCTAGCCCCGCCGCGAGCGGATCGCGGCGATCCCGACGCCGATCGCGACGGACCCGATCAGGAATGCACTCGGAAAGCGTAGCGGCAGCTCGCCCGATCCGCCCGACACTGCCCGATCGACGAGGTCGAGCAGGTAGTTCCCGAGGTGGATTGCCGCAGTGAGCGAAACGAAGGGAATGAGGATCGTGCGCCAGTCCAGCGCGTCCCAGCCATTGCGATGGCGCAGCCGCGCGATAATCCAGCTCGCAAGCCAGACGAGGATGACGATCCACACCGCCAGCGCGGCGAGCGCCAGCAGTGCGAAACCGGGACCGATGCCGCCGAGGCCGGGCAAGGGCTAGCGCCCCGTCGACCCGAAGCCGCCGCTGCCGCGCGCGGTATCGTCAAGCGTGTCGACTTCGGTCCATGCCGCCTGCGTCACCGGCGCGAGGACCAGCTGGGCCACGCGTTCGCCGCGCTTGATGGGGAACGGCTCTGCCCCGTGGTTGATCATGATGATCTTGAGCTCGCCGCGATAATCGCTGTCGATCGTGCCGGGCGTGTTGGGCACTGTCACCCCATGCTTGAGCGCAAGGCCCGAGCGCGGGCGGACCTGGATTTCATAACCTTCGGGAATCGCCATCGCGAGGCCGGTAGCGACCGCATGGCGCATGCCCGGTTCGAGCACGATGTCCTCGGCCGAGAGCACGTCCATGCCCGCTGCGCCTGCGGTGGCGTAGCGTGGCAGCTCCAACCCCTCCCCGTGCTCAAGCCTCTTGACCTGCACGGGTACGGATTCAGTCGTCATCCTCGATATTCTCCAGCGCTGCTGCCACGCGGTCGATCAGCTCGCGAGCGACCGCCTGCTTGGGCATTTCGTCGAGATGTTCGACGCGTTTCGCGGTGACGATCTTCACCGCGTTGTTCGCGCCGCCCATCACGTCACCCGATACGTCATTCGCGACGATCCAGTCCACACCCTTGCGCTTGAGCTTCGTCTTGGCGTTCTCGACCACATTCTCGGTCTCGGCCGCGAAGCCGATCAGCAGCGGCGGACGCTTGCCGCCGGCTGCCACGGTGGCGAGAATGTCGGGGTTCTCGGTGAGCATGAGTGCGGGCGGGGCAGCGCCGCGCTTCTTCATCTTCTCGCCCTGGTAGTCCTTGGTTCGCCAGTCGGCGACCGCCGCGGCCATGATCGCCACGTCTACCGGGAGCGCCTTCTTCACCTCGTCGGCCATCTCGCGCGCGGATTCGACGTCGATCCGGTCGACGCCCGGCGGGGTCTCGAGATGGACCGGGCCGGAGATAAGCGTCACGCGCGCGCCCTGAGCGGCGGCAGCGGCGGCGATGGCAAAACCCTGCTTGCCGCTCGACCGGTTGGCGAGATAGCGCACCGGGTCGATCGGCTCGTGCGTCGGGCCTGCGGTGACGAGCACGTGCTTGCCGTAAAGCGGGCGGTGCTCGATGTCGGTGTCGAATTCGGGTTGGCCTTCGAGCGGATCGAAATCGTCGTAGCCGACCTGGATCGGCTGGATATCACCCGCGATCGGCTGCGGCGCGGCATCGCCAGCGCCCGTGCTGACCGTGTGGTTGATCGCCTCGGGATCGGTCGGCGGCGCGCTGGCAGCCGAACCCTTGCTCGCGAGCAGGCCGCCTGCCGGTTCGGGCAGCGGCTCTTCGCCGGCATCGGGCATGTCCTCGAGCGCTTCTTCGGCTTCGGTCTCGGGCAGCTCTTCGGGCGCCTCGACCTCTTCCCACTGGGCATCGAGCTCGTCCTGCGAACGCTTGGGCGTCGTGCGTGAAATCAGCGAGGACAGGAGGCCGCCAAGCCCGCCGGTCTTCGCATTCGGCTCGAGAACTTCGCCGGCTTCGGCCTCTTCCTCGATCTCGCCAAGCTCTTCGGATTCGAGCGTTTCGACGAAGGGATTGGCCTCGACCGGTTCGCAGTCGGCAGCGATGCCGAAATGGGCGGCGATTTCCGCCCAGATGATTTCCGGATCGGGCAGGCGGCCGGGGCCGAATTCGCCGCAAGCCATCGGGCCGGTGTCGGGATCGATCACGTGAACGCCCGCCTGCTGTAGCCAGGCGACATTGCGCTGCGTCGCCTCGTGCTGCCACATGCGCACGTTCATTGCAGGCACGGCCATGACCGGCTTGTCGGTCGCGAGGATCAGCGTGGTTGCAAGATCGTCGGCGATCCCGGCGCTCATCTTGGCCATCAGGTCGGCAGTCGCGGGGCAGACGACGACGAGATCGGCTTCGCGGCTGAGCTGGATATGGCCCATCTCCGCCTCGTTCTTGAGGTCCCACAGAGTCGTGTAGACCGGGTTCTCGCTCAGCGCGGCAAGCGCCATCGGCGTGACGAACTGCTGGCCGCCTTCGGTCACCACGCAGGTCACCGAGCCGCCACCCTTGCGGATCAGCCGGACGAGCTCGCACGCCTTATAGGCCGCGATGCCGCCACCCACGACGAGCAGGATACGGGGGGATGCGTTGTCGCTCACGCGCTCACGCCTGTTCCAGCCGGGCCAACCGGCACCCGAAACTCATTGTCGACTAATCCCCTTTTGGGCCCACGCCCTGGTTAACCATGTTGCGCAGCCTAACGCGCACTTGCAATGCCCGCCAGACCTGCCGCGCCTTGGTTACGATTTCTCTGGCGCATCATGCTTACCCGGCTGTAAACCTTTGGCAGAAAACAAAGGGGGAGACGCTAACATGAGACTGGTACTGACCGCGCTGATATTCCTCGGCGGGATATTCTTCCTGGTGACGGGGCTCGGCTTCCTGTTCGATCCGGCCACCAGCGCGGAAGGCTTCGGCATTCACGCGGACAACAGCACGGGCCTCGCCGCGATCCGCGCAGACATGACCGCTTTCTTCGTCGTCTCGGCCGTGTGCATGATGCTGGGCGCCTGGTTCCGCAACGGGACCGTGCTGCTGTTCCCGGCAGCGATGTTCGGCATCGCCCTGCTCGGCCGCTTCATCAGCATCTTCGCCGACGGAACGACCGAAGGCTTCTGGCTCCCGATGGTGGTCGAGGCGCTGACGGTAATCGTGCTGCTGATCGCGAGCCGCGTACTGCCGCACCGCGACGATATGCTAGCCGATCCAGCCTGACATGAGGGCGGCGGCCACTGCGCCACCACCTGCCAGCGCCGCGACCAGATAGCCGAGCAAGCCTCGCCCGCGACGCTCGCGGCGCTGCCACATCAGCTCGACTTCGGGCAGCGGCGGCGGCTCGGGCGCGCCGCCCTTGGGCGGGTAGCGGTCCTCAATGCGGCGGATGAGGTCTGGCAGGCGCAGCAACGTCTGCGTGTCTTCGCGGATCTTCTCCGCAATCGCTGCTTCCGGGCCGAGCTCGTCGCGAATCCAGCTGCGCACATAGGGCGCGGAAACATCCCACATGTTGATCTCGGGATTGAGCTGGGTCGCGATGCCTTCGACCATCACCATGGTCTTTTGCAGCAGCAGGAGGTGCGGCTGGGTCTGCATGTCGAAGTCGCGGGTGATCGCGAACAGCCCGTCAAGCATCTGGCCGACCGACAATTCGCTGACCGGCTTGCCGCGCATCGGCTCGCCTACGGCGCGCAGTGCAGTCGCGAACTCTTCGACCGAGTGGTAGCTAGGCACATATTGCGCTTCGAAATGGATTTCGGCGACGCGGCGATAATTGCCGGTGGTCAGGCCGTAGAGGATTTCCGCCAGCCATTGGCGCGCGCGCCGGTCGATGCGGCCCATGATGCCGAAATCGATCGCGACGATCGTCCCGTCCGCGCGCACGAACAGGTTCCCCTGGTGCATGTCGGCATGGAAGAAGCCCGCACTGATCGCCTGGCGCAGGAAAGCGAGCACCAGCCGCTCGGCAAGCTCGGGCAGGTCGTGCCCGGCCGCGATCAGCGCCTCGCGATTGGAAATCTTGATCCCGTCGACCCACTCGACAGTCATCACCCGGCCATTGGTCCGGTCCCAGTCGATTGCGGGAACTTCGTATCCGTCGACCGCGGTCATCGCCTCGGCAAGCTCGGAAGCCGAGGCCGCCTCGCGCCTCAGGTCGAGCTCGCGATTGGTCCAGCGTTCGAAATTGGCGATGGTCAGGCGCGGACGCAGGCGCTGGGCTTCGCCGCCCATCGCTTCGAGGTGCGCAGCGGCCCAGTGGTAGGTCTGGATATCGCGCGCGAAACGCTCTCGAATGCCGGGGCGCAGGACTTTGACCGCTACCTGCTTGCCCTCGGTGGTCACGGCGCGGTGGACTTGCGCGATCGAGGCCGCGCCCACCGGCTCGGGGTCGAATTCGGAGAACAGGTTTTCGAGCGGCTGGTCGAAGCTCGTCTCGATCGAGGTGCGGATCTTCTCGAAATCGACCGGCGGCAAATTGTCCTGCAGGCTGAGCAGATTGCGCGCCGCTTCCTCGCCGACGAGGTCGGGCCGGGTCGCGAGCGACTGGCCGAGCTTGATCGCAGCCGGGCCGATGTCGCGGAATGCACTCGCATAGTCGGGCGTGCGCGGCTGCATCGTGCCGAAGCGTGCGATCCGCGCGAGGCGCTTGACCGGCCCCGGCGTATTGGCATCGCGCTCGATCCCGCGCAGCGCGCCGTGCCGCGCGAGCGTGCGGCCCCATTTGAGAAGCCGGAAGATATGCGTGGCAGGCTTGGTCACGCGATCAGATCTTCCATCCCGAATGGATCGCGACGGCCCCGCCCAGGATCGGCTCGACCTTGGTCCTGGTGAAACCGGCCTGGCGGATCATCGCCTCGAATTCGTGCATCTTCGGGAAGCGGCGGATCGATTCGGCGAGATAGCGATAGCTGTCCTCGTCCTGCGCGATGATCTTGCCCATCTGCGGCATCAGCTTGTGCGAATAGAGATCGTACACTTCCTTGAAGCCCGGCCAGGTCGTGGTCGAAAACTCGAGGCAGTAGAATCGCCCGCCATGCTTCAAGACGCGGTGCGCCTCGGCCAGCGCCTTGTCGATATGCGTCACGTTCCGGATGCCGAAGGCGATCGTGTAGGCATCGAAGCTGCGCGAGGAGAATGTCAGTTCCTCCGCATTCTGGCGCGACCAGACGAGGCTATCGAGGCCGCGATCCATTGCGCGTTCGATGCCGACGTCGAGCATGTCCTGGTTGATGTCCGATACGGTCACGCGCGCACCGCGCTCGGCCATGCGGAAGGCGATGTCGCCCGTGCCGCCTGCCATGTCGAGGATCGCCTCGCCCGGCTGCGGTTTGACCCGGCGCACGAAGCGGTCCTTCCACAAACGGTGCATGCCGGCCGACATCGCATCGTTCATGATGTCGTATTTTGCGGCAACGCTGGAAAAGACCGCGCCGACGCGCTGGGTCTTCTCGTCCGGGGCGACGTCTTCGTAGCCGAAGGATACCTTGTCGTTCATGGCCTGCGCCTTAGGAGGAATTGCGAGGCGGGCAAAGGGTGTTAAGGGAGCCATCCCATGCCCGAACTACCTGAAGTCGAAACAACGGTCCGCGGTCTCGCCCGGTTCCTCGATGGCGAGACCATCGTGCGTGCGCAGGTCAACCGGCCCGACATGCGTCGCCCTTTCCCGCCCGACCTCGTGCAGATGCTGACAGGGGCGCGGGTCACCGGCCTCGGGCGGCGCGCCAAGTTCGGCCTCATACACACCGACCGCGACCAGACGCTGGTCTTCCACCTCGGCATGAGCGGGCGCTGGCGAATCGATCCGGAGGAGGATGACAAGCACGACCACTTCGTCGTCGAGACGGCAGGCCACCGCTTCGCGCTATGCGATCCGCGACGCTTCGGATGGGTCGACCTGGTCGCAAGCGATTCGCTTTCCGACTGGCCGAGCTTTGCCGGCATGGGCCCCGAACCGCTCGGCACCGAACTGTCGGCCGGCTACCTCAAGGCGGTGCTCAAGGATCGCAGGCAGGCGATCAAGCTGATGCTGCTCGACCAGCGGATCGTCGCCGGGCTCGGCAATATATATGTATGCGAGGCGCTGTGGCGGGCGGGCATCCATCCGCGCAAGGCCGCCGGCAAGGTTTCGAAGCCCGCGCTCGAACGGCTCGTGCCCGCGATCCGCGAAGTGCTCACCCAGTCGATCGAGGATGGCGGCTCGAGCCTGCGCGACTATGCGAGGCCCGATGGCGAGCTCGGCTATTTCGCCACCCGATTCGATGTCTATGGCCGCGAAGGCGAAGCTTGCCACCGCGACGATGGCGGGACTATCCGCCGCATCGTGCAGGGCGGTCGCAGCACCTGGTTCTGCCCGAGGTGCCAGCGATAGGGCGTTTTGCTTGACGATTCGCGCTTGCCACCCTATGTGGCGCGCTTTCCGACGGGTATCCGTCGTTTCCGAGATAGCAGACAGATCATCCGGTCGTGCAAGGACGGCCGAGAAACAAGGACGAACATGGCCAATACGCCGCAAGCCAAGAAGCGCATCCGCCGCAACAACCGCCGCGCCGAGATCAACGGTGCGCGCATGAGCCGCATCCGCAACTTCGTGAAGAAGGTCGAGACCGCGATCGAAGGTGGCGACAAGGCCGCTGCTGCGGAAGCTCTCAAGAACGCCCAGCCGGAAATGGCTCGCGGCGTCGCTCGCGGCGTGCTGCACAAGAACACCGCAGCGCGCAAGATGAGCCGACTCAGCAAGCGAGTCGCTGCTCTCTGATTCGTCTTGCGGGGGGCTTCCTCCGTAACTTTGCATAGCCAAAAGGGCCGGCGGTTTTCCGTCGGCCCTTTTGCTGCGTGCATGCTGCAGCGCGAAGAGTCCCCGAACTGAAACAAAAACTCTAGGAAGTCCCGCGATTCGCAGGCTCGAAACCGCAATTTCGCAGAGTAAACAGCCTGTTAAACGCAAGTCTGCGGGGTTGCGGCGAGTCAATAGAATTATTTCAGATTTTTTGCGCCATCCCCACTTGCGACTCTTCGCCAGTGGTTCATAAAGGCTCTCCAAGCACTGAGCTGGACGGTCGGTGCTCTTACATAATCGCGGACGCACCCCTCCCGGATTCATCGATTCCGGGCAATGGCGAAGCTGTGTCCGCACGGGGGATAATAAGCCGGCGGCGGGTCGGATTGTTGGGGTGAGTTTACATGGCGAACAAGAGTTCGGCGTCGGGACCGGCGCGGCGCAAGGCTGGCAAGGACGAAATGGAAGATATGGAAGCCGTGAACCTGGCAGCCGACTGGGCTGATATCAGCCAGGGCCTGCGCAAGGATCTCGGTCACCAGCTTCACAGCCAGTGGATCAAGCCGATCCAGGTCGGCGGCCTGTGCCGCGAAACCGGCACGCTCGACCTTTACCTGCCGACCGAGTTCAGCGCGAACTGGGTGCAGGACCGATTCGCCGATCGCCTCTCGCTCGCATGGAAGATCGCTCGCAGCGAAGTGCGCACGGTGCGCATCTCGGTTCACCCTGGCCGTCGCAAGCTGAACGACCTCAACCTCGGCAACGGTCCGCGCGCGGCCAACGACGGCGGCGACACTTCGATGATCGCGGTGAGCGCAGCCAATCTCGGCGATGCAGGCTTCACCTCCTCGGTCGGCCTCGACCCGTCGCTGACCTTTGCGGCCTTCGTGACCGGCGAGACCAACATTCTCGGCTGCAATGCCGCACAGCGCATGGCGGCAACCGAACAGCCGCAGTTCTCGCCGCTCTATCTCAAGGCCGCGACCGGCCAGGGCAAGACGCACCTGCTGCACGCGATCGGCCACGCCTATCTCGGCGCCCATCCGCGTGCGCGCATCTTCTACTGCAGCGCCGAGCGCTTCATGGTCGAATTCGTCCAGGCGCTCAAAGCCAACCAGATGATCGAGTTCAAGGCGCGCCTGCGCAGCTTCGACCTGCTGCTGGTGGACGACATCCAGTTCATCATCGGCAAGGCGAGCGCCCAGGAAGAGCTGCTCTACACGATCGATGCGCTGCTCGCAGAGGGCAAGCGACTGGTCTTCGCTGCCGACCGCGCACCGCAGGCTCTCGACGGGGTCGAACCGCGCCTTCTCTCGCGCCTGTCGATGGGCCTCGTCGCCGACATCCAGGCAGCCGATATCGAGCTGCGCCGCAAGATTCTCGAATCGAAGCTGACCAAGTTCGCACCGCTCGAGGTTCCCGAAGACGTCATCGAATTCCTCGCCCGCACCATCACGCGCAACGTCCGCGAGCTGGTCGGCGGCCTCAACAAGCTGATCGCCTATGCCCAGCTGACCGGCCAGGAAGTTAGCCTCGGCCTCGCCGAGGACCAGCTGACCGACATCCTCTCGGCCAATCGCCGCCGCATCACGATCGACGAGATCCAGCGCACCGTGTGCCAGTTCTATCGCATCGATCGCAGCGAGATGTCGTCCAAGCGCCGCGCCCGCGCTGTCGTGCGCCCGCGCCAGGTGGCGATGTATCTCTCCAAGGTCCTGACCCCGCGCAGCTACCCGGAAATCGGGCGCAAGTTCGGCGGAAGGGATCACTCGACGGTCATCCACGCGGTGCGCCTGATCGAGGACCTGCGCCAGCGCGATGCCGATATGGACGGCGATGTGCGCAGCCTGCTGCGTCAGCTCGAAAGCTGACGGCTCTTCGGGATCGCGCCCACTCATAGAGCACAAGCAATGCACTGCTGATCGACAGCCCTGCCCACAGGGCTGTCGACAGTGCGTCTGTGTCCGGACTGCCGCCGGCAGGCCGCAAGGGCGACCGCCCGCCCGCAGCGCCTACCGAGCCGCGAGGATAGCCAAGTGAGCGAATGCGAACGCCGGCGCTTGAGGCGCGACGAAAAAACCGCCAACAGCTGCGAAATGAGCTTGTCTCCCGAGCGTCTCGACCGCTTTGCGCGCCATATCGTGCTGCCGGAAATCGGCGGTGCGGGCCAGGCCGCGCTGGTCGACAGCCACGTCGTGATCGTCGGCCTCGGCGGAATCGGTTCGCCTGTGCTGCAGTATCTCGCAGGCGCCGGCATCGGACGGCTGACGCTGGTCGACAGCGACACGGTCGATGCGAGCAACCTCCAGCGCCAGACGCTCTTTTCCGAACGAGACGTCGACCATGGCAAGGCGGTCGCGGCGCGCCGCTGGGTGCAGAATTTCGACCGCTCGCTGCGGGTGACGATCAGCGACCGGCGCATCACCGCCGATAATGCGGGCGAGTTGATGGGAAGCGCCGACCTCGTGCTCGACGGGACCGACAATTTCGCGACCCGCCTCGCGGTCTCCGATGCCTGCGTGAAGGCTGGCGTCCCGCTGCTTTCCGCTGCGGTCGGCCGCTTCCAGGGGCAGGTCGGCGCCTTTGCGGGCCATCTTGAAGAACAGGCCTGCTACCGGTGCTTCGTCGGCGACGCCTTCGATGCCGAGGACTGCGACACCTGCGCCGAAGACGGCATGCTCGGCGCGATGGCCGGATGGGCCGGCACCTTCGCCGCGATGCAGGCGGTGCGCGTATTGCTCGATGGCAAGGCAGCATTCGGCGATCCGCAATGGGGCCGGCTCCACATCCTCGACGGGATGAAGGCCACCATGCGCACGCTCACGATCCAGAAGGACCCGGACTGCAAGAGCTGCGGCAACCCGTGAGCTACCAGCCGGATGGCACGCCGAAGATCATCTTCGGGGGCATCGCCATCGTGGTCGTCGGCCTGTTCCTGTTCCTCGCGGGCAATGCAGTGCTCCCGTATTTCTACGAGGCATACCAGCGCGACCAGATCGAGGAGTGCGAAGACGATCATCCGGTTGCCACCGATGCGTGGACCACCATTTTCGGCTTCGACATGGGCGGCCGCTACATCGTGGGCGACGGCGCGGAAGATCGCGCGCTGATCGAATGCATCGTGGACAGCCTGAGCGTGCGCTACGTATCCACCCCGCTCTACGGGCAGCAACACGCCGAATACCCCGCGCTATCGATCGTCTTCGGCGCATTCGATAACGGATACGGCCTGACCTATTACTCCGGCAGCGAACCATTCGCCGAAGGGGTGATTCCGCGAAGCTCAACCGCGCCCTAGGATTTCGTCCACCCATGTCGGCACGAGCTCGCCCGCGCGCCCCTGCCGCGATTCGTGGAACCAGTGCGAGCCTTCGCTGCGTTCCAGATTGAGTTCGAGGGTCCGCACACCGAGCTCCCTCGCATCACGCACGAAGCCTGCTGCCGGATAGACCGCGCCCGAGGTGCCGATGCTGACGAACAGGTCCGCGCCGCGCAGCGCGGAATAGATGCGGTCCATCTGGTAGGGCATTTCGCCGAACCAGACGACGTCGGGCCGAAGCGAGGGCGCCTGGCACACCGGGCACGGCGGGCGGTCCGACATGGCCGCATCCCAGGGCGAGCGCATCTCGCATGCGGTGCACAGCGCGCTCTTCAGCTCGCCATGCATATGCAGCACACGGCGAGCACCGGCGCGTTCGTGCAGGTTGTCGACGTTCTGGGTCACGATCAGAAGTTCGCCGGAAAATTCGGCATCGAGCCTCGCCAGTGCCTCATGCGCCGGATTGGGCTGAACCCCGGCTAGCGCCTTGCGCCGCAAGTCGTAGAAGCCCAGCACAAGGTCGGGATCGCGCGCAAAGCCCTCTGGCGTCGCGACATCCTCCACCCTGTGCTGCTCCCACAGCCCGCCTGCGTCCCTGAAGGTATCGATGCCGCTTTCTGCGGATATCCCCGCCCCGGTGAGGATGACGATGCTGGAAATCTCTGCCATGCATGCCATCAAGCACCTGGGAATGGGGAGTGCAATGGCGCGGATCGGCATCATCGGCAGCGAGGGACGCATGGGGCATGCGCTCGCGCGGGCAATCGAGGGTGCGGGACACGAAGTCGCTGGCGGGGTCGACAAGGGCGGCGATGTCGCCCGGCTCGCCGACAAGAGCGATGCGCTGGTCGATTTTTCCGCACCGGCGGCACTCGAAGCCAATCTCCACGCAGCAATCGGCGCAGGTATTCCCATCCTGATCGGCACGACCGGTCTGGAAGAACGCCATTTTCGCGCGATCGACGATGCCGCGCGCTGCGTGCCCATCCTGCAGACCGGCAATACCTCGCTCGGCGTGAACCTGCTTTCGCACCTGGTGCGCGAGGCGGCGAGCAAGCTCGGCGACGACTGGGATATCGAAATCGTCGAGATGCATCACCGGATGAAGGTCGACGCACCCTCGGGCACTGCCAAGCTGCTCGGCGAAGCGGCCGCGGAGGGGCGCGGGATCGACCTTGCCGACAACAGCGAGAGCGGGCGCGACGGCCATACCGGTGCCCGGGCGCGCGGCGCGATCGGCTTTGCGGCGCTGCGCGGCGGGACTGTCGCGGGCGAGCATTCGGTGATCTTCGCGGGCGAGGAAGAGCGCATAACCCTTGCACACAGCGCGGAGAATCGCATGATCTTCGCTCGCGGGGCGATTACCGCCGCCGCATGGCTGATCGGCAAGCCGGGGGGACGTTACGCCATGGCCGACGTTTTGGGCCTTTGACCATCGGTCCTGTCAGACAGGACACTCTTCGCGCGAAGGTCTTCGCCCACATCGATCCGCGCGCGCGCAACATCGAAGGCCTGTCCTTCTTCAACAAGATCATCATCGTCGTGGTCGTCGTCGCTTCGGTCGGCGCGATCCTCCACACCGAACCCGGCCTGGTCGACGATTACGAGCGCGAGTTCTTCTGGTTCGAGGTCTGCGCCGGCGCGATCTTCTTGCTCGAATACGGCCTGCGCCTGTGGACTGCGCCGGAAGCCACACCCAACTTCAGCCCGACGGTCGCGCGGTTGCGGTTCGTATTCTCACCGCTCGGGCTGCTCGATCTCGTCATCATCGCGTCGATCTTCACGCCGCTCCTGTTCGAGAATTCGGCCTTCCTCAGGATGCTGCGCGTAATGCGCATCCTCGCGCTTGCCCGCCTCACCCGCTTCTCGATAGCGCTGCGCTATCTCGTGGGCTCGATCAACGAGCGCCGCTACGACCTGCTCATCACTTTGTGCATGGCAGGTTTCCTGATGCTGTTCGGGGCGAGCGCGCTTTACTGGATCGAGGGCAAGGAACAGCCGGAGGCGTTCGGTTCGATCCCGCGCGCGTTGTGGTGGTCGGTCATAACGCTGACGACGGTCGGCTATGGCGACGTCTCGCCGGTGACGGCGCAAGGCAAGATCGTCGCCTCCTTCGTCGCCCTGTCGGGTGTCGCCCTGGTCGCGCTGCCGACGGGTATCCTCGCCGCGGCATTCAGCGATTCGATGCAGCGCCGCCGCGAGGAGATCAAGGCGCTCAAGGAAGCCGACGAAATCGCCCGGCGCTCCACGCCGATCGAATGACGGCCACCGTGACTGCATCCGCATGCCGCTGGAAATCCGCAGGCGGCGGTGAAGAAGCGGGTGCGGCCTGCCTCGCATTCCTGGAGCAAGTCGGGATCGAGGTCGACTGGCTGGACGGAAAAGGCGACACTCAATTGCTCGATGGCCTCGCAATCATCGAAGGGCGGCTGTTGGTCGATCCCGAAGTCGAAATCTGGCCGGGAGATATCCTGCATGAGGGCGGCCATATCGCCGTCGCCGATCCGGAAATCCGCCCAAGCCTCGGTCCGATTGAACCCGATCCGACCGATGAAATGATGGCGATCGCCTGGTCATTCGCCGCCGCGCGGCAGTGCGGTCTGGAACTCAAGAACCTGTTCCACGAAGGCGGCTATCGCGGCGACTCGAAAAAGCTGCAGACGAGTTTTGCCACCGGCCACTATATCGGCGCGCCGATGCTCGGCTATTACGGCATGACCGCCGATTTGCAGACCGCCCTTGCACAAGGAACGGTCTCCTTTCCCAACATGATCCGCTGGATACGCTGACACTCACCCGATGACCAAGGACCAGATCTTCGAGTTTTTCCGCCGTCTCGCGGAGGACAATCCCGAGCCGGAAACCGAGCTCGAATACGGCAATTGCTACCAGCTGGTGGTCGCTGTCGCTTTGTCGGCGCAGGCGACCGACGTCGGCGTGAACAAGGCGACCCGCAAGCTCTTCGCCGAAGTAAAGACGCCGCAGCAGATGCTCGACCTAGGCCTCGAAGGGCTGACCGAGCACATCAAGACCATCGGCCTGTTCAACTCGAAGGCGAAGAACGTCATCGCGCTGAGCCAGCTGCTAATCGACGAGTATGGCGGCGAGGTCCCGGACACGCGCGACGATCTCGTCCGGCTACCGGGCGTCGGGCGAAAGACGGCGAATGTCGTGCTCAACTGCTGGTTCAAGCAGGAAACCTTCGCGGTCGACACGCACATCCTGCGCGTCGGCAATCGCACCGGCCTCGCCAAGGGCAAGACGCCGGAAGCTGTCGAGGCGAAGCTCGAAAAGCGCGTGCCGCAGCCGTTTCGCCTGCACGCACACCATTGGCTCATCCTGCACGGCCGCTACATCTGCAAGGCGCGCACGCCGGAATGCTGGCGCTGCCCGGTGGTCGACCTGTGCAGCTACCGCAAGAAAGTGCTGGAGAAGCCCAAGGGGCGGTGAAGATCGCTCTGGATCGAAGAGCGATGTTGCGCATTCCCTTGATATGAAAGCATTTCAAGCTGCAGCCATTCTAGGCGCAATGTTTCTCAGCGGATGTATGACGCCGCTGTCCGAGGCGACAAATCCGATTGATCAGTCGTCAATTCTCGGACGGTGGGAGCTTTCACGGATTGATCGAAAAACGATCGACAATGCAATCTCCCTCGATTTCAGGGCGAACGGCGAGGTCAGAGGGGCGATCGAGTGCAATTCTTTCCTGACCGATTACGAAATCAAGGGTCAGACGATTGAGCTCGGAAACGCCATTGTCACTGCCGCAGGATGCCACCCGCGCTTCGATACCGACCCGAAGTTGGTCGAGCGCGCCGAGGCGACAATGTTCGCCGAACCCCCGGCCAGCATTAGCGACGACGGGCAGACACTCGTTCTAAGCGGGGTCAGCGTCCTCGTCTTTAAGCGAATTCGCCAATAATCAGACATCGTCCGCGCTGATCATTTCCTCGCGGTCGATCTCGCCGGTCATCACCGCCACCGTCGTCGCCACCGCAGCGTCGCCGCTGACGTTGGTGGTGGTGCGCATCATGTCCATGATCCGGTCGACACCGGCGACGAAGGCGATCGTCTCGAGCGGCACGCCGACCGCGCCGAAGACCAGCGCCATCATGATGAGCCCTGCGCCCGGGATGCCCGCCGCGCCGACTGCGCCGAGCGTGCCGAGGATCGAGATCAGGAAGTACTGCCCCCAGGTGAGGTCGACGCCGAAGATCTGCGCGCCGAACAGCGTGGCAAGGCCGAGATACATCGCGGTGCCGTTCATGTTGATCGTCGCGCCGAGCGAGATGACGAAGCTCGCGACCGAGTTCGACACGCCGAGGTTGCGCTCCGCACAGCGCAGCGTCACCGGCAGCGTCGCGTTCGAGCTGGCGGTCGAATAGCTGACCGCAATCGCATCGATGATGCCGCGGAAGAAATCGATCACCGGCAGCTTGGCGAGGAATTTGATCATTGCGGCATACATGACGAAGATGATCAGCAGGCAGCCGAGGTAATTGAGCGCCACCAGCTTGGCGAGCGCGCCGAGCGCGTCGAGGCCGAGCGTGCCGGCGACCCAGGCCATCAGCGCGAAGACGCCGAAGGGCGTGAGTTCCATCACGATCATGGTGACCTTCTGCATCACCACCGCGCCGCTATCGAAGATCTTCTGGACCGGTGCGCCCTCGTCCTTGGCCATCAGGATGCCGATGCCGAGCAGCAGCGAGAAGATGATCAGCGGCAGGACGTTGACGTCGGCCATGGTCTGGACCGGGCTCTGCGGGACCATGCCGAGCAGCATTTCGCGCCAGGTCGTATCGTTCGGCGGCGGCGGATCTCCGATTTGCAGCGAGGAGGTATCGACCCCGATGCCCGGCTGGATCACCGTGCCGAGGAACAGGCCGAGCCAGACCGCGATCTGTCCGGTCACGACGAAGAGGAGCAGCGCGCGCCAGCCGACGCTGCCGAGCTTGCGCAGGTCACCGATACTCGCGACGCCTGCAACGAGGCTGAAGAAGATCAGCGGGACGACCAGCATCTTGATGAAGGCGACGAAGATGTCGCCGATGATCTTGATGCTCTCCGCACCCGGACCCCAGAACCAGCCGACCGCGATGCCGAGCACCAGCGCGGCGATCACTCTCTGCCACAGCGGAATTGCAAACCAGGCGCGCATTCAGGCGACCCCCCTCTTGTCAGTCCATTGCCAGCGCCGCTTTTGCGATACGCGTGTAGATGCGGCTTAGCGTATCCAGGTCCGCCAAGGCTACAGCTTCGTCGGTCTTGTGCATGGTTGCGTTGCACAGGCCGAATTCGATCACCGGGCAGACCGCGCGAAGGAAGCGAGCGTCGGAGGTGCCGCCGGAGGTCGAAGCTTCGGGTTCGATCCCGGTTTCCGCCTTCACCGCATCGGCGATGATCTGCGAGAACTCGCCCGGCGGTGTGAGGAACGGCTCGCCCGAAATGATCGGCAGCGCGCTGCCGCCGTGCTTTTCCGCGATCGATCCGACCCGTTCCGACAGGCTCGCACCCGAGTGCAGGTCGTTGAAGCGGATCGAGATGCGCGCCCTCGCCTTCGCGGGAATGACGTTGTGCGCCGGATTGCCGACCTCGATCTCGGTAATCTCGAGATTGGACGGCTGGAACCAGTCCGTGCCGTGGTCGAGATCGAGCGCGTCGAGTTCGGCGAGCATCGCGACCAGCTTGGGAAGCGGATTGTCGGCGAGATGCGGATAGGCGACGTGGCCCTGCGTGCCCTCGACCGTCAGCCAGATATTGACCGAGCCGCGACGGCCGATCTTCATCATGTCCCCCAGCCGGTTGACCGAGGTCGGCTCGCCGACGAGGCACAGGTCCGGCCGGATGCCCTGCTCGTTCATGTAATCGATGAGAGCGCGCGTGCCGTGCAGCGCGGGGCCTTCCTCGTCGCCGGTGATGATGAAGCTGATCGTGCCCGCGTCCTGCGGCACGTGCTTCACCGCTTTGACCATGCAGGCGATCGCGCCCTTCATGTCGACCGCGCCCCGGCCATGGAGCAGTTCTCCGCGAACTTCGGGCGCAAACGGCGCGCTGGTCCAGCCATCGCCCGGCGGGACCACGTCGAGATGGCCCGCGAAGGAGAAGTGCTTGCTGCCTTCGGGACCGCGGCGAATGGCGAAGAGGTTCTCGACCGGAGCTTCCTCGCTGCCGGGATCGCCCTCTCCGCGCGTGAAGCGGTGTATCTCGAACCCGAGCGGGGCGAGCATCGCTTCCATCACGTCGAATACAAGGCCGGTGGCCGGCGTAACGCTCGGCGCTTCGATCAGGCGATTGGCGAGGCTTGCGACTTCGGTCATGATGCAAGCGCCTAGCAGGAGAAATTGCCGATGCCCAAGCTCGATCTCGATGCGATCCCGCAAACCAATGCGACCGGCTATCCTGCCTGCTATGCCGATGTCGTGCAGGAGCGGTGGTACCGGCGGCTCGCCCCGGCGAGCGGGATCGAGGATTTCGGCGCGAGCCACGTCGTCCTCAAGCCCGGTGCGTGGTCGGCCCAGCGCCACTGGCACGAAGGCGAAGATGAGCTGCTCGTCATGATTTCGGGCGAGGCGGTCTTAGTCGACGACAATGGCGACACGCTCATGCTGCCGGGCGATATCGCGGCATTCCCGAAGAACGACGGCAACGGCCATGTCCTGCAGAACCGCAGCGATGCGCCGTGTTCCTATGTCGTGATCGGCAAGCCTGCCGCGACCGATTGCCACTATCCGGATATCGACATGCACCTTTCCGCCGAAATCGGGGAGCAGCGGCGGAAGGACGGTTCGCGCTTCGACGATGCGGGAGCTGCCTGAGCCTTGGACATTGCCGGTTTCGCCCTTGCAGTCCTGCTGATCGAGCTCACGCCCGGCCCGAACATGGCCTGGCTCGCCGCGCTGACCCTGTCGCAGGGGCGGGCTGCAGGCCTGTCGGCAATCGGCGGGGTGGCGCTGGGGCTGATGGCCAATGCCTTGATCGCCGCACTCGGGGCGAGCTTCATCCTGACGAACAGCCCGTGGCTCGCCTCGGTGATGGGCTACGCGGGCGCTGCGATGATGCTCTATCTTGCTTGGGGAGCGTGGCGCGAAAGCGGCGAGACTTCACCCGCCGCAGTGCCGACCAAGCCCAATGGCGGGCATTTCGGCGCGGGCTTTGCGATCAATCTGCTCAATCCGAAAGCCGCGCTGTTCTTCCTGACCGTCGCACCGCAATTCGTGCCCGGACGCGCGCCCACGCCGTTCCAGGCGGTCGTGCTTGCGATCGTTTCGGTCTCGATCGCGACCATGATCCACTTCTCGCTGGTCGCGGGCGCGGCGCGGGTGCGCCCGCTGCTGCTGGCCCCGCAGCGCGCGACGATCCTGCGGCGCGCGATGGCTATACTGATGGTCGGCGTCGCGGCGTGGTTCGTCGCCGGAGCGCTTCGCTAGCGCCTGTCGCGCTCGGGCAGCGGTAGCGGCCCGGGCGCAAAGGCTTCATCGAGCAGCCGCGCCATGCGCAGCCCCGCCTGCTGGATGCGCTCCTGCGAAACGGGGATCGCCGTTGCGATATCGTCCTGGCTCAGCGCGGTCTCTCCCGGCAAATCGCCTGCGCACGGATCGGTATCGAAGGCCGTCGGGTAGAGGAAGTCGCGCCCGATCTGCCAGCTTTCGCGGCCCCAGTCGGTCGCATCGCCGGTCGCGATCGCGGCCTTTTCCGAAGCCGAGTAGCGACGCACCAGCGAGGGGCGTGCCGAGGTGATCGCGCGCTCGGCCAGCGGGCCGTCCCAGATCCAGTGCAGGTTGAGATCGGGCACGATGCCGTAGTCCGTCTCGCGGTCGTTGCCGCCACGGTCGTCCTTGTCGCCCGAGTGGAGCGGCTGGTGAATATCGCCCACGAAATGCACCATGAAAGCCAGCGCCTCGAGCCTGATGTGCGGCGGCAGGCTCTCGTCGGCGAGCAGGCGCTGGCTGCGCTCGATCTGCGCGGTGACGCAGTTACCGCCGCTGCAATTGGCGCGCGGGTTGTACGCCTCGCAGATCGGCGTGGTGCGATAATGCCAGGCGGCGGTGTAGCCCCAGCGCCAGTAGTCGCGGCGCACGCAGTCGGGCCACACACTCGCATCCTCGAGCGTCTTGAGGTCGCAATCCGGCGTGCCGAGCCGCGCTTCGTAGCGCAGCAGGCGCTCGATACCGGCGCGGGTTTCCGGCTTGATATTGGCAAGCGCGATCTGCGCCGTGGTGCGATGGCCATAGCCGCCCCAAGCCGCGGCAGGCGCCGGAAGCAGCGCCGTCAGCGCCAGTGCAACTGCGCCGAGCCAGCCGGCGATCAGTCCTGCGCGATGTTCTCGTATTGCTCGATGACCCATTCTTCGTCCTCTGCGGCAGCGACCCACTGCTGCATCCAGTCATGTTCCCACACGGCTTCCATATAGGCTTCCGCGAAGCCCGGCATACGAAAGCCATAGGTACGGAATCGTGACACCACCGGCGCGTAATAGATGTCAGCCGCGCTGAAAGTGCCGAACAAATACGGCCCGCCTTGCCCGAAGCGCGCCCGCGCCTCGGCCCAGAGCTGGAGGATGCGCACCGTGTCCGCCTTGGTCGCTTCGGAGATGCGCACGCCTTCGATTGTCCGGCGGATATTCATCGGGCATTCGCTGCGCAGCGAGGCGAAGGACGAATGCATTTCCGTCACCATGGATCGCGCCATGCCGCGCGCGGTATCGTCTTTCGGCCAGAACCGGTCGCGCCCGACCTTGTCGGCGAGATATTCGAGGATCGCGAGGCTGTCCCACACGACGGTTTCGCCGTCCCACAGGATCGGCACCTTGCCGTGGCTCGGCATCAGCCCGCCGTCGTCGTGCTTTTGCGCTTCCCATTGCTCGCCGAACATCGGGACGGTGATTTCCTCGAAGGAAAGCCCCGACTGCTTGACCGCGAGCCAGCCGCGCAGCGACCAGCTCGAGTAGTTCTTGTTGCCGATAATCAGCTTCATGGGCGCTCCCACCATTGCGCGATTGGGCCGCGTTAGGCGTTCAGTCTTACGCTGTCGAGACTGAACGAATGTTACACATGTTACGCTGTTCGCTGCTGCCCGCAGCCGGCCTCAGACGCCCGCATCGCGCAGCACGGCGGCGCGCAGTTCCTCGATCCCCATGCCCTTTTCCGCGCTGGTCAGGTGCAGCTCCGGATAGGCCGCCGGGTGCTTCTTCGCTTCCTCGGCCGTTGCGGCCGCGACCTTTTCGAGGTCGCTCGCCTTGATCTTGTCGGTCTTGGTGAGGACGATGCGATAGCCCACGGCCGCCTCGTCGAGCATCTTCATCATTTCGCGGTCGACGTCCTTCAGCCCGTGGCGGCTGTCGACGAGGACCAGCGTGCGATGGAGGACCGGACGCCCGCGAAGATAGGTCTTCACGAGCTTCTTCCACTTGTCGACCACCTTCACCGGGGCCTTGGCAAAGCCGTAACCGGGCATGTCGACGAGGCGGAATAGCGTCGGCTCGCCCACTTCGAAGAAGTTCAGCTCCTGCGTGCGGCCCGGCGTCACCGATGCGCGCGCGATGCCGCGCCGTCCGGTGAGCGCGTTGAGCAGGCTCGACTTGCCGACATTGGAGCGCCCGCAGAAGGCAATCTCCGGCACCGTCGGATCCGGCAGGAACTTCAGCTGCGGGGCGGAGAGCAGGAACTCGACGCGGCCCGAGAACAGCTTGCTCGCCCGGCGGGCCAGCTCCGCGTTCTCGCGCGCTTCGTCGTCGTCCCGCTCGGTCTCGTTCACGCCTTGCCCTTCTTCGCGTCGCGCTCGGCCGCGGCGGCTTTCTCCGCCTTCTCCTTCTCGGCCGCCGCCTTCAACTGCGGATGCTTCGAATAGAGATAGGTCTGCTGGGCGAGGGTAAGCAGGTTGTTGGTTACCCAGTAGAGCAGCAGGCCGGCCGCGAACGGCGCCATGACGAACATCAGCGCCCACGGCATGATCGAGAAGATCTGCGCCTGCACCGGGTCCATCGACGTCGGGTTGAGGCGGAAGGTCGCCCACATGGTCACGCCGAGCAGCACCGCCAGCACGCCGATGCCGAGGAAGCTCGGCGGATCGAACGGCAACAGGCCGAACAGGTTGAGGATCTTCGCCGGATCGGGCGCGGACAAGTCTTCGATCCACAGCACGAAAGGCTGGTGACGCATTTCGATCGCGAGGATCAGCACCTTGTAGAGCGCGAAGAAGATCGGGATCTGGATCAGCAGCGGGAGACAGCCGGCCAGCGGATTGACCTTCTCCTCCTTGTACAGCTTCATGATTTCCTGCTGCTGCTTCTGCTTGTCGTCCTTGAAGCGTTCCTGAATCGCCTTCATCTTCGGCTGGACGGCCTTCATCTGGGCCATCGAGGCGAACTGCTTCTGCGCGATCGGGAAAAGCAGCAGGCGGATCAGCACGGTCATCAGGATGATCGCGAGACCGAAGTTCTTCACCACGTCGAACAGGTTCGTCAGCAGCAACCAGATCGGCTTGGCGATCCAGCCGAACCAGCCCCAGTCGATCGCATTGCCGAAGCCTGCAACGCCGGCCGCTTCGTAACGGTCGAGGATCGCGCTTTCCTTCGCGCCCGCAAAGAGCTGCGTCGTGCGGCTGATCTGGCGACCGGCGGGCACGGTGACCGGCTGGTAGATGACATCGGCGCGGAAAATCTCGTTACCCTGCGAGCGGAAGTCTGCCTCTGCATTGGCGCCGTCTTGCGGGATCAGCGCGGAGAGCCAGTAGATGTCGGTGAAGCCGAGCCACTCGACATTGCCGGTCGGGATGTCGCTGCCGTCTTCAGCAAGGTCGTCGTAGTCCGGGCCGAAGCTCACGCCGTCACCGAAATTGCCGATCGGGCCGGAGTGGACGTTGAACGAATCGCTGCTCGCCGTCGCGCTGGTGCGATTGATGATCGCGAAGGGCCGCGCGACGATCGAACCGGCGCCGGTGTTGGCGACGGTCTGCTTCGCGCTGATCATGTAATGTTCGTCGATCGCCAGTTCGATCGAGAAGAGCTGGCCTTCGCCATTGTTCCACTTGAGCGTGGTCGGGCTGTCCTGCGTCAGCGGGCCACCTTCGACCTGCCACACGGTGTCGAGCGTCGGCAGCGCAATGCCTTCGCCGACCCAGCCGAACTGGGCGAAGTATTGCCCGTCGGTGCCTTGCGGCGCGAACAGGCGGACCGGGCCGCTGTCGTCCTTCACCGTCTGGCGGTGCGTCTTGAGCGAGAGATCGTCGATCTTCGCGCCGACCGGATTGATCGAACCGGTGATTTCCGGCGCATCGATCGCCACGCGCTCGGTGCTCGCAAGCGAAGCCTCGAGCGTCTGCGGAGCCGCGGCGGCATCGCCCTCGGCAATCTCGGCAGTTCCGCCGGCCACTGCAGGTGCGGCGGTTTCGCCTTCGGTCACTTCTTCGGTGATGGTCTCGGGCTGCGGATAGAAATAGCGGATCGCCATGTCCCATCCGATGAGCAACAGGCCGCACAGCACCACGGCGAGCAGGAGATTGCGCTGGTTTTGCAAGATATCGATCCCGGTTACGAAAGTCTGAGCTGTGTTATATAGGTACTACGGCACGGGATCATAGCCGTGCCCGCCCCAGGGGTGGCAGCGCAATATACGCTTCATCGCCATCCATCCACCCTTGATTGCCCCATATTTGCCGAGAGCCTCGATCGCATATTGCGAGCAGGAGGGCTGGTAGCGGCAGGTCGGCGGCAGGATGCGCGAAGGGCCCCACTGCCACGCCTTGGCGATCATGATGAAAAGATACTTCACCGGCGGCTCCCCCCGGACCTGCCGGAGCGGTTACGCGGCCTGCGGCTGCGCGGGCGGCGCGGCGGATCGCCCTTGCCCTCGGCAGCGCGCTTGAGGGCGACTTCGAGCTCCTCGCCCATCGCCGCGAAATCGCGCTCGACCCCGCCGTCGCGCCCGATGAGCACGTGGTCATGATCGGGCAGGCCATGAACGGGGAGCGCGGCGCGCAGCAGCTCGCGGAAACGCCGCTTCATGCGGTTGCGCACCACCGCGTTGCCGATCTTCTTGGTGACGGTGATGCCGTAGCGCATGCCCTCGCCCTGATTCGGGCGGGTGAGCAGCACGAACCCCGGCCGCGCCACGCGCAGCCCCTTGTTGGCCGCAAGAAAATCCGCCCGGCGCGTCAGCACCGCCGGTTTCGCAGGCGTGTCGTGCGATTGAGCTGAAGTCATGTCTCGCTCTTACCGAATCAGCCCGAACGTGAAAACGCAAACGGGCTCCCGAAGGAGCCCGCAAGGCCGACTGGCCGCCCGCAGCGACGCGGCCATCAGGCCGCGTGAGCGAGGATATCGCGCGCCCGGATGGGCGTCGCGCAAATCAAGTTACGCGCAGAGCGTCTTGCGGCCGCGCTTGCGACGGGCGCGCAGGACCTTGCGGCCACCGACAGTCGCCTTGCGGGCGAAGAAGCCGTGGCGACGCTTGCGCACGAGATTGCTGGGCTGGAAAGTCCGCTTCATTTTGACCTCGAATTAGCAAATAAAAAGGGCCGCCTCACGAGGCGACCGCCTGTATGGAGCGGGCCGTTACGGCAGGACCGGCTGCGAGTCAAGATATCCGGTGGCCTGATAGGCGATCTTCGGAGCCTGAGCCAGAGCCACGCGCGCCGGGGCGATCCACTGCCGCATCTCGCCAGCGGTCAGCCAGCGCGCCGAGGCGTGCGGGACCGAATTGGTCATGTCGTAAAAGGCCTGCGCGCGCGTCTCGCTCATGCCCATTTCCCGGTAGTAGTCGATGTAGAGCCGGTTGGCGGCCGAATTGGCGGCATAGTCCGCCGCTTCATAGCCGTAGCTGTCGAGCCAGCTGTGCACCGCGAATTCGGCGCCCTCGTCGATCCGGCGCGTGGCTCCGGCAAGGAAGACTTCGACCGCGCCCGAGCGCACCGATCCGCCGGCGGGCACATGGGTCTCGAGCCCGGCCGCGCGGATCAGGCGGCCTAGCGCCAGGTTGCCGCGATCGTCATCGGTCCCCGGGCAGTCGTGCATCTCGAGCACTTCGATCCCGGGATGATCGCGCAGCATCGCCTGGAAATAGGCCGGCGAATTGCCGTTCGTCACGCCATCTAGGGCAGCACGGCGCTCGTCGAGCACGCGGAACGGGCCGTAGCTGGCGATCGCCTGTTCTGCCTTCGCGCTCGGTGCAAGGCGCGCGGCCTGCAGCCGGTCCGCACCATCCGCAACGCGCACCCACTGGCCGCTCGCCGCATCCCATTCCTCCACCCAGGTCTCGACCGAAAGCACCTGCGCGCTGGCAGGGGCGGCGATCAGCAGGATCGCCGGTGCGAGGACGGTGAGAAGGCGTGCGATAGCAGCAAGCATGCTGCCCTTTTCGCGCGCGAGCCCTTACCGCGCCGACAAGCCATGCGGTTGCCGGGATATTTCAAAGCGTAGTTAACGAAGGCGCGGAAATTCAGTGACCGGAATGATTTGCGCGTGAAGGCATCCGTTTGAACCGTGCCGCCTTGCGAACGACCGGCTCGAGTGCATCCGCCCCTTCGACCACAAGGTAAGCGGCGTCCGGCGCGGCGCCCGTGAAGGTCTGCTCCCTGCCCGAGGCAGGCCAGCGGACGGTGACACGCTCGATCCGCGCCGCATCGCCAAGGCCGATGAGCTGTTCGAGCGGGCTCGACCCGAAGCTGCCGCCGGTGCCGACAACCCGCCAGACCGATCGTTTCCTTCCATCGCTCGCGATCAGGTCGACCCGGATGACTGCGCCGAACGCGCTGCGATTGCTTCGCCGCCCTTCCAGGGAAAGCGATATCCAGCGGTTTTCGTTATCGAGGTTTTCGAACAGGGCATTCATGTAGGTATCGCCCGCCGCCGCACCGCCGAGCTGCGCGAAGATGTCCGCATCCCCGTCGCGGTCGAAGTCGGCGAAAGCGATTCCGTGACCCTTCTGGATATGCCCCAGGCCCGAGGAGGCGGTTATTTCGGTAAAGCTGCCGCCCCCGCGATTCCACATCGCGGTGTTGGGAATGATCGCCTCATAGGCCGAAGCCCCCGTCCCCCAGTACATGTCGAGCCACCCGTCGTTATCGAAGTCGCCGAAACCCGATCCCATGACGTAGCTCGGCGCGGTGAGACCGGCGGCAACGGTGACATCCTCGAAAGTCCCATCGCCCCTGTTGCGGTAAAGCGCCGGGGCGGAAAACTTCGCGTCGAATTCGGCCGCATCGCGCCCGGCAAAGCTGCGCGCCATCGTGCCGGTGATGTCGCCAGAGCCATATCCCGCCACGAAAAGATCCTGCCAGCCGTCGTTGTCGTAATCGAAGAACCAGCTGGCAAAGCTGCGCTTCGGCCCGCCGACACCTGCCGCCTCGGTGACGTCTTCGAACGTCGCCCGACCCGTATTGCGAAACAGGTAATTCGTCTGTCGCAGGCAGGAGACGTGCAAGTCGGCGAAACCGTCGCCATCGTAATCGCCCGCCGCGACCGATTTCGGATTGCAGTCGAAGTCGCCCGGCGTCCATTCGGGCAGGCGCTCGAAGCGCTCGCCGTCGCGGTTCATGAAGATGTCGATCCGCCCCGCGACGCGGCGCATCTTCTTCTCGTTGGCGACCACCAGGTCGAGCCATCCGTCATTGTCGAGGTCGACGAAGGCGGAACTCAGCGTCGGCTCGAATTGCAAAAGGCCGAGTTCGACCGTCGCATCCTCGAAATTACCGTCGCCATCGTTGCGCAGCAGCGAATTCGGCAGGAGCCCGCGGCCATGCCCCCACGCGCCGCGCATCAGGTAGATATCGGCATCCCCGTCGTTGTCGAAATCGCCGTGGACGGCATTGAGTCCTCCGGTCAGCCCGGCGAGCCCGGCCGGCTCCGTCGCATCGACAAACCCCCCTTCGCCATCGCGCAGGTAGAGCAGAACCTCGCCGTTGATGGTCCAGCTGGTCGTGAAAATATCCAACTGTCCGTCGCCGTCGAAATCGTCGACCACCGCCGCCCCGGCGTTGTTCATGCGGTCGACCCCGGCAAGGTCGGATACATTGGCGAACCGGGGGCCGGTATAGTCCCCGATCGTGCCGGGCATCGGCAGCAGGTGTTCGGGAGGGACTTCGCCGGGATAGCCGCCCAGCGTCATATGCGCGATGTTGAGCAGCCACTTCGCTTCGTAATCGTCGGGTCGCTTCGCTAGGATGCGATCTTCCAGAATGGCGATCGCCTTGGTCGAGCCTTCCTCCAGCTGATGCTGCGCGCCGCGATCGATCGGCACGATGCAGGCCCCTGCATGGGGGTTGTTGAAGCAGTTCTGCTGTTCGCCCAGCCGGAGATAGGCGATCGCGAGATTGTCCTCGATCTGCGCGGCCAGTTCGTGCGGAGCGCCGCCTTCCTGCGCCCAGCGATCGGTCTTCTCCAGGATTTCGATGGCATCCACAGTCTCGCCGTCGTTCATGAGCCGGGCCGCGATGCGCAGGTGCCGGACGGCTTCCGGCGCGCCGTCTATGCCACGCCACAAGAAGTATCGGTCCCGCACGGCCCTCGCCGATGTGCGCAGCCAGGAGGCCTCTTCGCGCTTGCGGATATCGGCCAGCATCGCCTTCATGCCCTCGGTTCCGGGCCTGATCTCGAGGCGCTCGATGAAGGCCTCCATCGGCTCGTCGCGCAGGCTGTCCTGCCGCAAGTCCCAGACGGCGAACGCGGCAAGCAGCACGCCGAGGCATGCAGTCACCAGGAATACCCGCCGCCTACCGATCTTGCCTAGCACTGCACCCTCCTTACCCGAAACAAAGGACTATGCGGCTCTGGCTATTTTGACCAGCTTCGTTATTTCCCGTGTTTCCAAGCTGTTGTGTTGAGGACCACAAGCGGCTCGGCGTGAAGTCGAAGGATCGAAACGGGGGTTGCAGTGGTCGCTCTGGTCAGGACGGTGGCCTATCTCGGGCTGGAAGCGCGCGGGGTGGAGGTCCAGTGCTCGGTTGCGCCGGGCTTGCCGAATTTCACCATCGTCGGGCTGGCCGACAAGGCGGTAGGCGAAAGCAAGGAGCGGGTGCGCGCCGCGCTTTCCTCCATGGGCCTCGCGCTTCCGCCCAAGCGGATCACCATCAACCTCTCGCCGGCCGACTTGCCGAAAGAGGGCAGCCATTACGACCTGCCGATTGCACTCGCCCTGCTCGCCGCAATGGGCGTGACCGATGCCGAGCAACTGGGCGACTGGGTCGTGGTGGGCGAGCTCGCGCTCGACGGGCGGATCGGCGCTTCGCCTGGCGTGCTGCTCGCCGCGCTCCATGCCAGCAGCGAGGAAGCCGGCCTGATCTGCCCGGCGAGCCAGGGGGCCGAAGCGCGCTGGGCGAGCGGGGTCGCCGTCTGCGCCGCGCCCGACCTGCTTTCGCTGCTCAACCATTTGAAGGGCGAGGCGCAATTGCCTGCGCCCCAGCCGGGCGAGGTCGAGGCGCAGGCGCCCGGGCCGGATCTCAAGCAGGTAAAGGGTCAGGAAACCGCCAAGCGCGCGCTCGAGATCGCAGCGGCGGGCGGACACAATTTGCTGATGGTTGGGCCGCCCGGTGCGGGAAAGAGCCTGCTCGCTTCCTGCCTGCCGGGGATCCTCCCCGAACTCTCGCCATCCGAAGCGCTCGAGGTCTCGATGGTGCAATCGGTCGCCGGAATGCTCGAAGGCGGGCGCATCAGCCGCGCACGGCCGTTCCGCGCGCCGCACCATTCGGCGAGCATGGCTGCGCTGACCGGCGGCGGGCTCAAGGTGAAGCCGGGCGAGGTGAGCCTTGCGCATCTTGGCGTCCTGTTCCTCGACGAACTTCCCGAATTCCAGCGAGCCGTGCTCGATTCGCTGCGCCAGCCGCTCGAAACCGGGACGGTCGATGTCGCGCGGGCGAATGCGCATGTGACCTTTCCGGCGAACGTCCAGCTGGTCGCGGCGATGAACCCGTGCCGCTGCGGGCACCTGGGCGATGCAGCGCTCGCCTGCAGCCGCGCGCCGCGCTGCGCGGCCGATTACCAGAGCAAGGTGTCCGGCCCGATGCTCGACCGCATCGACCTGCATGTCGAAGTCGATCCGGTCAGCGCCGCCGACCTCGCCATGCCGCCGCCCGCGGAAGGAACCACCGAAGTCGCCGCGCGCGTCGCAGCCGCCCGGCAGGTCCAACTCGCCCGCCGCGAAGCGACCGGCGCGAGGACCAATGCCGAACTGCAGGGCGATGCGCTGGAGGAATTCGCCGGCCCCGACGAGGCGGGCCGCACCCTCTTGATGCAGGCCGCCGAAGCCATGCGCCTGTCGGCCCGCAGCTACACGCGAATGCTGAGGGTAGCGCGCACCATCGCGGACCTCTCAGGTGCCGGACAGGTCGGACGTATTCACGTGGCGGAGGCGCTCAGCTACCGAAGGCAGGCGCCGCGAGCTTAGGTCAGCGTTACTTCTTCACCGGCGGCTGCTTGCGCGAGAAGACGAGCTTGCCGACCTCCGAAGCGGCGGGGTCGTATTTGTAGCCCTCGGCATCGAAGTCCTTCAGCGCTTCGGCCTTGTCGATGCGGTTTTGCATGATCCAGCGAGCCATCAGGCCGCGTGCGAACTTCACGTGGTACATCGGGCGCTTGGGTTCGCCGTCCTTGATGTTGATGAAATCCGCGGTGATCACCGGCGCATCGAGCGCAGCGGTGTCGACCGCGCCGAAATATTCGTTGGAAGCAAGGTTCACGATCGTCCGGTCGCCGTGCCCTTTGAGGTCGCCCTTGAGCGTTTCGGCAAGGCGGCTGCCCCAGAAATCGTAGAGCGATTCCCCGCGCGGGTTGGCCATCTTGGTGCCCATCTCGAGACGGTAGGGCTGGATCGCGTCCATCGGGCGCAGCAGGCCGTAGAGGCCCGAGAGGATCCGCAAGTGGTGTTGCGCATAGGCGAGCGTTTCGTCGTCGAGACTCTTCGCTTCAAGGCCCCAATAGACGTCGCCATCGAAGGTCAGCCCGGCGGGCTTGGTCGATGCCGCCTCGTTGTCGAGATCGAACGCCTTGAAGCGGTCGGCATTGAGCTCGGCGAGATTGTCCGAAATGCGCATCAGGCGCTTGAGGTCGGCCGCCGACTGCTTCTTCGCGACCGTTGCAATCGCGCGCATGTCGTCCGTCAGGCGCGGCTGCGTCGGGGCGAGGTCGGTGGTGGCGGGATCGAAGTTCAGTTTCTTGGCGGGCGAGAGAAGCGTCAGCATCGGATGCGGCGTGTCCTGTCGATTTGCGGATGAATGCAGAAGGCGGATCTGCGTTGCCTTAAGGAAGCAGCTTCGCCCCTGCCATGGCAACCCCGGTGTAACGACTTATCCAGCCGAGGCGTTCCACCAGTCGGCATAGCTCGAGTTCTTCACCAGCTTACGGTTTTCATCCAGAGCATCGTCGTCCCACCAGACCGGGCCGCGCTCGCCCAGTGCTACCTTTGCTGCGTGAACCTTGGCGCGGGCAGACTTGAGAGCGGCTTCGTCGCCCGACGCCTTGGCCGATTTCACCGCGCGGCGGGCGTCCATCAGCGCGTTCACCCAGCGCTGGCGTTCGTCTTCGGGCAAGTTCGGATTACTCGCGCGCCACAGCCTTCCGCGCACGATGATGTAGCGCCCGTCCGGGGTTCGGACAGGGCCGTCGTCGTCGCTTTGGGGCAGCGGATTACTCGGCGGCCTGGCGGCGGTTGAGATCGGCGTAGTCGCCGCGTCCGATAGCGTCGCCCGCTTCGGCACGGCTGCCGTCTTCGCGAATACCGAGTTCCTCCGGACGCGTAAGCCAGAGGTCTTCGGGTCCGAGCACGCGGCCGTCATGCGCGAGGATCGAGACCGGACCGATCGGCAGGCGGTCGCGCTCGTCGGTCAGCACCGGGTTCTCGACCATTTCGGCGCCGTATTTCTGGCCCCATTGGCGCAGGGCGAGCATGGCGGGGAGGAGGTCGAAACCCTTCTCCGTCAGGCGGTATTCGATGCGGCGGCGGTCGTCGGCGCAGGGCTGGCGATCGAGGATTCCATGCTCAACCAGCTTGGCGAGGCGATTGGACAGGATGTTCCGCGCGATGCCGAGTTCGGTCAGGAACTCCTCGAAGTGGTGCAGCCCGTTGAAGCTCGCCCGAAGGATCATGAAGGACCAGCGTTCCCCCATGACTTCAAGCGCTTCGGGCAGACCACAGCTGGTCAGTTCCTTAAGCGGTTCGCGCAGATCACCCATAAATCAGTCCTTCCCGACCCAGTGTGTAACGCGGAAAGCCCAAGTCACAAAACTGAAACTAAGTTTTCGGTTGCAACTTAATATCTATCAAGATAGGTAGTGATTCGCAACGGGTTGCATATTGCAACTCGCTAGCATCCAGACAAGTCCTCTCAGGAGCCGAAAAATGACCCTCTCCCTCTCCCGTGCTCGCGTTCTCCCGGTCGCTGTTCTCGCAGCTGCCTGGACCACCCTCACCTTCGGCGCGCTGACCTCGCCGGTCGAAGCGCGCGGCAACACGCCGTTCTACACCGCCGAGCTCGCCGCTCCGGCCAAGGAAGCCCGCACCGTTGCCGGCGGCGTCGTGTGGCAGTGCGAAGGCACCACCTGCGTTGCGGCCAAGGGCACCTCGCGCCCGGTCGTCATGTGCATGCGCCTCAACCGCGAACTCGGCGACGTCGCCTCCTTCAAGACGAAGGGCAAGGCGCTGGCCGACGAAAAGCTCGCTCGCTGCAACGGCGAGTAAGCCGAACTCACCCCAACCCGTCCTCTCCAACACGGGTTATCCTCAAGGGCTCCCGGCACCCCCGCCGGGGGCCCTTTTTTCATCAGAGCAGCCCGCGTTCCTGTAACTCGCTGCGCAGCCCTTCCGCGCCCCGGAAGTGATGCGCGTGCCAGCCCAGCCCGCGCGCTGCGACGACATTGGGCTCGCTATCGTCGATGAAGAGCATCGCTTGCGGCGCGTGGCCGAAACGCTGCTGCGCCAGCCGATAGATCGCGCTGCCCGGTTTCACGAGCCGCTCGTCGCCCGACACGACGATGTCGCGGAAGCGCCCCAGCACCGGCGTCGTGGGCCGGAACATGGCCCAGAAATCGGTCCCGAAATTGGTGATTGCATAAAGCGGGAGCCCGCGCGCATCGAGCGCTTCGATGATCTCGGCAACACCGGGGACCGGGCCGGGGATCGTTTCCAGCCAGCGGTCGCGATACGCTTCGATCTGCTCGCGATATTCGGGAAAGGCGCAGCTGCGTTCGGCGACCATCTCGTCGATCGGGCGGCCCGCATCGTGCTGGCCGTGCCATGCCTCGGTCACGACATTGCTGCAGAACCACTCGAGCTCGGCCGGATCGTCGAACAGTTTCGCGAACAGGATGCGCATGTCCCACTGCACGATCACGCGGCCGACGTCGAAGACGACTGCCTCGATGGCGGATTCGGAAAATGCGCGGGTGTCAGACATGCAAAAAGCCCCCGCTTTCGCGGAGGCCCTTCGATCTATCGCTGCCGCGACAAGCGCGCGGCACGACGCTGCTTAGCCCTGGCGGGCCTTGAAGCGACGGTTCGTCTTGTTGATGACGTAGGTCCGGCCACGACGGCGGATGACGCGACAATCGCGGTGACGGCCCTTCAGCGACTTGAGGCTGTTACGGATCTTCATGGCTCTACTTCCAAAAATAAGGGCACCGGAGGTAGTCTCCGATGCCGGAAATTCAAGCGGGGCGCATAAGGGGAGAATCGCGCACCGTCAACTCTGCCCGCGTATTTCGGAGAGTTTTCGTTCCCACTGCAGCGCATGGCCGATAATCGTATCGAGATCGGCATGGCGCGGCTGCCAGGGCAGGGTCGCCTTGAGGCGCGAGGGATCGGAAATGAGCGAGCCCGGATCGCCTTCGCGGCGCGGCTCCATCCGCCGCTCGATCGTGCGGTTGGTCACCCGGTCGACCGCATCAAGCACTTCCAGCACCGAGAAGCCGCGCCCGTAGCCGCAGTTCATGGTGAGCGAGGTCTCCGGCGAGGCGACCAGTTCCTCCAGCGCGAGAACATGCGCATTCGCGAGGTCGGAGACGTGGATGTAGTCGCGCACCCCCGTACCGTCGGGCGTGTCGTAATCGGTCCCGAACACCGCGACATGGTCGCGCTTGCCGAGGGCCGCCTCGACCGCGACCTTGATGAGATGCGTCGCCCCGGCCGTCGACTGGCCGGTGCGCCCGTCTGGATCGGCCCCCGCGACATTGAAGTAGCGCAGCGCGCAATAATTCATGTCGTGCGCGGCAGCGGTATCGGCGAGCATCCGCTCGGTCATCAGCTTCGACCAGCCATAGGGGTTGATCGGCGCCTGCGGCGTGTCTTCCGTCACCGCCTCGACATCGGGAATGCCATAGGTCGCGGCGGTCGAACTGAAGATGAAATGCTTCACCCCGCCTTTGACCGCAGCCTCGATCAGCGCGCGGCTCTTCACCGTGTTGTTATGGTAGTATTTGAGCGGGTCGGAGACGCTTTCGGGCACCACGACCGAGCCGGCGAAATGCATGATCGCGCCGGTCCCCTGCTCTTCGAAGATCCGCGCGAGAAGCGCCTGGTCTTCGATATCGCCTTCGTAGAACGGCACGCCTTTTGGCACGGCAAAGCGGAAGCCGGTGACGAGATTGTCGATCACCGCGACCGGCCATCCGGCATCGCGCAGCGCGAGCACCGCATGGCTGCCGATATAGCCGGCCCCGCCGGTCACCAGCACGCTGAAGGGTTTTGCCTGATTCATCCACGAATCCCTAGCATTGCCGCCCATCACAAGGGTTAACGCGGGCAGGTTTTTCCGCCATGAGGCGAAGCGGTGGGGCAACCGGTCCGCCCGCGGACCCGTCACAGGAGCTTGAGCAATGTCGATTTTCCGCCCTGCCGCCAAGGGCCTGCTTGCCGCAATGGGTGCCGCATCGCTTGCCGCCTGCGCCGCCGGCGTTCCGCCGCCCGGCCCGGTTTCCGTCACCCGCTTCATCGAACCGGCGAACCTTGCGCAGTACGATGGCGCGCGTTTCTTCGTCGAGACCGCGCCCGGCCGCGAGGAGCTCGCCAGCGAACTCGCACCGTACAAGGCAGCCGTCGCAGCCGAACTTGCCGAACGCGGCTATGTCGAAAGCGATCGCGAAGGCGCGGATTTCATCGCGCAGGTCCGGCTCGACCAGAGCGTCAGCGGCACGCCGCGCAACCGTCAGTCGCCCGTCAGCGTGGGCGTCGGCGGTTCGACCGGGAGCTATGGTTCGGGTGTTGGCGTCGGTATCGGCATCAATCTCGGCGGCGATCGTCGCCGGGGCGAGGAGCTTACCACCCAGCTCGGCGTGATGCTCCGCGACAAGGAGAGCGCCGCGACATTTTGGGAAGGCCGCGCGCAATTTTCGGTAAGCGTAAATTCACCTTTCGCCAATAGCGAGACCGGCGCTACGGCGGTCGCAGATGCCATGTTCCGGGAGTTTCCCGGCAACAATGGCGAAACAATAGAAGTCAGGGTTTCCGAGTGAGCAATATCCAGATCGATGCCAATTTCGACAGCGGCAATATCGAGGTGCTGTCGGTAGAGGGGGCATCGGCCACCCTCGCGATCCGCAAGGATCACATGTCCGAATTCAAGCAGTGGTTCCACTTCCGCGTCACCGGCGCTGCGGGCCGCGAGATCACCCTGAAGATCACCGGCCTCGAGAAATCCGCCTATCCGGGCGGCTGGCCGGACTACAACTGCCGCGTCTCGGAAGATCGCGAGTACTGGGCGGCCACCGCGTCGAGCTACGACAAGGACGAGGACGGCGGCACGCTCACCGTGCGCTACACGCCCGCCTCCGACATTGCCTGGTTCGCCTATTTCGCGCCCTATTCGATGGAGCGTCACCACGATCTCGTGGCCGAGGCGGCTGCGAGCGAGGGCGTGCGCTACGAGCGCCTCGGCGAAACGCTCGACGGGCAGCCGATCGACTACCTGACCTTCGGCGAGGGCGAGACGGTCGTCTGGCTCTACGCCCGCCAGCATCCCGGCGAGACGCAGGCCGAATGGTGGATGGAAGGCATGCTCGAGCAGATGACCGACCTGTCCGATTCGGTTGCCCGTGCGCTGCGCGAACGCTGCACCTTCCACGTCGTGCCCAACTGCAACCCGGACGGCTCGCGCCGTGGCCATCTCCGCACCAATGCGGTCGGCACCAACCTCAACCGCGAGTGGGACACGCCGACGGCCGAGAAATCGCCCGAAGTCCTCGCGATCCGTAACAAGATGGACGAAACCGGCGTCGACTTCGCAATGGACGTTCATGGCGACGAGGCGATCCCGGCAGTCTTCCTCGCAGGCTATGAAGGCATTCCCGACCTGACCGAGGAACACCTCGCAGGCTTTACCGATTACCGCGCGATCCTCGACCGGCGCACGCCCGACTTCCAGATCGCCAAGGGCTATCCGGTCTCGAAGCCCGGCACCGCCAATATGTCGATGAGCACCACGCAGGTCGCCCACCGCTTCGGCGCGACGGCGATGACGCTGGAAATGCCCTACAAGGACAACGACGATTGTCCCGACCCCGAGCAGAACTGGTCGCCGGAACGCTGCAAGCAGCTCGGCAAGGACTGCATGGGCGCGCTGCTGGAATGGCTCCAGCGCGGCTGAGCTTTCCCGATTTCAATGAAATAGAGAGCGGGCCGGTGGCGATAAGCTGCCGGCCCGTTTTTCTTGTGGCAGCTCAGACGAGGCTGGCGGGTCCGAATGCATCCGGCAGCAGCGCGGAGAGCGTCGTGCGCCGCACCTCGTCCGGGCCGACGCAGAGGATGTCCGGGTCCGTCCCGCCGAGCTGGGCAAGCTCGTTGAGAACCTGGCGGCAGCGGCCGCACGGCGTGATCGGCGCATCGCCCGGGCCGGTCACCGCGACCGCTTCCAGCCCGCCGCGAACGCCTGCATCCATCGCCTTGGCGACGGCGACCGTCTCGGCGCACAGGGCAAGGCCGTAGCTCGCATTCTCGATATTGGTGCCGGTCACGACCGTCCCGTCGGAGAAGAGCAACGCCGAGCCCACGGCAAAGCGCGAATAGGGCGAATAGCTTTGCGCGGCAGCCTCGCGTGCGGCGGCGATCAGGTCTTCGTCGGTCATTCTCGGGCCTTCCTTCACGGCTGCACCACCACCCATTCGATCGGCTCCTCGCTCGCTTCGCTGAGCAGGTCCTCGTTGGCCGACCATAGCAGCCACGGGCGGCCCGCATAGGTCGGCACGAAGCGGGTGCGGTTGACCCACAAGTTACGCTCGATCCTGCGCGCGAGGCCGTATTCGGCCTCGAACTCAGGCTCGACCTTGAGGATCGCGGGCTTGCCCGCATGGGTCTCGATCTGGTTGATCAGCGTCATAAGCTCGCTGTGCACGGCAGCCTCGTTGACCCGCTCCTCGCAAGCCTCGCCGGTGCGCGAAAGCGCGATGACCGGCGGAAGCATGTCCGCGCCGCGCGGGACCGTGGTGACGAAATTCGCCGACTGCCCGTCGGCCATGGTGCAGGGATCGAACCGGTGGACCGCGCCGACCTGCAGCCCTGCCTCGCGCGCGGCGGAGAAATTGCGGCTGAAGCGCGCGTCCTTTGCTCCGGCGCCGATGCTCGCCTCGAGATATACGAAGTTTGCACCCAGCGCCCGCAGCGTGCGGAAATTCACTGCCCCTTCCGCCTCGCCGACCAGCGCGCCCTGGTCGGGATAGGCGTCCTCGCCCGGCGTCCAGTGCTGGACGTCCCACCAGAACCACCCGCCCGCGACCAGCGCGGCGAGCAGCAGCACGCCGAGCGTGCGCGCGATCCAGGGATTGCGTTTCGTCCTGCGACCCACGGTATTCCTAACCCTTGATATGAAGCACGCAGATGAGCGTGAAGAGGCGGCGCGCGGTGGCGAAATCGGTTTCGATCTTGCCTTCCAGCTTCTCCATCAGGAGCTCGGCCGCCTCGTTGTGGATGCCGCGCCGCGCCATGTCGATCGTCTCGATTTCCGCCGGGGTCGCCTTGCGGATCGCTTGGTAATAGCTGTCGCAGATCGCGAAATATTCGCGGATCGGCCGGCGGAAACGTGCAAGGCCGAGAATCAGGGTCTCGACCGCTTCGCCGTCCATCGTGCGGATTTCCATCGCCAGCCGCCCGTCGACCACCGCGAGGCGCAGCTTGTACGGCCCGTCGTATCCCTTGCCCGCCGCGCGCACCGGCTTGAACACGTTTTCCTCGATCAGATCGTAGATCGCGACGCGCCGTTCCTGTTCGATATCCGCATTGCGCCAGAGGATCGTGTCCTCGTCGAGCGCGATATGCGCGATGCGAAATTTTTCTGACGGGTCGGCGCGGGTCATGATTGATGCTGCCTTCGCAGATTGCGGCGGGTCTCGGCAAGCGTTTCCAAACTCATCCCCGCTATCCACAATGAAGTGCAGCAATCGCGCACTTGCCAGCAGCGCCTTCGCTTGCGCAAAAGGGGCCGCGATGGCCGACCAAGATCTCCTGATAAGAAACGACGACATGACCGACACGGGCGCCGGCAACGGCGGCGGGCAGAGCCTGCCGAGCAATATCGAAGCCGAAGCCGCCTTCCTCGGTGCAGTCCTGATCGACAACCGCGTGCTCGAGGAATTGCCGATTGCGATTCGCCCCGAGCATTTCTTCGAACCGCTCCACCAGCGAATTTTCGATCGCATCACCCGGCTGGTCGAACGCGGCGCGGTGGTCACGCCGGTCACGCTCAAGCCCTATTTCGAAGCGGATGAGGCGCTGAAGGAATTGGGGGGGATCACCTATCTCGCCAAGCTGACCGCCGACGGCCAGGGCCTGCTCGCCCCGCGCGAGCTTTGCCAACAGATCTACGACCTCGCCCTGCTGCGTGAACTCGTCAGCGTCGGGCGCAATCTCGTCGAAGGCGCGCTCGACACGAGCGACGAGGTCGCGCCGATGGACCGCATCTCGCAGGCCGAAGCGAGCCTCTTCGCAGTAGCAGAGGGCGCGACCACGGGCAGCGAGGCCTCCAATTTCCGCGACGCCGCGATCACCGCGATCAAGCACGTCGAAGCGGCAATGAATTCGGGCGGCGGCCTGTCGGGCAAGACCTCTGGCCTCGGCTCGATCGACGACAAGACGTCGGGCCTGCACGATTCCGACCTCATCATCCTCGCCGGGCGTCCGGGCATGGGCAAGACCTCGCTCGCGACCAATATCGCCTTCAACTGCGCCGAGAAACATCTCGAATGGCAGCAGGACGGCGGCGAATTCAATTACGGCGCGCCTGTCGCCTTCTTCAGCCTCGAGATGAGCGCCGACCAGCTGGCGACGCGTATCCTCGCCGAGCAGGCAGGCATTTCGAGCGAGGCGCTGCGGTCGGGCAAGATGAGCCGCGACGACTTCCAGAAGCTGAGCTTCGCGAGCCAACGGCTGGCCGAACTGCCGCTCTATATCGACGACACGCCCGCGCTCACCATCGGCGGCCTGCGCACCCGCGCAAGGCGCCTGAAGCGGCGGCACGACATCGGACTGATCGTGGTCGACTATCTGCAGCTGCTGCAGGGTTCGGGCCGCGCGACCGACAATCGCGTGAACGAAATTTCCGAAATCAGCCGCGGCCTGAAGACGCTGGCCAAGGAACTCAGCGTGCCGGTCATTGCGCTTTCCCAGCTCAGCCGTGCGGTCGAGCAGCGCGAGGACAAGCGCCCGATGCTCTCCGACCTGCGCGAATCGGGCTCGATCGAGCAGGACGCGGACATGGTGTGGTTCATCTACCGCGCCGACTACTACCACGAAGCGATCCGCCCCGACCCGCCGAGCGACAGCTCGTCCGAGGCGGAGAAAGAGAAATACCGCATCTGGGAAGACCGCTACCTGGAGCTGAAGAACAAGGCGACGCTGATCGTCGCCAAGCAGCGCCATGGTTCGACCGGCAATGTCCCGCTGCTGTTCCAGAGCGAGATCACCAAGTTCACCTCGCCGAGCAAGAAGGACTACTCGGACTGGGGCTACGAATAGGCTTGTCGCCTATTGGCCGAGGTTGAGCCGGCGGCTCACCGTGTAGTCGATCACGCCGACCAGCAGCCAGCTGAGCCACCAGCGCACGCGGTTCACCACCCCTGCCCGGCTGCGGTGCAGTTCGGGCGTGATGACCTGGCTCGCGCCGGCATGGCTGTCGATGAAGCGGCGCATGCGCTCGGCAAGGTCCGAATCCTCGATCCGCACCATCAGCTCGAGGTTGAGGTAGAGGCTGCGCATGTCGAAATTGGCGCTGCCGATATAGGTCTTGTCGTCGATCACGATCAGCTTGGTGTGCAGCATGCGCGGGCGGAACTCGAAAATCTCCGCGTCGCGCTTGAGCAGGTAGGAATAGAGCGAGCGGGTCGCGCCGATGGTCGCGCCATTGTCCGACTTGGCGGCGAGCACCAGCCGCGCCTCGCCCCGCTTCCCGATCGTCGCGATGCGCTTCAAGAGGCGGTAGGCGGGCGAGAAATAGGCCATCACCATATCGAGCCGCGAGGCATGGATCAGATCGTGCCCGACATGGCGCGCCCAGCTCGACAGGCCGACGGTAGGGCCGCCGATCAGCAGCCGCACTGTGCCCTCGCCCGGCTGCCATTCGCGCACCATCTTGCGGATCGCGCGGAACTGCGCCTTGGGCCGGTGGGCCCATTCCGAAAGCGCATCGAACCACCGCGTGAGGTCTTCGACGACCGCCCCCTCGATCGCGACACCGAGGTCCTGCCAGCCCTCGCCCGCTTTTTCCGCGAAATAGCTGTCCTCGATATTGAACCCGCCGATCATCGCGCGCTTGCCGTCGGCGATGATCAGCTTCTGGTGGTTGCGGATGAGGTAGCGGCGGCTCCATTTCGGGCTGAAGCGGTCGAAAGTGCCGCCTGCCTCGACCAATGGGGCGAAGAAGCTGTCGGGCGCCTCGGCCCCGAAGCCGTCGACCATCAGCTGGACCCTGACCCCGCGCCGGGCCGCCTCGACCAGCGCATCGCGCACTTCGGTGCCCACACGGTCGGCGGAGTAGATGTAGAAGCACAGCCGCAGGCTCTCGCGCGCCGAGGCAATCAGGTCGAGGATTGCAGCGAGCCTGTCGTCGCCGCCGGGCAGGACGCACAGGTGATGCCCCTGCGCGTCGAACTCGAACACGGCGGGATCGTCCCACGCAGGCGTTTTCGACCGCCCCTTCGAGATCTCCTGCCCGACCATCGCAACCGGCCCTAACGCATGGGCCGCAGCCCGCGCAATTCCTTGACTCGCGCCCTCCCCCGCCTTATCTGGCGCACTTTCCCGAAACACCAAGCTTATCGGAGTGCCCAATGGCGCGCGTTACTGTCGAAGATTGTGTCGACAAGGTTCCCAACCGGTTCGATCTCGTCCTGCTTGCCGCACAGCGTGCGCGCGAGATTTCCGGTGGTGCCGAACTGACGATCGATCGCGACCGCGACAAGAACCCGGTCGTCGCCCTGCGCGAAATCGCCGAGCAGACGATCAAGCCGAAGGAACTGCACGAAGCGGTCGTCACCAACCTGCAGAAGATCCTGCCGGACGATGAGGACGAAGCCGATGAAATCGGTTCGCTGAGCCAGTCGGCCGAGGCGCTGCGGATCACCGCATCCGCCCCGACCCGCTCGACTTCGATCGGTGCCGACTACGACGGCTGAGCCGCCGCGCACCGCAAGGGACTGAATAGTCCAGGCAAAAGCCGCTCCGAACCGGGGCGGCTTTTTGCGTTGCAGCACAGCCCCTCTCCGCGATAGGCTCGCCTTTGCGAAGAGAGGGGGTCTCATGAGCGACATCGGCGAAGCATTCGGCTCGGCAGTGCAGGGCGGCCTGTTCGCGCGCGCGATCGAACCCCATTCGGGCGCGAAGTCCGCCCACCCCAACCAGCCCGAGAATTGCGAGAACTGCGGGACGCCGCTGCAAGGCGCCTATTGCCACGCCTGCGGCCAGCGCGGGCACATCCACCGCACCATCGGCGGTTTCATGCATGAGTTGCTCCACGGCGCGCTGCATTTCGAAGGCAAGCTGTGGCGCACATTGCCGATGCTGGTGTTCAAGCCGGGCCAGCTTACCCGCCGCTATATCGACGGGCAGCGCGCACGCTTCGTCTCGCCGATGGCGCTGTTCCTGTTCTCCATCTTCCTCATGTTCGCCATCTTCCAGCTTGCCGGCATCACTGCGCCGACCGAGATCAAGGGCAACCAGGCAGAGCAGCTGCGCGAACTGGCGATCAGCGAAGTCACCCGCTTGGAAGCGAAGCAGGACGAGCTGAACGCGCAGCTGGCCGAGGGCGATCTGGAGCCGGGAGAACGCCAGCAGCTGCAGGTCGAGCTCCAGCAGGTCGAGCGCGAGCTCGAAGGCATCGCCTCGGCGCAGGAGGAGATCCCGTTCCTCGCCGGCGTGACCGAAGCTGCCGACAAGGCCGACGAGCCCGCCGCCGAGGAGCCCACACCCGATAGCGAGGAACGGGACACGGTCATCGACCTGTCGGAAGACAAGACCGCCAAGATGACGGTCGGCTCCTCGGATGTCGCCTTCGTAGAAGCCGCAGTCGACAAATGGCGCAAGAACCCCGGGCTGATGCTCTACAAATTGCAGGCGAATTTCTACAAGTTCAGCTGGCTGCTGATCCCGCTATCGATCCCCTTCGTGTGGCTGCTGTTCGCCTGGAAGCGCCGCTTCAAGGCCTACGACCACGCAATCTTCGTGACCTATTCGCTCAGCTTCATGACGTTGCTGATCATCACCGCGACCTTGCTCGGCGTGGCCGGGGCACCGTCGGTGGCGGTCATCAGCCTGCTGATGACTGTGCCGCCGCTCCATCTCTACAAGCACCTGCGAAAGACTTACGAGATCGGCCGGTTCAGCACGATCTGGCGGCTGCTCGTCCTCAGCAGCTTCATCGTGGTGATCCTGATGATCTTCCTGCAAATCCTGATCCTGCTCGGGGCGTTCTGAGGACGCATACGAAAAAGGGCGCCGCGATTGCTCGCAGCGCCCTTCTCGTTTCGGAACTGTAAGATCAGGCGCCCTGCGGCGCGGTGCCTCCGCCGAATTTCTTGCCCGCCTTGGGAATGGCGGAACCGGTAATCGGCTTCACCTTGCTCGGCCCCTTGGGTTCGTCGGGGCGTTCGAGCTTGCCGTCCTCGAGCAGCTGCTTGATCTCGTCGCCGGTCAGCGTCTCGTATTCGAGCATCGCCTGGGCGAGGAGGTGCAGCTTGTCTTCCTGCTCGGTCAGGATTTCGGTCGCCCGCTTGTGCGCACCTTCGACGAGGTCGCGGATTTCGGCGTCGATCAGCTTGTTCGTCTCTGCCGAACCCATGGTGCGGGCCGACTGGCCCATGCCGAGATAGCCTTCCTGCTGCTCTTCATACTGCAGCGGGCCGAGCTTGTCGGACATGCCCCACTTGGTGACCATGTTGCGCGCGAGGCTGGTCGCATACTGGATGTCGGAGCTTGCGCCGCTCGACACCTTGTCGTGGCCGAAGATGATCTCCTCGGCGACGCGGCCGCCCATGCTGACGGCGAGGTCGGCATGCATCTTGTCGCGGTGGTAGGAGTAGTTGTCGCGTTCCGGCAGGCGCATCACCATGCCCAGCGCACGGCCGCGCGGGATGATCGTCGCCTTGTGGATCGGGTCCGATGCCGGCTCGTTCAGCGAGACGAGCGCATGGCCCGCCTCGTGATAGGCAGTCATCTTCTTCTCGTCCTCGGTCATGACCATCGAGCGGCGCTCGCTGCCCATCATGACCTTGTCCTTCGCGTCCTCGAATTCCTGCATCGCGACGAGGCGCTTGTTGCGGCGTGCAGCCAGCAGCGCAGCCTCGTTGACGAGGTTCGCAAGATCCGCACCCGAGAAGCCCGGAGTGCCGCGCGCAATGGTGCGCGGGTTCACATCGGGTGCGAGCGGAACCTTCTTCATGTGCACTTCGAGGATCTTCTCGCGGCCCTCGATGTCGGGCACGGGCACCACGACCTGGCGGTCGAAACGGCCCGGGCGCAGCAGCGCGGGGTCGAGCACGTCGGGACGGTTCGTCGCCGCGATAATGATGATGCCTTCGTTCGCCTCGAAGCCGTCCATCTCGACCAGCAGCTGGTTCAACGTCTGCTCGCGTTCGTCGTTCGAATTGCCGAGGCCGTGGCCGCGCGAACGGCCGACCGCGTCGATTTCGTCGATGAAGACGATGCACGGCGCGTTCTTCTTCGCCTGTTCGAACATGTCGCGCACACGGCTGGCGCCGACGCCGACGAACATCTCGACGAAGTCCGAACCGGAAATGGTGAAGAAGGGCACGCCCGCCTCGCCTGCGATTGCGCGAGCGAGCAGCGTCTTGCCGGTACCGGGCGAGCCGACCAGCAGCGCACCCTTGGGGATCTGGCCGCCGAGCTTGGAGAAGCGCTGCGGGTCCTTCAGGAACTCGACGATTTCTTCCAGCTCCTCGCGCGCTTCGTCGATGCCTGCGACATCGGCAAAGGTCACGCGGCCCTGCTTTTCGGTCAGCATTTTGGCCTTCGACTTGCCGAAGCCCATAGCGCCGCCAGCGCCTCCGCCCTTTTGCACCTGCCTCAGGGCAAAGAAGGCGATGCCGAGGATCAGGAGGAAAGGCAGCGACTGGAGGAGGATGACCAGCAGCGGGTTCATCGTCTCGCGCGCCGCGCCGGTGTAGCGGACGTTCTTCTCTTCGAGCAGCTTGGTAAGCTCACCATCGCCGGCGACCGGAACGGTGGAGAATGCCTCCCCGTTCTTGAGCTTGCCGGTGATGCGATCCGGCCCGATCTGGACCTCTTCGACTTCACCCTGCTCGACCTGCGCACGGAAACCCGAATAGTCGATTTCGGTGGTCGTGCCCGGGCCCGCATTGCCGAACATCGTCGCAACCAGCAGCAGGGCGAGGAAAATGCCGCCCCAGATCATCAGGCTCTTCACCCAGGGGTTCTGGCCCTGCGGCTCGGGATTGTTGTCGTCGTTCATCGCGATGAAGCGTCCTTTCGTAACCCCGATTATGTAGGATCAGGGGCGTGAATGACAAGTTGACGCGCGCGCGAAAGGCGTTTGCGACTACGCGTTATTCCGATCAGTCTTATCGAGGGCGTAGGCCTGGAGGAAAACCTCGACCGCGCCCGCGATGCGCTGGGCATTGCGTGCATGGTCGTTCCCGGCACCGAAACGGCGCTCCAGATCGCCCAGTCCCTTGCACATCGAGGCGAACTGTTCGGCGGCGAGTTCCGCATCCTCGACCTGCAATTCGCCGCTGTCGCGCATCGCCTCGATCAGCACGGTGAACGCGCGTTTCATCCGGCGCGGGCCGGCATCGAGGAATGCGATGCCTATGGCCGGCTCATGCTCGGTTTCCGCCGCGATCCGCCGTTCGAATTGCACCATCTCGTCGCGCGAGAGGAAGGCGACCATCGCTTCGCCGATCGCCGTGAGCCGTTCCCGCAGGCCGCCGCGCCCGATCGATTCGAGGCTGAAATGCCCGCGGATTTTCTCGCATTCGCGCTCGACCGCGGCAGTGAACAGCCCGCGCTTGTCGCCGAAGTGGTTGTAGACCGTCACCTTCGATACGCCTGCTTCGGCTGCGATCTGCTCGATTGCGGAGGCGGCGTATCCGTCGCGGAAGAACGCATCGGACGCAGCATCGACGATCGCCTCGCGCTTGGCGAGGTCGGTCGGTCGACCAGTCCTTTTCCGCAACTGAGTTGACAAAGTGAACGTCCCCGTTCAATTAAACGATACCGTTCAATAATGCGGTGAGTCGCTCGTACTTGCAACCCCGCCACCAGCACGAGGTTCCCCAGGGTCGATGATCTGGATTGCCATCCGCATGCTGACGGGCGACCGGCAGAAGTTCTACGGGCTGCTGTTCGGCATCGCCTTCTCGACCCTTCTCATCACCCAGCAGCTGACCATTTTCGTCAACCTGCTCGAGCGCGGGGCGAGCGGGGTCTACAATGTTTCCGAAGCGCAGGTCTGGGTAATGGACCCGGTCAGCCGCACGACCGACGTCGCCTATGCCATGCCCTCGACCGCGCTCGACCAGGTGCGCGGCGTCCCCGGTGTCGAATGGGCCGTGCCGCATATTCGCGGACAGGCTACCGTCAGGACCAAGGACGGCGATCTCGAGGGCGTTGCGATCATCGGCGTCGACGATGCGACGCTGATCGGCCTGCCCAAGAACATGGTCGAAGGCAGCACCGATGTGCTCTCCCAGCCGGACTCCGTCATCATCGACGATGTCGGCATGACCCGCATGTTCCCCGGCCAGAGCCCGATCGGCGAAAGGCTGGAGCTGAACGACCAGCGCGCCGTGATCCGCGGAATCGCCGATGCGATCCCCAGCTTCACCAGCACCGTCGTGCTCTACACCAAGTACAGCCAAGCGCTGCGCTACGTGCCCGGCACCCGCAACCGCCTCAGCTTCGTGCTCGTCGGCGTATCGGACGGCTCGACGCCCGCGGAAGTCGCAGAGAGGATCGAGCAGCAGACCGGCCTCAAGGCGCAGACGCGCGACGAATTCGCGAGCGACGGGGTGCAGTTCATCGTCGACAACACCGGCATCCCGTTCAACTTCGGCATCACCGTGCTGCTCGGCTTCATCGTCGGCGTGGCGATCGTCGGCCTGACCTTCAGCCTCTTCATCCGCGACAACATCAAGCAGTTCGGCGCATTGAAGGCGATCGGCGTGACCAATGGCAAGATCGCCCGCATGGTCGCCGCGCAGGCCGCGATGGTCGGCATCATCGGCTATGCGCTCGGCGTGCTCGGCACGGTCGGTTTCATCTTCATGTTTTCCGGCAACCCGACCTTCAAGGGCTTCTACATCCCCTGGCAAATCCCGCTCTTCTCGCTCGTGGCGATGGTGCTCATCATCCTCGTTACCGGCTTCATCGCCCTGCGCGGCGTGATGAAGACCGAACCGGCGGCGGTATTCCGCTGATGGGCACGAAGATGGATACCTCGGCCATCGGCGGCTGCGACCCGACTGCGGCGATTTGCACGCGCGGCGTCACGCGCGATTTCCAGGCCGGACAGCAGACGATCACCGTGCTTCACGGCATCGACCTCGAGGTGAAGGCGGGCGAGCTGACCTACCTCGTCGGGGAGAGCGGATCGGGCAAGACGACGCTCATCTCGATCATGTGCGGCATCCTGTGGCCGACGCTGGGTCATGTGCGCGTATTTGGGACCGACATCTACGGATTGTCCGACACTGACCTCGTCAATTTCCGCCTGCAGAACATCGGCTTCATCTTCCAGCAGTACAATTTGATCCCCGCGATCGATGCCGCCTCCAACGCCGCCGTCCCGCTGATCGCGCAGGGCATGCACCGGCACGAGGCGCGCGAGCGGGCTGTCGCCATGCTCGACAAGCTCAACATCGCGGACCAGGCGAACAAGCTGCCGAGCCAGCTTTCGGGCGGCCAGCAGCAGCGCGTCGCCATCGCCCGCGCGCTGGTCCACGAACCGCGCCTCGTGGTGTGCGACGAACCGACCGCCGCGCTCGATGCGAAGTCCGGCCGGCGCGTGATGGACCTGCTGCGCGAAGTCGCGGTGGCGGAAGACCGCGCCTGCATCATTGTCACCCACGACAACCGCATTTTCGACCTCGCCGACCGTATCCTCGTGCTCGAGGACGGGCGCATCACCCATGACGGCACCGAGATGCCGGACGATCACTAGGACCCGACAAGCCATGGCAATCCTCCCCGAAAACCTGAGCTTCAGCCGCAAGATCCTGCCGGTGATCGCCGTCGTCGGGCTTCTCCTCGCGGTAATTTTCATCTGGCGCGGCCTGCCCGATCGCGAGCTTTCCGAACCGGAGAACGACCCGCCGCGCGCGACCGGCGAACTAGCCAATTCCGCCCGCGTGGCCGGATCGGGCGTGGTCGAACCGTCAAGCGAGGTCATCGCCATCGGCACTGCGCTTTCCGGCCTCGTCACGGACCTGCGCGTTGCGCCGGGCGACCGCGTGACCAAGGGCCAGCCGCTCTTCAACGTCGACGATCGCGCCGCCCGCGCCCGCCTGCGTGAGGCGGAAGCCGCCATCGGCGAAGCGCGTGCCGCGATTGCCGAGGCGCAGACCGCGCGCAGCACGGCCCAGCAGCAGCTCGCGCTCTACCGCAATGTCGACGACCCGGCCGCCGTCAGCCGCGCCGAAGTGATCCGCGCCGAGGGCGAGGCCAATGCCGCCGCCCAGCGCCTCCAGCTCGCCCGCTCGCGTCTTGCTGCAGCCGAGGCCGCTGCCGGTAGTGCGCGGACCGAGCTTGGCCGCCTGACCGTGCGCGCGCCGATTTCGGGCGAGATCCTCGCGGTCAACATCCGCCCGGGCGAATATGTCTCGACCATGGGCGGCGGCAGTTCGCAGGCCTTCATCGAGATGGGACAGACGCAGCCGCTCTACGTGCGCATCGATATCGACGAATCCGAAGCGCCGCGCGTGAAGATGGGCGCGCCCGCATTCGTCGCGCCGCGCGGTGCATCCGATCGGCAGGTCGAGGCCAGCTTCGTGCGCGCCGAGCCGCTCGTCGTGCCCAAGCGATCGCTGACCAACAGCGCGTCCGAACGCGTCGATGTGCGCGTCTTGCAAGTGCTCTACGAGTTGCCCCAAACCGACGGCCTGTTCCGCGTCGGCCAGCAGGTCGATGCCTTCATTCCCGCCGTCGAAAGCGAGGCCGAGTGATGCGCCGCCTGTTCCTGGCTTCTGCGGGGAGCCTGGCGCTTGCGGCCTGCGTCGCGGGCCCGCCGCCGGAGATCGACACTGCGCCACCAGCATTGCCGCAAAGCTTCGCCTACCTGCCCGCCGATGCGGTCGCATCGCAAGTCGATACGCTGCTGCCGACCGGCGATCCCGCTTTTGCCGACCTGTCTGCCGCCGCGCTCGCCGATGCGCCCACGCTTGCCGAAGCTGCCGCGCGGGTCGAAGCGGCGCGGGCTGGCGCGGCTGGGGCCGGCGCGCGCCGCCTCCCCAGCGTTGGGGCTGGCGCATCGGTCACCGGGACACGCACCAACCCGGCCCAGTTCGGAACCAACCTGCCGCAGGGCATCGCCTTCGATACCGAGCGGGTGAGCTATGGCGCGAACCTGTCCGCTTCGTGGGATCCCGACCTGTTCGGGCGGCTACGGGCACAGGAACGCGCGGCCCTCGCCCGCGTCGATGCGGCAAGCGCGGAAGCCGCCGCCGTGCGCCTAGCGCTGCTTTCCGAAATCGCCGCTTCGGTGATCGACTGGCGCACGCTGGCCGCACGCGAGGATGCGCTTAGGCAGGACCTCGAAGCGGCCGAGCGGCTCGCCCAGCTTGCAGGTTCTCGCGAGCGGGCAGGGATCGCGCCGGGCTTCGACCGCGTGCGCGCCGAAAGCGCCGCCGAGGCGAGCCGCAGCCGGATCGCTGCGCTGGCAAGCGAGCGTGCACGGATCGTCGGGCGGCTCATCACGCTGACGGCTCAACCGGCGTCGCAGGTCCGCGCGAGCCTCGATCAACCCGCACCCGACCCTGCCCAGCCGCCGGCTCCGGCGACGCTCCCCTCGCAATTGCTCGCCAACCGACCCGACGTGCAGGCCGCTGCCGCGCGCCTCGCGGCGAGCGATGCCGATCTCTATGCAGCAGCCGCGCGGCGCTTCCCGCAATTCGACCTGTCGGCGACGCTCGGGTTGCTCGCCTTCGACCTCGGCGACCTGTTCGACAGCGATTCGATAGTCGGCTCGCTCACGGCAGGGCTGCTCGCTCCGATCCTCGACTTCGGCCGGATCGAGGCGGAAATTGATGGGGCTGCGGCCAACAAGCGTGGGGCGTTCCAAGGCTATCGCGGGGCGGTGTTCACCGCGCTCGGCGATGCGGAGGCGGGCTACGGGCTCGTCGTTGCAGCCGACAATGAACTTGCCGCCGCACAGCGCGAATTCGCATCGGCAGAGCGGGCCGCGAGCCTCGCCGACACGCGTTATCGCGCCGGCCTGTCCGACTTCCTCACCGTGCTCGAAGCGCGCCGCGCCGCCGATGCGAGCGGCGAGCGGGCAGCGGCCGCGCGTGGCCGTGCAGAGCGGGCGCGCGTGCTCTTGTGGCAGGCCTTGGGCGGCGGCGAGCTCGCTCAGCCGACGACGCGTTCGACCAGCCAGTAAGCGCCGGTGATCCCGATGCCGTAGCTCGCGACCCGGACCGCCGGGGCGAGCGCTCCATGCGCGATGCGGCGAACGGCTTCGAGAAGCAGCAGGACCAGCGCGACCACTAGGAGCTGCCCCGCCTCGACCCCGATATTGAAGGCGAGCAGCGCGGCGACGACCTCACCCTCGGGCAAGCCGATCTCGTTCAGCGCGCCCGCGAAACCGAAGCCATGGACGAGGCCGAACAGGAAGGCGACGACCCACGGCAGGCGCTGCGTCATTCCCTCCTCGCCGCGCTGGGCGCGCAGCACCTCCCACGCGAGGAACACGATGGAGAGTGCAATGATCGCCTCCACGGGCCGTGCGGGCAGCCCGACCAGCCCGAGCGAGGCGCCCGCCAAGGTGATCGAATGCGCCACGGTGAAGGCCGTCGCTGCGGCGACCACGCGCTTCCACCCGCGCACCAGCAGGACCAGCGCGATCACGAAGAGCAAATGGTCCCACCCGGCGAGGATGTGCTCGACGCCGAGGACGAAATAGGTCCGCCAGACATTGCCAGCGGGTGCTTCGACTTCGAGCACGGCGCTCGGCTGCGCGGCCGTGAGGCGCAGCGTGCGAATCTCGCTTTTCAGCGGCGCGATGCGCACCAGCATGTCCGCCTGGCCGAGCATTCCCGCCATGCCGATCGCCTGCCCTTCGATCGGCGCGGTGCAAGTGACTTCCGCGCTCCCGACAAGCGCGCCGACCCCCGCACCGACGGTCGGATCGCCCGCGAACTGGCAGACCTCGGGCAGGACGGGCAGCGGCGGCTCGCCGACCGGGGGCTGGTTGAGCGGCTGCTTCCACGCGAGGCGCCATTCACCCGGCGCGGTTTCGGTCCATTCCATGTAACCGGGCCGCAGATCGTCGGCCACGAGCGGTGTCGCAGCAACCAACGCGATCAGCAGGGCGACGAGCCATTTCACCGCTCGATCTCGACCTCGTATGCTTCGCGCAGGATGCGGTATCCCTCCTCGCGCCGGGCCTTCGCGGTATCGGCCTGCCAGTCGGCAAGGACGCGATCGCGAATTTGATCGAGCGGCGGGACTTCGCCCACTTGCCGTCCCGTGAGTTTCACCAGGTGCCAGCCGAAGCCGGAGGCGACCGGCCCCTGCCAGTCCTCGCCCGGCTCCATCGCTTCGAGCGAGCGGGTGAATGCCTCGCCGAAATGGCCGGCTACACGGCCGCGTTCCTGCATGACGAGCGAGGCTGGGAGCGAGATCGCCTCACCCTTACTCACCCCCGAAGCGAGAGCCGCCTCGGCCTGCGACCGTTCGGCGAAGTAGCGCTGCTCGAAACTGAAGCGCGCGTCCTCGGCGAAACGCGCGGCATGCGTATCGAGCCAGTCCTGCAGCACTTCGTCAGACGGCTGCGCGGTCTCGGCGGCGCTGTTGGCGAGATAGTCCATCTTGGTCGCCATCCGCTTGCGCACCACGGCATCGTCGCGGTCGAGCCCCAGTCGCAGCGCTTCGCGGTAGAGAACCTCCTCGCGCACGAATTGCTCGGTCAGCGCGTCGAGCTCCGCATCGGTCGGCGCGCGGCTCATCGTCTGTTCCCATTGGAGGGCGAGGCGTGCGCGGTCCTCTTTCGTGACGGTGATCGTGCGGCTCGCGGGATCGGCCTCTTCCCCGATCCACGCGAACAGGAGGAACAGCGCCGCACCGGCGGCGAGGAAATGGACCAGCGGTTCGCGCGTCCAGTTCGGCAGCGTCATCCGCGCCAGGGTGCGCGCCACACGCGCCGCGCTGCAGTCTGCGGTTCTGCCGGAGCCTCGCTTGTCGCCGGGCCGAGCCAGATGGGCGAGGTATAGGCACGTTCCTGCGCGACCGCGTCGGCCAGCGCATCCTCGCTCAGCTCGAAACCGAATTTCACCGCATCGAACAGCGGCCAGCGCGGTGTCGGGATCTCGAGCACGCGCACGTAGTAGAACGCCCGCTCGCCCTCGCGGTAGTCGGGATCGGTCCAGACGGCCGACAGCTCGGGCGCGCCGATGGTGTTGGTGTAGGTCGCATTGCTCCGGTCGACCGTGTCGCCGACCGCCGGGACCTTGCCCGCCACGCGGCGACGTTCGTCCATGTCGGACCAGACGACATCGTAGACCCGCTCCTGCGCATTGCCGCTCGCATCGGTCCAGCCCTTGACGATCTGAACCCGGTCGAGATGCGCGCCGTCGGGGTCTTTCAGGGCGGAGACGATGAAGGTCGGTGCCTCGCCCCGGTCGTCCAGCTCGCCGCCCATGGGCACGCCCGTCTCGTAGGCCGTCCTGACCCACTCGCCGCCGAGAGATTCTTCGTCCCAGCCGAAGCCGCCGAAGAAACGCACCACCATGCGCGGGCCGGTGGTCGCGTAGACTTCGCGCCGCATCATCGCATCGAAGATCGCGGCGCGCGTATTCGCCCGCGCCCACACCGCCGCATAGCCCCCGGCGAGGTAGTGCCAGCCATAACGCCCGTCTCGCGTGCCGAGGTTCTGCGCTTCATTGGCGCGGCCTTCCGTCGGCTCGTTACCGGTGTGCTTGCCGAAGAAATTGTCCTCGTCGCCGGTCGCCAGCGAAGTGTGGCTGTCGGTCGAGCCGATCATGCCGAACTTGTAGGGGTTCGCGCCCAGCTGCTGTTCGAGCGACAGGCCGCGCTTCAGCGCCTCGCGGACATATTCGCCGCCCAGCATGCTGTTGTCCTTGCGCGCGGTGAGCGGCAGGTTGCCCAATTCCCAGCCGACATTGCCGAAATTGGCGAACTCGTCGTTCGGCGAAAGAAAGGGGTGCGCTTCGCTGTCGCCCTTGATCTGCGTCACCTCGACCACCGGCTCGCGCTGGGCGCGCTTGCGGGCATAATCGGCGCTCATCGGACCGCCGTCGCTCATGGTGAGCTCGAACATCAGGCCGTTCGAGAGGTTCGAATTGTGCGGGATGGCAAGCACATTGCCGCCGGTCTTCGCCTCGTATCCGTCCATGTAGTCCCACAGCCCTTCCGGCGTGGTCGACAGGCCCGGATAGGGCAGCACCTGGCTGGTGCGGTCATAGCCGTCGCGGAACATGACCACGCGGTGCAGATTGTTGCCGTCGGGCATCAGCGTGTATTCGAAGCCCGCAAACGGCGTGAACTTGCCCGGCTCGTAATATTTGTCGATCGTCGCGAGGTGCGTCGTCCAGATGTCGCGCGTTGTCTCGGCGCTGCGTTCCGGATCGCGCAGGGCTGCGGGCAAAGTGCCGTCGGATGCCGCGGTGATAAGCTCGGCGATTGCGCGCTGCGACTGCTCGGGCGATTCATGCATCATGTCGTGCCAGCGCAGCAGCGTCGGGTCCTGGATCGCGACGCGCGGGGCATCGTAGAGGCGGCGGGTCGCGCCGAGGCCGTCGGAGTGGTCGGCGATGACGAGGAAGTCGAGCGGCCGGCTCAATTGCGCCTCGATCCCGGTCGTGGAAGTGACCTTGTCGCCGCGGGCGAACTTGAGCGCCTCTGCCGGGCCGAGCCGCGTGCCGAAGCCGAAGGCATCGACCGAATTGTCGGTGTGGAGATGGGTATCGCCCCAGAAGACCTGCTCGGGATATTCCGTTAGCTCGATCGCGGCTTCGGCATCGGCCAGTTCGCGCGCCGTCGCTTCCGGATCGTCACGCGTCAGCCAGTAGACGATGCCGCCGGCCAGCAGGATCGCAAGGACCGCGATCGCCCATTTCTTGAGCTTCATGAAAAAGCCCCTCCCTATCTCCCGCGTCCCTGCCGCGCAGTTTGCCTGCGTCGACGGGGCGAAGATGACAGAAGGTGCGCGCCAGTCAAGCGAGGTGCTAGCCGCCTCCGCCGCCGGAAAGGACGGTCGTGAAGACGAGGTAGATCGAGCCGATGCTGAGTGCGCCTGCGATCAGCGTCAGCAGGCCGTCGCGCATCAGGAGGGCAAGCCCGAAGGCGGCGATCGCCATCATCGGTGCAGAGCTGGCGAAGGGGACCACTTCGAGCGGCGGGACCATGGCGCACAGGGCAATGATGATCAGCGCCTGCGCCCGAACCGGCCAGCCGTGAGTGAGCGATTGCAGGCGCTTGTGGAACAGCGAGTCGATCTTTTCCGCCGTGCCCTCCAGCCGTTCGGCGAAGGCGCCGATCTTCTTGCTCTTCACCTTCCGGTTCTGGACGAAAGCGGGCAGCCAGATGTGCTTCTTGCCGAAGAGGATCTGGACCGCGATCAGCGCAATGAGGACGGCAAGGCCGGTCGGAACGCCGGGGATACCGCCGAGCGGGCTGAATTCGAGCAGCGGCAGCAAGACCAGGAACGGGCCATAGCTACGCGAACCGAACTCATCGAGCGCATCGCCGAGAGAGACTTTCTCCTTCTCCTCGGCGAGGTGCTCGACGCCTTCGATCATGTCTTCGAGGTTCTGCGGATCCTTCGACATGCGGCCTCCTTGGGCTCTCAACGCACGAAAAACCGAGTCGGCACCCGCGTCGCTGGCGGGGGTCAGCCCGACTTCTTGAGCAGCGCCGATCGCAGGCAGCGGCAGACGACCTCGTCGCGCTGGTTGATAGCCTCGTGAGTGAAAGTGACGATGCCGGCATCGGGCCGCGATTTCGACGTGCGAAGCTCGGTCACCTCGCTCGTCGCGCGCAGCGTGTCGCCGAGGAAAACGGGCTTCGGCATAACCAGCTTGTCGTAGCCGAGATTGGCGACCAGCGTGCCGAGCGTCGTGTCCCCGACCGACAGGCCGACCATCAGCGAAAACGTAAAAGTGCCGTTGACGAGAATCTGGCCGAATTCCGATGCCTTGGCCGCCTCGACATCGAGGTGCAGCGGCTGCGGATTATGCGTCAGCGTCGTGAAGAAGAGGTTGTCCGCCTCGGTCACTGTGCGCCGGATTTCGTGCTCGATCCGGTCCCCAACCTGCCATTCGTCGAAAAAGCGCCCGGCCACGGCCTGTCTCCCTTGTGATGCGTTCCACATCCCATGGTCACGCTAGGCCTTGAACGCAACCGTGCGCGGGTCCAAGTCGGTCGAAATCGTTACACTCGAAACCAATGAGTCGGAATTGACCAAGCTTGCACCCCTCGACCGTACCGCCATTCGCCTCGCCTATCGCCAGGAGGAGGAGGCCTGCATCGAGGAGCGCCTGCGCCAGGCGGCGCCGGTCGCGAAGCTGCATGACGAGACCCAGCCGCTCGCCGAAGCGCTGATCGAGCGCGCGCGCGAGGACAAGGCGACGGGGATCGACGCGTTCCTCCACCAGTTTGGCCTCGATACCGAGGAAGGCATCGCGCTGATGTGCCTCGCCGAGGCGCTGCTGCGCGTACCCGACAGCCCGACCGCCGACGCGCTGATCCGCGACAAGATCGGCGATATCGACTGGTCGGAACATCTCGGCGAAAGCTCGTCCACCTTCGTCAACGCGGCGACCTTCTCGCTGATGCTGACGGGCGAGGTTCTCGAGCGTCCGGAAGAACACCAGCGCGGCATGGGCCGCACGCTGCGCGGCGCGATGAACCGGCTCGGCGAACCGGTCATCCGCAAGGCGACGCTGCAAGCGATGAAGATCCTCGGCGGGCAGTTCGTCTTCGGCCGCACGATCGACGAAGCGCTCAAGCGCGCCGCCCCGGAACGCAAGCAGGGGCTGACGCACAGTTTCGACATGCTCGGCGAAGCGGCGATGACGATGCGCGATGCGGAACGCTATCGCCTGTCCTACGAGCGCGCGATCGAACGCGTGGCCAGGGCCGCACAGGGCGGGATCGAACGCTCGCCCGGCATCTCGGTCAAGCTGTCCGCGCTCTACCCGAAATACGATTTCTACCACCGCGACGCCGCGGTCGCGCATCTGGTGCGCGTGGTGAAGGAACTTGCCCTCGCCGCGCGCGATGCGGACGTGCACTTCACCATCGATGCCGAGGAAGCCGAGCGGCTCGAAGTCTCGCTCGACGTGATCGAGGCGCTCGCGGCCGACGACGAGCTGTTCCAGGGCGGCTGGGCCGGCTTCGGCCTCGCCATCCAGGCCTATTCCAAGCGCGCCGCTCCGCTGTGCGACTGGACGGTGAAACTCGCCCGCCGCTTCGACCGACGTTTCATGGTCCGCCTCGTCAAGGGCGCCTACTGGGATACCGAAATCAAGCTGAGCCAGGTCGGCGGCTACACCGACTACCCGGTCTTCACGCGCAAGGTCGCGACCGACGTGTCCTACCTCGCCTGCGCGGCGAAGCTGCTCGATGCGCCCGACACCATCTACCCGGCCTTTGCGACGCATAACGCCTATACCGTTGCCGCGATCAAGTCGCTGGTGGCGGAGCGCAATTACGATGCCCCCTTCGAGTTCCAGCGCCTGCACGGCATGGGCGAAGACATCTACGGCGCGCTCGCACAGATGGAGCGTAACGACCGGACGCCGGTGCGCATCTACGCGCCGGTCGGCAACCACAAGGACCTGCTCGCCTATCTCGTGCGCCGCCTGCTCGAGAACGGGGCGAACAGTTCCTTCGTCAACCGCATGGCCGATGCCGACGTGCCTGCCTCCGAACTCGCGACCGATCCGGTGGCCGAGCTCGCCGCGCTCGAACCGCGCCGCAACCCGAATATACCGCTTCCGGCTGACATTTTTCCCAACCGCCGCAACAGCGCGGGGATCGACCTGGCAGACCCGCTGGTGCGCGAGCCGCTGCTGGATCGGCTGGCGGAGCTCGATAGCGTGCACTGGCATGCCGAACCGACCTTCCTCTCCGACGAGGAAGGCGAGACCGCCCCGATCAACAAGCCGCAGGACCTGTCGGACGAGGTCGGCACGCGGCGCGATTCAACCCCGGCGGAAGTCGAATATGCCATCGGCAAGGCGCTCGAAATCCAGCCGGGCTGGAACCGCCTGGGCGGAGAGAGGCGCGCGCTGCTGCTCGAAGAAGCGGCCGACATGTTCGAAGCGCATACCGACGAGTTTCTCTCGTTGTGCCAGCGCGAGGCGGGCAAGACGCTGCTCGACGCAGTGCTCGAACTGCGCGAGGCGGTCGACTTCCTGCGCTATTACGCGGGCGAGGCGCGCCGCCTGTTCAGCGAGCCGCTGATCCTTCCCGGCCCGACGGGCGAGGAGAACCGCATGTCGCTCGCCGGGCGGGGCGTTTTTGCCACGATCAGCCCGTGGAACTTCCCGCTCGCGATCTTCATCGGCCCTGCCGCCGCAGCGCTCGCCGCGGGCAATACCGTTGTCGCCAAGCCGGCTGAGCAGACGCCGCTCATCGCCGCGCTTGCGGTGAAGCTATGCCACGAGGCAGGCATCCCGCAGGAAGTGTTCCAGCTGCTGCCCGGCGCGGGCGATGTCGGCCAGTGGATCACCTCGGACCCGCGCATCGCGGGCGTCGCCTTCACCGGCTCGACCGAAACCGCGCAGGCGATCAACCGCAGCCTCGCCGCACGCGAGGGGCCGATCGCGACCTTCATCGCCGAGACCGGCGGACAGAACGCCATGATCGTCGACAGCTCGGCCCTGCCCGAACAGGTCACGCGCGACGTCGTGGCGAGCGCTTTCCAGAGCGCGGGCCAGCGCTGCAGCGCGCTGCGCATGCTCTACCTGCAGGACGATATCGCCGACGAAATGATCGAGATGATCAAGGGCGCCTTCGAAACGCTCGAGATCGGCGATCCCTCCGTGCTCAAGACGGATGTCGGCCCGGTGATCGACCCCGACGCCAAGGCCGCGCTCGAACGCCACGTCGCGCGCCGCAAGAAGGCCGGGCGCACCGTGTGGCGGCGCAAGCTGCATCGCGGCGCCAATGCAGGCTGCTTCGTCGCGCCGACAATCATCGAGCTCGATTCGATCCTCGATTTGAAGCGCGAGAACTTCGGCCCAGTGCTGCATATCGCGCGCTTCAAGGGAGAGGACCTCGGCAAGGTCGTCGATGACATCAACGCGACCGGCTACGGCCTTACGCTCGGCCTGCACAGCCGCATCGATGCAGTGCGCGCCTATGTGGAATCACGCGCCCGGGTCGGCAATTTCTACGTCAACCGCAACCAGATCGGCGCAGTGGTGGAAAGCCAGCCCTTCGGCGGCGACGGCCTTTCCGGCACCGGTCCGAAGGCGGGCGGCCCGCACTATGTCGCCCGTTTCGCGAGCGAGCGCGTCGTCAGCATCGACACGACCGCGGCGGGCGGCAATGCAAGCCTGCTTGCGAGTTGATAGCCCGATCCGGTAAAGGGGCGGCCGTGCAGAAACTGGTCGCCATCCTTCTCGCCGTCATCTCGCTCGGCTGGTCGATGCCCGCCGCGGCGGACGTCGAGCTCAGCTTTCACAGCTACGGCGGGGGGCTGTTCAGCGGCCGATATCCCCATGCCTTCATCGTCATGCAAGGCACGCTGGAAAAGAGCGGCACGGCGGTGAACGAGAATTACGGCTTCACCGCGAAAGAGGTGACTCCGGCGATCCTGCAGGGTCCGGTCGATCACGACATCATGGTCGAGAAGGCCGACTATATCCGCAAGACCAGGCGGCATTTCACGGTAAAGCTGAGCGATGCCGAATACTGGCGCATCCGCAAGGAGGTCGCCGCGTGGCGCAATTCGCCGGGCAAGGGATACGATCTCGACAAGCGCAATTGCCTCCATTTCGTCGGAGCGATGGCGAATATCGTCGGCCTGAAAGTGAGCTATCCGCAGAGCATGCTGCGCAAGCCGAAGAAGTGGCTCGACCACGTGAAGAGCCTCAACCCGCAGCTTCGCTGACCTGCGACAAGCCATGCACGGGCGGGGACAATCCGCGCGTACCGCTTGCCCTCCATGAGCCCTTCGGGAATCCCTGTCGCATGGCGATTCTTTCCGACAAGTGGATCCGCGACAAGGCGCTCAACGAAGGCATGATCGAGCCTTTCGTCGAGGCGCAGCGCCGCGAGGGGTGCATTTCCTACGGCCTGTCGAGCTACGGCTACGACGCGCGCGTCGCGCCCGAGTTCAAGATTTTCACCAATGTCGACAGCGCAGTCGTCGATCCGAAGGATTTCGCCGCCAACAGCTTCGTCGACCGGGAAACCGACGTATGCGTCATCCCGCCCAACAGCTTCGCGCTTGCCCGCACGGTCGAATATTTCCGCGTGCCCGAAGACGTGCTGGTGATCTGCCTCGGCAAGAGCACCTATGCGCGCTGCGGCATCATCGTGAACGTCACCCCGCTCGAGCCGGGCTGGGAGGGGCACGTGACGCTGGAGTTTTCCAACACCACGCCGCTGCCTGCGAAAATCTACGCCAACGAGGGCGCGTGCCAGTTCCTCTTCCTCAAGGGCAACGAACGCTGCGAGACGAGCTACAAGGACCGCGCGGGCAAATACATGGGCCAGCGCGGCGTCACCCTGCCGAGGCTCTGAGAGAGAGGACGGCGGACGGGGATGAGCGCAGCCAACTATCCTTTCTGGCGCGTCGTCCCGAATGACCGGCCCGGCCAATTCGTCCTCCCCGTCATGCCGCCTGCGACCGCCGGTCCGGACGGTGCGCCGCATGTCATGGGCGGTGTCGCGCTCGCCGCAGCGATCGATGCGATGGAACTCGACAGCGAGTTGCCGCTGCTCTGGGCGAACATCCAGTTCCTCAGCCCGACGACCCATGCGGAAGAAATGCACGTACGGTGTGAACAGCGCGGCGGCGGGCAGTCGGTCGCGCAATATGGGGCAGCAATCGAGCTCAACGGGCGGCAGACGCACCGTGTCTCGGCTGCACTGGGAGCGCGCGAGCCGGCCGAGCAGCACATTTTCGCCGCCATGCCCGACATGCCTTCGCCCGAAGAGAGCACGCCCTATGAAATAGAGGGCCGCGCACCGGGCGGGCTGATCGACCAGATCGAATACCGCGTCGCGCGCGAGGACAACGAGGCTGGGCTCCACGCCATCTGGACCCGTTCGCGCGCAGGCTTCGCGATCGATGTCGGCTGGGTCGCGATCGTCTCCGACTTTTTCCTCGGCGCACATCCGCGCTCGCGCGGCGGTTCGAGCCTCGATGCGACGCTGCGTTTCGTGCAGGGAGCGGATGCCGGATGGATGCTTTCGGTAACGCAGCTCGCTGCTTTCGACCGAGGTGTCGTACACGGCTCGGCGCGGCACTTCTCGCAAGACGGCAAGCTGCTCGCCATATCGAGCCAGACCGGCGTACTGCCGCGCATCCCGCTGATGGAGGGCTGAGATGACCGCACCCCCGTTCGACCAGTGGCGCGCCCGTTCGCCGCATTATGACGAGACGCACGAGGCCGTGTGCCAGAGCGTGCGCGCCTTCGTCGCAAAGGAAATCATGCCGCATGTCGACGAGTGGGAAGCGGCGGGCGAATTGCCGCGCGACCTGCATCGCAAGGCGGCCGAGGCCGGGCTCATCGGCCTCGGCTATCCCGAACGGCTCGGCGGCAGCGGAACGATGGAGGAGCGCGGCTTCGACATATTTCACTCGCTCGTCCAGTCGGAGGAAATGTGCCGCCCCGGCGCGGGCGGTATCCCGGCATCGCTGTTCATCCACGGCATCGGCCTGCCGCCGATCGTCGCGATGGGCAGCGAGGAATTGCAACAGCGCATCGCTCCGCAGGTGCTTAGCGGCGAGAAGATCATCTGCCTCGGCATTACCGAGCCCGGCGGCGGGTCGGACGTCGCGAACCTGAAGACCAAGGCGGAGCGGCGCGGCGACCATTACGTGGTCAACGGCGCGAAGACGCTCATCACTTCCGGAATGCGGGCCGACTACATCACGCTCGCCGTGCGTACCGGAGATGAGGGCATGGGCGGCATCTCGCTGCTGCTGGTCGAGACGGACCGCAAGGGCATCACCCGCACCCCGCTCGCCAAGATGGGCTGGCATGCATCCGACACGGCGACGATCCATTTCGACGATGTCGAAGTGCCGGTCGAGAACTTGGTCGGGCCGGAGAATGCGGGCTTCGGCGGGATCATGCGCAACTTCAATGGCGAGCGGCTCGGCATGGCGCAGCAGGCGGCGGCCTATGCGCGAATCTGCTACGAGGATGCGCTGGACTGGGCGCGGGAGCGCGAGACCTTCGGGCGCCCGCTCGTCACGCGGCAAGCGATCCGCCACAAGCTCGCGCGGATGCTGCAGATGATCGGCGCGACGCAGGCGATGATCGACCACGCCGCCTGGACGGTGAAGAACGACTGCGCCTTCCCCGGCGATTTCGCGCTGCTCAAGGTGCAGGCGACGCAGACCATGGAATATTGCGCGCGCGAGGCGTGCCAGATCCTCGGCGGTGCGAGCTTCGTGCGCGGCGGCCGGGTCGAGCGCATCTACCGCGAGGTTCGCGTCATGGCGATCGGCGGCGGGTCGGAGGAGATCATGTACGATCTCGCCAGCCGCCAGTTCGGCTTCTGAGCACCGCCCCGCCCTTGCCGTAGCGGCTTTGACTCTGCCGCGGCGCACGCGCATGTGTCGGCGCAGAGGAGATCAGACACATGAGCAAGCAGAACCGCGAATTCGACATCGTCGTCTACGGTGCCACCGGCTACACCGGCCGCCTCGTCGCCGAGCATTTCGTGCGCGAATATTCGGGCAAGGAAGGCGCGCCCAAATGGGCCATGGCAGGGCGCAACAAGTCCAAGCTCGAGGACGTGCGCGACCTGATCGGTGCCCCGGCTGACACGCCGCTGATCGTCGCCGATGCGGACGATCCCGACAGCCTGACCAAGATGTGCGAAAGCACCAGGGTCGTGCTCACCACCGTCGGCCCCTACCAGCTCTATGGCGACGAGCTGGTCGAAACCTGCGCGCGCGTCGGGACCGATTATGCCGACCTGTGCGGCGAGCCGGGCTGGATGCGCGAGATGATCGACCGCCACCACGATCTTGCCAAGGCAAGCGGTGCGCGGATCTGCTTCTCCAGCGGGTTCGATTCCATTCCCTTCGACCTCGGCGTCTACATGCTGCAGAAGCATGCGAAGGAGAAGTTCGGCAAGCCGGCGCCGCGCGTCAAAGGCCGTGTGCGCGCCATGCAGGGCACCTTCTCTGGCGGCACGGCGGCCAGCCTGACCGCGACGATGAAGTCGGTCGCCAAGAACCCCAAGCTGATCCCCATCTTGCAGAGCCCCTTCGGCCTCACGCCGGGCTTCGAAGGCCCCTCGCAGCCGATGGGCCTGGTGCCGGAATACGACAAGGAACTCGGCAAGTGGGCCGCGCCCTTCATCATGGCGACGATCAACACCAAGAACGTCCACCGCACCAATTTCCTGCGCGGCTTCCCCTATGGCGAGGATTTCAAATACGACGAGATGATGCTCACCAGCCCGGGCGAAGCGGGCAAGGCTGCCGCCGATGCAGTGGTTGAAATGCTCAAGAACCCGTTCGGTGCGAAGCCGCCCAAGCCGGGTGAAGGCCCGAGCGAGGAGGAGCGCGAGAACGGCTTTTACGACGTGCTCTTCGTCGGCGAAATGCCGGGCGGCGAGACGATCAAGTACGGCGTGAAGGGCAAGTACGATCCGGGCTACGGCTCGACCAGCCGGATGCTGGCCGAAACCGGTATGGCCCTGCTCGAAAGCGATGCCGAAGGCGGCATCGGGACGCCCGGCTCATTCCTCGGCGAGGAACTGGTCGAGCGGCTCGAGGAGCACGCCGAAATCAGCTTCGCGGTCGAGTGATCGCGCAGGCAAGTGGTGCGGGCCGCTAGAAGCTGGCCCGCACGCTGAGCTTGAAATTGCGCCCGGCGAGCGGGACGAAATCCTTCGTGAAGCTCGCGTGGCGGCGACCTTCGGCATCGAAGATATTGTCCGCCTGCAGCAGCACGGTGACATTGTCCTGCCCGACGATCGGCTTCCACGCGATCGACGCATTCACATGCGCGAAGCTGTCGGTCGGCGTTTCGAACGGGGCGACACTGTTCTGGCTGTCGAACCACTGAACCTCGACGCGCCCGTCGATGCGCGAGGTCTGGGCCTCGAGCGCGCCGAGCAGGCTGAGCGGCGGGATGCGCGGGATCGGCGTCCCGTCTGCAAGCTCCGCCTTGATGTAATCGCCGCGCAGGTCCGCCGCGAGCGTCACGTCGCTGCTGTCGAACAGCGTCAGGTAGATCTGCCCCTCGATACCGAAATAGTCGGCATCCGACTGGCGATAGAGGAACACCGGCAGGTCGTCCTCTTCGGCGCCGGTGGCGGTGAGGTAGATGTAGTCGTCGAACCAGTTCTGGTAGATCGCGAAATTGAGGCTCGCCGGGCCAACACGGCCGCGCACGAATGCCTCGAGGCCCCACGCGCTTTCGGTGGAAAGGTTGGGGTCGCCAATCTCGAATGCCTGCGTCGCGATATGCGGGCCGTTCGAGAGTAGCTCTTCCGCGCTCGGTGCACGTTCGGCGCGGCTGCCGTTGAGGCCGAAGCGCAGGCCGTTGTCGGTCTCATGCGCAATGCCGAGCGCGCCGGAGAAGGTGTCGAAGCTCCGCTCGAAGCCGACTACCTGCGATTCCACGTCGGTCGTCTCGTAGCGACCTGCGGCTTCGAGCTGGACGGGACCGAAAAGGAACTCCTGCAGCGCAAAGACCGCGAACTGGTCGGTACGGTTCTTCGGCACATAGGCTTCCGCCCCTGCAGCATCGAAGTCGCGGAAGTAGTACTGCGTGCCGATCGAGCCGATCCAGCCGCCGCGGTCGTTCTGCTCGAGCACCGCGCGGGCCTCGAGGCCCTGCACGTCGAACACCGTGCCGACTTCGTCGCCTTCGAATTCGGTGTGGGTGTAGTCGGAATAGCCGACGCGCGTGTTGAGCGCCTTGAAAAACCCGTCACCGAGCGCGAGGCGGCCACGCATGTCGGCGCGGAACTGCCTGAGGTCGATCGAGACGCGCTCTTCGCCTTCCTCTTCACCGCCAGCTTCTTCGCCGCCTTCTTCCTCGCCGTGATGGTGGCCTGCGCCCGGGCGGCCCGGCACGCCGTAATTGGTGTCGTACCAGCCGATCGAGGCGCCGAGGTTGCTGTCGCCCTCGAAGAAGGCGAAGCCGGTGTTGAAAGTCCAGGTGCGGGTTGCGCTATTGGGCAGGAAGCCGCGCTGGCCGGCAGCTTCGCGAAGCTCGTCGGCTTCCTCGAATTCGCCTTCGGCTTCTTCCTCGGCGGCTTCTTCGAGCAATTCGGCGCGCAGGCTGTCGGAGATGGTGAAACCCGGCACTTCGACATCGTCGGTGTCGCGCCAGCTGCCGTCGAAATGGACGACGAAACGGTCGGCGAAGGGGATGTCGAGCGATGCACCGCCTTCGCGCAGGTCGTAGGCGGTATCGGCCGAAGCGGTCAGGTCGAGATGGAACGGCTCGTTCAGCGGGCGCTGCGGTATGCGCTTGTCGATGATGTTGACCGCGCCGCCGATCGCCTGGCTGCCGAACAGCAGGACGGCGGGGCCGCGCAGCACTTCGATGCGCTCGGCGGTCAGCGGGTCGATAGTCGTCGCATGGTCGACCGAAGTGTTCGACACGTCGATCGCACCGATCCCATCGACCAGCACGCGCACGCGCTCGCCCTGAAAGCCGCGCAGAACCGGGCGCGATGCACCGGGCGAGAAGCTGGTCGCGGAGACGCCGGGCAAATCGACCAGCACTTCGCCGATCTGAGTGTCGAGGCTGCGCTGCAGTTCGACGCCTTCGACCACGCTCGTTCCGGCAAGAACGTCGAGCTGGGTCACACCGATTGCACTGACGACGATCTCGCCGCGCTCGTCGACACGGCGCGAGTGGAAATCGTCTTCGGGCGCATCTTCGCTCGCGACCGGCGCTTCCGGCTGTTCCTGTGCGGCAGCCGGAGCGGCGGCCATGAGAGCGAGCGTGGAAATCGAAGTCAGGGCAAGACTGCGGGAAAAGGTCATCTCTGATCCTGAATGTTACAACATTACGCGGCGAGGTAGCGATACGAGCGCCAATGGCAAGCGATTCATCGACGAACGGCTTGCCCAAGGCGGTAAATGTCCTCGCGCAATCCTAGAGAGGCCGGATGAACCCGGCATGGCCCGCAGGCCGAAAATCCAAGTGGCCCGCAGCACAAGGCTACGGGCCACAGGGGAGGAACCTTGTCCTGTCAGCCAGCCGGAGCGACCAGCAGGCGACCGTTGAGCGGCTGAACCGGGCGCGCATTGTCGCCCATGATCGCGCGCATCGCGTCGAGCTGCTCGGCACTCGCTTCGACGGTGTCCTTGGCGACATGCCAGTTCACGCCTTCGCTGCACGGCGGAGTCGTGAGCGAGCCCTGGAAGCGGTAGACGTCGAGATCGTCGGGCAGCATGCCGTTGGGATCGATCGTCACGCCGCCGACGGTCCGCGGAGCGGTCTTGGTGGCAGGGGCGGCATCGACCAGCTTCTGCAGCTCGCCGTTCGCCGCGCCTTCTTCGAACAAGACGCCGAGAACCGCGAGATTGCCGTCGCTGTCGGCGTGAACGAAATGTGCGACCATCGGGTACTGCTCGCCATGCATCACTTCTTCCGACGGGGTGTGGAAGTGGACCTGGATCAGGTCGAACTGCATCGTGCCGCTGGTCAGCTTGGAACCGGCGGCGAAATTCGCCTGCACGGTGTGACCGTTGTTGAGGATGGTCAGCGGCCCCGGCGCGTAGGCGGTGAAGACCGACACATCGCCGCGCGCATTGGCCTCGGCAAGGTCGATCGGCGACTGCATCAGCCCCTTGCCGCACAGTTCATAGTCGGGCGAGAGGGAGCCCCAGTTGTCCGGGCCGGTCGCACCTTCATACGACCAGTCGGCGGCCATCGCGGTTCCGGCAACGGCGAGCGCGCAGGCTCCGGCAAGCGAGAATTGGGTAAGACGTTTCATGCATTCCTCGAATCTTCTGAGTGGATGCCGCCTTTAACCGCACCCGGGTTTGAAAGTTTCAACGGAATGATATGCGTCTTTCGATAGGTGCTGCCTATCGACTTTGATCAGACGCAAGAAAACCGGCGCCGGATGGCACCGTTCTCGATCGTCGATTTGGGAAAATGGAGCGGGCGAGGCGATTCGAACGCCCGACCCCAACCTTGGCAAGGTTGTGCTCTACCCCTGAGCTACGCCCGCTCACTGGCGCTCTACCGGAAGAATCGTGTTCGTCCCGGTGGGGAGGCGGCCAACTAGCAACGGTTTTGCAGCCCCGCAAGCGGAAAAATCACTTATTGCGCGCCCCCTTCACATTACCCGCGAAAGGCCCACATTGGGCGCGACTGATTCACACCAATTCGATCCAGGGGTATCAAGTTTTGGCCAGTATGGGACTGAACCTCGACGAGCAGAAAGCCGTCGACCGCTTCAAGAAGGATGTCGTCGAACCGTCGATGACGCAGCTCGTCGTGCTCGACTTCTGGGCCGAGTGGTGCGGGCCGTGCAAGGCCCTCACCCCGGTGCTCGAGAAGGTCGCCGCCGACTATGCCGACAAGGGCGTCGTGCTGGTCAAGGTCAATGTCGACGAGGAACAGTTCATCGCGAGCCAGTTCCAGGTCCAGTCGATCCCGACCGTCTATGCGATGTTCCAGGGCCAGCCGGTTGCCGACCTGACCAGCGCGCGGACCGAATCGCAATTGAAGCAGATGCTCGACCAGATCCTCGGCCAGCTGCCGATCCAGCCGGGCGCTGGCGGTGCAGGGGCCGAGCCGAAGCAGGACGTGTCGCAATTCGTCGAAATGGCCGACCAGGTCCTGTCGGAAGGCGACAACGAGCGCGCTGCCGGTATCTATTCGCAGGTCATCGGCATGGCGCCCGATAACGCCGCCGCCCATGCGGGCCTCGTTCGCGCGCTCGTCGGCGCAGGCCATGTCGAGGAAGCCAGGCAGGCGCTTGCCGCCGCCGAGGCTGATCCCGCCCTCGCCTCCGACCCGCACCTCGAACAGGCCCGCAGCGCGATCGAACTTGCCGGAACGCAGGTCGACGACGGCGAGCTTGCCGCGCTGCGCGAGAAAGCCGAAGCCGACCACTCCGACATGGACGCAGGCCTCGCCTATGCCGAAGCCGCCTATGCCGCCGGCCAGCGCGACGAGGCCGCCGACACGCTGCTGCGCATGATCGCCGCCGACCGCGAATGGAACGAGGGTGCCGCGCGCACCAAGCTGCTGCAGATTTTCGAAGCCGTCGGGCTCGAAGACGAATGGGTCGTCACGACGCGCCGCCGCCTCTCGCGAATCCTCTTCGGGTAATCATGGCCGAGCGCTTCGCCATCTTTCCCCTGACCGACGCGATCCTCTTTCCGGGATTGCACCTGCCGCTGCACATCTTCGAGCCGCGGTACCGGGCGATGGTGAGCGACGCGCTGGTCAAGGATCGCCGCATCGGCATGATCCAGCCGCAGCGCCCGACCGAGGGAGCCCCGCTCTTCTCGATCGGCTGCGTCGGCAAGATCAGCAATGTCGAGGCGCTCGACGACGGGCGCTACAACCTCGTGCTCGAAGGCGAGAGCCGCTTCCGCATCCTGCGCGAACTCGACGTGAAGACGGCCTATCGCCAGGTCGAAGCCGAGCTGATCGCCGAACCGGAGGACGAGGTGCTTTCGAGCGTCGAGCGTGCCGGCTTCGAACAGGAAGCGCGCCGCTTTGCCGATGTGCAGGGTTACAGCGTGGATTGGGATTCGGTGCAGCGTCTGGACGACGTCAGCCTGATCGACGGCGTATCGCAGATCGCGCCGTTCGACCCGGCGGCGAAGCAGGCCCTGCTCGAAGCGCCGAACCTGCGCGAGCGGTGCGAGCTGCTCATCCAGCTGATGCAGTTCTTCACCCACCGCGACGACGGCGACGAGATTATCACTTTGCAGTAATTGCGAACCGGCATCCGCCGGTTCGTCCTCGGGGCTGTTCCTTCGCTTTGCTACGGGCCCCTGCGGGCGGCCGCTTGGCCTTTGACTGCCGTGACCAGGAACAAATTCGCAATATGGCGGAGGTTCGGTCGGCGACCCGCCGACCGCAAGGGCGACCGCCCGCCCGCAGCGGGTGCAGCTTGCTGCACATCTAGCGAGGACGAACCCGCGGAGGCGGGTTCGAAACCCTATATCCCAAAGCTGCCTTTGAGGCCGTCGATCACATATTGCGCGGCGAGGGCTGCCAGCAGCACGCCGAGCAGGCGGGTAATCACCGCTTCCACACGGTCGCCGAGCAGGCGGATCAGCGGACCGGCTGCGACCAGCGAGACCATGGTGATCAGCATGACCGCAACGAGAGCACCAAGCACGGCGAGCGTCAGTTCGACCGTGTCCGCCTCGTTCATCAGCAGCATGATCGCCGCGATCGCGCCGGGTCCGGCAAGCATCGGCATCGCCATGGGGAAGACCGACACATCCTCAACCTCTGGGGTCGAGGCGATCTTCTCCGCGCGCTCCTCGCGCCGCTGGGTGCGCTTCTCGAACACCATTTCGAAGGCGATCCAGAACAGCATCAAGCCGCCCGCGATGCGGAAGCTATCGAGCTCGATATGGAGCGCGCCCAGTAGTTCCTCGCCCGCGAAGGCGAAGAACAAGAGGATGGTGAGCGCTATGACAGACGCGCGGATTGCCATGTTGCGCGCCTGCGCATTGCTCGCGCCCTTGGTCAGCCCGGCATAGATCGGCGCGCAGCCCGGCGGGTCGATCACGACGAACAGCGTGATGAAGGCGGAGATGAAAAGTTCGACCATGAAGTCCCGCTAGCAGATTATTCGCCGCCGCCAACCGGCATCGGCCGGTCGAGGAAAGTTCGCCACTCGCCTTCGCTGAAATAGCTCGCGACGACGCGGCGGCTGCCATCGTCGCCATGCTCCCAGCGCCAGCGCAGCGTACCGTCGGGCGACTGCGCTTTGGCATGCTCGGTGTTGTTGGGCACGAGGTCCATCGGCGCTGCGGGAAGAGCCTCGCCCGGCGCGAGGCAATCGGCGACATAGCCCTGGATCACTTCACCGGCCTGGACGAGGATCGCATCGTCCTCGGCCTCGTCCTGCGGTTTCTTCTCGGGCTGCGGATCGTCGGGCGAGCCGATGTCGTAAACCCAGCGGTAGGAGAGATCGTCCTGCCGTTCCCACACGGTGATGAAAGTGCCGACCAGCCCTTCCGGATCGCGGAAGCGGCCCTGGCTCACGGCGATCTTGCCGTCGCAGCTCATCCAGACCGAGCGGGGCGCCCAGTCGACGGCCTTGGCCGGATCGTCGAGCGATGCGAGCCACGGGCGTGCCTGGATCGGGCCATTGCGTCCGTGCAGCACGGCATCGGGGGCGGAAAACTGGGTGAAAGCGGTCCACTGCCCCTCTTCGCGCGCGGCGCGGGCGAAGGCGGTTTCGGTCGCGACGATCTTGCCCGGCTGCGCTTCGCCCGGTGCATTGGCCAGCGCGCGCTCGATGATGCGTTCGGGAATGCGCGGCTGGCGCGGTGCGGCGCAGGCGGTGATGGTGACGGCGAGAAGCGATACGGCAAGGAGCTTGTGCATCGGATGCATCTAGCCGCCCTGCCGGTCCTTGTCGAAGCCCTTAGAGCCCGTCTGGAACCTCGAGGCCGGCATTGCGATGCGCCGCGACCAGCGTGTTGCGCAGCAGGACCGCGATGGTCATCGGACCGACACCGCCCGGCACGGGGGTAATGGCCGCGGCAACGTCGCTCGCTTCGTCGAAGGCGACATCGCCGACCAGCCTGCCCTTCTCCTTGCCCGGTTCGGGCGGGAGGCGGTTGATGCCGACATCGATCACGGTCGCGCCGTCCTTTAGCCAGTCGGCCTTGACCATTTCGGGCCGGCCTACGGCAGCGACGACGATGTCCGCGCGCTTGACCACGGCGGGCAAATCCTTCGTGCGGCTGTGCGCGATGGTGACGGTCGCATTGGCATCGAGCAGCAGCTGCGCCATCGGCTTGCCGACGATGTTGGAGCGGCCGATCACGACCGCCTCGAGACCCGAGAGGTCGCCCAGACGGTCCGCCAGCAGCATCATGCAGCCGAGCGGGGTGCACGGAACGAAGCCGCTCTGTCCGACCGAGAGGCGACCCGCGTTGATGACGTGGAACCCGTCGACGTCCTTGTCCGGGCTGATCGCGGAGATGATCGCCTGCTCGTCGAGATGGTCCGGCAGGGGCAGCTGCACGAGGATGCCGTCCACCGCATCGTCATTGTTGAGCTTATCGACCAGCGCGAGGAGGTCCGCTTCCGACGTGTCGGCCGGCAGGCGATGCTCGAAGCTTTCCATGTTGGCGGCAACGGTCGCCTTGCCCTTGGAGCCGACATAGACCTGGCTCGCCGGGTCCTCTCCCACCAGCACCACTGCGAGGCCAGCCTTGCGACCAGCCTTCTGTTCGAACGTCGCGGCCATTTCGCCGACGCGTTCGCGCAGGCGGGCGGCAAATGCCTTGCCGTCGATGCGGGTGGCACTCATGCGGTCAGAGCCTCGTCAGGACGATGATGACGGCGTTGATCAGCAGGATCAGCACCATGGGAGAAAAGTCGATTGCGCCCGTATCGGGCATGACGCGGCGGATCGGACGCAGCAGCGGCTCGAGCAGCGCGGCGATCGAGCGTTCGACCTGGTAGAAGAAGGCGTTGTCGCGGCCGATCACGTTGAAAGCGAACAGCAGCCCGATGATGAACCAGATGATGACGATCATGCTCAGCGTGTTCGCGAGCATGATCAGGATACCGACAATTGCGTCCATGTGCGTCCTCTAGCAGCAGGGTTGCTGGCTATATGGGGAAGGTGTGTCGCAAGGGCAATACGCCTTCGGCCAGCTGTCAACCGGCGCGGACGAGCGTTCCTGCCCCGCGTTCGGTGAAGAATTCGAGCAGCATCGCATGCGGCACGCGCCCGTCGAGCACGACTGCCGCATCGCAGCCGCTTTCGACCGCTTCGACACAGGTTTCGAGCTTCGGGATCATGCCGCCGCTGATCGTGCCGTTTTCCCGCAGTTCGCCGATGTCCGCCGGGGTCAGCTCGGTCAGCAGTTCGCCCTCCTTGTCGAGCACGCCCGCTACATCGGTCAGCAGGAACAGCCGCGCAGCGCCCAGCGCACCGGCGATCGCGCCGGCCATGGTATCGGCATTGATGTTGTAGGTGTGACCGTCCTCGCCTGCGCCGATGGGTGCGATGATCGGGATCATCCCGGCGGACACGGCGGTGTCGATGATGGTAGTGTCGACCCGGCTCGGCTCGCCCACGAAGCCGAGGTCGATCGCCTGCTCGATATTGCTTTCCGGGTCCTTGACCGTGCGTTCGACCTTGCTCGCTGTGACGAGCCCGCCGTCCTTGCCCGAAATGCCGATCGCCTTGCCGCCTGCATTGGCGATCCAGCCGACCAGTTCCTTGTTGATCGCCCCTGACAGGACCATCTCGGCCACTTCGGCGGTTGCCTTGTCGGTGACGCGCAGGCCGTCGACGAAGGTGCTCTCGACGCCCAGCTTCTTGAGCATCGCGCCGATCTGCGGGCCTCCGCCATGGACCACGACCGGGTTGATGCCGACCGCCTTCAGCAACACGATATCCTCTGCGAATTCGCGCGCCGCCTTGGGATCGCCCATCGCATGGCCGCCGTATTTCACCACGAAGGTGCGCCCGGCATAACGCTGGAAATAGGGCAGCGCCTCGATCAGCACCGATGCCTTGCGCGCGGGATCGACCATTTCGCCCATCATTTCGTCACTCGTCGCAGCCATGAGAAAACGCCTGCCCTCCATCGTCCGGAAGGCAGGCGTCTAACGGGCTGCGGGGCCCGTGGCAAAGATTCGTGCAACGCAGCATGTCCGATCCCGGTCGGGCGGGCGCTAAGGCATTGACCTGACATGCGGCTTCGACAAGATCGCACCCCAGGCAAATGACCAAACCAACTTTCCTCACCGCTCCATTCGCAGCAAGCCTTGCCGGAGCCCGCCAATGGTAAACCGCCCGAAGTTCGATGCGGCCTGGCAAAGGCGCCGCCGCCTTGCGGCAGTCGGGCGCTGGGCGCGCACTTTCGTCCCGCTCGCCGCAATCCTGCTGCTGGGCTGGTGGCTTACGAGCGCACCGGCCGAGCCGGAAGGCGAGTGGGAGGAGATGCAGCTGGGCTTCGGCATTTGCGGCGAAGGCGGTTTCGAAGCCTGCGTGATCGACGGCGACACCATCGCGATCGACAGGCGTCGCATCCGCCTCGCCGGTTTCGACACGCCGGAAATCGACGGGGACTGCATAGAGGAACGGACCCTCGCCCGCGAGGCACGGGCCGAGCTTGCACTCTGGCTCAACAGCGGAGCCTTCCTCGTCGACGGTGGGGCAAGTCCGCCGCGCGACGAATACGGGCGAGAGCTGCGCAAGGTCCGCCGCGTCATCGAGGGCGAGGACCAGTGGCTCGCCGAGTGGATGGAAGAGAAAGGCTATTCCCGGCCGCGCGAATTCGGCGCCGGCAAGACCGACTGGTGCACTGAGGATTAGCGCGGCCGCCCGCCTTGTCCTTTGTTCGCAAAGGCGTATCCTTGCGCACCGGAACAAGAGGGGATCTGGACAATGACCGACAATATCTCGCCGTCGCCGCCACCGCCGCCTCCGGCAAATGGCGGGTTCGACATGAACCACCCGACCATCATCAGCCTGCTCTACCTTGCGAGCTTCTTCACCGGTATCACCGGGCTGGTCGGCGTGATCCTCGCCTATGTCTGGCGCGACGGGGCGGAGGCATGGGAAGCCTCGCACCTCACCTATCACATCCGGACCTTCTGGATCGGCGTGCTCGGCACGGTCATCGGCGTGGTGCTGTCGATCATCCTCATCGGCTTCTTCCTGATCATCGCGGTTGCGGTGTGGATGGCGGTGCGCAGCGTGCTTTCGATGGTGAAAGCCCAGAAGCGCGAGCCGATGCCCGACCCGCAGACCTGGCTGTTCTGATACGATGAAGCTGAAGATCGGCGCGGCGCTGGCTGCCGCTACCCTGCTCGCGTCCTGCGAACGTCCTCCCGAGGCGGCGCAGGACGAGTTCTGGGCGGCGCTGCAATCGCATTGCGGCAATGCCTATGCGGGCAAGCTCGTCAGCAACGATGCGGCCGACGCCGATTTCCAAGGGGCGGAGATGATCGCGCATTTCCGCCGCTGCACGGACCAGAGCATCTCGATCCCGTTCCATGTCCGCACCAAGGACGGCGAATGGGATCGATCCCGCACCTGGATCATCAGCCGCGTGATCGACGATGGCAATGCAGCGCTGAGCCTCGACCACGACCACCGCCACGAGGACGGCTCGAGCGATCCGGTGACCTATTACGGCGGCATCACGCGCACGCCGGGTCAGTCCGACTACCAGGCGTTCGAAGTGAGCGAAGGCAGCATCGCGCTGTTCGAACGCGAGGGGCTGACCGCTTCGGTTACCAACACCTGGGGCTTCCAGGTCGATCCGATGGGCACGCCCGACGCGATCTTCGCCTACGAACTGGTCCGCTCGACCGAGAAGGGCGCGCCGGAAGACCGGCACTTCCGCGTCGAATTCGATGCGACCAAACCGGTCATGCCGCCGCCCGCGCCGTGGGGGTTCGAGAACGACCAGGCGCTCGGCGAAGCGGTGGCGGAGGACTAGTCCTCAGCCGCTGGCCTTGGCGAGCATTCCGGAAATCTGGTCGACCAGCGAGAGGCGCTGCTTCTTGAGCTGCTCGGCATGATCGTCGCTCACCGGCTCGACCTCGGTCTCATGGCGATGGATGTCGCGGTTTACCGCGTGATATTCGTCGGCGAGCTTGCGGAAATGCGCATCCTCGACCTTGAGCTTGTGCAGCAGGTCGGCGTGCTGCGGAAATTCGTCATGCAGCTCGTGCGGCGTGTGCTGGGACATTGTCGGACATTCCTTCCACTCGTTGTTCCTGCGCAAACCCTTACCGAGCGATCAGACCGCCACATTGATCGAGGTCAATTCCCGCTGCGGCCGGCCATGATTCCGAAGCCCGGGACCGCGCGCGTCTCGACGTGGCCGCGGTGGTACATGTCGAGATAGATCTCGCTGCGTTCCGGCTCGCTGCCGGGGCAGGTGACGATATAGACGTCCATGATGTTTCCGTAGCGCGAAATGCCGGCGCTGCCTGCCCGCTCGAACTGCGGCGCCTTGAGGTCCTGGCACCTGAGGGTCGCGAGATAGCGGCGCTGGCCGGGAGGCATTTCGGCGCGCACCGGGTTTTCCGCGCTGCCGAGCGGGTACTTCTCGGCCTCGGCCAGCTCGCGTTCGAGAGCTGCGCCCTGCACTTCGGATTCGCCGGCGAGCATGCGCGAGAGGAGCGCGGCGGTATCGCCGTCGCGTTGCTGCGAAGTGGTGGCGGTTGTCGCGCACCCGCCAAGCATCAGCGCCGCTGCGGCGCTGGCGAAAACATATCTGAACATGGGCAACCCTCCCTTGTGGAACGGGGAGGATGACAGACATTCCAGCGCCCGGCGAGGGCAAAAGCGCGCGAGGCTAAATATGTAGGAATGTTACACTTGTTACGCTGTTCGCGCAGGTGCTTGCGCGCGCGTTTTCAGGGCCGCCGCATCACCGGAGCGGCGAGGCTAGCGCGCTGCATTCGTGTAGGAAAGCCATCTCTGGTAGACTGCGTCCCATGTCGAAGAAGCATCTCGTTCCCTGGGCTGCGACCGCCTATTTCGCGGTGATCTTCGCGCTGGGTTTCGCGCTCGGCACGCTGCGGGTCTTGTGGGGTGCGGAAGCGCTGGGCGAGACGCGTTTCGTGCTCGTCGAGATACCGCTCATGCTGGCCGCGAGCTGGGCCGCCGCGCGCTGGCTGACGCACCGCTATCGCATCCGGCAGGGCGGGCGCGCGCTGGCGATGGGCATGGCGGCGTTCGGCCTGCTGATGGTGGCCGAGATCGCGCTGGCGGCGGCGACGGGCGAAGGCGCGCTTGCATGGCTGGCGAGCCTCGCGCGGCCGCCCGCGCTCTACGGCCTGCTCGGCCAGGTCGGTTTTGCGCTGATGCCCTGGCTGGTCGTTATCAGCAGGGGTCCGGCGGGCCGCTAGGCGAGCGTCGCGGCAAGCTCCGCGTAAGTGGCGTGGCCGGTGACCGGCGCGACACGCTCGGCCCACATCGCGTCGATTTGCTCCCCGATGGAAGCGGGCAGCGGCAGGCGCCGCTCGTTCTCGCCGCGCACCTTGGAGCTGTCGCTGTCGAGCGGCAGGCCGAGGCGGCGGTGAATCATCGTGCGCATCAACAGATCGTCGAAGCGGTCCTTGTGCGCGAGCATGTATTCGCGGCTGGTGCGCGCCTCGACCATGTCGGTCGCATCGCGGGCGATGGCGATCCCCATCAGCTCGGCCACGCGGGCGATCGCGCTGCGCTTGTTGGCGATGATCCAGCGATAATCGAGCACCAGCGTATCGGCCTCATCGCGCCGCGCCCACCAGCTCAGCAGGTGCTTGAAATAGTCGACCCCGCTCGGGCCGCCGCGCGACCAGACTGGCATGAATTCCTCCGGCTGGATCGTGCCGGGTTCGAACAGCCAGCCTTCGAAGAAGTGGTACATCGACATATAGGCCTCCTTCGGATCGCGCAGCGACACGAGGTAGCGCATGCCCGGCGGCAGGCCTTCGTAATGCAAGTGGCTCTTGAAGCCGCGGGGGTTGGCGACCTGCTCTGCATTGATGTCGGTTTCGGGCAGCAGGATGCCCATCTCGATCCACGGGGTGACGCGGCTGATGTCGTCGAAATCCATGTCGCCGCCATCGGCGCTGGTGCGGATCTGGTGGAACATCTGCTGCAGCATGGTGGTGCCGCATTTGCCGAAGGGGGTGATGACGACATCGCTCGGGCGCGGGTCGAGCGGCTTGAACCCCGCGATCTCCTCCGCCGAGGGCGCGAGCTGCGCCATCATGGCCCCGTGTTCCTCGACCGACCGCGGCCGCGCGCGCACTGCTTCACCCATGCAAAGTCCCCTCCCAGAGATTTCCGGTGCGCCCGTTGGAGAGGAGCGTTGCATGAAGGCGGCGGCGGGGCAAGTGGCGCGTCGAGGCGCGCGAGCGCCCTACCCAGCGGGCGAGCGATCGCTTAGGCTCGTCCCCCGTGGCCAAGGCGACATCCTGCGAAGTGCCCGAAGGCAGCCTGCTCCAAGGCTTCGGCGCGCCCGGCGACTACCGCGACTGCTTCGCGCTAGAGGTGCCGGGCGAGGTCTCGCTCGCCGACTATATCGAGCGCTTCTACTGCAGCCCGGCCTTCCTGCCCGAACGCCTGGCGCTGCGCCTGATCGCGGGCCGAGCCTCCCGCTCCGACGCCCGCGCCCTCGCCCGTGGGGAGGCAGGCAGCTTCGCGGTATGGGAAGTGGTGGAGCGCTCAAGCACTGAAATACTGCTGCACTCGAAAGGCACCGGCACGGCAAGCTGGCTCGCGGTCAAACCGCTGGAAGGCAACACCCGCCTGCTGTTCGGCTCATGGGTCGGGGGGCTCGAGAGCTCCGGCTGGCGCTTCATGGAGCGGCCGCACCACTGGTACTCGCGGTGGTTGTTGGGTGGGGTTTGAATGGGTCACACGTTAGTCCTTGATCCCAACACAACGCTTCATCGCCAACCAACCGTAGGGTCAAAATCAAGCGAAAAAATTAGTCAAATAGAGAAGTTAAAAATTCTTGGCCTTTTTCACGACGCTTCCGTTGCGCGATGCGAATTCTATTGATGCTCCTCAAAACTCCCGTGTGATCTCCGACATAAAGAGCGTCAAAGAACTCTCCGCACTCCTCCGGCAGCTCGAAATTGAACACCTTCCCTTCATTGGGACGACTATCGGAATCATCAATATGGCTTGAAAATCCCTCAAGCCCGGCAATCCCATCACTTTCCATATTCTTAAGCGCGCTAACCACCGCCGCTTGCCATTCTTCTACTTCCGGAAGAAGTCGTCCTTTAGGTGACTCAAACATCTTCGGATAGAACCGCCTTAGTATCGCCAAACATCGGCTAAGCTTCGTCTCACTTCTTATCACAACAATGACAGACTTCGACAAAACATCCGCAGACCACCTAGGATAACATGCTCTAAGAAATTTCTCATTCCTGCCCCGAAGATTAGTTGGATACTTTTTAATTATGTCTTCGACAAAATCATAAGCCCACTCTTCTTCAACTCTCTCGGGATTCATTCCGTAAAGCATCGGAAGAACGTCATCATGAATTCGCAGGCTCGCTTCTTCTAAATATTTCTCCACAAATCCACTTGGTGCATTAGAGATGAATAGCGCGCAAAAATATTCTTGAAACGACCTGTGTACAAAGGAAATTTCAAATCCTTCTTCTTGAAGGAGGCAAACAGACTCAATAAGATCGTCAAGTATTTTGGTCGCATCTACCTCTAGATCCTGCTGCTTTATTGCTCTTTTCAGATACTCAATTGCCTCATCTCTATGAAATGCATAAGCTGATTTGGAGTAAGTGAAGACACAGAAACTTGAGAATATTCTCTTAAACTCTTCTGCGGTGCAGCCGGAATGCGTTTCACGCAAGAATTGGCTTTTCATCGCATCATGACGGCGGACCAAAGTATCGAATGCGTTGCGATAGAATTCATGCAAGCTATGAGGAATTTCAGCGTACTCCTCGAAAGTCAGCATGAGCATGATCGCCAGTAGAGGTGTATCGAGAAAACTCTCATGCTTTTCGAAAAACTCTGGCGTCAATCTTCGTAGAAACACTCGTTTCACATCTTCATCATACTTTGCCGTTTCAATTAGCGCGCGAGTTTGATCGTAGCTCATAGGCTTCAGATGCAGCACATGAGCGTGCTCCCAAGAGTGGAAACGATCATCGGAGCGCCCCGAGACAACAAGAGGACACGCCTCAAAGTCGTCGAGTATACTCAGTATCTGCGCCTCGATATGATCTCTGTCAGGGGGCGACACTTCATCGAACCCGTCCAAGATGAGACAAAAATAGCCCTTTTCTAAGGCGCGGAGGAAATCGGCGTAGCTGACACCGCTGTCGCCCCGATACTGTGAATGGAGAAATGGAAGAATCTCTTTCGAGGTGAGCGAATTAATTGATCGCAGTTCCAAAAAGAGTGGTATTTTACCCCGTGGGGCATGATACATCGAAAGCGCCAAGTATCGCATAAGGACGCTTTTGCCGCGCCCGGCGAGAGCCGACACCACGAACGAATCGCCACGCGCTATCCGATCGAGTAGATCTTCGACGGAATAGTCCTGCTCGCGGTCAGTCAACTTAACCGGAATATACGCTTGCAGAAGATCAATTGACTCGGTTGGACGCAAAAACGTCCGAATGGTTGAAACTCTTCGATAAGTTTTTTCTAGAAAGGGGGAATAGGCGTCAGCAAGCGTGTGGTACAGACGCCTAATTGCATCGACAAGCTTATTGTCTACGACTTGAGCTGCAGCACGCTCGGTTGCTTGAACAACAACCTCAGCTGCAAATTTATTTGTATCGAATTCGCTCATGACCTTGCGCTATCAAGGCCACGAAGAAAATCCAAGTATTTGTGTGTGTTTTTACTCCGCCGCGACACCCTCGCCGAACATGTCGGGGCCGTCGTCGAGGGCTTCTTCCTCGTTTGCGGCCTTGGCTTTCTGGCGCTTGTCGAAGCTCGACCAGACGTCCTGCCAGTTGCCCTTGGTCGCGCCCTTGGAATATTCGGTCGCGCGGGTTTCGAAGAAGTTGGCGTGCTCGACACCGTTGAGCAGCGGGGCGAGCCAAGGCAGCGGGTGGTCGTCGACCATGTAGATCGCCGGCAGGCCGAGCTGCGACAGGCGCCAGTCCGCGATGTAGCGGATGTACTTCTTGATTTCCTTCGCCGTCATGCCCGGGACCGGGCCGTCCTCGAACGCGAGGTCGATGAAGGCATCCTCGAGCCGCACGGTCTTCTGGCAGCAGTCGATGATGTCTTCCTTGACCGCCTTGGACAGGCAGTCGCGTTCCTTGGTGAAGGCGTGGAACAGGCGGGTGATGCCTTCGCAGTGGAGGCTCTCGTCGCGGACCGACCAGCTGACGATCTGGCCCATGCCCTTCATCTTGTTGAAGCGCGGGAAGTTCATCAGCATGGCGAAGCTGGCGAAGAGCTGGAGCCCTTCGGTGAAGCCGCCGAACATCGCCAGCGTGCGGGCGATATCCTCGTCGTTGTCGACGCCGAATTCCTGCAGGTAGTCGTGCTTGGCCTTCATCTCCTCGTATTCGAGGAACATGCCGTATTCGCTTTCCGGCATGCCGATCGTGTCGAGCAGGTGCGAATAGGCGGCGATGTGCACCGTCTCCATGTTGGAGAAGGCGGCGAGCATCATCTTGACCTCGGTCGGCTTGAACACGCGGCCGTATTTCTCGTGGTAGCAGTCCTGCACCTCGACATCGGCCTGGGTGAAGAAGCGGAAGATCTGGGTGAGCAAATTGCGCTCGTGATCGGTCAGGTTCTGCGCCCAGTCGCGGCAATCCTCGCCGAGCGGAACTTCCTCCGGCATCCAGTGAATCTGCTGCTGGCGTTTCCAGAAGTCGTAAGCCCACGGGTATTCGAAGGGTTTGTAGGTCTTGCGGGCTTCGAGCAACGACATGTTGTGTCTCCGTGGGTCTGGTTCAGCTTTCCATATAGGGAATCAGAAGGCCGATTCGAAGGCAAGGGAAAAGGATTCGGCGGGGATAATTCGGGACAAAAAATGCTTGCGCCGGCGCGACTCGCGGATGTGCCCCGAGAAGGGAGGCGCGGAACGGTCTGCGCACGTCGCGCGTTGATGGGGAAAGGAAATACGAAGGAGTACCCCCATGAGCCGCTACGAAGGCGAATATGCCCCGAACGACCAGCGCGACGTCACCCTGAAGGCCGGCGAAGGTTCGATCGAACCCGACCGCACCGGCCCCGAGATCGAGGCGATGCGCGACGACGAGAGCTCCGATGGCGCGCAGGTGAGCTACGGCAACAGCCGCACTGCCGACGGCACGATGGAGCAGGACCTCGCGACCGAGAACCTCGGCAACCGGCAGGCTGCAGCCGACCAGGTGATCGTCGGAGAAACCTCCGACCGCCCGGACGTGCGCGCCTATGCCGACGCCAACCCGACGGTCCAGTCGGCCTGATCACCAGCTTACGAAAAGAGGGGTAGTTCGGGCTTGCCCGTTTCCTCCCCTTGGCGGGCCCGGCCCGCACCCCCGCGCCCCGTCTCCCCAGTGGAGGCGGGGCGTTTTTTGCGCCCTACCGCTTCGCTACTTGAGGGCGTTTTTGTCCGCCCTATCGCTTCGCTGCTTGAGGGCGGGATGCCAGCCTATCGGGGTGGTTCAGGCCAGCATCCCGCCGAGGACGAAGGCGAGGGCCAGTGCGCCTGCGCCGACCAGCGCCATGATCGGCGCATTCTTCTTCGCGCGGGCCGCTTTTTCCGGGTCCTTGATGAGCTTGTGCGGGATGACCATCATCAGGATCCCTGCAAGCAGCAGCGCCAGTCCACCGTACGTCAGCATATCGAAACTCCCCTTCCGCTTGCCCCTGTTGGAGCAGGCGCGGAGGCCCGCTGGAATGCCATGGAACTGGCAGTCCGGGACCTGTCGGACACCACAACCAGCGAGCCGTGCATGGGCGTCGACGAAGCGAGGAACGGAAGCGCCCTTCCGCCCGTTATCCTAGTGTAACCAATTCAAACACAAGGGAATTTTATGTTCGAGAAGCTTCGCATCAAGGAACACATGGAAGTCGCAAATTCGGAAGGCGAGCACGTCGGTACGGTCGATGCCGTGCAGGACGACAACATCAAGCTGACCAAGTCGGACAGCGCCGATGACATGCACCACTTCCTCTCGATGAACGATGTCGACCGGATCGACGACAACCGCATCTACCTCAAGTCGGATGCGCATGTTCCGGAAGGCCTCGGCACCAAGGCGACGATGGACGCCTAACCACAAGACACAAGACGCGCGATACGGCGCGCCGGAAATGCCCGGCTCTCCCACGCGGAGGGCCGGGCTTTCTGTTGCCGGTTACAAGCCCAAGGGTTCCTGCAGGCAGGCGGGTCGTCATGGGGAGACGAGTCGCTGGGACCCGCCCGCCCGCAGGGTTCGGCTATGCCGCCCGGGCCAGCGCCAGCAGGGCAAGGACACAGCCGAAAAGCGAAAGGAGCGGCCCAGCGGTGAGCGCGGTGCGCCTGGTATAATCGTCACGCCGGCCGACAGCGAATGCGACCACCCCGAGCCCGGCGCTCAGCAGCATGGCGCCCATATTGAACAACATCGAAATCTCCCCTCGCCGCGTTTCATCACGCTTGCGATGGATAGAGACTGGGGCGCAGCGAGCCTCATGCACAATGGCATGGATATGGCTGCCAGGCTTATGGGACGCGCGAGCGAAGCGCTCTCAACAGGCTGGAATCAGGAGTTTTTCTTCGAGGAGAACCAGCTACCTCCGCCCAGCACGGTGATGCCGAGGAAGAAGCCGAAGTCGTACCAGCCGCCGCGATTGGGAACGGCATAGACCGCGATGTCGGGATCGAAGAGCGAGCCGATAAAGGAAAACGGGAAGATGAATCCGTGCCACAGCCCGAGCCAGAAGCCGGGCGAACCCGCCTCCTTCGCCACGCCCGCGTCGATCTGCGAGGCGCATGCGCTAAGTAAGAGCGCCAGGCCGATAGCCAGCAACATCCTCATGTCAAAAACAGACCCGCAAGGATTACGGCGATGGAGAGACCGATATAGCCAATCTGCACACTCATGATGGACGGAGGACGCATTGCCTCGACGAACTCTTCTTCGACTTCACGCCCACAATGTGCCTTGAGAAAAGAATATGCCGCGAACTGATGTTTGAGGTTCTGCGTAAAGCCACCCCAACATGCGACCATGAAGAGCGCGGAAAGCGAAACGACCATCGTACGGGTGTCGGAGGCAGTGAGTTGAACCAAAGCTGCGAATGTCGCCGCGATGCCTGCAAGATAGAGAGAGGCTAGCGCCAGCGACCCCAGTTTTAAGGTCGTCAGCGTCGCCATGGCATCCGATGGTTTAACAGCAAGCTCCGGAGCGTTGCTCAAGGACACCTCCTACTGGCAGCTCAGGCACTCCTCGTAGTCGGTCTGTTCGCCTGCGTTGAGTTCGAACTTGGTCGCTTCGGAGGTGTTGTCCGCCTCCACGCCGCCGGCGAAACCGGCGCGCTGGACCGACTTGGAGCGCAGGTAATAGAGCGACTTGATGCCCTTCTCCCACGCCTGGAAGTGCAGCATCATGAGGTCCCACTTGTCGACGTCGGCCGGGATGAACAGGTTCAGCGACTGCGCCTGGTCGATATAGGGCGCGCGGTCGGCCGCGAATTCGAGCAGGTAGCGCTGGTCGATTTCGAAGCTGGTCTTGAAGGTCGCCTTTTCCTCGTCGCTCAGGAAGTCGAGGTGCTGGACGCTGCCGCCCTTCTCGAGGATCGAGTTCCACACATTGGTCGAATCCTTCGACTTCTCGCGCAGGAGCTTCTCGAGATAGGGGTTCTTCACCACGAAGCTGCCCGAGAGCGTCTTGTGGGTGTAGATGTTCGCCGGGATCGGCTCGATGCAGGCGCTGGTGCCGCCGCAGATGATCGAGATCGACGCGGTCGGCGCGATCGCCATCTTGCAGCTGAAGCGCTCCATCGCGCCCATTTCTTCCGCGTCCGGGCACGCGCCGCGTTCCTGCGCGAGCAGCATGGAAGCTTCCGATGCCTTGCCCTGAATGTGCTTGAACATCTTCAGGTTCCACACCTTGGCCATGGCGCTTTCCATGGGGATGTTCTTCGACTGCAGGAAGGAGTGGAAGCCCATCACGCCGAGGCCGACGCTGCGCTCGCGCTCTGCGGAATACTTGGCGCGGGCCATCTCGTCCGGCGCGCGGTCGATGTAGTCCTGCAGCACGTTGTCGAGGAAGCGCATGACGTCTTCGATGAAGGCCTTCTCGGTGCTCCACTCGTCCCACTTTTCGAGGTTGAGCGAGCTGAGGCAGCACACTGCCGTACGGTCGTTGCCGAGATGGTCGATGCCGGTCGGCAGGGTGATTTCCGAACACAGGTTCGAGGTCGAGACCTTGAGGCCCAGTTCGCGGTGATGCTTGGGCATCATGCGGTTCACCGTGTCGGAGAACACGATGTAGGGCTCGCCCGTTGCGAGGCGGGTTTCGACCAGCTTCTGGAACAGGCTGCGCGCATCGACATCGCCGCGAACCGTGCCGTCCTTGGGCGACTTGAGTTCGAAGCGCTCGCCCGCGCGCACCGCTTCCATGAACTCGTCGGTCAGCAGCACGCCGTGGTGCAGGTTGAGCGCCTTGCGGTTGAAGTCGCCGCTCGGCTTGCGGATCTCGAGGAACTCCTCGATTTCCGGGTGCGACACGTCGAGGTAGCAGGCGGCCGAACCGCGGCGCAGCGAACCCTGGCTGATTGCCAGCGTCAGCGAATCCATCACGCGCACGAAGGGAATGATGCCGCTGGTCTTGCCGTTGAGGCCGACCGGCTCGCCGATGCCGCGCACGTTACCCCAGTAGGTGCCGATGCCGCCGCCCTTGGACGCGAGCCAAACGTTCTCGTTCCACGTGCCGACGATGCCGTCGAGGCTGTCGGAAACCGAATTGAGATAACACGAGATCGGCAGGCCGCGCGTCGTGCCGCCGTTAGACAGCACCGGGGTTGCCGGCATGAACCACAGCTTCGAGATATAGTCGTAGAGCCGCTGCGCGTGTTCCTGGTCGTCGGCATAGGCATCCGCGACGCGCGCGAAGAGGTCCTGGAACTTCTCGCCCGGCAGCAGGTAGCGGTCGATCAGCGTTTCCTTGCCGAATTCGGTCAGGTTCGCATCGCGCGATTCGTCGATCGTGATCTCGAAGCGGCGATCCATCACCTTCTTCGAATCGTCCTGCGGCGCGGCAGCAGCCTTTGCCGCTTCCATCATCGCGCCCGCGAGCGCTTCGTTCGCCTTTTCCGCGACGAGCTCTTCAGAGCCCTTGTCCGCCTTGTCCATCTTTACCGCAGCCTTCGCCTTCGCGGGGGTTTGCTTGGTCGGCGCGATCGTTTCTTCGGTGTCCTGATCGAGCCCCATCGCCGCATCGTCCCCAGTTCTGAATTCCATGTCTCGCCCCGCTCTTATCGAACATCGCGCCCTGCGCAGATGTTCCTCATCCGTTCGATTCGGCGAAGCTGTCTCCGCCTAGCATTTTTTCGCGTCCCGAAGGGGATTTACTTGTCCCCATCCTGTCCACAGGCGGGCCGACTCTCCCCCGATCGCGCCAGCAGCGCGGCCTGTGTCGATACAAGTTCTAGTGGGTCCCCCCGGGTCACGAACCACTAGATACTGAATCACTCGGGACTCACACGCAATAGGGTAAATCTCGGTTAACCGTGTTTGGTCGGTCCGCAGGCGGGGTGTGTTAGCTTGCTACAACGCAGCGACGCGTGGGAAATCCTTGGGTCGCGCGCTGCGCAAGCCAAAAAATGAATCCGTGAAAAAATTTATATGCGGAAAATGGGGATCGGGGGGCTTTGAATCAATCGAATCGAGCGGCGCAATTTTGCTGCGCCGCCCACCCCCTCGGGAGTCCCTCGGTAGATCCTCAGTTTTGGGCCGATTTGGCGTGCGACGCGATCTCGGCGGCGATGTCGTCGACCAGTTCGAGCGGCAGGTCGTGGCCCCAGCCGGGAATCGTCTTGATGCGCGCACCGGGGATGTGCTCGGCCGTGTCGCGACCGCCTTCGACCGGCACCAGCGGGTCGTCCTCGCCATGCAGCACGAGCGTCGGTGCGGTGATTCCCTTGAGCATCGGACGGCGATCGCCATCGGCGACGATGGCGGACAGGTGCCGCGTCGGCCCTTCGGGATAGAAGCTGCGGCGCAGCGTCGCCGTGACGTTTTCGCGCAGCCGGTCCTCGGGCGCGGGGAAGCCGGGCGAGCCGATCGTGCGCGAAAGCTTCATGCCGTGCTGCACCAGCACTTCCTCATCGGTCGATTCGGGGCGCTTGATCAGCACCTGCATCGCTTCCTTCTTCGCCGGCGGCAGCTTGGGGTTGCCGGTGGTTGAAAAGATCGAGGTGAGCGAGAGCGTCTTGTCCGGATGGCGCGCGGCGACGTGCTGCGCGATCATCCCGCCCATGCTGCCGCCCACGATATGCGCCTGCGGGATGTCGAGCGCATCGAGCAGCCCGGCACCGTCGTCCGCCATGTCGGCCAGCGTGTAAGGCACCTTGGGCGTGAATCCGAGCTTGGAGAGCAGCGTCATCTTGACGATGCCCGGCGCCTTCACCCCGTCGAACTTGTGGCTCAGCCCGATGTCGCGGTTGTCGTAGCGGATGACGCGAAAGCCATGCCCGTTGAGCGCCTCGACCAGCTCCATCGGCCACAGCGTCAACTGCGCGCCGAACCCCATGATGAGCAGCATCGCCGGATCATTGGCATTGCCGTGGTCTTCGTAATGGATAGTGATCCCGTTGGCGGTTGTCTCGGGCATGTGGCGCTGTTCCTCTCTCGTCCGCAATTGGGATGCGGATCGTTCGGTGCGATTAGTTGCACGGCGAAACGTTTAGCTCAAGGCACGAGCACCGTGTCGCGCGCGACGGGGTCGGTTTCGGGATAGTCGAGCGTGAAGTGCAGGCCGCGGCTTTCGTGGCGGGCGAGCGCGCTTTTCACGATCAGTTCGGCGGCCTTGAGCAGGTTGCGCAGTTCGATCAGGTCGGTCGTCACGCGGAAGGAGCCGTAATAGTCCTCCACCTCGTCCTGCAGCAGCTTGATGCGGTTGGCGGCGCGTTCGAGGCGCTTGGTGGTGCGCACGATGCCGACGTAGTTCCACATGAAGCGGCGGATTTCGGTCCAGTTCTGCTTGATGACGACTTCTTCGTCGGAATCGGTCACGCGGCTTTCGTCCCAGTCCTTAATTGCCGGCGGCTCGTCGAGTTCGTCCCAGCAGGTGAGGATGTCCTTTGCCGCAGCTTCGCCGAAGACGAAGCATTCGAGCAGCGAGTTCGACGCCAGGCGGTTCGCGCCGTGCAGCCCGCTCTCGGTGCATTCGCCTGCGGCCCACAGGCCCGGCAGGTCGGTGCGGGCATCGAGCCCGATCAGCACGCCGCCGCAGGTATAATGCTGCGCGGGCACGACCGGGATCGGCTCCTTGGTCATGTCGATCCCGAGGCCCATCAGCTTCTCGTGGATGGTCGGGAAGTGCTGCTTCACGAATTCGGGCGGCTGGTGGCTGATGTCGAGATGGACATAGTCGAGGCCGTAGCGCTTGATCTGGTCGTCGTTCGCACGCGCCACGATGTCGCGCGGGGCAAGCTCCATGCGCTGCGGGTCGTAATCCGCCATGTAGCGATGGCCGGTTTCCGGGTGGAGCAGGTGCCCGCCCTCGCCGCGCACGGCCTCGGTGATGAGGAAGTTCTTGACCTCGAGATTGTAGAGGCAGGTCGGGTGGAACTGCATCATCTCCATGTTGGAGACGCGGCAGCCCGCGCGCCATGCCATCGCGATACCGTCGCCCGTCGCGCCGCGCGGTGCGGTCGAGAAGAGGTACACGCGGCCCGCCCCGCCGGCGGCGAGGATAGTCGCCTTCGCGACGTGTTTCTCGACCCGCCCGGTTTTCTCGTCGAGCGCATAGGCACCCCACACTCGCCCTTCGCCGGAATATTTCTCGCCGTGACGGCCGGTGATGAAATCGATGCAGGTGCGGCCCGGAAGCATGGTGATGTTGGGGTTCGCCTCGGCCGCCTTGAGCAGCGCTTCCTGCACTGCCCAGCCGGTCGCGTCATTGACGTGGACGATCCGCCGGTGGCTGTGCCCGCCCTCGCGGGTGAGGTGCAAGTCCTCGCCCTCGCGGTTGAACGGCACGCCGAGTTCGCACAAGCGGTCGATCGAGGCCGGTGCGTTCTCGATCACGAACTCCACCGTCTCGCGGTCGTTCAGCCCGGCGCCTGCGACCATGGTGTCGCGAATGTGGTTCTCGAACGTATCGCCCGCGTCGAGCACGGCGGCGATCCCGCCCTGCGCCCAGGCGGTCGAGCCGCCGGTGAGCGAGCCCTTGGCGAGGACCAGCACCTTCTTCGTCTCGGCCAGCGCCAGCGCGGCGGTCAGCCCGGCAGCGCCCGAGCCGATGATGAGAACGTCGTGTTGCACGTCTGTCATGCGCGCCTCCATGCCGACAAGCGCGGCCCGGGGCAATGGCGCGCTGGGCTCAGCCGATCTCAGCGGTGACCAGCCGGTAGCCCATGTCGGCGCTATCGCTTGTCAGCAGCCGGGCATTGTCGCGCGCCCATTCGCCGCTTTCGAGATCGGCGCGCAGGCGCTCCACGCCCTCCTCCACGCCGTCGATCAGCCAGAAGCTGGAACTGCCCTTGCGGATGCGCGGGTCGAGATAGGCCTCGGGCCGCCGCCAGTAGGCGTAGAGAAAGCCGTCGGTGCAATCGTGCGGCACCATGACCGGCTCGATTTGCATGGGGCCGAGGTGCTCTTCGAAGAATGCCATCTGTGGCATCGCGCCATCGTCGAGCCCGACCAGGTCGGGCCAGTACTTCGCCTGCCACTGGCCGCGAAAATCGGGATCGTAGGTGAGAAGCATCACGCGGCTGCGCGCCACGCGGCGCATCTCGGCCAGCCCCTTCGCCTTGTCGCTCCAGTGATGGATCGAAAGCACCGCCATCACCGCATCGAAACTGTCGTCCGCGAATGGCAGCGCCTCGGCATGGCCCTGCACCACCGGCGCGGCATCTGCGGGGCGCTGGGCGATCATTTCGGCGGAAGGTTCGAGGGCGGTCACTTCGCGCCCCGCCGGTTCGTAGGAGCCTGTCCCCGCCCCGACGTTCAGCACGCTCTCGGCATCGCCCAAGGCGGCATCGAGCTGCTCGGCGATGCGCGCGTCGGGCTTGCGCAAATTCGCGTAATCGATGCCGATCCGGTCGTAGAGCGCGGCCATCGCGCGCCTAGCCGGAGCCGGTCAGCTGGACGAAGACGTCCTCCAGGTCCGCCTCGCGCGTGGTCACGTCCTCGATCGCGTAACCGTGCTGCTGCACCTTGGCGAGCACCTGCCCGGCGCTCGCCTTGTCGCGGTCGTAGGTGATTTCGAGCACGCGCGGCTCGATCGCTTCGGACTTCACGAAGCCTTCCTCGACAACCGGCCCGGCAAGGTCCTTGTCGACACTCACCCGCACGATCTTCTCGCGCGCCATGCCGATGAGGTCGCGGGTCGGCTTGTGCGCGATCAGTTCGCCGTGGTTGATGATCGCGATCTCGTCGCACAGCTGCTCGGCTTCCTCGAGGTAATGCGTGGTGAGGACAATGGTGACGCCCTGCCGGTTGAGCTCGGTCACCAGCTCCCACAGCTGGCGGCGCAGCTCGACATCGACGCCCGCCGTCGGCTCGTCGAGCACGAGGATCGGCGGCGAATGGACCATGGCTTTTGCAATGAGCAGCCGGCGCTTCATCCCGCCCGACAGCGTGCGCGCATATGCATCGCGCTTGTCGGAAAGGCGGACCGCTTCGAGCAGTTCCTCGCTGCGCCGCTCGGCCCTGGGGATGCCGTAGAAACCCGCCTGGTTCTCCAGCACCTCGTAGGGCGTGAAGAAGGGATCGAAGACGATTTCCTGCGGGACGATGCCGATCGAACGCTTCGCATTGCGGCGCTGCTCGTCGATGTCGAAGCCCCAGATTTCCGCCCTGCCCGAAGTCTTGGTGACGAGGCCCGCGAGCGTGTTGATCAGCGTCGACTTGCCCGCACCGTTCGGACCGAGCAGGCCGAAGACCCCGCCCTGCGGCACGTCGAAGCTGACGCCCTTCAAGGCGAGCTTGCCTTCTTCGCCCTTCTCCCCGGCATAGCGTTTGACGAGATTGTCGATGCGGATGGCGGGCGGGTTGGTCATGGCGCAGCGATGTGCCGATTTCGCGGCCTTCGCGCAACCACAGAAGAGTTGAGGCCGGCGAGAAAACGCACTATCGGCTCAGCCATGAGCATCGCACCGCCAGAAGTCATCAAGGTCACGACCCGCCGCGTCAGCTGTGACGGCGCGAGCGATATCCGCGGAGGGCAGAACTTCCGCCCCGCCGCGCTCGGCCATCCGAAGATCTATCTCGAGATCGACGAGCACGGCTATGTCGACTGCGGCTATTGCGACCGCCGCTTCGTCCTCGAAGGTGGTCCTGCCGACGGTGTCGACCAGTCGAGCCTGCCGGACATCTCCGAAGGCGCCGACCCGGGGCACCGGTGATCCGTTCCGCCCGCTCCGCCGCGCTGTTGCTGGCGGGGCTGGCACTTCCCCTATCCGGCGCGAGCGGGCAGGACCTGACCGAGGACTGCCGCGCGCTTCAGTCGCTCGCCGACCCCGACAGCCGCCACCGTGCATCGCTCGAATTCCAGCGCGACGGGACCATCGACCTTTTGGTGCGCGGCAAGCGTTTCATCCGCGGCTTCACCAATTGCGAAATCTCCGGGCCGGAGAACTTCAACGCTATCGAATGCGAGCTGGAATTCGAGACCGGGGAAGAGGCGTCCGCCTATCTCTCGGACCTCGCCAGGCGCCTCGCCCCCTGCACACCGGAAGGGCTGACCGCGCGCGGCGAGAACGTCATTTCGGAAAACTACCGGATTATCGAGCAGCACAGCGCGAGCTTCCTCGACAAGGAAGGCGAGGATGTGATCGCGGATCTCAACATCCAGCGGACCGTAAGCAGCTACGGCCCGCGCACCACTTACGACGTGCAGTTCAAAGTCGAATACGACTAGGCGATTGGCAGCCGGGCGCGCGGCTGCCTATATCGGCTCCATGACCAGCACCGACCCCCGCGCGATCCTCTATGGCGACAGGCTTTCACCCGAGATTGCCCAGCGCGTTACCGCCGACGTCCTGTCCAGCTGCGACGACGGCGAGCTTTTCCTCCAGCATTCGGCGAGCGAGAGCTTCGTGTTCGACGACGGGCGACTGAAGACTGCCGATTACTCGCGCGATTCGGGCTTCGGCCTGCGCGGCGTATCGGGCGAAATGACCGGCTTCGCCCATGCCAACGAATTGTCGGAAAGCGCCATTCGCCGTGCGGGCGAGACGCTGCGACTGCTCGATCCGGCGAAGGGCGCGAAGGCCCCGCCGCCCAAGGGGAACAACCGGCACCTCTATACCGACGCGAGCCCGCTCGACCTCGTTCCTTTCGAGGAGAAGGTCGCACTGCTCGAGCGGATCGATGCGGTTGCGCGCGCGAAGGACCCGCGCGTCGCGCAGGTCTCCGCATCGCTTTCGGGTAGCTGGAGCGTGGTCGAGATCGTGCGACCCGACGGCTTCGTCGCGACCGATATCCGCCCGCTCGTGAGGCTCGACGTGTCGATCGTCGCCGAAGCCAACGGGCGGCGCGAGAACGGTCGCCACGGTTTCGGCGGGCGCTATCTCTACGACCGGCTGTTCGACGAGGGCGCGTGGAACGAGGCGGTCGACGAGGCGGTGCGGCAGGCACTGGTCAATCTCGAAAGCGTCGATGCCCCGGCGGGCGAAATGCCCGTGCTGCTCGGCCCCGGCTGGCCCGGCGTGCTGCTGCACGAAGCGGTCGGACACGGGCTCGAAGGCGATTTCAACCGCAAGGGCACCAGCGCCTTTTCCGGCCGCATCGGCCAGCGCGTCGCGGCGCCCGGCGTCACCGTGGTCGACGATGGCAGCATGGCGGACCGGCGCGGTTCGCTCAGCATCGACGACGAAGGCACACCGACTGCCGAGACCGTGCTGATCGAGGACGGTATCCTCAAGGGATACATGCAGGATCGCCTCAACGCCCGGCTGATGGGTGTCGAGCCGACCGGCAACGGTCGCCGCCAGAGCTACCAGCATGCGCCCATGCCCCGCATGACCAATACCTTCATGCGCGGAGGGAACGACGATCCGGCCGAACTGCTTTCGCGCATGAAGCGCGGCATTTTCGCCAAGAGCTTCGGCGGAGGGCAGGTCGATATAGTCTCGGGCCGCTTCACCTTCTCCTGCACCGAGGCCTACCTGGTCGAGGACGGCAAGCTCGGCGCGCCGATCAAGGGCGCGACGCTGATCGGCGACGGGCCGACCGTGCTGACCAAGGTCGAGGGCATCGGCAACGACATGGCGCTCGACGAAGGGATCGGCGTATGCGGCAAGGGCGGGCAGAGCGTGCCTGCGGGCGTCGGCCAGCCCACGCTGCTGGTCGGCGGTCTGACCGTGGGCGGGACCGCCTGAGCGCGAAGCACCTTCCAGGCAGGATCGGGCGCTGGTTCGCCTGGCCGTCGCGAACGCACTGGCTGAAATCGCTCCCCGTCTTCCTGGGCGGCGGAGGACTCCTCGCTGCAGCCGCCTGGACGACCGGGCTCACCCAGTGGGACCCGCAGCCGCTGACGCTGGCGACGCTTGGCATCATTGCCCTGCTCTTCTTCGTTCCTTCGCTGCTCGAAGAAATGCTGTTTCGCGGCGCGCTGCATCCCGCGCCCGATGCACCGCATCGCCCCTTGCGGATACTCGTCGCTGCCGCCCTGTTCGTGCTGTGGCACCCGCTGCAAGTCTGGAGCGGTATCGGGCCGGACTGGTCGGCGCTCTTCGTGACCCCCGCATTCCTCGCCTGCGCCACCATCGCCGCGCTCACGCTCGGCCTGCTGCGCGAAATATCGGGCTCGCTGTGGCCGCCGGTCCTGTTCCACTGGGCGATGGTCGCCGCGTGGAAACTCCTGCTCGGCGGGCCGTTCTAACCGAGTCAGGCGAAGTTCAGCCCGTTGTGGTAGGATGCATGAATGAGGAAAATCGAGACTCTCACCCTCGCCGCCGCGCTTTGCGCCGCCCCCGCCTATGCCGACAACCACGGTGACAAGGCGGACAAGGACAGCAAGGGCGAAGCCGAGCTTGCCGAACTGCTCGAAGGCTATGTCGCGGGCGAGCCTGTCGACTGCCTCAGCCGTCACGAGCGCGACCGGATGCAGATCATCGACCGCACCGCCATCGTCTATCGCGACGGGGACACGATCTATGTGAACCGTCCGCGCGGCGCAGGCTTCCTCGACAAGTGGGACGTGCCGGTCTTCCGGGTCTACGGAACCACCAAGATCTGCCGCAACGACCAGGTCGAACTGGTCGACCGCGCGACGCGCATGGCCGGCCCGGTCATCGTGCTCGGCGATTTCGTCCCCTACACCAAGCCTGACAACGAGGAGGGCTGACCATGTTCAAGACTGCCGCAACCCTGATTTCCGCCGCGACGATCGCACTTGGTGCGAGTGCCGCCATGGCCGATGACCACAAGGATGCGCCCAAGACCGAGGGCGAGATCAAGCTCGAGAAAATGCTCGAAGGCCGCGTGGCCGGCGAAGCGCAGAGCTGCATCCGCATGCTGCCGAGCACCGACCTCACCGTCATCGACGGCACCGCGCTTGTCTACAAGTCGGGCGGCACGCTTTACGTCAACGTGCCGCGCAATGCCGACCAGGTCGACGACCGCGACACGCTGATGACGCGCAAGAGTTCCAACCGCCTGTGCCGGACCGACATCGTCACCACGGTCGACCGGTTCCACGGCGGCTACACGGGCAATATCCTGCTCGGCGACTTCATCCCCTATCGCCGCGCGGAGGGCTGAGGCGGGACGCCGCTAGTCGCCGTTATCGGCGGCAGCCTTGCGGCGCTTCGCCTCCGCCTTTGCTGCCAGTTTCGCTTCGAGATAGGCGAGGCGGCCCGTGCCGTCCTCGACTTCGAGCGGATAGACATCCCAGCGCCGTGACTTGGACGGCTTTTCGAGCATGTAGGCAAGCACGACCTTGCGCCCGTCGGAACGCAGGTTGATCGAGCCGTAGACCGTCACATTGGTCTTCTTCTCCTCTTCCTCCAGCGCCGCGATTTCCGTTTCCATTTCCGCGCGCTTGTCCGGGTCGGTCTCCCCCGCAAGCTTTCCGCGCAATTCCGCCGCCTGGTACCAGGGCGTGTCGTCGCGCCGGGTGAACTCCTTGGTCGAGCGCGACAGCTCGGTCGAGAAGATCAGCGGCCGCACGCCGCGCCCGGACACGCCGATCGCGCCCAGCGTGTCGCAGCGCGGGTGGGCGTGGCTTTCCTCGTCCCCGCTCGAAATAACCGTCGCCGCCGGATTGATCGCGCCGAGGAACAGGTCGGTGAAATCCGCGCTGCCGTGGTGGCACGCCTTGGTCACATCCGCCCCGTAGATCGCATTGGCATCCTGCCGGACCTGCTCCAGCTCGGCTGCACTCAGCGCATCCACATCGACGAAGGCGCGGTTCGAGGCGCGAGACATGAGGAAAGTCTCGGCGGAGGAATTGAGGTCACCGCCGAACAGCAGGGTGAACTCGCGGTACTTCAGCGACAGCAGCACCGAATGACCGTTCTTGGTCTTGCCGCTATCCATCGAAACGGTCTTTTCCGCCGGCGTCTTGCCGAATACGCGCAGCCGCGGGGCCCCCGCATTGTCCGGCTCGACCACCGGCCCGACGATCTCGATCTCGCATTCGGTCGCATTGCCCGGACCGAAACCGGGGAGGTAGGACTTGCCGCCCGACAGCTCTCCATGCGCGGTCGAGAGCATCACGATATTGGGGAAGCGCCTGTTGCCGCCCTCGTCCACCGCAGTCTGTGCGGTCGCGAGGAGGTCGGGATACTTCTTCGCATTGCCGGTCGACTGCTTGATCCAGCGCTGCGGATCGCCGAGCAGCGTGGCGAGCGCGGCATCGTCCTCGACCAGTCCGACGAGGTAATCCTGCCCGCCCTCGGCCTTTCGTTCGCCGAGCAACAGGTCGCTGTCGGTATCCTGCGACCCGTCCGCCTTCTTGCCGAATTGCTCGACCAGCCCGTTGTGCCAGACGTTGCTCGCATGGACGGCCCCGTCTTCGACCAGCCGGCGGAAGCCTTCGTAATGGTCCATGTCGGGATGGGTGACGATCAGCCCGTCGAAATCGGTATGCGCGCTCTCGAACCCGCGGAAGCGCCAGCGAAGGTAGCGATACATGTTTTCGCCCTCGCCCGCGTCGATGACATATTTCTTGTCATTGGGCGTGACGAGCAGCGCGCCGTCGCCCTGCCCGACATCGACGAACACCACCTCGAGCAGCCGTTCGCGCTCGAGGTCCTCCGGTTTCATGTATCCCGAAACGCCGCGCACCCGCACCGGCACCAGCCCGTCCAGCTTCTCCCGGACAGTCGCATGTTCTTCCGGCTTCAGCGGCGGATCGAGCTTTGCGCCGTCGCCGCTTTCGATGAAGTCGTAATCGTCGACCTTGGTCCAGTCGCCCCAGAGCAGGTGCTTCGCCCGCGACAGCGTGATCTGCTTCTTCTTGTTGCGCGCAATGTTGAGGACATGCGCGGTCGGATAGCCGGCGTAGACGATATCGCCGGGCTGGAATGCATCGGGCATGGCAGTGCTCCTGCTGCCGTGATGTCCTCATCGGCAGCGAGGATAAACAGACACTTCGAGTCGCGCCAACCGCCCCTTCGGACGGCGGGGCGCGTCCGTCAGCCTGCCTGCATGGCGTTCATGCGTGCGATGATGTCGTCGGCCTCGCCCATGATGCGGTCGATCAGTTCCTGGCAGGTCGGGATGTCGTTGATGAGGCCAGCGACCATGCCGCAGCTCCAGGCGCCGGCATCCATGTCGCCTTCGGTCATGATGCGCGGGTAGACGCCCGCGACTTCCGGCAGGATGTCCTGGATGGTGATCGCGTCGCCCAGCTCCTTTTCCTTCTCGAGCAGGCGGTCGACCGCGTCGTTCTGCATCACGCGCTCGGTATTGCGCAGCGGGCGCATGACGAGACGCGTGTCGAGCTCGCTCGCTTCGACGATCGCGCGCTTCACGTTCTCGTGCACCGGCGCTTCCTTGGTCGCGATGAAACGCGTGCCCATATTCATGCCCTGCGCGCCCATTGCGAGGCTCGCGACGAGGCTGCGCCCGTCGGCCATGCCGCCGCTCGAGACGAAGGGGATTTCCAGCTCGTCCGCCGCACGCGGCAGGAGGATGAAGTTCGGCACGTCGTCCTCGCCCGGGTGGCCGCCGCATTCGAAACCGTCGACCGAAACCGCGTCGCAGCCGATCGCCTGCGCTTTCAGCGAGTGGCGCACGCTGGTGCATTTGTGGATCACCTTGATCCCGGCATCCTTCAGCGCAGGCAGTACTTCCTGCGGGTTGCGACCGGCGGTCTCGACCACCTTCACGCCGCCTTCGATGATGACCTTCACCAGCCCGGGATAATCCGGCGGGGTGAGCGAGGGGAGGAAGGTCAGGTTCACGCCGAACGGCTTGTCGGTCATGTCCTTGCAGCGCGCGATCTCGTTCGCGAGCTTTTCCGGCGTGCCCTGCGTCAGGCCGGTGATGATGCCGAGCCCGCCCGCATTGGAAACCGCCGCCGCCATTTCGGCAAAGCCGACGTAGTGCATGCCCCCCTGGATGATCGGGTGCTTGATGCCGAACATTTCGGTGATTGCGGTTTTCATGGATCTGTCCTCCTCTTCTTGGCGTTTTCGATACTCGCACCCGCCCCATTCGCCAAGGACGCTACGGCAGCAAAGGCGCGCTCAGGCGTTCGCTGCCGACTCGGCGTAGAATTCGCACAGCTGAGACACCGGGCAGCGGTCGCATTTGGGCGAGCGGCTGGTGCAGATGCGCTTGCCGAACTGGATGAGCCAGAAATGCCCGTCGCGCATCGCCCAGTCGGGGCTGCGCTCTTCGAGTTGCTGCGCGGTCCTGTCGGCCGTTTTTGCCTGCGTCAGGCCGATGCGGTTGCACACGCGGTGGACATGGGTGTCGACCGCTATGACATCCTTCCCGAAGGTGAAGCTCATCACGATGTCGGCGCATTTGCGGCCGATGCCGGGAAGCGAGAGCAGCCCCTCGCGCGTGTCGGGCACGACCCCGCCATGCTCCGCGATCAGCGCCTCGCAGAAGCGGCGGATGTTGCGCGTCTTCATGTTGTAGAGACCGCAGGGCTTGATCGCCTGTGCGATTTGCTCGTCGCCCAGCGCCAGCATCGCTTCGGGCGTGCGGGCGAGAGTGAACAGCGCGCGCGTCGCCTTTGCGGTATTGCTGTCGAGCGACTGGGCCGAGAGCATGCAGGAAATGCACGAGCGGAACGCGTCGGGCTGGCCTTTCGGTCCCTTGGCCCCGCGCGTGCGGCCGGGCATCGCCTCGCTCAGCCGGCGATAGACTTCCTCGACCTGCGCCTCGTTCAGCATTTCCCGGCAAGCTCCGGCGGCAGCAGGATGGCGAGCCCGTTGCGCTCCTGCCCCGGCCCCATTGCGGCAAGCGTTTCGACCGTGAAATCTGGCTTGCGATGGTCGCACCACAGCAGGCGGTATCCGGCGTCGAGGAAGGGCGCGACGATCTCGCCATTGGTCGAAGCGAAGGGCGCAAGCTTCTCCGGCGAATCGCATTCGAGCAGGATCGCGGCACCGCGCCGGACCAGTTCGTCTGTGGCGGGGGGAAGGAAGCGCGCCTGCCATCCCTCGCTGTCGATCTTGAGCACATCGAGCCGCCCGTCCGCCTCTGGAAGCACCTGCAAGAGCGTGCGCTGGTCGACCTGCGTATCGGCATAGCCTTCCGGCGCAGGCGCACCCTGCGGCAGGTAGCTGAAGTTGCGCTGCGCGAGGCTAGCGGCGCCCGTCCGGTCGGACAGGAGCGTGTTCACGACTTGCACCCGCTCCAGCCGGTTCATCCCGAACAGCGTTTCGCAATAAGTCGCCAGCGCCTGCGAGGCCTCGACCGCGATGACGGAAACATCTTCGAACAGCGCATCGGCGACGAGGCCGAAATAGCCATAGGCCGCGCCGATATCGACGAAACGCACGGGTCGCTCGCCTGCAATCCCGGTCAGCCGCGCAATCGCCGCGATCATGCCGGGTTCGTGCAGCGAAGCCTCATCATGGCGCAAGACATACCAGTCAGCCGGTTCGATCGGCGCGCCGGTTTCGAGCCAGGGGATGCGGTAGGTCCGGCCCGCAATAGCCAGCTCGCCGTAGTGGTCGTGCGAGGCGAAAACCGGCGCAGCGCCGGCGAGCGCATCGTGCAGGGCCTCGCTCGTCCAGGTCATGCGCGACCCGTGGCACAATCGCCGCGCACCGGACACCCCTCGCATTGCGGAGCGCGCGGTCGGCAGTGGGTCTGGCCGAGCTTCTTCAGCAGCAGGTGATGTTCGTCCATGTCGGCGGCGGACCATTCTTCCGGTACGATCGGCATCAGCGCGTCATAGGTCTTCGCCGTGTCCGCCTTGGCCGGGACTATTCCCATGCGCTGCATGATCCGGCGGTGATGGCCATCGATCACCATCGCTCTGCGGTCGAATGTGCTCGCATTCATCACGCCCGCGCTGTTCTTGCGCGCCACGCCGGGCAGCCGCTCGAGCCAGGCCATCGCATCGCCAAGTTCGAGATTGGACAGGTGCCGCAGATCGACCGCGCCGCGCTCCTCGATGATCGCATTGAGGCAATGTTTGAGGCGCTGCGCCGCCACGCTCGGGAAGGTCTGGCGCTGAAGCTGGGCCTCCAGTTCGTCGAGAGGCGCCGCCGCCACCTTCTCCCACGACCCGTATCGCGCGAGCAGCCCATCGGTCGAGGCATTGCTCGCCGCCGTCTTGGTTTGCGCGCCGATCACCCCGTGCACCAGCACCCACTCGGGCGAACGCCGCTTGTCGGAAGGCCGCACGATCCGCCCGAACCGCTCGACCAGCGCCGCTTGCATGCGCCGCAGGATATCGATGCGCGGATCGGAGCCGAGGGGGAGTTGGTCGGTCAAAGCCCTGAACGAAATGCCTCGAGCCTCACTCCCACTCGATCGTGCCCGGCGGCTTCGAGGTATAGTCGTAGACCACGCGGTTGATGCCCTGCACTTCGTTGACGATGCGCGTGGCACAGCCTGTCAGGAATGCGGCGTCGAAGGGGTAGACATCGGCGGTCATGCCGTCGGTCGAGGTCACGGCGCGAAGGCCGCAGACGCTGTCGTAGGTGCGATAATCGCCCATCACGCCTACCGTCTTGACCGGAAGCAGCACGGCGAAGGCCTGCCAGATCGCATCGTAGAGCCCGGCCTTGCGGATTTCGTCGAGATAGATCGCGTCGGCCTTGCGCAGGATGTCGCAGCGTTCCTTGGTGACCTCGCCCGGGATACGGATCGCAAGGCCTGGTCCGGGGAAGGGATGGCGGCCGACGAACATGTCGGGCAGGCCCAGCTCGCGGCCCAGTTCGCGCACCTCGTCCTTGAACAGTTCGCGCAGCGGCTCGACCAGCTGCATGTTCATGCGTTCGGGCAGGCCGCCGACATTGTGGTGGCTCTTGATCGTGACGCTCGGCCCGCCGGTAAAGCTGACGCTTTCGATGACGTCGGGATAGAGCGTGCCCTGCGCGAGGAAATCCGCGCCGCCGACCTTCTTCGCCTCGGCCTCGAACACGTCGATGAAGGTCTTGCCGATGAACTTGCGCTTGGCTTCCGGGTCGGTGACGCCGGCGAGGCCTTCCATGAACATCTCTTCGGCGTCCACCACGACCAGCGGGATGTTGTAATGGTCGCGGAACATGGTCTCGACCTGTTCGCGCTCGTTCAGGCGGAGCAGGCCGTGGTCGACGAACACGCAGGTCAGCTGGTCGCCGATCGCCTCGTGGATGAGGATCGCCGCAACCGAGCTGTCGACCCCGCCCGAGAGGCCGCAGATCACCTTGCCGTCGCCGACCTGCTCGCGGATTTCGCGCACCTTGGTTTCGCGATAGGCGGCCATGGTCCAGTCGCCTGCGAGGCCGCAGACGTGGCGCACGAAGTTGGCGATCAGCCTGCCGCCGTCGGGCGTATGGACCACTTCGGGGTGGAACTGCGTGCCGTAGAACTTGCGTTCCTCGTCGGCGATGACCGCGAAGGGCGCGCCGTCGGAGATCGCGACGATTTCGAAGCCGGGGGCGAACTTGGTCACCTTGTCGCCGTGGCTCATCCAGACCTGGTGCCGCTCGCCGACCTGCCACAGGCCGTCGAACAGCGCGCAGTCCTTGGTGACGGTGAGGTAGGCGCGGCCGAATTCACCGCCTTCGCCGGTTTCATGGCCCGGGCGGACCTCGCCGCCGAGCTGGTGGCTCATCACCTGCTGGCCGTAGCAGATGCCGAGGATCGGGATGCCCGCCTCGAACAGCATTTCCGGCGCGCGCGGGCTGCCTTCTTCGGGCACGCCAGCGGGCGAGCCCGACAGGATGATGCCCTTGGGCTTGAGACGATGGAACGCCTCCTCTGCCTGGCTGAAGGGTGCGATTTCGGAATAGACCCCCGCTTCGCGCACGCGGCGCGCGATCAGCTGGGTCACCTGGCTGCCGAAATCGACGATGAGGATGGAGTCGGGGAGAAGGCTAGCGTCCATGGCCGCGCGTTAAGCGGCGCGGCGAAAACTGGCAAGCGAGTGGAGGGGGTTTGCGCGCGGATTCCTGCCTTTCGGCAAGTTTGTTGCCGGCTCGTGCAACCTCCTTGCGGTGTTCGACGAAATGCAACCTGAAAACCGGGTCGAATTTGCGGTCCGGAGAAACAGGAGACTTATCATGCGCTTCATCCCCACGCGCCTGTTCGCCCTCGTATTTGCGGTATCCCTCAGCGGTGTTCTGCTGAGCCCGGCCATCGCCTAACCGGGGCTGAACAAGGTGTTGCGCTTTTCTCAACACACATGGATGTTTTCTCATTTGTGAAAAGTCACGCGCAAGATTATTACAGCACTCGAGCCGGCCGACAGGAACTCCTCCTCTCCCGCCTGTCCGCCGACCGATCAGGGAATTGCCCATGTGGTAATCGACCTGGCCAGTGACATACGACCCGGATTGCGACTCCCGGTCAGTCCTGGCGAAACAGCGAGGCGCGACCGCCCGGACTTTCAGTCCTCCCCCCCCAAACCGGGTGGTCGCGTCCCTCCCCCTTTCCAAGCGCCATCGCGCCGAGACCCAAGTGGTCCGGCACGGTGGCGCTTGTCGATTCCGGGATTGCCTATTCGGGCAGGCCGCGGCGTTCGGCCTCGGCGCGAAGCTCCGTCTTCAGCAGCTTGCCGATGTGGCTGCGCGGCATCTCGTCGATCGTGTGAAGCTGTGCGAGGCGCTGGGTCTTGCCGAGCCGTGCGTTCACCGCGCCGAGGATCGCGTCCGGATCGCCGCCCTCTTCCAGCCGCACGAAGCCGACCGGCGTTTCGCCCCACTTGCGGGAGGGCACGCCCACGACCGCGGCTTCCGCGACCGCATCTTCCTTTTCGAGTTCGGCTTCGAGGTCGCTCGGGAAGATGTTGAACCCGCCGGAAATGATCATGTCCTTCGCGCGGCCGACCAGCTCGACGAAGCCCTCGGCATCGACTCGCCCGATGTCGCCCATGCGCTGCCACGTCAGCCCGGTCGCCGGATCGGTCCAGTAACCCTCGCGCGTCTTGTCCGGCTGGTTCTTGTAGCCCGCCATCATCGTCTGGCTGAGGCCGACAAGGTTGCCCGGCGTGCCCGGCGGGACTTCGTTGTCCTCGTCGTCGAGCACTTTCAGCTCGCTGCCCGGCGCGGGCCGCCCGACCGTGTGCAGCTTGTCGGGAAATTCATGGCAGGCGAGCAGGCAGACCACGCCGCCTTCGGTCATCGAATAGATCTCTATCAGCCCGCCCGGCATGCGCCTCAGCACCTCGGCCTTGAGCTCGGCGGAGAAAGGCGCGGAGGTGCAGTATTTGAGCGCCAGCGAAGACAGGTCGAACTCGTCGAAGCGCGGCTCGTCCATCAGGCGCTGGTATTGCACCGGCACCAGCATGGTGATGGTGGTCTGGTCGGCTTGCGCGAATTCGAGCCAGCGCAGCACATCGAACTTGCCCATCACGCGCACCGTACCGCCCGCCAGCAGCGGCGGCAGGAATGCGACCATGGTGGTGTTCGAATAGAGCGGCGTCGAGGCGAGCGAGCGCACCGGCAGGCCCGCTTCGAGATAGGACAGCGCGGTCGCGGCGAACTGGCGCCAGCGCATCTGGTGCGAATGCACGATGCCCTTGGGAATGCCGGTCGTCCCGCTCGAATAGATGATGTTGAAATGGTCCTTCGGGGAGGGCTCGAACGGCGGCGCCCTGGTGCCTTCGGGCGCCATCCAGTCCGACAGCTCCTCCAGCTTCACATGGTCGAGCGAGGGGAGGAAATCCTCGCCCAGCTCGGCCCGCTTGGCGGCATCGATGAAGATGTGCCGCGCGCCCGAATCGCGCGCCATGCCTTCCAGCTGCTCGCGGCTCGCGCTGGTCGTCAGCGGCGCGGCAACGCCGCCTGCGCGGACGGCGGCAAGGAAAACGAGTGCATATTCGATCGAGGAATAGCCGAGGATCGCGACCGACTGGCCTTTCTCCAGCCCCGTCTCGACCAGCCGGGCCGCGGTCCGCTCGATCCGGTCGTCGAGCTGCGCCCAGGTCAGCTCGCCCCGCTCGTCGCGCAGCGCGGGCTTGTCGGGCTGCTGGGCTGCCCATCTCGACAGGATGGCGGAGTAGTTGCCGAACGGTTCGGCAAGGAGGGCTTTGGGATCGAATGTGCTCATGGCGCACAGTTCTATGGCAAAGAACCGGCTTGTCGAGCCTCAACCGCCAGCAAGCGATCCGAGGCCGAAGGCGAGGATCACGCCGAGCGATGTCGCAATACCTGCAAGGTGGCTGTCCTCCCGATAGGCCTTGGGGAACACTTCGGTCGCAAGGCTCGCGACGACGGCACCGGCAGCGAAGCAGCGGATGATGGCTAGCCAGTGCTCGTTCACCGTGTCGAGCGCGATGTTGCCCACGATCGCCGCGGCCGACAGCAACAGCGCGGTCAGGGCCCACAGGCCCATGACCTTCGCCTTCGACCGGTCGTTCTTCACCATTTCGCGCGCACCGCCCGCAGCCTCGGGCAGGTTCGACAGGAGTATCGAGCCGGCAAGCGCCGCGGTTTCCATCGGCCCTGCGCCAATCAGCGCGACACCCAGCGCGAGGTTCTCCGGAATACCGTCGAGCGTGATCGCGGCAAGCAGCCCGCCGCCCGATTCCCCGCCCCATTTCTCGTCGATCAGGTAATCGACGCCGGTGAAGGTAATCGCGCCGAGAGCTACGCCGATCATCGCGGTGGCGACCGAGCTTTTCTCGATCGAAGGCTCGATCAGTTCGCTCACGACGGAAAGCAGGAGCGCACCCCCCGCAAGCGCAATCAGGAAGCCCTCGACGCGGTTGCCGAGCGAGCCGAACGCACCCCAGGCTGCGCCGAGGATGAGCGCGCCGGACACCACCGCCACCACGATCAGGGTCATCGTCATGGCAGGGCAACGCGCGAGGCTCGCAATCGGTTGCAGCAAGGGCGTGCGGGGCATCGTGGAAAAACCCTGCACAAAGCGGCCTGAAAGCTTGGGAATCACCCCTCCCGCGCCTATATAATCGGCATGAGCGAAAACACTTCCGACACGCCTGAAAACGCACCCGAAACCGCCAAGCTGAAGGGCGAATACGGCGCCGATTCCATCAAGGTTCTCAAGGGCCTGGACGCGGTGCGTAAGCGCCCGGGCATGTATATCGGCGATACCGACGACGGTTCGGGCCTGCACCACATGGTTTTCGAGGTGTCGGACAATGCGATCGACGAAGCGCTCGCAGGCCACTGCGACCTCGTTCTGATCGAGCTGAACGCCGACGGATCGGTCAGCGTCGAAGACAATGGCCGCGGCATCCCGGTCGACATGCACAAGGAAGAAGGCGTGTCGGCGGCAGAGGTCATCATGACCCAGCTGCACGCGGGCGGTAAGTTCGAAAACACCTCCGACGACAACGCCTACAAGGTGTCGGGCGGCCTGCACGGCGTCGGCGTTTCGGTCGTGAACGCGCTGTCGGAATGGCTCGAACTGGTGATCTGGCGCGACGGCAAGGAACACTGGATGCGTTTCGAGCACGGCGATGCCGTGAATAGCCTCGAAGTGAGGGGCGATGCCCCTCCGGTCGCCTCCAACGGCGACGACAACGGCCTCAAGAAGGGCACGCGCGTCACCTTCCTGCCTTCGACCGACACGTTCAAGAACGTCACCGAATTCGATTTCGAGAAGCTGGAACACCGCTACCGCGAGCTCGCCTTCCTCAATTCCGGCGTGCGCATCCTGCTGCGCGACAAGCGGCACGAGGAAGTGGCCGAGCACGACCTGTTCTACGAAGGCGGCATCGCGGCTTTCGTCAAATGGCTCGACCGGAACAAGCAGCCGCTGATCGCCGAACCGATTGCCGTGTCCGCCGACAAGGACGGCATCGGGATCGACGTCGCGCTGCAGTGGAACGACAGCTATTACGAAAACGTCCTGACCTTCACCAACAACATCCCGCAGCGCGACGGCGGCACGCACCTGGCCGCTTTCCGCGCCGCTCTGACGCGTACGCTGAACAACTATGCGAACGCAGCTGGCCTGCTGAAGAAGGAAAAGGTCAGCCTGTCGGGCGAGGACATGCGCGAGGGCCTGACCGCCATCGTGTCGGTCAAGCTGCCCGATCCCAAGTTCTCCTCGCAGACGAAGGACAAGCTGGTCAGCTCCGAAGTGCGCCAGCCGCTCGAAAGCCTGATGGGCGAGAAGATGACCGAATGGCTGGAGGAAAACCCGGCCGATGCGAAGGCGATCATCCAGAAGATCATCGACGCCGCCGCCGCGCGCGAAGCGGCCCGCCGTGCGCGCGAAATGAGCCGCAAGGGCGCGATGAGCGTCGCCTCGCTGCCCGGCAAGCTCGCCGATTGCCAGGAACGCGATCCGGCCAAGTCCGAACTTTTCCTGGTCGAGGGTGATTCCGCAGGTGGTTCGGCCAAGCAGGGCCGCGACCGCAAGACGCAGGCGATCCTGCCGCTCAAGGGCAAGATCCTCAATGTCGAGCGTGCGCGCTTCGACCGGATCATTTCCTCGAAGGAAGTCGGCACGCTGATCCAGGCGATGGGCACTGGCCTGCGCGACGAGTTCAATCTCGACAAGCTGCGCTATCACAAGATCGTCATCATGACCGACGCCGACGTCGACGGCGCGCATATCCGCACGCTGCTGCTCACCTTCTTTCATCGCCAGATGCCGGAGATCGTGAAGGCAGGGCACCTCTTCATCGCGCAGCCGCCGCTCTACAAGGTCGCGAAGGGCCGCAGCGAGGTCTACCTCAAGGACCAGGCCGCGCTCGACCGCTATCTCGTCGATGCCGGGCTTTCGGGCCGCGTCCTCGAAACCGCCGGCGGCGCCCGCTCGGGCGAGGATCTGCGCGCGCTGGTCGAACACGCGCTGCGCCTGCGCAACCTGCTCGGCTTCGTGCCGCGCAAGTACAATTACGAGATCATCGAGCAGATGGCACTGTCCGGCGCGCTCGACCCCGAACTCGATGCGACCACGCGCGAACAGGCGCTGGCCTTCACCGCGCAGCGTCTCGGCCTGACCGACGAGGAAGCGCGCTGGTCCGCGCAGCTGCGCGAAGACGGCTCGGTCCGCTTCGACCGGCTGTGGCGCGGTGTGACCGACGTTTACGAGATCGAGGCCGCCTTCCTCGTGAGCGCCGAGGCGCGCAAGCTCCACCGCCTCGCCTCGGAAAAAGCCGAAGCCTATGCCCAGCGCTCGCAGCTCGTGCGCGCCGGCAGCGAGGGCGCGGAGGAAGACGGCGAGGACGAGGTTGTCATCACTTCGGGCGACGCGATCACGCGCCCGACCGAACTGCTCGACGCGGTCCTCGCCGCAGGGCGCAAGGGTCTCTCGATCCAGCGCTACAAAGGTCTTGGCGAGATGAACGCCGAGCAGCTGTGGGAGACCACGCTCGATCCCGAAAACCGCGCGCTGTTGCAGGTGAAGGTCGAGGATGCCGACGTGACCGACGAGATCTTCACCCGCCTGATGGGCGACGTGGTCGAACCGCGCCGCGAATTCATCCAGGATAACGCGCTCAACGTCGCGAACCTCGACGTGTGATCGCGGGGCTGGCCCTCGCGGTCTGCCTGCTCGCGGCCGGCTGGCTGTTTCTCGTCGGGCTCTATGCCCTGCTGTTTCCCGAAAAGGCCCGCGCGGCACTTGCCGCGATGGGCAGCAACTGGCGCATCCAGCTGGGCGAGCACATCCCGCGCGCGATCGTCGGCCTCGCGATGGTGCTGCACGCGCCTTACAGCAAGCTGCCCGACCTGTTCGGCATTGCCGGGTGGTTCATTGTCGCAAGCTCTCTCGTCATCCTCGCGCTGCCGATGCGCTGGCACAACGCCTATGCCCGCTGGTGGGCCGAGCGGATTCCGACGAAGGCATTGCGCTTCCTGTCGATAGCGGCGTTTCTTTTGGCCGGCGCGATGGCTTATATCACGCTGTAATCATTCGATCCGCGGGAAGGGGCGCAAGTCATGGTTGAGACGAAAACGGGCCAGTCGATCGAGCGCGGCGGCTTCCTGCTGTTCCTCGCGCTCGTCTCCATTGCCCTGCTGATCGTGGTGCTGCCGTTCTTCAAGCCGATCCTGTGGGCGGCGCTCGCGGCGATCATGTTCCAGCCGCTCTACCAGTGGTTCCTCGCCAAGCGCCCCGGGCGCGAGAACCAGGCGGCGATCGCGACCCTGCTGGTCATCACCGTCGCGGTTATCCTGCCCGCCTTCTTCATCGGCAGCGCTGTGATCGAGGAAGCGGCGGGGCTCGTCCTCGCTTTCCAGCAGGGACGGATCGACGTGGCGGACTGGTTCACCCAGGTCTTCGCCGCGCTGCCCTCGAACATCCAGGCCTCGCTCGACGAATCCGGCTTCGGCGATTTCGGGGACCTGCAGCAGCGCGCGCAGGAATTCGCGCAGCAGTCGCTCGGGCTGATCGCCCAGCAGGCGGTTGCGCTCGGCGGGAGCGTGTTCGGCTTCGTGCTCGCCTTCGGTATCGGTCTCTATACCGCCTATTTCCTGCTGCGGGACGGCAAGACGATCGGTAATTCGATCCTCCATGCGCTGCCGTTCGAACGCTCGATCGCCAACCGGCTGGCCGAGCGGTTCCTCGGCATCGTGCGTGCAACGATCAAGGGATCGGTCGTGGTCGGCCTCGTGCAGGGCGCGCTCGGCACGATCACCTTCATGATCGTCGGCATTCCTTCCGCGCTGCTGCTCGGCGTGCTGATGGCGATCGCATCGCTGCTCCCGGCACTCGGCCCCGCGCTGATCTGGGTCCCGGCGGCGATCTACCTGCTCGCGGCCGGATATGTCTGGCAGGGCATCGTCGTGATCGTATCGGGCGTTGCGGTGATCGGCATGGCGGACAATCTCCTGCGTCCGATCCTCGTCGGCCGCGACACGGGTATCCCGGACTGGATGATCCTGCTCACGACGCTTGGCGGTATCGCCCTGCTCGGCCTGTCGGGCATCGTCGTCGGTCCGCTGGTCGCAGGCCTGTTCCTTGCCAGCTGGTCGATCATGCGCGAGCAGCGCGACGCGGGCACGGCCTGATGGCGCGCGGCTGGATCAGGCCCGGTTCGCAGGAAGAGGAAGTCGGCAGGCTGGTGATTGCGGGCGCCGTCGTGGTGCTCGTCCCCGGGCTGCCCTTCGGCAACTGGCTGATCTATCCCTTCGTGATCCTGACGACATGGTTCCACGAGATGGGCCACGGCCTCACCGCGCTCCTCATGGGCTACGATTTCGAGCGGCTGGTGCTGCTGGCGGATGGTTCGGGCTTTGCGCAGTCGAGCTATCGCGGCCAAGCCTCGGCATGGAGCCGCGCGCTGATCAGCGCGGGCGGACCGCTGGGGCCGAGCATCGTGGGCTCGCTGCTGATCCTCGCCAGTTCGCGGCGCAAATACTGGCGGCCGACGCTGTTCACGCTCGCCGGGGTCATGGCGATCTCGACGCTGATCTGGGTGCGCAGCCCGGTCGGCTTCATCGTCCTGCCCGCGCTCGCGGCAGGCATCGTCCTGCTGGCACTGAAAGCGAGCGACGCCTTCGTGCGCTTCGGCCTGCAATTCCTCGGCGTGCTCGCAGCGCTCAGCATGTTCCGCGACTGGGATTACCTGTTTTCCGAAAGCGCGACGATCGGCGGGCAGGTGCTGCTGTCCGACACCGGCGCGATCGAGGAAGCGCTGTTCCTGCCGCACTGGGTCTGGGCGATCCTCATCATCCTCGCATCCGGCCTGATGATCGGTGCGAGCCTGAAATATGCGCTCGCCCACAAGCCGACCAACGCGCGCTGGCCGAGAAGCGTGCGCTAAGCGTCTTTATTTTGCCACCGAGACAGGGCAGTGGGCTGGCCCATGCTGAGAAAACTCGTCGCACCCGCCCTTGCTCCACTCGGCGCGCTCGCCCTTTCGGCCTGCGCCGCCAGCCCCTCGGTCAATTCGGCGAGCGAAGCCGCCCCCGGCCCGGTCCCGGTGCGCATCGTCGGCCTCAACGACTTCCACGGCAATCTCGAGCCGATCCGCCGCCCGCTGCGCTTTACCGAAACCGACGGGAGCGAGGCCGAACTGCATGTCGCAGGTGCCGCCTATCTCGCCAGCGCCGTCGCCGAAACGCGCGCCAAGAACGAGCATTCGCTGGTCATCGCGGCAGGCGACCTCATCGGCGGCAGCCCGCTCATCTCCTCTATCTTCCTCGACGAGCCTGCAATCGGCGCGATGAACCGCCTCGGGCTCGACTTCAACGCGGTCGGCAACCATGAATTCGACCGCGGCTGGCAGGAACTCAAGCGCATCCAGGACGGCGGGTGCGAAATCTACACCATGCGCACCCCTTGCGCGGTCGAGCAGTACGAGGGCGCCAACTTCGCCTTCCTCGCCGCGAACGTCATCCAACCCGACGGGGAAACGCTGTTCCCGGCCTATGGCCTGCGGACTTTCGGCGAGGGTGCGGGCGAGGTGTCGGTAGGGGTCATCGGCCTCACGCTCAAGGAAACGCCCACGCTGGTTACGCCGAGCGGGGTTGCAGGCCTGACCTTCGCCGACGAAGCGGCCAGCATCAACCGCGCGGTCGAGCAGCTCGCGGGCGAGGGTGCGGACGCGATCATCGTCTCGATCCACCAAGGCCTCTACACAGAGGTCGGCTATAACGACAAAAGCTGCGGGGGCGTGGCCGGTCCGCTGATCGATATCCTCAAGCAGGTCGATCCGCGTGTCGATCTCGTCATTTCGGGCCATACGCACCGCGCCTATGTCTGCGACTTTACGGATATCGATGCAGAGCGCCGCTTCTGGGTGACGAGCGCCGGCTACGGCGGCTCGCTGCTGACCGACATCCTGCTCGAAGTCGATCCGGTCGCCGGCGATGCGCGCGTGGTCGAGGCCAACAACATCGTCGTCCAGTCGGTCGGTCCCGATGGCGAGGCGCAGGCCGATACCGGCTATCGCCAATGGGCCGCCGATCCGGAAATCGCATCCTATGTCGCGCGCTATGCCGATGCCTCGCGCGCGGCGTCCGAGCGCGCCGTCGGGCGCATTTCCGGCCCCGCACCCGATCCCGGCCCCTCGACCGAGGAGACCCAGCTCGGCAACCTCATCGCCGATGCGCAGCTCTTCGCGACCCGCGATGCGGGCGCGCAGATCGCCTTCATGAACAATTCGGGCATTCGCACCGCGCTCACCCCGGCAGCGGACGGCACGGTCAGCTACGGCGCGATCTACGCGGTCCAGCCCTTCGGCAATACGCTGGTGACCAAGACCTTCACCGGCGCGCAATTGATCGCGCTGCTCGAACAGCAGTTCGACGATGAGGGCTTCGTGCAGACTTTCAGCGCGTCGGAAGGCTTTGCCATGACTTACGACCTGAGCCGCCCGGTCGGCTCGCGGCTCGTGTCGGCGACGCTCGATGGCGCGCCGATCGATCGGGCGGCAAGCTACCGCGTAACGATGAACAGCTTCCTCGCCGCAGGGGGCGACAGCTTCACCGTGTTCGAGGAAGGGACCGAGGTCACCGTCGGTGCGGTCGATCTCGACGCGATGGAAGCCTACTTGCGGGCAGTCGACATTCGCGAACTGCCCTCGCTCGGCCGCGTCACGCGGGTGGAATAGGGGTCAGGACGCGGCGCGCAGGCCCGCGACGGGCTTTGCCCCGCGGTCGCCGCCGAGCAGGCCGGCGAAGATCGTGTCGATGATCGCGGCGAGCTTGTCTTCGTGCAGGCGCTCCGAAATCATCACCATCATCTGCGGCGAGGTGTAGCAGACCACCATCTGGTTGATCAGCGTGAGCGCCTGGTTGACCGACAGGTCGGCGAAGAAGCCTTCGTCCTGCGCCTGCGCGATCAGTTCGGACAGGTAATGGTCGGCAAGGTCGATATAGCCGCGCACCTGCTCGAAACGCTCCGAGCCCATCTCGCAATAGATCGCGTAGAGCGCCGGATCCGCATCGTGGCGCGACCGGCTGAGCTTGTAGCGGCGGCAGAAGAATTCGTAGAACTTGCGGCGGATCGGAAGGTCGGAGGCGACGACTTCTTCCATGATCGCGATTTCGTCGGCGTACCACAGCTCGACGATGGCATCGAACAGCTCGCTTTCCTCGGGGAAGATCTCGTCGACGCGCGCACGCGAAATGCGCGTTTCGGCAACGAGGTCGGCCTTGGTGATGGCAGCACCGTCCCGCGCGATGAGGTCCATCGCGAGTTCAGTCAGTTCAAGCTTGCGCGCGTCCCTCTCGGCCGCCGTCATGCCGCGCTCCCTCTTTGCCGCATTGCAACAATCTAGGGATTAACCGCGCCCGCGAAAAGGGGCGCAGCGACGAGAGCACGAAAATTCCCGTCAGAATGCGAAGGGTTTAGCCCTTCGACTTGGGCGGCCAGGGGAAGAAGGCGGAGGTCCGCTCGATGTAATCGGCATATTTGTCGCCGCGCTTCTTCTTCATACCCGCTTCGAGCAGCGCCGCGCCCGACCACTTGGTCAGGGTGAAGGTGAGGAAGATCGGGCCGATCACGGTGTAGAGCGCCCATTCCCAGCCGACCGATGCAGTGACCAGCCAGATACCCCACCACGCGCAGGCGTCGCCAAAATAATTCGGGTGCCGCGTGTAGCGCCACAGGCCGGTGTCGAGGATTTCGCCCTCGTTCGACGGGTCCTTCTTGAAGCGGGAAAGCTGCCAGTCGCCGACCCATTCGAAGAAGATGCCGACGAGGTAGAGCGCAACGCCCGCATAGGCGAGCAGCGACAAATCGTCCCGCTCGCCCGCCGCGATGATGCCGACCTGCGCCGGGCTGGAGACCGTGAAGAGCAGGAATGCCTGGCCGAGCCAGATCTTGAACAGGGCCGACAGGGCGAAAGCCACCCGCCCCTTCTCGCGCGCCTTGCGCATCATGCGCCGGTAGCGCTGGTCCTCGCCTTCCTTGCGCCAGCGCAGAAACAGGTAGCCGCCGAGCCGGAAGCCCCATGCCGCCGCCATGACCATGATCAGCGTCGCAAGCAGCCCCTCGTGCGAACCGGGCCCGTGCAGCCAACTCGCCACCGCGAGGATTCCCATGCCTGCGCCCCAGAAACTGTCGATGAAGGACACGTCGTCGATGATCACCGAGATCGCCCACAGGACGAGCACGATGCCGAGCAGGATGGCCACATTGATCAAGAGCAGGTCGATCATTTCGTTTCCCCTTCCGCGATGATCCTCAGCGCCTGAGCCTCGAGCACCTTGTAGCGTTCGTAGTCAGGCAATTTCGAGCGCATGAATTTGGCGATCTTGAGCAGGTCCTCGCCGTAATTGCCGGTCGGATAAACCGGCGGGCCGAAGCCGAGCACGTTGCGCTCGTTGCACACCCATGCCGGCACGACCGGCACATTGGCCGCCTGCGCGATATGGTAGAACCCCGATTTCCACTCGCCGTTCGAGCTGCGTGTTCCCTCGGCCGCGACGACCAGCGCGAGATGGTCGCGCCGCTCGAATTCGGCAGCGACCTGCTCGACGTAATTGGCGCGCTTGGTCCGGTCGATCGGGATGCCGCCCATGTCGAACATGAAATTGCGCATCATGCCCTGGAACAGCGTGTGTTTGCCCATGAAGTTCGGCTCGACCCCTTCCTCGGCAGTTGCGCCGATGAAGAAGACGAAATCCCAGTTCGAGGTATGGGGAGCGCCGGCGATGACGAATTTCTCGATATCGGGCAGCCGCCCGTCGAGCTTCCAGCCTTTCCAGCGATATAGCGCCATGATGATCCGTCGCACGATGCGCGACAGGATCGACCTCTTGCGATGAGGCTTGCGATCCGAAGTCCCGGACATGTTCTCTCCCTGCCTTTGCCCTAGCAGTTACGCAGGGGAAAGCGAGAGGGTTTCGCATCGCAAAGCGCCCGCCGGCGCGGTGGGCGCAAGCGGGCGCAGGGCCGGTCGGGGGAGCCGGCCAAGCTGTGGCCGGGTCAGTCCGACAGGTCCGTCGGTGCGACCGGGCTGCCGATTTCCGGCTCGCGCGTGAAGGGCGCATCGTCGTCGCGGGCATAGCGTTCGCCCGACGCGACGATGGGCGTATCAACCGTGATGTTCTCCGGCAGGCGATAGAAGGCGCCGTTGCGATAGGCGAAATAGGCCGGGCCGCCGTAATAGTCGGCAAAGGACAGGCGGTAGCCATCGTCGGCGATCGTGTAGGTGCCGGTCCGCTCGGTCCCGTCCTCGCCGGTGTAGCGATAGGTGTTGTTCGAGGAATCGAGCGAGACCGAACGCTTGGTCCCGTCCGCCGCGGTGAAGCTGTAGGTGCCGGAGTAGTCCCCGGCCTCTGCGATGGCGGTCGCTTCACCGCCTTCGTCGGCATCGGCCGGCTGGGTGGCGGTCATGTCGTCCGTTACGGCGACGTCGGTCGTGTCCTCGGCGGTTTCGCCGCAGGCCGCCAGCAGGGCGAGCGGGGCGGCAGAAGCAATCAGGATCAGTTTACGCATCGGAAATGTCTCCTTTGATGGGAGCACAACCGACGATGCGCGAATAGTTTCCTGATTAGCTTGGCGAAATTGCGTCCGGCTTACATCCTGAAAACGCCGAAGCGCGGATTCTCCGGTACCGGAGCCTCCATCGTCGCGGCGAAGGCAAGGCCGAGTACGTCGCGGGTCTGGACCGGGTCGATCACGCCGTCGTCCCACAGGCGGGCGGTGGCGTAATAGGGATTGCCCTCGTCTTCGTATTTCTGGCGGATCGGGGCCTTGAAGGCCTCGGCCTCTTCCTCGCTCCAGCTGTCGGCATCGCGGTGGACCGTGGCGAGGACGCTTGCCGCCTGCTCGCCGCCCATCACCGAGATGCGGGCGTTGGGCCAGGTGAAGAGGAAGCGCGGCTGGTAGGCGCGGCCGCACATGCCGTAATTGCCCGCGCCGAAGCTGCCGCCGATGACGACGGTCACCTTCGGCACGCTGGCGGTGGCGACCGCAGTGACGAGCTTCGCGCCATGCTTGGCGATGCCTTCTGCCTCGTATTTCCCGCCGACCATGAAGCCGGAGATATTCTGCAGGAACAGCAGCGGGATGCGCCGCTGGCAGGCGAGCTCGATGAAATGCGCGCCCTTCTGCGCGCTTTCGGAAAACAGCACGCCGTTGTTGGCGAGGATCGCCACGGGCATGCCCCAGATATGCGCAAAGCCGCACACCAGCGTCGAGCCGAAGTGCTGCTTGAACTCGTGGAACTCGCTGCCGTCGACGAGGCGGGCGATCACTTCCTTCACGTCGTAGGGCGCGCGCACGTCGTCCGGGACCAGCGCGTAAAGATCGTCCGCGTCGAATTTCGGCGGGCGCGGATCGCGCAGTTCGATGCTCTTCGCCTCGGCATAATTGTCGCCGAGATGGCTGACGATATCGCGCACGATGGTCAGCGCATGCTCGTCGTTCTCCGCGAGGTGATCGACCACGCCAGATTTCTTCGCATGGAGATCACCGCCGCCAAGGTCCTCGGCGCTGATTTCCTCTCCGGTAGCGGCCTTCACCAGCGGCGGTCCGGCGAGGAAAATCGTGCCCTGGTTGCGCACGATCACCGTCTCGTCGGACATGGCGGGAACGTATGCCCCGCCCGCGGTGCAGCTGCCCATGACGCAGGCGATCTGCGGGATCCCAAGCGCGCTCATGTTTGCCTGGTTGAAGAAGATGCGCCCGAAGTGATCGCGGTCGGGGAAGACTTCCGCCTGGTGCGGCAGGTTCGCGCCGCCGCTGTCGACGAGATAGATGCACGGCAGGCGGTTCTCCTGCGCGATTTCCTGTGCGCGCAGGTGCTTCTTGACCGTCATCGGGTAGTAGGTGCCGCCCTTCACCGTGGCATCGTTGCACACGATCATCACCTGCCGACCCGAGACGCGGCCGATCCCGGCGATCATGCCTGCCGCATTGATCTCGTCGCCATAGAGGCCGTTGGCGGCAAGCTGGCCGATCTCGAGGAAGGGCGAACCCGGATCGAGCAACCGCTCGACACGCTCGCGCGGAAGGAGCTTGCCGCGAGAGGTATGCCGCTCGCGGCTGCGTTCCGGCCCGCCGAGCGAGGCTTCGGCGACCTTGGCGCGCAGTTCCTCGGCCAGCGCCTTGTTATGCGCGAAACGCGCCTTGGCATCGGGCGCCTCGCGGTCGAGCGACGATGTGAGAACGGGTGCAGTCATGAATACTCCTTGCCAGCGCCCTAACGCCGTTGCATCACCGCGCCAAGTTTGGAGGTCGTAGTCCATGAAATTGCCGAGGATTTATCTCGCCGCCGCTGCGGCGCTGGTCGCCTTGCCGAGTGCGGCGCAGGCGGATGTCGCCGCGCGCTACGAAACCGTCGACGACAAGGCAGTGATCGACATGGAAATGACCATCGAGGCAGACGAGAATGACAACGTCCGTTTCCAAATGGCGCGAACGGGCGGCTACTTCCTCCTGCGCGATGGAGAGATGTACCAGGTCCAGAAGACCGTCGAGGGCTACGAGGTTGTTCGCACGCGCGACGCCCTGCTCGTCCAGCAGGAAGCCATGGCGAAGCTCGGCTGGAAAATACCCGATATGGTGAACGCGCCCGAACTGGCTGCGCCGCGGTTGGAGCCGATGGAGGAAGAAACCGTCGGCGGGCGGGTCGGCACGGGCTACGGCATGGTCGGTCAGGGAATGGACGGACCGATCTACGCATCCCTCGTCGTCAGCACCGACCCTGAGCTCGCGCCGATCGGCAGTGCGATGGCGAGCGCCAATGAAAACATGCTCAAGGGCATGGGCGAGATGGGGAGCATGCTTGGCATGGTCGGCGAAGACATGCTGGCCCTTATGAAACAGGGCGCGCCGCTGCGAATGCTGTCGGTCGAACTGACCGATGTGTCGTTCGACCCGATCCCCCAAGCGCGCTTCGAATTGCCTGCCGAACCGATGACGCTCGAACAGTTGCGGGCCGCGCTCGACGTCACGGTCGACGCACCGCCGACCCTGCCTGCACGGGATAGAACGGGGAAATGAAATTCCGCTGGCCCCTTGCCATTTGCCTGCTCCTTGCCGGAGGTATCGCCATGCCCGCCCATGCAGACACCTCCGCGCTCTACGAGGTGCAGACGGACGACGAGTTCGAGCAGGCGCCCGCCTTCGACCGACAGCCGAAAGGCTGACCGCTCAGGCCGGCTCGTCAGCCTCGCTGCGCAGGTCCTCGGGCACTTCGGTCCCTTCGAGCCAGCGACCTTTCATCCAGTATTTTGCAGCAGCGTGCGTTTTCGCGGCATAGTCGGGCGTGTCGAGACCGATCAGGGGCAAGTCCCACTTGGCGGCCATGTCGGCGATGCCTTCATCGTCGATCGGCCTGCCGTCCTTGACGAGATGCCGGGCGAATTCGAGTTCCTGCCCCCAGAAATAGACCATGTCCGCGCCGACATTGTCCTGCATGTCGCGCACTTCCTCGGGCCGTTCCCAGCTGACCATGTCGAGCCAGATATCGGGCATCAGCAGGTCGACATGGCTGTCCGGCTTCCATTCGAGCGCATCGCCTTCGACGATCTCGATCTTCTCGCCGACGCCGCCCGGCAGGCGGGCGAACAGGTCGAGCCGGCGGTGCATCGCCAGCACCTCGTCGTCCATTTCGACGATGGTGACTTTCTCGACTTCGGGACGCATGGCGCTCATCGCGGCAGACCAGCCCATGCCGAGACCGAAGACCGCGACATGGCCGCGCGCCAGTTCGACGCCGATCTGCTGGCTTTCGGTTTCCATCGGGCTGACCGACATCCACACGTCCTGCCGCCGCATGAGGACCGGCATGCCGAGCACCTGCTGCAGCCCGCTCCAGTATCCCGCACAGACGGAAATCGGCACGATGCGGAGCGCCCAAGCGCCCGACATCATCGGCGTGTAATAGTCGCGCAGTGGGTCGTCCGGCATGCGCGGAAGGCTGTCGAGATCGACTTGGGAAAGGTCGGGAATGCCGCTCCGGGGCGAAGGCTTGCCGCCGATCTGGTCCATGCTCAGCCGGCCGCGCCGATCAGTTCGCGCCCGATCAGCATCCGCCGGATCTCGTTCGTGCCCGCACCGATGTCGAGCAGCTTGGCATCGCGCAGGTAGCGTTCGACCGGCCAGTCCTTGGTGTAGCCCGCGCCGCCCAGCGCCTGCACCGCTTCGGCGGCGACCTTGAAGGCGTTCTCGCTGGCGAGCAGGATCGCGCCGGCCGCATCGAAGCGGGTGGTCTGGTCGCTATCGCACGCCTTGGCGACGGCATAGGTGTAGGCGCGCGCCGATTGCAGCGCGACATACATGTCGGCGACCTTGGCCTGCATCAGCTGGAAACTGCCGATGGGCTTGCCGAACTGCTTGCGTTCGCGAAGGTAGGGAATGACCGTGTCGAGGCAGGCCTGCATGATGCCGAGCTGAAGCCCTGCCAGCACCACGCGCTCGTAATCGAGCCCGCTCATCAGCACGCCGACGCCGCCGTGGACCGGGCCCATGACGTTCTCTTCCGGTACCTCGCAATCGTCGAACACCAGCTCTGCCGTGGGCGAGCCGCGCATGCCCATCTTGTCGATCTTCTGGCCGATCGAGAAACCGGGCATGTCCTTCTCGATCAGGAAGGCGGTGATGCCGCGCGACCCGGCTTCGGGCGCGGTCTTGGCATAGACCACCAGCGTATCGGCATAGGTCGCGTTGGTAATCCAGAACTTGGTCCCGTTGAGGATGTAGCCGCCCTGCACTTCCTCCGCCTTGAGCTTCATCGAAACGACGTCGGAGCCTGCCTGCGCTTCGCTCATGGCGAGGCTGCCGACATGTTCGCCGCTGATCAGCTTGGGCAGGTATTTCGCCTTCTGCTCGGGCGTGCCCCAGCGGCGGATCTGGTTGACGCACAGGTTCGAATGCGCGCCGTAGCTGAGGCCGACCGAAGCGGATGCTCGGCTGATTTCCTCGACCGCGATGACATGCTCGAGATAGCCGAGGCCGAGGCCGCCGTCGGCTTCGTCGACGGTGATGCCGTGCAGGCCGAGCTCGCCCATTTGCGGCCAGAGCTCCTGCGGAAACCAGTCTTCCCGGTCGGCCTTCTCGGCCAGCGGCGCGACCTGCTCGTCGGCGAAACGGGCAGTCGTCTCGCGGATCATTTCGGCAGTCTCGCCGAGCTGGAAATCGAAATCGGGGGTCGCGCGCATGGTTACTCCTGAAACTTGTTGCCTGCCGCATAGCGAAGCGCGACAAGGCCCGCAAACGCCGACTGAACGGCTTTGGTTCGCGGGTTAGTATTCCGCTCCAAAGGCGTTGAGTTTTTGTAACAATAGTTTATCCGGCCCCCGAGGGGAGCATGAGAAGCGCTGATTCGAACCCTTGGCCGCATGGCGAGCCACCGGACCCTGCATATTGCGGGGAGGCAACGCGCGCCTCCGTCCTGGCGACCTACCAGCTCGATGCGCTGCAGGACGATCCCGAACTGGCGGAAATCTCGCAGTTCGCAGCGAAGCTGTGCGATGCGCCGATTGCACTGGTGACACTGGTCGAGGAGGAGCGGCAGCGCTTCCTCGCCCGTGCCGGCCTCGAAGACCGCGAAACTCCGCGCCCGACATCCTTCTGCGCCCATGCGATGATGCGGCCCGAAGTGATGGTTGTGCCCGATGCGCGCGAGGACGAACGCTTCGCCTCCAACCCGCTGGTCACCGGCCATCCGCACATCCGCTTCTATGCCGGCGCGCCGCTCGTCAGCCAGGAAGGCGCCCCGCTCGGCGCGCTGTGCATCATCGATACCGAGCCGCGTCCCGACGGGCTGAGCGATTTCCAGGTCGAGGGCCTGCGCGTCCTCGCCTCGGGCGTCATGCGCCGCCTGCGCCAGCGCCGCGAAGCGCTGGTCGCGAGCGAGGAGCGCGAAGCCCAGTCGGAAAAGAACCGCAAATTCGCCGATGCCATTCCGTCGCTCGCGTTTACGGCAACGCCGGATGGCAGGTTCGACTACATCAACCGTCGCTGGCGCGAGTACACCGGCTGGGCCGACGATGAATATCCCGCGCCCGGCTTCCCGAACATCCACGACGAAGACCGCGCGGCGACGATCGAGATCTGGCGCAAGGCGGTCTCGAGCCAGGAAGCATTCGAAGCCGAGTTCCGATACAAGCGGCACGACGGGGTCTATCGCTGGATGCTCGCCCGTGCCGTCCCGGCCAAGACGAAGAGCGGACGCGTCCTGCGTTGGTTCGGCACGCTGACCGATATCGACGACCTGCGCACCGTGTCGGAACAGCGCGACCTGCTCGCACGCGAACTCAAGCACCGCATCAAGAACATATTCGCCGTGGTCGGCGGCCTGATTTCGCTGAAGTCGCGCGAATGGCCCGAAGCCGCGCCCTTCGTCGAGGACATCACCAAGACGCTCGCGACGCTTGGCCGGGCGCACGACTATGTCACCCCGGCGAGCGAAGGCCGCGCGGAGACGCTCCACGGCCTGCTCGGCTCGCTGCTCGACCCCTATCGCGTGGCAAAGGAACCGCGGCTTTCGATCGACGGCAGCGACCACCCTGTCGGCCCGAAAGCGGCCACTCCGCTCGCGCTGGTGTTCCACGAACTGGCAACCAATTCGGCCAAGTACGGCGCGCTTTCTGCTCCGAAAGGGCGTGTGATTATCGAATGCCGCATCACCGACGATACGGCCAGCATCCTGTGGAGCGAGCGCGGCGGCCCCGCAGTCAAGCCGCCGGAAACGACCGGCTTCGGTTCGCGCCTGATCGAGATGACCGTGAGCAGCCAGCTGCGCGGCACGCTCGAGCGCGATTTCGGCGAGACCGGGCTGGTCGCGACCCTGACGATACCGACCAGTTCGCTTTGACCTGCCCTTTCGCGCTGCCTAGGCTTCGCGGGTGACGGGTTCCTCGACGACAATTTTCATCCAGTCGCTGGTCAAGCGCTTCGGCGAGACCGTGGCGGTCGATGGCGTGACGATCGACATCGCGGACGGCGCCTTCATCGCGCTGGTCGGCGCATCGGGTTCGGGCAAGTCGACCCTGCTCAAGACGATCAACCGGCTGGTCGAGCCGGACAGCGGCTGCGTGCTGCTCGAAGGGGAGGACGTGCGCTGCGCCCGGCCGCACGCGCTGCGCCGGCGCATCGGCTACGTCTTCCAGGGCGTCGGCCTCTTCCCGCACATGAGCGTTGCGGAGAACATCGCGATCGGGCCGCGCCTTGCCGGGACGAAGCAGGACGCGGCGCGCACGGCCGAACTGCTCGAACTGGTCGAGCTCGATGCGAGCTTCGCGCACCGCATGCCGCACGAGCTGTCGGGCGGCCAGCGCCAGCGGATCGGCGTCGCCCGCGCGCTTGCCGGCGATCCGCATGTGCTGCTGATGGACGAACCCTTCGGCGCGCTCGACCCGGTGACGCGCGATGCGCTCTCCAAGCGGGTGCGCGCGCTGCATGACCGGCTCGGGCTGACGAGCGTGATGGTGACGCACGACATGGCCGAAGCGCTGCTGCTGGCCGACCGGGTGCTGGTGATGGATGCCGGGCGGATCGTCGCCGACTGCACGCCGCAGCAGCTGGTCGCCGGCGAAGGGGGCGAAGTGGCGCAAGGCCTCGTTGCCGTGCCGCGCGAACAGGCGCGCGCGCTTGCGGGGCTGGGCGAATGAGCGCGGTGTTCGAAGCGCTTCTCGGCCTCGGCGACAAGCTGGCGGCGCATGTCCTTCTCGCCGCGGCCGCCATTGCGCTCGGCATCGTCGTTGCCCTGCCGCTCGCGGTCTGGGCGAGCCGCAACCAGCGCGTCGGGCGCGTGGTGCTTGGCTTTGCGAGCCTCGTGCAGACGATCCCCGCACTCGCCCTGCTCGCGCTGTTCTTCCCGATCCTGCTGAGCCTTCGCGCCGTCTTCGGCGAGGGGCTGCCAACGCTCGGCTTCCTGCCCGCGCTGCTGGCGCTCGCGCTCTACGCACTGCTGCCGATCCTGCGCAATGCGGTGACCGCGCGCGAGCAGATGGCACCCGGCGTGATCGAGGCGGCGGACGGGGTCGGCATGACCGGCTGGCAGAAGCTGCGGCTGGTCGAGGCCCCGCTCGCTGCGCCCTACATCATGGCGGGCATCCGCACCGCTGCGGTCTGGACCATCGGGGCCGCGACGCTCTCGACCACCATCGGCCAGCCGAGCCTCGGCGATCCGATTTTCGCCGGCTTGCAGACGCAGAACTGGGCGCTGGTGCTGGCCGGCTGCATTGGCAGCGCAGGCCTTGCCATGGTCGCCGATGCCCTCCTCGGCACGATCGAGCGCGGCTTCGCCTCGCGGCGCAAACTGCTGGTCTGGGGCGGCGCGGGCGCGGCGCTGCTCGGCGTGCTGGCCGCCGCATGGACCCTGCGCCCGGCAGGCGAGGACGGCGATGTCGTCACCATCGGTGCCAAGCAATTCTCCGAGCAATACATCCTCGCCCGCCTGATCGGCGACCGGCTGAAGGAAGCGGGATACACGGTCGAATATCGCGACGGGCTCGGCTCGGCGGTCGTCCACCGCGCGCTGACGAGCGGCAATATCGATATCTCGATCGACTACACCGGCACGCTGTGGACCAACCAGCTCGGGCGCGAGGACAATCCGGGCCGCGAGGACATGTATCGCACCATCGCGGAGTGGGAACGCGAGACGAGCGGCACGCTGGTGCTCGGGCGGCTCGGTTTCGAGAACGCCTATGCCTTTGCCATGCGCGAGGACCGGGCAGCCGAGCTGGGCGTGCGCACGCTCGACGATCTCGCCCGCGTCGCGCCGCGCCTCGCTGTCGGCGGGGACCCGGAATTCTTCGAGCGGCCCGAATGGATCGCGGTGCGCGATGCCTATGGCCTCGACTTCGGCGAGCTGCGCAATTTCGCGCCGACCTTCATGTACAACGCCCTGCAATCGGGCGAGGCGGACGTGATCAGCGCCTATACTTCGGATGGGCGGATCGCGGCTGACCGGCTGGTGGTGATCGAGGATCCGCGCGGCGCGCTCCCGTCCTACGATGCGCTGCTGATGGTCGCGCCGGGCCGCGCGAATGACGAACGCTTACTCGAAGCGCTGCGCCCGCTCATCGGTGCGATCGACGTCGAAGCCATGCGCGAGGCCAATTTCAGCGTCGACCGGAGCGAGGACAAGAAAACCCCGGCCGAGGCAGCCGAGGCGCTGGCGGAGACGATCGGGCTCTAGCCCTCGCTCGCCGGAAAGCCCGCGCCGCCATGCCAGTTGGGCGCGGCAAGGCCCATCACCTTGAACAGCTCTCCCATCTGCCTGGGATGGGTCAGGCGCTTCATCGCGATCTCGATTTCCTCGCGATATTGCGGCGCGGTATCGGCGAGGTTCTTCGCCCGCGTCTCGATGCCGAGCGCGCGCAACCAGTCGCCCTGCGTGACCGTCCCGAGATGCCGCACGCCGCGCGACTGGGCGATGCGCGCCATGGTCGCGAAGTCGACCAACGCGGTGAGATCCGCCTCGCCCGGCGCCGCGAAGGGATCGACCTTGCGATGCTCGCGCACCGCCTGCAGCGTCGATCCGGGGGTCATTTCGGCATGGCCGTAGTCGATGAACAGCGCCGCGCCGCCCTGGTCGTTGAGCCGCCCGGCAACCTCGAACATGATGGCCGCCGATGCAGGCGAGGTTTCGAGGATCGTGCCCACTTCGGCATCGCGCCATTCGACCGGGACGGCAGCATCCATCGACTGGCCGCCCGCGACGAAGGCGAGCTGGTCGTCGGCGAGGCCGACCATGCGTTCGCGCCAGCCGTTCTCCATGCGGACCAGCTGGCGCACGGGCAGTGCATCGAGGAATTCATTGGCGACGATCAGCACCGGCCCTTCGGTCGGCACGGTCGAGAGATCGTCGTGCCAGATCGCGCCCGGAACGGCGAGAAGCTGCACGTCCTTCAATGCCTGCGAGCTTTCGACGAAATGCACCCGCGGCTCCAGCCCGTAGCGCGCCGCCGTGCGCAATGCGTCCTTCGCCAGCGTGCCGCGCCCGGGGCCGAGTTCGACGTAGTGGACCGGTTCGTCGCGCCCCGCCCTGATCCACATATCGGCCAGCCAAAGCCCGATCAGCTCGCCGAACATCTGGCTGATTTCCGGCGCGGTGACGAAATCGCCCGGACTGCCGATCGGGTCGCGGCCATTGTAGTAATGCGCGTTGCTCTCGCCCATGAAATGGGTGAGCGAAATGGGGCCGGTATTGCGGATCAGCCGGTGGAACCGCTCGCCCAAGCCTGTCGCGGCGGGATCGTTCATGATGCCTTGGGCGCTGCGCCCCCGTTGCTGCCGCCCGCGATCTCGCCGCGGCGGAAAGTCCAGATCATCACGACGACGCCGGCAAGCACCAGCGGGATCGAGAGCCACTGGCCCATCGAGAGGCCGGTCTGCTCGACCAGCCAGGCAAGCTGCGCGTCGGGCTCGCGGAAGAACTCGTTGACGAAGCGCGCAAGGCCCATGCCGGCAGCGAAGGTCGCGACGAGGAAGCCGGGCTTGAAGCGCGCCCGCGTCATCCAGAACAGGACCATCATCACGATCAGCAGCGCGAGCCCTTCGAGCGAGGCCTGGTAAAGCTGCGAGGGGTGGCGCGGCGGGCCGGCGATCAGCACGCCGTTGATATATTCCGGAAAGCTCATCGCCCAGGAAACGTCGGTCGTGCGCCCGTAAAGCTCACCGTTGATGAAGTTGGCGAGCCGTCCCAGCATCATGCCCATCGGCACGTTGACCGCCACGTAATCGCACACGCGGATGAAGCTCAGCTTGTTGCGCTTCGAGACCCAGGCGATCGCGACCAGCACGCCGAGCACGCCGCCGTGGAAGCTCATCCCGCCGTCCCACAGGCGCAGGAGGTTCCAGCTGACGAAGCCGTCACCGTCGAAGCGCACGAACAGGCTCGGGTCGTAGAACGCGGCATATCCCAGCCGCCCGCCGAGGATGACGCCGAGGAAGCAGTAGAAGAACAGGTCCTCGACATGGCGCGCGGCCATCGGCGCGCCCGGCTGCTTGATCATCTTGGAAAGATGCCAATACGCGAACAGGATGCCGAACAGATAGGCGAGCGAATAGTAGCGCAGTTCGAAAAAGCCGAGGTCGATCCCCGGTTTGAGGCCCAGCGAACTCCATTCGATCGGCTGCGCGGCTGCCGTTTCGGCCAGTAGTGACAGCAAAGACTTGACCCCCTAGAGACTTCTGCAATTCATGGGCGCGATTCACACGCCCTGACGCGAGAGCGCGCCGTATCGGTGCACTGGGCCTTTGGCATAGGCTGGGGACTGGGGGAAGTCCCGCGATGCCTGTCGGCCTGCGATGCCCCCGGACAGCGCGCTTGGTGGGACGGATTAGAGAGAGGACAGAAACCCGATGCCGACAGATCTCGACAACAAGCTGGTTGCCATCATGGACGAGCTGGTCAAACCCGGACAGCCGTTCGAGACCGAGCCGTTCGAGCGTTTCGGCACGACCATCCCCGCCTTCAAGGGCGCCCCGCCGAGCCTGGCGCATTACTTCGCGCATTTCTGCAACGAGCATAAGGATGTCGTCTTCCTCGTCGATGGCGATACCCGCCTGACCTTCGGCGAATGCTGGCAGGCCGCATCGCATGTCGCAGCCGGTCTCGTGGAAACGCACGGCATGAAGCGCGGCGACCGCGTCGGCATCGCGGCGCGCAATTCGGCCAACTGGATCATCGCCTACATGGGCATCATCATGGGCGGCGGCTGTGCGACCCTGCTTAACGGCTTCTGGTCGGGCGAAGAACTCGCCTATGGCATCCGCCTCGCCGAATGCGAGCTGGTGCTGGCCGATGCAGGCCGCGCCGCGCGCCTCGAAGGGACCGATCACAGCGCCAAGATCGTGCTGTTCAACCACGACGGTCCGCCGTCGAAGGGGCTCGCCTCGGTCTGGGGCGAAGGGCAGACCGCGATGGCGATGCTCGGCCAGCTGGGTCCGGACGACCTTGCAACCATCCTCTACACCTCGGGTTCGACCGGTCAGTCGAAGGGCGCCTATTCGGACCACCGCGGCGTGGTTCACGGCGTGATGAGCTATGTCTCGCAGAGCGCGATGGCCAAGCTGCTGCTCGAAAGCGAGGGCGAGGATACCAGCGCCCAGCCGAGCGCGCTGGTCGCCGTGCCGCTGTTCCACGTCACCGGCGAAGTGCCGCTGTTCCTCCAGAGCTTCGCGATCGGCCGCAAGCTGGTCATGATGCCGAAGTGGGATGCACGCGAGGCGATGCGCCTGATGGAAGCCGAAGCGGTATCCTATTTCGTCGGCGTCCCGCTGATGAGCTATGAAATCGCGACCCATCCGGAACGCGAGAAGTTCGACCTCAGCGCCTGCAAGAGCTTCGCCGCCGGCGGCGCGCCGCGCCCGGTCGAGCATGTCACCAAGATCAAGAAGGCCTTCCCCGAAGGCTTCCCGCTGCTCGGCTACGGCCTGACCGAAACGAACGGCGTGGGCTGCGGCAACTTCAACGAGAACTACATGGCCAAGCCCGGCTCGACCGGCCGCGCCAGCCGCCCGCTGGTCGATCTCGCGATCCTCGACGACGACGGCAATCCGCTGCCGCAGGGCAAGGTCGGCGAAGTGTGCATCCGCTCGCTCGCCAACTTCCGCGGCTACTGGAAGAACGACGAGGCAACCGACGGCGCCTTCTTCGACAACGGCTATTTCCGCACCGGCGACCTCGGCTATCTCGACGAGGACGAGTACCTCTTCATCGTCGACCGCAAGAAGGACATCATCATCCGCGGCGGCGAGAACATCTCGTGCCTCGAGGTCGAGGAAGCGATCTACGCGCATGACGCGATCGCCGAATGCTCGGTCTTCGGCCTGCCCGACGAGCGCATGGGCGAAGTGCCCGCGGCGGTGTTCTATCTCAAGAAGGGCCATGAGCTGACCCCGGGCGAACTGCGCGCTTTCCTCCTCGAGCATATCGCGTCCTTCAAGGTGCCGCTCGAAGAGCACATCTGGCAGGCCGACGGCGCGCTCCCGCGTCTCGGCACGCAGAAGATCGACAAGCGCACGGTACGCAAGGAGTTCGCCTCCTCGCTCCTCACGAGTTGAGCGAACTCAAGATCCCCAAACAGCGGCGGGTGATCGACCGCCGCGCCCTTTCCGAGGCGATCGCCTCGATCCATGGTGCACAAAGCGACAGGGGACGGCAGGCGATCGTGCAACTTCTGCGCGAGGCGCTGGACGAAGGGCGCGCGGAAATCGCCGCGCGGCTCGAGACCAAGCCGTCCTCGGGCCATGAATGCTGCGCCGCGCAGGCCTTCCTCGTCGACCAGATCGTGCGCCTGCTGCACGACCACGTGATCGAGCACGTCTATCCGCCGGGCAACCGGTCATCGAGCGAGCGGCTGACCATCATGGCGGTCGGCGGCTACGGCCGCGCGGAAATGGCGCCGCACAGCGATGTCGATATCGCTTTCCTCACCCCCACGCGCCGCACCCCGTGGTGCGAGCAGGTGATCGAGGCGATCCTCTATTTCCTGTGGGACTTAGGCCTCAAGGTCGGCCATTCGAGCCGCACGCCCGACGATGTCGTGCGCATGGCGAAGGAAGACCTGACCATCCGCACCGCGCTGCTCGAAGGGCGCTACGTGTGGGGCGACCGCGACCTCTACGAAGAAGTCCGCCGCCGCTTCTGGTCCGAAGTGGTGCAGGGGACCGAACGCGAATTCGTCGCCGACAAGCTCGAAGAGCGCAATTCGCGCCACAAGCGCATGGGCGACAGCCGCTACGTCGTCGAACCCAATGTGAAGGACGGCAAGGGCGGCCTGCGCGACCTCCACACGCTTTACTGGATCGGCAAATATATCCACCGCGTGCGCAGCGCCTCCGAACTGGTCGAGGCCGGGCTGTTCACCGCGCAGGAATACCGCAGCTTCCGCCGCGCCGAGGCCTTCATGCTGGCAGTGCGCTGCCATCTCCACATCATCACCGGGCGCGCCGAGGACCGGCTGACCTTCGACCTGCAGCGCCAGGTGGCCGAGCGGATGAACTTCGCCGACCGCACCGGCAAGAGCGCGGTCGAGCGGTTCATGCAGATGTATTTCCTGCAGGCGAAGCGCGTCGGCAGCCTGACCGGCGTGTTCCTCGCCCATATCGACGAGCAATTCGCCAAGCGGCGCGCGCGGCGCGGGTTGCTTGCCGGGTTCAAGGCGCGGGCGCGCGATTACCGGGGCTACCGCCTGTTCGGCGGGCGCATCGCCGCACCGACGTCCGACTGGTTCCGCAAGGACCCGGTGCGCCTGATCGAGATATTCCAGATCGCCGAGGCCGAGGGCTACGAGATCCACCCCGACACCATGCGGCAGGCGGACCGCGATTCGAAGCTGATCGACAACACTGTGCGCGAGGACGAACGCGCCAATGCGCTGTTCCTCGACCTGCTCGCCGGGCGCAACGATCCCGAGACGGTGCTGCGCTGGATGAACGAGGCCGGCGTGTTCGGCCGCTTCGTGCCCGACTTCGGCAAGGTCAACGCGCAGATGCAGTTCGACATGTACCACCACTACACGGTGGACGAGCACACCATCCGCGCGATCGGCCTCCTCTCCAAGATCGAGAAGGGCGAGCTGGCCGACGACCACCCGCGCGCCACCCGCCTGATCCACCGCGTCGCCTCGCGCCGCGCGATCTATGTCGCGGTGCTGCTGCACGATATCGCCAAGGGGCGCGGCGGGGACCATTCCGTGCTCGGGGCGGAGGTCGCGGAAGAGCTGTGCCCGCGCTTCGGCCTCGACGAGGCTGAGACCGAACTGGTCGCGTGGCTGGTGCGCTACCACCTGCTGATGAGCGCGACCGCCTTCAAGCGCGACCTCACCGATCCCAAGACGATCGAGGATTTCGTGACCGAGGTGCAGAGCCTCGAACGCCTGCGCAACCTCGCCATACTGACCGCGGTAGACATCCGCGCGGTCGGCCCTGGCACCTGGAACAGCTGGAAGGGCCAGCTGCTCGGCGAACTCTACGACGCCGCGCAGGAACGCCTGCGTCTCGGCCACATGCGGCACGGGCGCGAGGGCCGCATCGCGGCCAAGCGGCAGACCGTGCGCGAGCTGCTCGGCGAGAAGGAAGAGCTGCTCGAGAAATACGACGACGTCTTCACCGACGCCTACTGGATCGCAGAGCCGGAAGACATCATCCAGCGCAACATCGTGCAGTTCCATGTCGCGCGCGGGCTGGAAGAACAGCTCTCGATCCACTGCGAATTCTATCCCTCGCGCGGAGCGACGCTGGTCAGCGTGATCGCCGCCGACCATGCGGGCCTGTTCTACCGCATCGCGGGCGGCATCCACCTGGCAGGCGCGAACATCATCGATGCGCGCATCCACACGACGCGCACCGGCTGGGCGGTCGACAATTTCCTCGTGCAGGACCCGCTCGGCAAGCCGTTCAGCGAAGAGGCGCAGCTGCAACGCATCAAGCAGGCGATCGGCGATGCACTTGCCAACCGGGTCGAACTTGCCCCGCAGCTCGCCAAGCGTCCCCTGCCGCGCACCCGCGCCACGGCATTCGAAGTGCGCCCGCGCGTCATTTTCGACAACAAGGCATCGAACCGCTTCACGGTGATCGAAGTCAACGCGCGCGATCGGCCCGCATTGCTCAACCGGCTCGCCCGCAGCCTGTTCGAAAGCCAGCTGATCGTGCACTCCGCGCACATCACCGCCTATGGCGAGCGCGCGGCCGATACCTTCTACGTGACCGACCTCCTGGGGGAGAAAGTCATCGCTGCCGATCGCCTTTCGGCCATCGAGCAGGACCTGCTCTCTGCCGCCAGCGACCAGCGCCAAGCGGAGCTTGAAAGCGCTTAATCGAATTCTCGGTTGCGAAGTGAAATGCTTTCGCTAGAGGGCACGTCCCCCAATCAGAAAAGTCAGGGAGAATTTTGTGAAATCCTTCACTTCGCTCAAGGCGATGGCAATGCTTGGCGCCGGTATGGCGCTCGTCCCGCAGGTTGCATATGCGCAGGACGCCGAGGCAGATGAACCCGAGGCACGCCAGGGTGCGCTCGACAGCTTCGGCACCATCGTCGTTACCGGTACCAAGACCCGCGACGCGGAAAACGTCCAGGACGTTCCGGTCGCCGTTACCGCATTCAATTCCGAGAGCCTCGAAGCTCTCAAGGTGCGTGACGTCCAGTCGCTGACCTACAGCGCGCCGAACGTCAGCCTCGACCAGATCGGCACCAGCCGCGGCACCGCGAACTTCTCGATCCGCGGCCTCGGCATCAACTCCTCGATTCCCTCGATCGACCCGACGGTCGGCGTGTTCGTCGACGGCGTCTACCTCGGCTTCAACGGCGGCGTCGTGTTCGACCTGTTCGACCTCGACAGCGTGGAAATCCTGCGCGGTCCGCAGGGCGTCCTGTTCGGTCGCAACGTGACCGGCGGCGCAGTGCTGATCAACACCGGCAACCCGACCAACGAGTTCACCGGCAAGTTCCGTGCTGCAGTCGACGGCCCGCTGCTCGACGGCGGCCGTGGCGGCGCGAACTACACGGTCAGCGGCGTCATCTCCGGCCCGGTCGTGGAAGACACGCTGCTGTTCAAGCTCGGCGGCTACTACAACAAGGACGAAGGCTATTTCCGCAACCTGTTCGACGGTTCGAACCAGGGCGAAGCGGAAACCAAGATCCTTCGCGGCGCGCTCGAAGGCCGCTTCGGCGACCTGATGGTTCGCGGCAAGCTCGACTACTTCACCAGCGATGGCGACGGCCCGGCAGGCCAGAACCGCGGCCTCTTCCGCCGCGACACCTTCGACCTGTCGATCGACGAGCCCGGCTTCTACGACAACGAGATCTGGACCGGCTCGCTGACCGCCGAACTCGACATCGGCCCGGGCACGCTGACCAATATCTTCGGCTATCGTGAATACTCGGCCGAGACGCTGGGCGACATCGACAGCCTGCCGATCTTCGGCTTCCACTCCAGCACGGAAACCGAGCAGGACCAGATTTCGAACGAGCTTCGCTACGCGATGAGCTTCGACAATCTCGAACTGACCGTCGGCGGCTTCTACTTCGACCAGTCGATCGCCTACACCGAAGTTCGCGACCTTCCGCCGCTCAGCCCGCTGACCTTCTACGGCGGCGGCAGCCAGGACCATGAAGTCATCGGCGCATTCGCCAATGGCCAGTTCTACCTGACCGACGACCTCAGCGTCATCGCGGGCATCCGCTGGAGCGAGGAAAGCAAGGACGCAGGCGTGACCTACGTGCGTCCGCGCCCGGCATGTTCGGTAGTCGGCGGCACCTGCCCGACGAGCGGCACCAACCCGTTCATCCCGACCGAGAACAACGGCTTCACCGATTCCAACAAGTGGAGCAACTGGTCGCCGAAGCTGGGTCTCCAGTACGAATTCGCGACCGGCCAGGTCTATGCGCACTGGACCCGCGGCTATCGTTCGGGCGGCTACAACTTCCGCATCACCAACGCGAACGTGTTCGAGAACGTCGTGGTCCCGGCAACGGGCGGCAACTTCTCGTTCGATGAAGAGCGCGTCGACAATTACGAGCTGGGCGGCAAGTTCCAGACCGACGACGGTTCCTTCACCCTGAACGCGGCGATCTACCTGACGAAGATCAGCGACATGCAGCGCGAGGTGAACCAGAGCTCGCCGACCGCAGGCGTCTCGCAGTTCATCCTCAACACCGCAGACGCGACGATCCTCGGCTTCGAGGCGGAAAGCCGCATGCGCGTGTCGGATTCGCTGCTGTTCACGGCCAATGTCGGCATCATCAACGACGATTACGACAGCGTTCAGTTCGACATCTCGGGCGACGGTGTGATCAACGATGCGGACCTCGCGCTGCGCCTGCCGCGCGTGCCGGAAATCACTGCCGGTGTCGGCGCGATCCACGAACTCGACCTCGGTTCGAGCTCGATCGTCAGCCGCGTGAACCTGCAGTACCGCGACGAATTCGCCTATACCGACAACAACTTCGGTTACGTCCAGGACATCACCAACCTGGATGCGAACGTCACCTGGAACACCCCGATGGAAGGGCTTGCCGTGTCGGTTTACGGCAAGAACCTGCTCGACGGCGTCCAGGCGGGCGGCGACACGCAGCTGCCGTTCGGCGGCCCGCTGTCCAACGGCGTGAACCGTCCGTTCGACTTCTTCCCGGCAGGCGGCACGCTTTCGCCGCTGAGCAAGGGTCGCCAGGTCGGCGCGGAAGTCACCTTCGAGTTCTGATGATCGTTTGGATTTCGCACCCCATCCGGGGTGCGATTTCCTCGCTCATGCGACCTGAAGGTCGCGTCGCTGCGGGCGGGCAGTCGCCCTTGCGATCGCCAAGCGATCGAAAAACTGAGCTATGGGAAAGGGCGCTCTTCGGGGCGCCCTTTCTTTATCCCCTCTCGCCGAACAGCGCGGTGCCGACGCGGACATGCGTTGCGCCGAGCATGATGGCGGTCGGGTAATCGCCGCTCATGCCCATGGAGAGGCCCTCGATGCCGTTGTCCGCTGCCAGCTTGGCGAGCAGGGCGAAGAACGGGGCCGGCTCGATATCGGCGGGGGGAATACACATCAGGCCCGCGACCGGGATATCGGCGGCGCGGACCTTGGCGAGAAAGGTAGGCAGGTCGGCAGGCAGGCAGCCGCCCTTTTGCTCTTCCTCGCCGATATTGACCTGCACGAAGCACGGCACGCGCCTGCCCGCCTTGTCCATCGCCTTGGCGAGCGCCTTGAGCAGGCTTTCGCGGTCGAGCGAGTGGATGCAGTCGAACAGCGCGACGGCTTCGTCCGCCTTGTTCGATTGCAGCTGGCCGATGAGGTGCAACTCGGTGTCGGGATAGCGCTCGCGCAGCGCGGGCCATTTCGCCTGCGCTTCCTGCACGCGGTTCTCGCCGAAGATGCGGTGGCCCTGTTCGAGCAGAGGCTTGATCGCCTCGACCGGATGCGTCTTGCTGACCGCGATCAGCGCGATGTCTTCCGACTTGCGGCGCGAGGCCTTGCAGGCGCGCGCGATTTCGAGCCGGACCTGTTCGAGCGGAGTATCTGCCTTTTCCATCGCGGCGCGCTATAGCGTGACCGTGACGAAGATACAGGCCTTCCCTTCGCTCTGGCTGCTGTCCGACGAGCGCAACGATGCAGTGCTCGGCGATGCCCTGGCTCGCCTGCCGCGCGGTTCGGGTTTCATCTATCGCCACTACCACCTGCCCGATCCCGAGCGCTGGGAGCGGTTTCGCGCGCTGCGCCACCTTGCCCTGTCGCGCGATCACACGGTGATCCTCGCCGACAGTGCGCTCACCGCGCGCGAATGGGGAGCGCACGGCATCTATGGCGCGCCCCGCTCGCTCTACCCGCAGCGCGGCGACCTGCTGCAACTTGCGACAGCCCACGACCTGCGAGAAATCGCCGATGCGCAGCGTTTCGGCGCGGACGCCATCCTCCTCTCGCCAGCCTTCCCGACCAACTCCCATCCCGGCGCGCCCGCGCTCGGCCCTACACGTTTCCGCCTGCTCGCAGCGCGCGCTTGCGTGCCCGTCATCGCGCTCGGCGGGATGGACGAGCGGCGCGCGGCGCGGCTCGACTGGCCCTGTTGGGCGGCAATCGACGGGCTGAGCTAGGCGCTTCCGGCCGACTCGAACCACCGCAGAAGGCTTGACGCGGGAGTCCGTGCGGATTCATGGTGTTATCCGAACGGGCAAAGGGGAAGTATCCATGGCCAGCCGGGCCGCTTCGAAATCGCAGAATGCCGACTGGCGCGCCGCCTTCCGCCGCTCGCTGAGGCGCGCGAGCCAGATGGCCGGATCGGCGCTGCTCCTGGGCGGCATGGTCTTCCTCGGCCTGTCGCTTGCCAGCTACACCCAGACCGATCCGAGCCCGTCGACCGCGGCATCCGGCGCGGATATCGCGAACTGGATGGGCGCAGCCGGGGCCTGGGCCTCGGAGCGCGTACTGTTCCTGTTCGGCCTGCCCGCCGTCCTGCTGCTCCCGCTGCTATATGTCTTCGCGCGCAAGCTGTGGCGCGATGTCGAGGAAGAGGAGCAGGAGAACGAGACGCGCTGGTGGCGACCCGTCGGCATGCTCCTGCTCGCCATGGCGCTGCTATCGACCGTCCTCGCGCTCGCCTTCGACCCGCGCGGCGGCAGCCTGCCGGCCTCGCTCGGCGGGGTCACGGGCCTGCTCGGCGCAGCCGGGTTCGAGGCGATTGGCGACCGGCTCGGCGAAGGTATCGGCGGCTGGGCGATCCTCGGCCTCGCGCTTGGGAGCCTTGCGGGCAGCGCGGTGCTTGTGACCCGCGTTTTCGCGATCGACTGGGTATCGCTGCTCACCCTGCCGCAATTCCTCAAGCGCGCGCCTGCCCTGCCCGATGCGGACATTCCCTTCCTGCCCAAGCGCAAGGAAAAGCCGGCCAAGCGCACCAAGGCCGATGCCGAGCCGGTGATCGAGGAAAGCCCGCGCCGTGCGCCGCAGATTACCGACCCGAGCGCGCCGCCCAAGAAGGCTCCGCTCGCCAAGGCCAAGCAACGCGACATGTTCGCGAGCTACGATCTTCCGAGCCTCGACCTGCTCGAAGACATGCCCGAAGACAATGCGCCCAAGCTCGACAAGCTGGCACTCGAGCGCAATGCGCGCCTGCTCGAAACCGTGCTCGACGATTTCAACGTGAAGGGCGAGATTACCGCCGTGCGCACCGGCCCGGTGGTCACCATGTACGAGCTGGAGCCCGCGCCCGGCATCAAGGCGAGCCGCGTGGTCGGCCTCGCCGAGGATATCGCGCGCAACATGTCGGCCATTTCCGCGCGCGTCTCGCCCATTCCGGGGCGCACGGTGATGGGCATCGAACTGCCCAATACCAAGCGCCAGATGGTCAGCTTCAAGGAACTGGCCGCCTGCGCCGCATTCGCCGATGCCAAGGGCGCGCTGCCGATCATCCTCGGCAAGGATATCGCGGGTGAGCCGATCGTCGCCGACCTTGCCGCCATGCCGCACCTGCTGGTCGCGGGTACGACAGGTTCGGGTAAGTCGGTCGGATTGAACGCGATCCTGCTCTCGCTCCTCTACCGCTTCACGCCGGAGGAATGCCGCCTCATCCTGATCGACCCGAAGGTCCTCGAGCTGAAGACCTACGACGATATCCCGCACCTGCTCTCGCCGGTGGTGACCGAGCCGCACAAGTCGGTCCGCGCGCTCAAATGGGCGGTCGAGGAAATGGAACGCCGCTATCGCATGATGAGCAGCGTGAACTCGCGCAACATCGGCGGTTTCAACGAGAAGGTCCGCGCCGCGATCGCCAAGGGCAAGCCGCTCGGCCGCCGCGTACAGACCGGCTTCGATCCGGAAACGGGCGAGGAGCTCTACGAGGAAGAGCAGCTCGATTACGAACCGCTGCCACAGATCGTGCTGATCGTCGACGAGCTGGCCGACCTCATGGTCACCGTCGGCAAGGAAATCGAAGTCCTCATCCAGCGCCTCAGCCAGAAGAGCCGCGCGGCGGGCATCCACCTGATCATGGCGACGCAGCGCCCCTCGGTCGATGTCATCACCGGCGTCATCAAGGCGAACCTGCCGACCCGCATAAGCTTCAAGGTCACGAGCCGCATCGACAGCCGCACCATCCTCGGCGAGCAGGGGTCGGAACAGCTGCTCGGCAAGGGCGACATGCTCTACAAGCCGAATACCGGCGCGATGATCCGCGTCCACGGCCCCTTCGTGAGCGACGAGGAAGTCGAAAGCGTCGCCGATCACTGGCGCGGCCAGGGCAAGCCCGAATATGTCGATGCCGTTACCGAGGAACCGGAAGACGGCGGCTTCAGCTTCGAGGACGAATTCACCGCGAGCGACGATCCGGCCGAGCGCAAGTACCGCCAGGCCTGCCAGGTCGTGTTCGAGAACCAGAAGGCGAGCGGCAGCTGGCTCCAGCGCCAGATGGGCGTGGGCTACAACACCGCCGCCAAGTGGATCGAGCGGATGGAGGAAGAAGGCCTCGTAGGACCGGCCAACCACGTCGGCCGCCGCGAGATCTTCCGCGACCAGGACGGCAACCCGATCTGATCTTCGCGCTTGTCCTAAGGGCACAAACGAAACGGGCCGCCCCGGCAAGGGACGGCCCGTTCGCTGTTTAAGCAGTAGGCTTTAAGCTTACTTGAGCTCGCTGCCGTCCATGGTCACGAGATCGGTCGCAGCCTTTTCCATCGTGGCCATCACGTCGGCCGGCGAGGGGATGAGGCCGATCTTGGCGAGCGGACCTTCGGCAACCCAGCTCTTGCGCCATTCGGCGATGAATTCCTTCAGGCCCGGGATCGCGCCGACATGCGCCTTCTTGACGTAGACGTAGAGCGGGCGGGCACCCGGATATTCGAAGCTCGAGATGTTCTCGTAGGTCGGGGCGACGCCGTTCATCGGCAGGCCCTGCACCTTGTCGGAGTTCTCTTCGAGGTAGGAGTAGCCGAAGACGCCGACAGCCTTGGGGTTGTTGGTGATCTTCTGGACGATCAGGTTGTCCTGCTCGCCCTGGTCGACATAGGCGCCGTCGCCGCGCACTTCGGTGCAGACGCGGTCATAGGCGTCTTCGTCGCTTTCCTTGAGCGCTTCCATCTCGGCATTGGCCTTACAGCCCACTTCGAGGACGAGTTCCTTGAGCGCATCGCGCGTACCCGAGGTCGACGGCGGGCCGTAGACGAGGATCGGTTCGGCCGGGAGCGATGCGTCGACATCGGCCCAGGTCTTGGCGGTCTGCGGCTGCCCGTATGGGTTGGCCGCGATTGCGCGGTACACGATCTCGGGCGAGAGGTTCATCATGATGCCGCCCTGCGCCGAAGCGAAGGCGATGCCGTCGAGGCCGACCTGCAGTTCGATGATGTCGGTAACGCCGTTTTCCTGGCAGGTGGCGAATTCGCTCGCCTTCATGCGGCGCGAAGCGTTCGCCATGTCCGGCGTGCTCGGGCCGACGCCGCTGCAGAACAGGTTCATGCCGCCACCGGTGCCGGTCGATTCGATCAGCGGCGAGCCGAACTGCGGGTTCGACTGGGCGAAGGTTTCGGCGACCTTCTTGGCGAACGGATAGACGGTCGACGAGCCGACGACACGGACCGTGTCACGCGCGCCGCCATCCGAACCGGTGTTGTCGCAGCCGGCGAGGGCCAGGGCCGAAACGGCAGCGAAAGCGAGAGTCTTGGTAAGTTTCATCATGTGATCCCTTATCGGTGATGATGGGCCATTATGCGGACATTGTGACACGCAAGTGACACGCCCGCGGGCGGCTCGTTAGAAGTCGATCTGCGCGCGGATGCCGAATGCGTCGACGCTGTAGTTGCGGTCGCCGCCAGCTGCCGGGAAGGCCGCGTCGTCATAGTCGAGGACGCCGTAGTTCGCGAGCAGCATGGTGTAGTCGGTCGGCTTCCAGACCAGCGACAGGAAGTAGCCGTTCTGCTTGCCGCCGAAGATGCCGGCATCGTTGAGGTCGAGGTGGTCGTAGCGCAGGTTCAGCTGCACCGAGCCAGCACCGCCTTCACCGACCGGATTGGCGGGCTTCGTGCGGTCGAACTTGCCACCCTTGTAGCCGCGCGTGTCGCCTGCGGTGAGGAAGTAGCCGACTTCGGCATAGCCGCCGAAGAAGGTCGGATCGTCCATGCCGACCGGCATGTCGACGTTCTGCCAGTAACCTTCGGCAACCGCGTGGAACGGACCGGCGATGACCGCGCCCTCGAGGCCGAAACCGAATTCGGACGAAGCGGGCAGGTTGCCGGTGTTGACGAAACGCTCGGAGGTGAAGTGAACCAGCGGACGCTGGCGGTAGCGCACCGTGTCGCCGCTTTCGAGGTCGGCGTAGTGGACCGAGGCGCCGAAATGGAGCTGCGCATCGCCCGCCTTGGGCATGTAGACCACGCGGCCGTCGGTGCTCCAGCTCTTATTCGAAAGGTCTTCCATGTTGTCGGAGAAGACGCCCGCCTGGACCAGCACGTCACCGGCCGAGAACTGGGCGGCGGCACCGACGCGGCGCTCGAAACCGAAGGCATCGGTGAAGGCAGCGCGTTCGATGAAGCTGGTGTGCAGGCTGCTGGTCAGCTCTTCGAGCGACTGGAAGTTGTTGAACTGGCCGACACTGATTTCGGCATTGCCCGTTTCGTAGGAGATGAGTGCATCGGTCACGGCGACGTCGTTGCCCGCAAAATCGACTTCGAACTTGTAGCCGAAGCCGCCCGGCATATCGCCCGACACGCCGAGACGCGCGCGGCGTGCCTCGCTGCCCCAGCCGTCGCTTGCACCGGTCGCATCGGGAGCGGAGGTGAAGCCCATGTCGTACTGCAGGCGGCCGCGCGGCTTGAAAGTCCAGCCGCCTTCGCCCTTGATTTCCGGCGCGCCCTTGAAGGCGATGTTCGTGCCGTCGTCCTTCTTGGCAGCTTCGTCGGCCACGGCGCGGGCGGCGACAGCCGTCTCGTTCGCCTGGATGGCAGCGGTGTTGGCCGTAGCGGCCTGCGACTTGGCAGCGTCGAGCTCGGCTTCGAGCGATTCGACCCGCTCGGCCATCTGGCTGAGCTGCGCGCGAAGCTCGGCGAGTTCCTGCTTCACCGGATCGTGCGCGTCGGCGTGAGCCGGAACGGCCCAACCGAGGCTGGCGGCAACGGCAGTTGCGGAGGCGAGGTATTTGCGTTTCATTTGCATTGCGAAATCCCGACAGTTCGTTGTCACGTTCGCGACGCCTCTATGGCCCTTGTGTGACAGGCCCGTGACACATTCCACAGCTGCGTTTTCCGGCCCTCTCCGCCTTGCTCCGAACAAGTTTCAATTGTAACGGACTGCCGCCTCAAACGGAGTCAAAGTCATATGCGCATCGGCTGCCCCACCGAGATCAAGAACCACGAATACCGCGTCGGACTGACGCCCGAGAGCGCGCGCGAACTGATATCGCGCGGCAACGAGGTGTGGATGCAGAGCGGTGCCGGGCTCGGCATCGGTGCGACCGACGAGGAATACAAGGCAGCCGGCGCGACGATCGTCGATGGGCCGGACAAGATCTTCGCCGAGTGCGAGATGGTCGTGAAGGTCAAGGAACCGCAGGCCGAAGAACGCGCCAAGCTGCGCGAAGGCCAGATCCTCTACACCTACCTCCACCTCGCGCCCGATCCCGAGCAGACCGCCGACCTCGTGAAGTCGGGCGTCACCGCGATCGCTTACGAAACCGTCACCGGTCCGGGCGGATCGCTGCCCCTTCTCAAGCCGATGAGCCAGGTCGCCGGGCGCATGAGCATCCAGGCGGGCGCGACCGCGCTCGAGAAGGCGCATGGCGGGCGCGGCGTGCTGATCGGCGGCGTGCCGGGCGTTCTCCCGGGCAAGGTCGTCGTCATCGGCGGCGGCGTGGTCGGCTTCAACGCGGCGCAGATGGCCGTCGGTCTTGGCGGCGATGTCGAAATCCTCGACCGCGATCCGGAAGTGCTCGAAAAGGTCGGCACCTTCTTCGAAGCGCGCGCAGCAACGCGCTTCTCGAACAAGACCAACCTCGAAGATGCCGTGTGCCAGGCGGACCTCGTCATCGGCGCGGTGCTGATCCCGGGCGCGGCAGCACCCAAGCTCGTCACGCGCGACCTGCTCAAGCGCATGAAGCCGGGTGCGGTGCTCGTCGACGTGGCGATCGACCAGGGCGGCTGCTTCGAGACCTCCAGGCCGACGACCCATGCCGACCCGACCTTCGTGGTCGACGACATCGTGCATTACTGCGTTGCGAACATGCCGGGCGCGGTTGCGCGTACCAGCACCTATGCGCTGAACAACGTCACCCTGCCGCACGCGCTGCGCATGGCGAAGCTCGGCTGGCGCGAGGCGATGCGCGAGAACGCACATCTCGCCGAAGGGCTCAACGTCCATGCCGGCAGCGTCACCTACAAGGCAGTCGCAGACGAACTGGGCTATGATTACACGCCCGTTTCAGACGTTCTCGGCTGAATTTAGGTAACCGGAGGAAGGGTAATTCCTCCTGCGAAATTAACTTTAGTATAAGCCATCTCGAATAGTCCCCGCCCATGGACGGGAGACTAATGGCAATTCGTAAGGCAATCGCCCTTGCGTTTACGGCGTTTCTCGCCGCCTTCCTGCCGTCCGCCGCGATGGCCGGGGAGAGCGCGCAGGCGTGCTATGCCGCCGGGTCCGTCGACCTGGCGCGGCAGGCCGACCCGGCAGCCGCTGCCGCCTGGGATTGCACGTCGAACAAGCCGACCACCGCCGAATACGCCGCACGCAAGTTCGAGCTTGGAGAGGGCAGCGACTTCCCGCGCTATCTCGCCACGCGGATCGGCGGGTTCGAGCGGCTCGACCTGATGGTCGTGGACGCTTCGGGCACCTGGCACCGCGCAAGCTACACGATGGACGAGGTCGAGCCGGTCAGCGACGGCCCGTTCTTCATCGCCGCGCTTCCGGTCGGTGAAGAAGCGCCGCAGACCGTCATCGCGCAGTTCTCGGCCCTCAGCCATAACCCGACGCTTTCCGCAGCGAGCCTCGAAGAGGCCGATCCCGGAACCACGCCGGAGCGGATGCGCGAGTTGCTGTTCATCGCCGCGCTGTTCGGCATGCTGCTGATCCCGATCATCTTCGATCTCGCCTTCTGGCGTGCGCTGCGCCAGTCCTTCCCGCTCTGGCACCTGCTGCTGACTGCGTGTTTCGGCATGATGATCGGCCTGCGCTCGGGCCTCGTGCATCTCTATTTCGACCTCGACCTCGCCACCACGCGCGTCCTGCTGACGATGAATTTCGGCCTCGTGTGCGCGGTCGGCCTGATGTTCACCCGCAGTTTTGCCGAAGCGGGCAAGCTTCCGCGCTGGCTCTACCGGGTCATTCCCTGGGTCGCGGTGTGGGCGCTCATGGTCTCGGCAATCCACGCGGCGCGATTCGAAATTCTCCAGCCGCTTGGCGGCGATTTCCATTCCTATGGCCTGCTTCCCGTGCTTGCCGCCTACTTCGGCGCCATCGGTTTCGCACTTTACCGTGGCAGCCGTTCGATCCGCTACCAGGTGGTCGGGCTCGCACCGATCTTCGTCGCGGTTTTCGTGCAGCTGGCTACCGACGTCGTGAGCCTGACGGTTCCAACGAGTTCGCTGACCTTCCTCTATCTCGGCGTGCTGACAGAGACGATCGCGACCGCCATGGGCGTGACCGACCGATTCCTCGCCCTGCGCCGTGAGCGCGACAGCGCGGTCGCCCGCTCCGATGCGATGGCGCGCCTGACCGAACTCGACCCGCTGACCGGCCTGATGAACCGCCGCGCGATCGACAGCCGCTTCCGCGAGCTGCACCAGGAGGGATACCGCACCTTCGCCGTGCTCGATCTCGACAAGTTCAAGGCGGTCAACGACACGCTCGGCCATGCGACCGGCGACAATGTCCTCGTGAGCGTGGCTGGAGTACTGCGCGAGGATCCGACCGACATGATTGCGATCCGCATCGGCGGCGAGGAATTCCTCATCATCCTGCGCGGCGAGGGCGCGGTCGAACGCGCGGAGCAGCTGCGCGAAGCGATCCCAGGCCGCATCGCGCGCGATGTATCAGGCCTGTCCGCCCCGCTCACCGCGAGCATGGGCCTGCTCGTCCTGCCGCCGCACTCCAAGAAGCAGGTGTCCTTCACCCACGCCTATGCGCGGGCCGACAAGCTGCTCTACGAAGCCAAGGCCTCGGGCCGCAATCGCATGGTCATGGAATATGTCGACCGGCAGGCGGACGCACCGAGCAGCTGGCGCGCCCGCGCAGCCTAGAGCCTCACGCGAAAGTCACGACGCGCCGCACTGCTGGCGCCATTCACGGTAGCGCTTGGCCCGCTTGTTCGCGCGCATCTGGTCGGCGAGCAGCGCCTTGACCGGCCAGCCGCCCATGCCGGGCTGCTTGCCCGCCGCCATCCGTTCGATCTGAGCCTTGGTCAGCGCCATGGTCGCAAGGCCCTTGAGCGAGGCGTTCTTCCAGCCGACCTGCGGCAGCTCCGCTTCGGCATTGCTCTGCTCGCGCCAGTGATTGGGCAGGTCGGGATCGCTCGCCATGGCCCGCGCGATGCCGAGAAGCTCGACCCCGAAGCCCTGCTCGTCATGCTCGAGCGCTGCCTCGGCGGTCGAAAGTTTCGTGATGCCGCCGGTGACCATGATCGGCATGTCGGCGACCTTCGCGATGTCGCGGGCGAAATCGATGAAATAGGCCTCGCGCTCGCCGGTCGAGCCTTCCTGCGGATTGCCCTGCATCGCCGGGCTCTCGTAGCTTCCGCCCGACAGTTCGACGAAATCGAGCCCGTGGCCATTGAGCCATTCGACGACCTGGCGCGCATCCTCGAACGCGAAGCCGCCGCGCTGGAAGTCCGCCGAGTTGAGCTTGAGGCCGACGCCGAAAGACAGCTTCACCCGCTGGCGCACTTTCTCGACGATCTGCAGCAGGAAACGCGCGCGGTTTTCGAGGCTGCCGCCCCATTCATCCTCGCGCCGGTTGGTCAGTGGCGAGAGGAACTGGCTGACGAGATAGCCATGCGCGCCGTGAATCTGGATACCGTCGAAGCCCGCGTCCTGCGCTGCTTCCGCAGTGTCGGCGAAGCGGGTGATGATCGTCTCGATCTCGCGCACGGTGAGCGCGCGGACCGGCGCGAAGAGATCGGAGAACTTGCCGAGATCGAGCGCCACGCCCGAAGGCGACACCGCCGTCTCGCCGAGGCTCTTGTACATCTGCCGTCCCGGGTGGCTGATCTGCAGCCAGAACTGCGCGCCGCCCGCCTTGCCGATTTCAGCCCATTTGCGAAACGGCTCGAGATCGGTGCCTTTCTCCAGCACTACGCCGCCCGGTCCGGTGAGGGCGGAAGGATCGACCATGACGTTGCCCGACAGGAGCATCCCCACCCCGCCCTTCGCCCAGCGATCATAGAGCGTGAACAGCCGCTCGCCGGGATACTGGCCCGGCTGCTCGGCAAGGTTCTCCTCCATCGCCGCCTTGCACAGGCGGTTGGACAGCGTGCTGCCGTTGGGCAGGTCGAGCGGCGTAAAAAGCGGCGAATTCGCCATGTGTCAGTTCCCCTGTTCGACCCTGAAAGGCGCGATGATTTCGGGCCGGACGCGCGCCAGCCGCCCGGTCTCGCGATGGAGCATCGCCCATGTGGTAAGCGCCGAGACGATGACCTTGCCCGCATCGTTGCGGAAGTCGACCCGGCGGGTGGACTTCGCCCCATGCGCATCGCCTTCGATCCAGGTTTCGCCGGTCACGCTTTCGCCTTGCGAAATATTGCCCCGGTAATCGATCTCGTGACGCACCACGAGCCAGACGAAATCGCGCGCATCCTCGGGCCGCGCGACCGCGTCCCAATGCGCGGTCGCCATGTCCTGGATCCACTGCACCCACACGGCATTGTTGACGTGACCCATCACGTCGATGTGCTCTGCCCCGGCGGTGAAGGTCTTTGCGAACTTGCCGCTCAATTGTCCTCTTCCGTCAGGCCGAGCTGCCACAGGATGAAGGCGTATTCCTCTGCCGTTTCGTAAAGCGAGGAATAGCGCCCCGACTTGCCGCCGTGGCCTGCGCCCATGTTGGTTTTGAGCAGCAGTTCGTTGTCGTCGGTCTTCACGTCGCGCAGCTTGGCGACCCACTTGGCCGGCTCCCAATAGGTGACGCGCGGGTCGTTCAGCCCGGCGGTGACAAGCATCGGCGGGTAATCCTGCGCGACGGTCTGGTCGTAGGGGCTGTAGCTCAGGATGTAGGCGAAGGCCTGCTTGCTCTCGATCGGGTTGCCCCATTCCGGCCATTCGCCCGGCGTGAGCGGCAACGTCGTATCGAGCATGGTGTTGAGCACGTCGACGAAAGGTACGTCGGCAACCACTGCGCCCCACAGGTCGGGATCGGTGTTGACGATCACGCCCATCAACTCGCCCCCGGCCGAACCGCCGCTGGCGGAAAGCTTGCCTTTCTCGGTGTAGCCCTTGTCGACCAGGCCCTTGGCGACGTCGACGAAGTCGTTGAACGTATTGGTCCGCTCGTTGAGCTTGCCCTGCAGATACCAGCGCCGTCCGAGGTCGTCGCCGCCGCGAATATGCGCGATGCCATAGGCCATCCCGCGATCGAGCAGGCTGAGGCGCGAGGAGGAAAAGCCCGGCGGTACGGCATAGCCGTAGGCGCCATAGGCATAGAGATGCAGCGGTCCCGGGCCGTCCGGGCGATCCTTGCGATAGACCACGCTGACCGGGACCATCGTGCCGTCGCGCGCCTCGATCGTCAGGCGCTCGGTCGCATAGAGCGAGGGATCGTAGCCGCTCGGGATTTCCTGCTGCTTGAGCAGTTCGAGCCGCGCATCGGCGACATGGTAGTCATAGACCGAATCCGGCGTGACCATGCTCTCGTAAGTGAGGCGCAGCTTGCCGACATCGTATTCGGGATTGTTCGACAGGCCGGTCGAATAGCTCGCTTCGGGGAAGGCGATCGGCGTCACTTTCGATGCATCGTCGTAGGAACGGATCTGCACCTGGTCGAGGCCTGCAAGGCGGCCTTCGGTGACGTAGAAGTCCTTGAACAACTCGAAATCGGTCAGGTAGAATTCATCCGATCCGGCGATCAGCGTGCTCCACTCGCCCGGCGTTTCCAGCGGGGCGGTCGCGAGGCGGAAGTTCACATGCTCGTCGTTCGTGTGGACAAAGACCGTGCCGTCACGGATGTCGAGCGAGTATTCGACGCCCTTCTTGCGCGGCCTGACGAGGATCTGTTCGCCCAGCGGGTCGTCCGCACGCACGAGGCGAACTTCGCTGGTCTCGTTGTCGCCTGCGCCGATGATCAGCCAGTCTTCCTGCGCGGACAGGCCGGTGCCGACGCTGAAGCCTGCGTCTTCCTCGTGATAGATCTCGACGTCCTCGTCGGCATCGGTGCCGACCGAGTGGACGCGCACATTGTCGACGCGCCAGTTGGCATTCGCCTTGCCGTAGACGATCACGCTGTCCCCCGCCGCCCACACGAGGCCGGTGCGCGTGTCGGGAATCGCATCGTCCAGCAGCTCGCCGGTCTGCAGATCCTTGATCCGCGCGATGTAGCGCTCGGCCCCGCTCGTATCGGTCGAATAGGCGAGATAGCGGCCGTTCTTGCTGACCGAGAAGGCCCCGAGGCGGAAATATTCCTGCCCTTCGGCAAGCTCGTTCTCGTCGAGAATCAGTACCGGATCGCCGCCCGCTACGGGCCGGCGGTAGTGCTTGCGGTATTCCTTGCCCTCTTCGAATTCGGACCAGTAGACCCAGTCGCCGTCCTTCTGGGGCACGGTCGAATCGTCTTCCTTGATCCGGCCCTTAAGCTCTTCGAAGATCGTCTCGACCAGCTGCTTGCGCGGTGCCATGCGCGCTTCGAACCAGGCATTCTCCGCCTTGACGTAATCGAGCACGTCCTCGTCATCGACCGTCGGGTAGGACTGGTCCTTGAGCCAGAAATACGGGTCTTCGATGGTGATGCCGTGATAGCTGTAGCTGTGGTCGCGCTTTTCGGCGACGGGCGGCGCGCTGGGCTGTTGCTCGCTCAAGCTTGCGGTGTCCTCTTGGGCTGCGACCGTCACGCTGCCTGCCGGGATGGCGGCAATGCTCGTGGCAAGGGCAATGGCGGTCAGGGAAATCTGCGTCATGGATGGTTCGTCCTGTGGCGGAAGATTCGGCGGGTGGAAAGCCCCGCCCGGGAAGCCTATGTTGGCCCGCATCAAGCGGCAAGACCGCTCGCACGCGAACACGCAAGATTACAGGACGTACCCCCATGCTGATGCAAACCCACGAAGCCCGACTCGCCGCCCTGCGCGAGGAACTGAAGAAACGCGATCTCGACGGTTTCGTGGTGCCGATCAGCGACGAGCATATGAGCGAATATATCGGCAGCTATGCCCAGCGCCTCGCCTGGCTGACCGGTTTCGGCGGCTCGGCGGGTGCGGCGATCGTGCTGCGCGACCATGCCGCCATGTTCGTCGACGGGCGCTACACCATCCAGGTGCGCGACCAGGTCGACGGGAAGCTCTACGACTATTGCCAGATCCCGCAGGAAAGCATGGGCAAGTGGCTGCTCGCCAATGCTCCGGAAGGCGCGAAGATCGGCTATGACGCATGGCTCCACACGCGCGGCTGGGTCGAGGCGACGTCGAACGCGGTGGCGAAGAAGGGCATCACCCTCGTCGCGACCGAGGGCAATCCGGTCGACAGCGTGTGGCAGGACCGCCCCGAACCCTCCAAGGCGCAGGCCGTCGTCCACCGCGACGAATATGCCGGCCGCTCGAGCGCGGAGAAGCGCAGCGAGGTCGCCGACTGGCTCAAATCCGAAGGCTATGATGCAGCAGTGATCTCGGCGCTCGATTCGATCGCATGGCTGCTCAACATCCGCGGCAACGACGTCGATCGCACGCCGGTCGCGCTGTCCTATGTCATCGCCCATGCCGACGGCACGGCGGAGCTCTTCATCGCTTCCGAGAAAGTCACGCCCGAGCTGGAAAAGCACCTCGGCAATGCAGTGACGATCCGCGAGCGGACCGAGTTCGAACCCGCGCTTGCGCAGATGAAGGACAAGACCGTCAGTATCGATCCCGATTTCGGCGTCGAGGCGATCTTCCAGGCGCTCGAGACAGCCGGCGCCAAGCCAGTGAGCGAGCGCGATCCGGTGATCGTGCCCAAGGCGGTCAAGAACGAGGCCGAACAGCAGGGCCACCGCGATGCGCAGGCGCGCGACGGCGCGGCGCTGGCGAAGTTCCTCTACTGGCTCGCGACCGAAGCGCCCAAGGGCGGCGAGACCGAGCTATCCGCCGTCGCCGCACTGCGCGCATTCCGCGAGGAAACGGGCCTGCTCAAGGACCAGAGCTTCGACACGATTTCCGCCGCCGGTCCGCATGCCGCGATCCCGCATTACCGGGTGGACGAAGAATCGAACCTGCCGATCGCGCCGGGCAGCATCTTCCTGTGCGATTCGGGCGGCCAGTATCTCGACGGCACGACCGACATCACCCGCACCGTTTGGATCGGGACAGAGGACGGCAGCGCCGAACCGACCCCCGAACACAAGGACCGCTTCACCCGCGTCCTCAAGGGCCATATCGCGCTCGCCATGGCGCGCTTCCCCGACGGGACGAGCGGCGGCCAGCTCGACGCGCTCGCCCGCCAGTTCCTGTGGCAGGCAGGGGTCGATTATGCCCACGGCACCGGCCACGGCGTCGGCAGCTATCTCGGCGTGCATGAAGGCCCGCAGCGCATCGCCAAGGCGACCGGCCCGCAACCGGGAACCGGCGAGCCGCTGCGCGCTGGCATGATCCTCTCGAACGAGCCGGGCTACTACAAGGGCGGCGACTACGGCATCCGGATCGAAAACCTCGTCCTCACCGTCGCGCAGGATATTCCCGGCGCGGAAGGCGACTATCTCGGCTTCGACACGCTCACTTTCGTGCCGATCGACCGCACGCTGGTCGATACCGACCTGCTGACCGCAGAGGAGATCGGCTGGTGGAACCGCTACCACGCCAAGACCCTCGAAATCCTCGCGCCGCAGCTGTCGGGCGACGTGCTCGCCTTTGTCGAGGATGCCTGCCGTCCGCTGTGATGCCTTGCGGCTTGTGACCGCTCCGATGTTCTAGTAATGTTCTCTTTGGTCGCGAGTCGCCTGAGGAGGATTACCAATGATCGGATATGTAACGCTGGGCACGAATGACTTGCCGCGTGCCGCCAAGTTCTACGACGCCGTCGCCAAGGAAATGGGCGTCGGGCGGATGATGGATTTCGACACTTTCATCGCATGGGGCGAATGGGACGGCGGCGCGGGCATCGCCGCGACCAAGCCGTTCGACGGCAAGGAAGCGAGCGTCGGCAACGGCACGATGGTCGCGATCCAGGCCAAGGATGCCGACCATGTGAAGCGCATCTACGATACCGCGATGGCCAATGGCGGCAGCGACGAGGGCGCGCCGGGTCCGCGCGGCGAGGCGGACGAGCGCGGCAATGTCTTCTACGCGGGCTATTTCCGCGATCCGGACGGCAACAAGCTCAACGCCTTCTGCATGGTCCCGGCAGGTGGCTGAGCCGCGCAGGCTGGCGGACAACTGGCTCCACCTCGGCCTCGGCGCGAGTGCCGAGGTGCTCGAACCGTTCGACGGCATGGAATGGTACGAGCGCTACGGCGCCGCCCATGCCGCCGACGGGAAAGAAGGCAGGCTCGTCTCGCAGCACAGCTTCACCGAAGGCTGGCCGACATGGGAAATGCATCCCCACGGTCACGAGGTCGTCATCTGCACCGATGGCGAGATGCTGCTGACGCAGGAATTTCCCGATGGCCGGCGCGAGCAGGTGACGCTCACCGCGGGCGAATATGCGATCAATCCGCCCGGCGTGTGGCATATCGCCGACATCGAAAACTCTGCGACCGCGATCTTCATAACTGCAGGCGAAGGGACCGAGCACCGCCCGCGCTGACTGTCGGGCAGGTGAACGGGCCGACCGGCACGACACAATTCGTTACAAACAAGCTGCGAACCGGGATAAAGCTGCGACATTGCAGGCCTAGAAGGACATCACGAGCTGCGGCGACCCTCCCAGTCCCCTCCCCCTCCCGAGAGGTTGCCGCAGCTCAAATGTTTCGACGAACCGGAGAGCACATGATGCGCAAACTGACCCTTACCCTTTCCGCCGCCGCGCTGGTCCTGACCGGCGCAGGCGTCGCCTATGCCGACCATCACGGCAAGACCAACCCCGACACCAATTCAGACGGCGTCGTCTCCACCGCCGAGCACAAGGCGCATGCAACCGCCATGTTCGAGAAGATGGATGCGAACGGCGACGGTGTCCTCAATGCCGCCGACCGCCAGGCCCACCAGGCCGAGCGCTTCGCCAAGGTCGACACCAATGGCGATGGCGAACTGTCGCAGGCCGAAATGCAGGCCGCACGCGAAGCCCGCCGCGCCCGCATGGAAGAACGCCGCGCCAACCGCGCCGAACAGCGCTTCGCCCGTCTCGACACGGACAACTCGGGCGGCGTGAGCCAGGCCGAGCTCGAAGCCGGCCGGGAAATGATGAAGGAACGTCGCGGCGATCGCCGGGGCCATGGAATGCGCGGCCGTCGTGGCGGCCACGGCCCGATGGCGATGCTCAAGCGTGCCGACACCAATAACGACCAGGCCGTCTCGCTCGCCGAATTCACCGCCGCAGCCGACCAGCGCTTTGCCCGCATGGACGCCAATGGCGACGGCCAGGTGAGCGCCGAGGAACGCCAGGCCGCCCGCGAAGCGCGCAAGGCCGCCCGCATGGAACGCCGGGGCAACCGGTAAGCCTTGTCGCTCGGCCTGTCGGCCAGCTAGGCAGGATCTGAATGGTGGACGATCACGCACCCGTGACCCTGCTGCTGGTCGATGACGAAGCGACCCTGCGCGAACCCCTGGCCGAGTATCTCGCTCGCCAGGGGTTCGTCGTGCATGAAGCCGAAAGCGCTGCGCGTGCGCGAAGCTCGCTCGTCGAGCTGACCCCCGATCTCGTCCTGCTCGATATCATGATGCCTGGCGAGGACGGGCTTTCGCTGTGCCGCCACCTCGTCGAAACGCGCGAGCTGCCGGTCATCCTCCTCACCGCGAAGGGCGAGGCGACCGACCGGATCATCGGCCTCGAAATCGGGGCGGACGACTATGTCACCAAGCCGTTCGAACCGCGCGAGCTCGTCGCCCGCATCCGCTCGGTCCTGCGCCGTGCGGGGCGCGCGGTCGCGGCGCCCGAAGAAGACGCGCAGTACGAATTCGAAGGCTGGCGGCTCGATCCGATGAAGCGCAAGCTGACCGATCCCGAAGGTGTGCTGGTCTCGATCTCGACCGCCGAGTTCCGCATGCTGCGCGCCTTCCTCGACAATCCGAAACAGGTACTCGACCGCGACCGCCTGCTCGACATGGTTCAAGGCCGCGAAGCGCAATTGTTCGACCGCGCGGTCGACAACCAGGTCAGCCGCCTGCGCCGCAAGATCGAGGCCGACAGCAAGAACCCGCAATTCATCCTCACCGTGCGCGGTGGCGGCTACCGTTTCGGTGCCAGCGTGAAGCGCGTCGCCGCCGGGGAGAACTGAGATGCGCCTGTGGCCCAAGAGCCTGCTCGGCCAGACATTGCTGGCCGTCGCCGCCGCCCTGCTGGTGGCGCAGGCCGTCACTTCGGTGCTGCTCTACCGCGTGGCGGAGAACCGGCGCGAGGAAGGCGTGCTGACGGCAGCCACCTTCACGCTCTGGGGCGCGCCCGCTTTCCGGCGCGACCGGGGCGAGGAGCTGCTGGCGAGGGGCGAGCGCCGCATGCGCGCACCCGACGGCATGCGCCGAGGCAACCGGCGCGGCGAGCGACCGCTGCGGGGCGAAGTGACCCAAGCCTACCCGCTGCTCGACGACGAGAAAAGCAGTACCGAATGGGCTGGCGAACTCGAAACCAGGCTGCGCGGCCTCGGTCTCGAGCCGATCGAGGTTCTCGCCACCGTCCGCCATGCGCGCGACGACCGCACCCTCCAGCAAAGGTTGCAGCGCTGGCCCGCGACCGCCCAGCGCATGGACTTGCAGCGCGGCCGGATCTTCGTCGCCGCGGTCCGCTGGGAAGAGGGCGGCGCCTGGCATGTCGCGCGCGTTCCCTATGCCCGCAATGACCGGCGCGTACTGTTCGTCACCGCGGCGCAGACGTTCGTCATGTTCCTGCTGCTGATGGTGGTGCTCTATTTCCTCCTGCGCCGGATAACCCGTCCTCTCGCCGAACTGACCGGCCGGACGGAGCGCTTCACCGCCTCGCAGGTTGCAGAGCAGCCGCTTGCGTTGCGCGGGCCGGAGGACGTGCAGCGCCTGATCACCGCGCATAATGCGATGGAAACGCGCATCGCCTCGCTGCTCGATGAAAAGGACGTGATGCTCGGTGCGATCGGGCACGACCTCAAGACGCCGCTCGCCGCGCTGCGCGTGCGTATCGAGAGCGTCGAGAACGAAACCGAACGCGACAAGATGGCTGCCAGCATCGAGGACATTACCCGCACGCTCGACGACATCCTCTCGCTCGCCCGGATCGGACGCGGCAACGGGCCGCCCGAGGCGACCGACCTTGCCGCGCTGACTGCCTCGGTGGTCGAGGAATTCGAGGACATGGGCAAACCGGTGACGCTCGGTGAGCACACGCGCATCGTGCGCCATATCCACGTTACCTGGCTGCGCCGCGCGCTGCGCAACCTGATTGCCAATGCCGTGCGCTACGCCGGCGATGCAGAGGTCTCGGTGATCGCCGAGGGAGATGCGGCGGTCCTGCGAGTCGACGACAAGGGTCCGGGCATTCCCGACGGGCAGATCGAGCGTCTGCTCGAACCCTTCCAGCGCGGCGAGGCATCGCGCAACCGCGAGACCGGCGGTGCCGGACTCGGCCTGACGCTGGCACGCGCTATTGCCGAACAGCATGGCGGCACGCTAATTCTCGCCAATCGCGAAAGCGGCGGCCTCAGGGCGGAGATCAGGCTCCCCGCCTAATTGCTCAGCGCATCAGGCCGCCGAGGATATTGCGCACGAAGGCGGTCGCGCCGGTTCGCAGCGGGTCGGCGCTCGATTTCTTGCCGAGAGCGGTGGCGACGGCGATCGAGGCGATCGAACCGGCCGCTGCACGCATCGCGCCCTTGCCGGCTTTCTCCCACATCGAAGTGCTCTTGCGCGAACGCTTGGCGACTTCCTCGCGGCCCTTCTCTTCCACCTCCTGCGCGGTTTCGGCGGCATCGGCGGCCTTCGCGGCGAGCACTTCTTCCGCGCTCTCGCGGTCGACCGCGGTATCGTATTTGCCGTCGAGCGGGCTCACCGACTGGATGATCGCGCGCTCCTTGGCATTAAGCGGGCCGAGGCGGCTGCGCGGCGGCTTGATCAGCGTGCGCTGCACGATGGTCGGCGCGCCGTCCTCGTCGAGCGTCGAGACCAGCGCTTCGCCGACTTTCAGCTCGGTGATCGCTTCCTCGACATCGAGGTCGGGGTTGATGCGGAAGGTTTCCGCCGCCGCTTTGATCGCGCGCTGGTCGCGCGGGGTGAAGGCGCGCAGGGCATGCTGTACGCGGTTTCCGAGCTGGCCCGCGACTTCCTCGGGAATGTCGATCGGATTCTGCGTCACGAAGAACACGCCGACGCCCTTCGAACGGATCAGGCGCACGACCTGTTCGATCTTGTCCTGCAACGCGTCGGGCGCATCGTCGAAGAGCAGGTGCGCCTCGTCGAAGAAGAAGACCAGCTTGGGCTTCTCCGGGTCGCCGACTTCGGGCAGGCTCTCGAACAGTTCGGCGAGCAGCCACAGCAGGAAGGTCGCGTAGAGCTTCGGGCTGCGCATGAGCTTGTCGGCGGCGAGCACGTTGATGTAGCCCCGCCCCTGGTCATCGACTTTCAGGAAATCGTCGATTTCGAGCGCGGGTTCGCCGAAGAAATTGTCCGCCCCCTGCGCTTCGAAGCTCAGCAGCTGGCGCTGGATCGCACCGACGCTCTGGCGGCTGACATTGCCGTAAAGCCCCGACAGTTCGCTCGCGTTCTCATAGGCATAGGCCAGCATCGACTGCAGGTCGCCGAAATCGAGCAGCAGCAGGTTGTTCTCGTCGGCATAGCGGAAGACGATCTGGAGAACGCCTTCCTGCGTCTCGTTGAGGTCGAGCAGGCGCGAAAGCAGCAGCGGGCCCATTTCCGAAATCGTCGTGCGGATCGGGTGGCCCTGCTCGCCATAGAGGTCCCAGAAGATTGCCGGGTTATCGGAATAGGCATAGTCGTCCATGCCCAGTTCCTTCGCGCGGCCTTCGAGCTTGTCGGCATGCTTGAAGGTCGGCGAACCCGGCATGGCGATGCCCGACAAGTCTCCCTTCACATCGGCGACGAACACCGGGACGCCCTCTGCCGAGAAGCTTTCGGCGAGGCCCTGCAGGGTCACCGTCTTGCCGGTACCGGTCGCGCCGGCAATCAGCCCGTGCCGGTTGGCGCGCGAAAGGTCGAGATGCTGGTTCTCGCCATTGGAGGCGAGGCCGAGAAAGATTTGTCCCATTTGTCCGAAAGTCTCCGGTCCCCGAATTGATCACGCGGACAGTGGAGAGGCACGCCGCGGCGGTCAAGCACTCGACTCAGGCTGCAAAGCGGCTAAGGCTTTGAACATGGGAGATCGAAAACCCTTCGTGCTGCTCGACGATGCGCGCTCGCAGGGCGCGGCCGATGCGCATCTTTTCGAAAAGCCCGACTGCATTTTCATCGCGCGCCGCGGCGACGAGGTCGAGACCGTGCTGGCCGAGGCCGAGGCGGCGCGGATCGAGATGGGCGGGACGCTCGCCGGATACATCGCTTATGAAGCAGGCCTCGCGCTCGAACCGCGCCTCGCCAAGCTTGCCGATGCGAGAAGCGGCGCGAAAGGCCCGCTGGTGTGGCTCGGCCTGTTCTCATCGGAACGGGTGATGCCGGCCGAGGAGGTCGAGGGCTGGCTGGCGGAGCATGGTCCGGGCGAGGCTTCGATCGGCCCGCTCGACCCGCAGATTTCGCAAGGCGCCTACGAAGCCGCATTCGCGCAGTTGCAGGACGCGATTCGCGCGGGCGACATTTACCAGGCGAACCTCACCTTCCCGCTCGCCGGGCCGTTTCGCGGCAATCCGGTTGCGCTCTACCGCGCGCTGCGCCCGGCGGCGCAGGCGGGGTACGGCGGACTGATCTTCGACGGATCGCACTGGCTTCTCAGCCTCAGCCCCGAACTGTTCGTCTCACTTCGCGGCGAGGAGGCCAAGGTCAAGCCGATGAAGGGCACCCGCCCGCGCGGCCGCACGGACGAGGAAGACGCGGCGCTCGCCGAAGACCTCGCCACCTCGGTCAAGGACAAGGCCGAAAACCTGATGATCGTCGACCTGATGCGCAACGACCTCAGCCGCGTGGCCGAGGCGGGAAGCGTGCGGGTCGATGCGCCCTTCGCGATCGAAAGCTATCCGACCGTCCACCAGATGGTCTCGACCGTCCGTGCGAAGCTCGCCCCGGGCAAGAGCGCGCGCGACCTGGTGCAGGCGATCTTCCCCTGCGGCTCGATCACCGGCGCGCCGAAAATCCGCGCGATGGAGCTGATCGACGAGGTCGAGCGCGATGCGCGCGGCCCCTATTGCGGCGCGATCGGCCGGATCGGACCGGACGGCGAAGCAGCCTTCAATGTCGCAATCCGCACCATCCGCCTGACCGAGATCGAGAACGAGCACGGCAAGGCCGAACTCGGCGTCGGCTCGGCCATCGTTGCCGACAGCGATGCCAAGGGCGAATGGCGCGAAAGCCTGCTCAAGGGCGGCTTTGCGCGCGCCAGCTCCTCCGACCTGCGCGCGCCGCAATTCGACCTGATCGAGACCATGCGCTTCGATCCGGAAACGGGGATCGAACTGCTCGAGCTGCACCTCGAACGGATGAAGGCGAGCGCAGCGGAACTCGGCTTCGGCTTCGACCGCCACATGGCGCGCAACCGGATCCAGGCACTGTGTTTCGACCTCGAGCGCCCGGCCAAGGTCCGCCTGCTCTCTTCGCGCAGCGGCGCAATCTCGCTCACCACCAGCGACTTGCCGCCCGCTCATGACGGCCCGATCGATTGCATCGCCCTGCCCCATCCGGTCGACGCGGCCGACTGGCGCCTGCGCCACAAGACGACCGACCGCGGCTTCTACGAGGACGCGCGCGACGCCGCCGAGGCGGAAGGCGCGGTCGAGGCGCTGCTCGTTCGCGAGGACGGGCAGGTGACCGAAGGCAGCTGGACCAGCATCTTCGTCGAGCGGGACGGCAAACTCGTCACCCCGCCCCTGGGCCTCGGCCTGCTGCCGGGCGTGCTGCGCCGATCGCTGATCGAGGACGGGCGCGCGATCGAGGGCGAGTTGACGCTGGAAGACCTGGAGGACGGCTTCTATATCGGCAATGCCGTGCGCGGCCTTGTGAAAGCCCAATTACTCCCATGATCGATATCCTGTTCGAAGACGGCGAAGCGCTGGTGATCGACAAGCCGGCGGGCCTGCCGATCGAGACCCCGCGTCGCGGCGGTGCCTCGCTCGAAGACCATCTCGATGCGCTGAAGCTCGGCTTCCAGCGCCAGCCTGTCCCGGTTCACCGGCTCGACACCGATACGTCGGGCTGCCTGCTGCTCGCGCGCAACCCCAAGGCGCTCAAGCGGTTCAATGCTGCCTTCGAGAATCGCCTCGTCGCCAAGCGCTATCTCGGCATCGTCGCGGGCGAGATTGCCGAGACCGAAGGCACAATCGACCTTGCGCTGAGCAAGATCAGCAGCGCGGAGAAGGGCTGGCGCATGATCGCGGCGAAGAAGGGCAAGCCCTCGGTCACCCACTGGCGCAAACTGGCGGTGATGGACGGGCTGACGCTGGTCGAATTCCGTCCCGAAACCGGCCGCACGCACCAGATCCGCATCCACGCGCAGGCCGGCCTCGGCGCAGCGCTGCTCGGCGACCCGGTCTACGGGCGCAAGGATCCGCGCGTGTCGCGCACCATGCTCCATGCCTCGACCCTTACCGTCCCGCGCGAAGGCAAGCCGCCGATCGAAGCCACCTCGTCCCTGCCGGAGGACTTCACGCGCCTCGGCTTCAGCGATGAATGACATAGTCGAACGCGCACAGGCGATCGCCGAGGAAAGCTTCATCGCTGCATCCGGTCCGGGCGGGCAGAACGTCAACAAGGTGGCGACCGCAGTGCAGCTGCGGGTCAACATCTACCGCCTCGGCCTCTCCCCGCCCGTCTTCAACCGGCTGAAGGCGCTCGCGGGCACCCGCCTCAATGCCAAGGGCGAGATCGTGCTGACCGCGCGCACCCACCGCACGCAGGAGGCGAACCGGGCGGAAGCGCGCGAGCGGCTCGCCGAACTGCTCGAAAAGGCGCAACACGAACCCAAGAAGCGCGCCAAGAGCCGGGTCAACCGTCTCGGCAAGGTCAAGCGGCTCAAGGCGAAGAAGGCGCGCGGCGAAGTGAAGGCGAAGCGCGGTCCGGTGCGCCTCTAGGCTTGACTTTGGGCGGTGATTCGATCAATGGCAGCCGCCTGTAAGGGCGGCGCCTTAGCGTCGCCCCTGTTTTTTCGGCCCGGACCGCCTTCGGAAACGGCCTCATTCGATCTTAGGAACACGCCATGGCGAAGCCCGCAACCGTCAAGATCAAGCTCGTCTCGACCGCCGACACGGGCTTCTACTACGTGACGAAGAAGAATCCCCGGAACATCACCGAGAAGATGACCTTCCGCAAATACGACCCGGTCGTGCGCAAGCACGTCGAGTTCAAGGAAGCGAAGATCAAGTAAGCTGAACGGCGGGAACTGGAAAAGTTCAGTGACCGTTCAACGCTCCGACGATAGATATCGGAGCATGAGCATGATCGCATATTTCAAGTCCAAGCCCCTGCGCAGCGCGCTTGCCGCTGCGCTGGCCCTTGGCACGCCTGCAGCAACCCTCGTCGCGACGGCCCCGGCCGTAGCTGCCGAGGGCGATCTCGACCGCGCGGTTGCCGCGCTGCGCGGGATCTCCACCATGCAGGCCGATTTCACCCAGACCGACCGCGCCGGCAACACCATCGCCGGCAAGCTGACGCTCAAGCGTCCGGGCAAGATCCGCTTCCAGTACGAAGAAGGCGTGCCGCTGCTCGTCGTCTCGAACGGCAAGTCGCTCACCATGGTCGACTACGAGGTGAACCAGGTCCAGCGCTGGCCGATCAGCAATTCGCCGCTCGGCGCGCTGCTCGATCCGAACCGCGACGTGAAGCGCTACGGCAAGCTCGTCCCGACCAGCAATCGCGACGTGGTGAGCGTCGAGGTGCGCGATCCCAAGCGACCCGAATACGGCGTCATCACTCTCATCTTCGTGCGCGATGCATCGGCACCGGGCGGCTTACAGCTTACTAACTGGGTGGCGCTCGATTCGCAGAACCACCGCACCACGGTGCGGCTGCGCAATCATCGCTACGGGATGGCGGTCGCCGACCGGACGTTCACCTACCGTGACCCGCGCCGGACCACTCGTCGCCCGCGTTGAACGGTCTGCCGTGCTCACGTTGTAAGAATACGACAAGGCGCTGTCGATTGTTCATTGGCGAGCAAGCCAGCTTCTCATAATCTTCAAGGGCAATGCAGTCGGAGGCGGGTTTCCCCCCTGTTGCCTCAGCCTCCCCCGAAAGGCCGCATTGTCCAAGCGTGACGAACGCTAACATGGAACCCTCGCACCAATGCCCCCGGTGCGAGGGTTTTTTGTTGGCCGCTCGCGATTACTCGATCCAGCCGTAGGCCGCCTGGATGATGCTGTAGATCACGTCCTGCTCGATCACGCCGCGCACCTTCTGCGCGCCAGGACCGTTCGCATAGATCGCGACATCCTCGCCGCCATGCGTTTCGCTGTATAGCGGCACGGTCGCCTGCTGGCGCGCCTTCACACCGGTTTCGGGAACCGCACGCTCGCCCGAAATCGCACCCGGACCGTTCGAGTAGCCGAGCGTCGTATAAGGCTTGCCGTCGCCTGCGAGCAGCGGCTCTTCCCCGCCTTCGCCGAACAGCGCCTCGGGCGAAACGACCAGCCCGAGGATGTCGTTGCCGCGCTTGGGATAGCCCGACATGGTGAAGACGTGGCTGTGGTCCGCCGTCACGAGGATCAGCGTCTCGTCAGGGTCGGTATTCTCGATTGCCCAGCGGATCGCATTGGCGAACTCGACCGCTTCTTCCAGCGCATAGCCCGCCTGCCCGGCATGGTGGCCGTGGTCGATCCGGCCGCTTTCGACCATCAGGTAGAACCCGTCGGGATCGTTCTCGAGGCGGCGGACCGCCTGCGCGGTCATTTCGGTGAGGGTCGGTTCGGTGCTGCTTTCCGCCCGGTCGACCATGTAGGTCATGTGGCTCTTGGAGAAGAGGCCGAGTACCGGCTTGTCGGTGCTTGCCGCTTCGAGCTCGGCTGCGGTCGTGACATAGGAGCCGCCGGTGCGCGCCACCCACTGCGCGGGCAGGTCGGCCGATGCTTCCTTGCGCATGCCGCCCTTCGCACTGTCGTAGAAAGCCTGCGTACCGCCGCCCAGCGCGACGTCGAAATCGCTCTCGACAAGCTGGCGGGCGATGTCGCGGCAGCCGAATGCGTCCTGGTCCTCGACGCCTTCGATATAGGCTTCCCAGTCGCGGTCGACGCTACGGGCATAGACGCTCGCCGGGGTCGCGTGGGTGATGCGCGCGGTGCTGACGATGCCGAGCGCGAGGCCGCGCTTCTTCGCTTCCTCGCCCATCAGCGGGAGGTGGTGCTGCTGGCCCGCTACGCAGTCGCCGCGCGGCGCGTCGGGCCCGATGCCGAGCATGCCGATGCGCGTTTTCTGTCCGGAATTCATCGCGGTCGCGGTCCCCGCACTGTCGGGCACCTGCGCATCGGTATTGTAGGTCTTCACCAGCGCCACGTTCTCGAAATTCTCGAACGGCAGGACATATTCCTCGCCGCTCTGGCCGAGCTTCTGGCCGGCATAGATGCGCGCGGCGGTCACGGTCGAAACGCCCATGCCGTCGCCGATGAAAAGGATCACGTTCTTCGCTTTCGGCTTTTCCGCCTCGGCGGCGGCGGCGTCGCCGTTCCCGTTGTAATTGATCGTCGTGGTGGTGCAGGCACCGAGCGTAAGCGCGGCTCCGGCAAGCAGGACGAGGGAGCGGGTGAAGCGCGGCATCTGTGATCTCCTGGTCATGTGTGTGCGCCTCTCTATTGCGGAACGCGCCGCAGCGAAAGTGCCAGCGTCTTGCTGGCGCGGGCATCGCCACCTAAAGCACCGCCCATGGTTTCTATCACCACCTGGAATATCAACTCCGTCCGCCTGCGCATGCCGATCGTCGAGCGCTTCCTCAAAGAGCACTCGCCCGACGTGCTGAGCCTGCAGGAAATCAAGTGCCAGGAGCACCAGTTTCCCTACGAGGCTTTCAGGGAGCTGGGCTACGAGCATGTCGCGGTGCACGGGCAGAAGGGCTATCACGGCGTCGCCACGGTCAGCCGCATCCCGCTCAAGGAATTCTCGCGCCACGACTGGCAGGACAACGGCGAGGCGCGCCATGTCGGTGTCGAGCTGCTCGGCCCGGGCAAGGGCATGATCCTCGAGAATGTCTATGTCCCGGCGGGCGGCGACGAACCTAACCGCGAGATCAATCCCAAGTTCGGCCAGAAGCTCGACTTCCTCGAGCGGATGACCCGCTGGGCGGATGCGATCGACCGTCCGACGCTGATCGTGGGCGATTTCAACATCGCGCCGCTCGAAAGCGACGTGTGGAACCACAAGCAGCTGCTCAAGGTCGTCAGCCACACGCCGGTCGAGGTCGAGACGTTGCAGCGCTTCAAGGATGCGCATGGCTGGACCGACATCGGGCGCGAGCACATCCTCGATCCGGAACGCTACTACAGTTGGTGGAGCTACCGCGCGAAGGACTGGCGCAAGGGCGACCGCGGGCGCAGGCTCGATCACATGTGGGCCAGCCCCGATCTCGCGAAACAGGCCGTGCGACATCACGTGTTCGAGGATGCACGCGACTGGGAAAAGCCGTCCGACCACATCCCGCTGACGACGGAGTTCGATCTCTGAGCGAGGCCGCCGCCTCCCCCTCGCGCCGGGTTGCCCGCGCGATCGACGCGCTGCGCCACGGCTGGCCGATCGCGCTCGAAGGCGGGCCGGTGCTGCTGCCGGTCGAGACCTCCATCGCGCGCGGGGCGAAGGCGGACCGGATGCTCATCTCGGCAGCGCGTGCTGCAACGCTCAAGCTGCTCAACCAGCGCGAATCGGCCGAGCCGCATGCGCCTGCGCTAATCCGCGCGGCAGAACCCTTCGACCTCTACACCGCCCTGCCGATTGCCGATCCGGCGCTCGACCTGACGAACCCGCTCAAGGGTCCGTTCAAGGCGGAAGGCATCGCGTGGCAGGCGCAGGCCGAAACCGCGATGGAACTGGCCCGGCTCGCCGGCATCCTGCCAGCCTTCCTGGTCGAGGCGAGCGAAGCGGGCGAGGCGGAAAGCGTATCGAGCGCCGATCTCGCGGCGTGGTCCGACACTTCGAGCCTGCAGATCGCGACCCGCGCGCGCCTGCCGGTTTCGGCGAGCGAGGATACGCAGATCGTCGCCTTCCGCAGCGCCGACGACATGCGCGAACACGTCGCGCTGGTCATCGGCAAGCAATCCTCCGACAGCGTGCCGCTCGTCCGGCTGCATTCCGAATGCCTGACCGGCGACATCTTCTCCTCGCTCAAATGCGATTGCGGGCCGCAGCTCGATGCGGCGCTGCGCGAGATGGCGAAGGAAGCGGAGACGGGCGGATGGGGCGTATTGCTCTACCTGCGGCAGGAAGGGCGCGGCATCGGCCTGGTCAACAAGCTGCGCGCCTATCGCCTGCAGGACCAGGGATACGACACGGTCGATGCCAACCAGCGCCTCGGCCTGCCCGACGAAGCGCGCGACTTCCCGGTCGCCGCCCGCATGCTCCAGCTGCTCGGCGTGCGTTCGATCCGGCTGATGACGAACAATCCGGCCAAGGTCGACGCGCTTACCGCGGCCGGGGTCGAGGTGGCCGAGCGCGTGCCGCACCAGCTGCCCGACAACCCGCACAACGCCCGCTACCTCGCGACCAAGCGCGACCGGTCGGGCCACATCCTCAAGTGAGCGCGATCACCATCCGGCCCGAGGGCGCGCGCGACCAGTCGGCAATCTACTCGCTGACGAAAGACGCCTTCGCCGACATGCCCTTCAGCGACGGGGACGAGCAGGACCTCGTCGACCGGCTGCGCGCCGATGGTGACCTTGCCCTGTCGCTCGTCGCCGAGGATGCCGAGCGGGTGGTCGGACACATCGCCTTCTCGCGCGTCGCCATCTCCGACGGCAGTGCGGACTGGTACGGTCTCGGCCCCGTATCGGTGCTGCCCGAATGCCAGCGGCAGGGCATAGGCAGCCGGCTGATCCAGCGCGGTATCGCCGACCTGCGCGAACGCGGCGCGCGCGGCATCGTGCTGCTGGGCGACCCGGCCTATTATTCGCGCTTCGGCTTCGGGCACGATCCGGCGCTGACCTATCCCGGCCCTCCGCCGCAGTATTTCCAGCGACTGGTAATCGACGGCTCGCCGCCCAAGGGAGTGGTTTCATACCCTCCCGCTTTCGGTTAGGCTCGACGCAGGACCCGAGGGGAGCTTGATGAAACAGATTTTCCTGGCCGTCGCGGCGCTGCTGCTGATGGCCAACAGCCCGGACGAAATCGATGCGCTGATCGCGCAGGAATCCTACGACGAAGCCTTCGCCATGGCGCAGGAAGGCGCCAAGTCGGGCGATCCGCTGATGGCGACCTACCTCGCTTGGATGTACGACAAGGGTCACGGAACCGAGCAGGACCTCGCCAAGGCGGCCGAGATCTATCGCGAGGCCGCGGACGGCGGAAACAACTTCGCGCGCTGGCGGCTCGGCGTGATGATCGACATGGGCGAGGCGGAAGGCACGCTCGAGGAAGCGTTCGAACTGTTCCGTGCAGGCGCGCAGGAGGACTACCTCAATGCCATTTCGAGCCTTGCGGTGATGCATGCGACGGGCCGCGGTACGCCGCAGAACTACGGCGCTGCGATGGACAGCTACAAGCATGCCGCACGGCTTGGCGACGCCCACGGGTTCCAGGGCGTCGGCGTGCTCTACGTCAATGGCGAAGGGGTCGAGGCGGACACGGTCGAGGCGATGGCCTGGTGGCTGGTCGCCCTGTCGCTCGGCAACGATACGGCCTCGGCGAACTACCAGCGCGTGTCGCCCACGCTCGAGGATTCAGAGGTGCACGCGATCTACAAGCGCGCCAATGCGATCGCGGAAGAATACGGGCTGGAGCAGCGCTTCACCCCGTGGGACGAGTAGGCCCGCCTAGCGCCGCTCGAAGGGCTTGAGCCCGACGCCGAGGGCATTTTCGCCCAGCCGGATTTGCGCCCCGCTCCAGTCGGCGACGAACACCGTGTCGCGCCGGATGTCGGGCGCAATGCGTGCATCGTTTCCGGCGATCAGCAGTCCGTCCGAGCTATGCAGGCGTTGCTCCGCACCGACGGCGATGAAGGCCGAGTAGTTCTCCTTGCTGCGACCCTGCACGAACCAGTTGTTGCTGATCTGGCCTGTCGCGCCGGCGGGCAGGTCGATCATGTAATTGGTGCTGCGACCCGAGGAATCGTCGAAACTGCTGGAAGCGATCTCGACCTTCGCGGCGCGCGCCTTGAGGTAGTGGCCGCCGGTGCCACGCTCGAACCGGCTGCGGGTCACGCGAAGGTGGCCATAGTCGCCGATGTAGATCGAGTGCGCGCAGCCCCCGCCACCCTCGCAAGTGCCGAGGCCGGAGAAGGTCGACTTGTCGATGACGATGCGCGCTGTCGGATCGTTTGCCGTTAGGATGCCCTGCTGGCTGTCGGTGAACCAGCTCTGCGAAACGGTAAGATTGCCTTTTTCGAGGCGGATGCCCGCGCCGTTGAAATCGGGCACGGCCATGCGGCGAAAGACGATGCCAGACACGCTGGCGCTATCGCCGCGCAGGACGAGCGCCGCCTTGCCTTCGCAGGTCACGCCATCGAAGATCGCGGTGCCCGGCTCGCTTGCAAGATAGGCGACATTGCCCGCCGCCTGCACCGCGCATTCGCGGTAGGTACCCGGCGCGATCGCGACGGTCCCGCCGCCGCGCCCGATGGCGTTCACCGCGTCCTGCAGCTTGGCATAGCTGCGGCCGGTCTCGACGACTGTGAAAGGCTTACCCGTCTGCGCAAGGAGCGCGCCTGCCGGGATCGCGGCAACCGCGAGCGCGCCGAGGAGTGCGATCCAGCGCAGAGAGGGGCGCTCGGGCGTAATGCGGGCAGAATAGTCCATGCAACCCGCGCTACGCGCAAAGGGTTAAGGAGCCGCTAACCCTGTTTTCCCGCGTTTCACGGGCGCCAGCGCCACCCGCCGCGCGTCCGCTTCTTCACGACGATCAGGAACAGGATCGTGACGATGGCGATGCCCGTGAACCCGATGATCATGTTGGCGAGGTGTCCGGTCTCCGCCAGCAGGCCGAAACCGAGCATGAGCACGAAATAGCCCGCCATCAGCGCCCAGCCCTGCCAGGCGATCGGGAGGCCTGCGCCGTAGCCGAGCTTCTTCGCCGCGAACCAGTCGCCGGGTTCGAAGAACTTGTGCAGCATCGGCCTATTCCTCTTTCGGTGGACGCCCGCGGCGGGGCGGCCTGGCTTGCGGAAGCTTTATCCCGCGAGCATCCAGGGCTTCGCGGAGCAGGATCTCGATCTCGGCATTCGCGCTGCGCAGTTCTGCCGCAGCCAGCCGCTCGACCGCCGCATGGACTGCGGGGTCGAGACGGAGGGCAAAGGCTTTCTTGGTCGGTGAGGCCATCGGCCTGCTCCCGTTCTCGCGCTTACTGGTAGAGCGTGCCGGCGTTGACGACCGGGTGCGCTTCGCGCTCGCCGCACAGGACGACCATCAGGTTCGAGACCATCGCCGCCTTGCGCTCGTCGTCGAGGTGGACGACGTCGTCCGCGCTCAGCTTCTGCAACGCATCCTCGACCATGCCGACCGCGCCGAGCACGATCTTGGCGCGCGCTGCAATGACCGCGTCGGCCTGCTGGCGCTTGAGCATCGCGCTGGCGATTTCCGGCGCATAGGCGAGATGGGTGAGGCCCGCCTCGTCGACCACGATACCGGCGACTTTCAGGCGATCGTTCAGCTCTTCCAGCAGCTCGCGGTTGATATGGTCGCCGCCGCCGCGCAGTGTCACCGCTTCGCCTTCGAAGTCGTCATAGGGGTGGCGCGAACCCACCGTGCGAAGCCCGGCTTCGATCTGGATGTTCACGAACTCCTTGTAATCGTCGACGTCGAACGCGGCCTGCGCGGTATCGGCGACACGCCACACGACGTTGCAGGCGATCTCGATCGGGTTGCCCCGCACATCGTTGATCTTGACCCGCTCGGAATGGATGTTGTGGGCGCGCGCGCTGATCTTCTGGCGCATCATCCAAGGCCATACCCAGCGAAGCCCCTCGCGCCGCTCGGTCCCGCGATATTCGCCGAACAGGGTGATGACCGCCGCCTGGTTGGGCTGGATCATAAAGAACCCGCCCGCGATCAGCAGGACGACGAGGATCGAGCCGACCAGCGAGCCTGCGAACATCAGCTTGTCGGATTTCTCCGGCCCCGGCACGCCGCCGCTGATGAACCAGAAGGCCAAGACGGCCACCGCCAGCAGGACGAGCAGCATGATGTAACCGTTGAAGCTGCTCGCCTCCCCCTCACGGCTGGTGTTCATTGCACGGACTGTATCTGACATGACAGGCTCCTTTCGATATAATTATGATATCACTTTTATATCAAAAGGCAGTTTTGTCAAGAAACACCGGTGCGCGCCCGCGTCAATGCCGCTGGATCACCCGCAGGAAGGCCTCGCCATAGGCTTCGAGCTTCTTCGCCCCGATACCGGCGATCGTGCCGAGCTCGGCGAGGCTTGCGGGGCGGTTCGCCGCCATTTCGCGCAAGGTCGCATCGTGGAAGATGACATAGGGCGGCACCTGCGCCTCGATCGCCAGCTCGCGCCTTAGTTCGCGCAGCGCGTCGAATAGCGGGTCGCCGACCGGGTTGGGCGCGGCATTGCGCCCGCGCCGTCTCCGCTCGCGTTTGGGCGGGAGGACCATTTCCACGCTGGCATCGCCCCTCAGGATGTCGCGCGCATCTCCTCCCAGCGCGAGCCCGCCATGCTCGGTCGAAACCAGCGCGCCGCGTGCCTGCAGTGCGCGCGAGAGCGGCTGGAGCAGGCGCGCATCCTCGCCCTCGACGATACCGAAGACGGTGAGGGCATCGTGCCCGCGCTGGCGGACGCGCTCGTCCTCCGCCCCGGTCAGCACCTTCTGAACGTGGCCGAAGCCGTAAGTCTGCCCAGTGCGATAGACGGCCGAGAGCAGCTTGCGCGCAAGCTCGGTCGCATCGGTTACCTGCGGCGGCGAGAGGCAGTTGTCGCAGTTGCCGCAGGTCTCCGGCGGATCCTCGCCGAAATGGCGCAGCAGGACCGCGCGGCGGCAGCCCGGCGTCTCGACCAGTCCGGCCAGCGCATCGAGCCGCGCGCGCTCTTCCGCCTGGCGCGCTTCGGGCAGCTCTCCGAGCCGCTGGCGTGCCTGCGCGAAATCGCCCGCACCCCAGAGCATTTCCGCCCGCGCCGGATCGCCGTCGCGTCCCGCACGGCCGGTTTCCTGGTAGTAGGCCTCGATCGATTTCGGGATGCCGGCATGGGCGACGAAGCGCACGTCCGGCTTGTCGATCCCCATGCCGAAAGCGATGGTCGCGACGATCACCATGTCCTCGCTCGCGACGAAGGAAGCCTGGTTAGCCGCGCGCTCCTCCGCCTCGAGCCCGGCGTGATAGGGGCGCACCGGGCGGCCGGTCGCATCGGCAAGCTTGGCGGCGAGGTCCTCCACCTTGCGGCGGGTCGGCGCGTAGACGATGCCCGGCCCCGGTTCCTCGTTCATCAGCTGTGTGATCTGGCGCACCGGATTGTCGCGGTGGCGGATCGCGTAGCGGATGTTGGGCCGGTCGAACCCGGCAAGCACCAGCCCATCTTCCGGGATGCCGAGTTGCTGGAGAATGTCGAGCCGCGTGCGCTTGTCGGCCGTCGCCGTCAGCGCAAGGCGCGGCACGTCGGGAAAGCTGTCCATCAAAGGGCGGAGCTGGCGATAGTCCGGGCGGAAGTCGTGACCCCATTCGGACACGCAATGCGCCTCGTCGATCGCGAACAGCGCGATGGGCGCGGCGGTGAGGAAGTCGAGGAACTGCGGCTGGCTCGCCCGCTCGGGCGCAACATAAAGCAGGTCGAGCTCGCCCGCGCGGTAGGCGTCCATCGTCTCGCGCCAGTCGGCATCGGCGCTGGTCAGCGTCGCCGCGCGAATGCCATTCGCCCGCGCGCTGCGCAGCTGGTCGTGCATCAGCGCGATGAGCGGCGAAATGACCACGCATGTCCCGCCCAGCATCGCCGCCGGCAGCTGGTAGGTGAGCGACTTGCCCGCGCCCGTCGGCATCACCGCCAGCGTCGACTGGCCTGCAAGCACGCGCGCTACGACCTCTTCCTGCCGGCCCCGGAATCCCTCGAAGCCGAACAGGCGGCGCAGCGTTTCGCGCGCGTCGTCGATCCGATCGGGTGAGAGGGGGAGGCTCGCCATGCCTGCAAGCCTTGGCACACATGCCGCCGCTCGCAAGGGCCGGTGCCACGAAATTGGCTTTGCGGCGTGGATAAGCCGCCGCTAGGCTGCGCGGCGGGACAGATCACTTACGAATACCAAGGGAGCCTATTTCCATGAAGAAGATTGCCCTCACCGCCATGCTGACCGGCTCGGCCCTCGCACTGGCTGCTTGCGGCGATGCCGAAGACGCATCCTACGAAGCCGAAGCGGACAACGTCGAAGTCCCGGCCAACGAGGCGATGGACACGGTCGAAGACGAGCCGGTCGAAGATGCCGACGCTACCGCCGAAGCGACCGAGGAAGTCGCCGACACTGTCGAGGCCGAAGCCGACGCTGCTGCCGAAAACGCCGAGGACGTCGTCGCCGATATCGAGGCGCTGACCAACGAAGCGATGGAAGACGGCGAAGACGCTGCCGACGAGGCTGAGGAAGCCGTCGACCCGGCCTGATCGCACTTAAGATCGAGAAACGGGCGGGCGGATCGCGCAGATGCGATTCGCCCGCTTTTTCTTTGCCGCGCCTGCGCTATGGTGCCGCGCATGAAACGCGCGATCGCCCTGTCGGCCTGCCCTCTCGCCCTCCTCTCCATTGCGGGATGCGGCCCGGCCGATAACGAGCCCGGCCCCGGCGGCGTGACCGTCGGCGAGGCGCGGGCGCTGGACGAGGCGGCCGAAATGCTCGAAGAGCAGCGCTTCGATCCAGAGGAGCTCGCGACCGAAGCGCCTCCATCCGAAACCGAACCGACACAGCAAGAGGGCTGAACGCCCCGGCAGGGAGAGAGATTGCATGGCCGACAACGGCATGGACCCCGATGTCTTCGACCAGTTCACCGAGCAGCTCGAACGCTATGTGCGCGAGCGGCTGATCCCGGCGGAAAAGGATGTCATCGAAAACGATGCGATCCCCGCCGATATCGTCGAGGAAATGAAGGAAATGGGGCTGTTCGGCCTGTCGGTGCCGGAAGAGTTCGGCGGTGCGGGCCTCAACATGCAGCAATATGCCCGCGTGATTAACATCATGGGCTACGCGGCGCCGGCCTATCGTTCGATCTTCTCGATCAACATCGGCATGTTCAATTCCGCGCTCAAGAACGGCGGGACCGACGCGCAGAAAGCCGAATGGTGGCCGCGTATCGCGAGCGGCGAGATCGCCTGCTTCGGCCTGACCGAACCGGGCTCGGGCTCCGACAGTGCAGGCTTGCAGACCTCCGCCCGGCCCGATCCCGGTGGCAACGGCTGGATACTCAACGGGACCAAGCGCTACATCACCAACGCACCGAGCGCCGACGTCGCGTTGATCATGGCGCGCACGGAGAAGGAAAACCTGCCCAAGAACGCGCATGTCAGCGCTTTCATCGTGCCGATGGACACGCCGGGCGTTTCGACCGGCTCGCCCGACAAGAAGATGGGGCAGGCGGGCGCGCATATCTCCGATATCATGCTCGACGACGTCCATGTGCCGGGCGAAGCGCTGCTCGGCGGGGAGACCGGCAAGGGCTTCCGCTTTGCGATGATGAGCCTCGACAACGGGCGTATCTCGGTCGGCGCCATGGCGGCAGGGCTGGCGCGCCGCGCACTCGATTCGGCCATCCGCTACGCCAACGAGCGCAAGGCCTTCGGCGAGCCGATCGCCAACTTCCAGCTGATCCAGCAGATGCTCGCGGAAAGCGAGATGGAAATCTACGCCGCCGAGGCGATGATGGCCGATGTGACCGCGCGCGCCGACCGGGGCGAGAACGTGCTGCGCAAGGCCGCCGCATTCAAGGTCTTCGCCTCCGAGATGTGCGGGCGCGTGGTCGACCGCGTGGTGCAGGTCTACGGCGGCGCGGGCTACCTCGCCGAATACGATGCAGAGCGCTTCTTCCGCGATGCGCGCATCTTCCGCATCTACGAAGGCACGACGCAAATCCTGCTGCTGCAGATCGCCAAGCACATGCTGCGCGAATGGAACGAGGGGGCCTGAACCTAAGCCATGTACAATCTGCTTTCCGATCTTTCGGTGATCGAGGTTTCCAGCTTCGTTGCCTCCCCCACCATCGGCCTCTACTGCGCGCAGATGGGTGCCGACGTGGTCCGGGTGGACCACAAGGCGGGCGGGCTCGACTACGACCGCTACATGCTGACCAGGGAAGGGCGCTCGCTCAGCTGGGAGAACCTGAACCGCGCGAAGAAGAGCGTCGCGCTCGACCTGCGCAGCGCGGAAGGGCGCGAGCTGTGCGTCGAACTTGCGCGCAAGACCGGCACGCTGGTGACCAACCTGCCGGAAAAGAGCTTCCTCAGCCATGACGCGGTGTCCGAGGGGCGCGACGACATGGTGTCCCTGCGCATCATGGGCTGGCACGACGGGCGCCAGGCGATGGACTTCACGGTCAACGCGGCGAGCGGATACCCGCTGATGTGCGGGCCGGAGGAATGGGACCCGGCGACCGCGCCGCCGGTCAACCAGGTTCTGCCTGCATGGGACTTCATCACCGGGGCTTACGGCGCCTTCGCGCTGATGGCGGCGGTCCACCACCGCAGCCGCACCGGCGAGGGTAGCGAGCTGCGCATCCCGCTGGGCGATGTCGCAATCGGGACGATGGCCAATGCCGGTGCGATGGCCGAAATGCTTTATCGCGGCTCGGATCGCGAGCGGCTCGGCAATGCGATCTGGGGCGCATTCGGACGCGACTTCCGCAGTCGCGACGGCAAGCGCTTCATGGTCGCCGCCCTCACGCCGAAGCAGTGGGACGGCCTGATTGCCGCCTTCGGGGTGGAGCAGGAAATCGCCGCGCTCGAAGCCGAACTCGGCGTGCGCTTCGCCGATGGGGACACGCCCCGCTTCCAGCATCGCAAGGCGCTGTTCGCACTGTTCCAGAACGCTTCGGAGCAGCACGATTACGACGATCTCGCCGCCCGCATGGCGCAGCACGGCTGCACGTTCGAGCGCTACCGTACCATGCACGAAGCGGCTAACGATCCGGTGCTTGTCGCCGAGAACCCGCTGTTCGGCCCCTCGCCGGCCAACCCCAGCGGTTTCGAATATCCCGCCACCCGCAGCTTCGCCAAGCGCCACGGCCACGAAGTCGGCGACCCGGCGCCCGCCCCCTATCTCGGCCAGCACAGCGAGGAAGTCCTCGCCGAGCGTCTCGGCCTGTCCTCCGGCACCATCGGCAAGCTCGTCGATGCCGGAACCGTTGCCCTTTCCGACAAGGATACCCGATCATGACCCTCCGCCGCGTTGCCATCTGCTCGCCCCTTCGCACTCCCGTCGGCCGCTTCCTCGGAAGCCTCGCCCCGCTCGAAGCGGGCGCGCTGGGTGCGGTGATCCTGAAAGCGCTGGTCGAGCGCAGCGGCGTCGATCCCGAGCGGGTCGACGACGTGGTCTTCAGCCAGGGCTACGGGAATGGCGAGGCACCTGCGATCGGGCACTGGAGCTGGCTTGCCGCCGGCCTCCCGCTCGAAGTGCCCGGCTACCAGGTCGACCGGCGCTGCGGCTCGGGCCTGCAAGCGGTCGTTAACGCGGCAATGATGGTCCAGACCGGCGCGGCCGACTGTGTCGTTGCAGGCGGTGTCGAGAGCATGTCCAATGTCGAGCACTACACGACCAAGGCCCGCCACGGCGCGCGCATGGGCGACATGGCGCTGTGGGACCGCCTGACGCGCGGCCGCCTCATGAGCCAGCCGATCGAGCGTTTCGGGGTCATCACCGGCATGATCGAGACGGCGGAAAACCTCGCCAAGGATTATGACATCTCGCGCGAGGCGGCGGACGCCTACGCCGTGCGCTCGCATCGCAATGCCGCGAAGGCGTGGGACGAGGGCAAGTTCGACGCGCAGCTCGTCCCGGTCCCCGTGCCGCAGCGCAAGGGCGACCCGGTGATGTTCGCGAAGGACGAGGGCTTCCGCGCCGATGCGAGCGAGGAAAGCCTCGGCGCGCTGCGGGCAATCGACCTCAAGCACGATCCCGATGCTATCGTCACCGCGGGCAATGCGAGCCAGCAGAACGATGCCGCAGCCGTCTGCCTCGTCGTGGCGGAAGACAAGGTCGAAGAGCTCGGCCTCACCCCCATGCTGTGGTTCAACGGCTGGGCGGCAGCAGGCTGCGACCCGAGCCGCATGGGCATCGGCCCGGTCCCGGCGGTCGAGCGGCTGTTCGCGCGCACCGGCATGGGCTGGGACGATATCGAGATGGTCGAACTGAACGAGGCATTCGCGCCGCAGGTTCTCGCCGTACTCAAGGGCTGGGGCTGGTCCGAGGATGACAGCCGGATGGACATGCTCAACGTCAACGGCTCGGGCATTTCGCTCGGCCACCCGATCGGTGCAACCGGCGGGCGCATCCTTGCCGACATGGCGCACGAGATGCACCGGCGCGGGGCACGCTACGGCCTCGAGACCATGTGCATCGGCGGCGGACAGGGGATCGCGGCGATCTTCGAACGGGCCGCCTGATGGGCGACTGGTCGCAATGGGTCGGGCGCGAGCAGCGCAGCACCGACCGGCTCGACCCGGCGCTCGCCGCGCGCTGGCTCGCGACCTTCGACCTGCCCGCGCCGCAAGCGCCGATCCTGCCGCAGGGCATCCATTTCTGCCTCTGCACGCCCGAAGCTCCCTCCGCGATGCTCGGCGAGGATGGCCATCCGCTGCGCGACGAGACCCCGGCGAGCTTCTTCCCGCCCGTCCCGTTGCCACGCCGGATGTGGGCGGCGAGCGATATCGCGTTCCACGAGCCCATCGGGATCGGCGCGAGCGTCGAGCGCATCTCGCGCATCGCCTCGGTCACGCCCAAGTCGGGCCGCAGCGGCGAGATGGTCTTCGTCGAGGTCGAGCATGAGACCAGCGCCGACGGCGAACTCGCTATACGCGAGACGCAGACGCTGGTGTACCGCGAGGCCGCTGCAAGCGACGCGCCCCTCCAGCCGCCCGCGACCGGCGCGCCTTCTTTCGATCCGAGCGGGTGGGACGCGCACCGCACCCTCACCCCCGATCCGCGCCTGCTGTTCCGCTTTTCGGCGCTGACCTTCAACACGCACCGGATCCATTACGACGCGCCCTATGCGCGCGATGTCGAGCGCTATCGCGGCCTCGTCGTGCACGGCCCGCTGACGGCCAGCATGCTGCTGCAAATGGCGGCCGAGGAATATGGCGAGCATGCGCTCAAGACCTTCCGCTTCCGCGCGGTCAGCCCGGCGATCGCGGACGAGCCGCTGCATCTCGCCCTGCGCGGGACCGGCGAGGGGATCGATCTGGCCGCCTTCGACGACGACGGGCGGCAAGTGCTTCAGGCAAGTGCCAGCCGCTAGCCTTTAGTCGACCGGATAATCCTCGATCGGCTCGATGACCGCATAGCTTTCCGCCATCGGCTCATGCCCGAGATCGGGAAATTCGAGCGGTTCGTGCTTCACCTGCGTATCGGGCAGGCGGTCGAGCAGGTCGCGGATCAGCGTCAGCCGGCCGCGCTTCTGGTCGTTGAAATCGACCAGCGTCCACGGCGCATGGGCGGTGTGCGTCGCTGCCAGCATCTCCTCGCGCGCCTCGGTATAGGCGGCGTATTGCTGCCGCGCGGCGAGGTCGATCGGCGAGAGCTTCCAGCGCTTGAGCGGGTCGTCCAGCCTCTCCCGCAAGCGCTCCTCCTGCTTTTCCTGGTCGGTGGTGAGCCAGTATTTGAACAGCAGTATGCCATCGTCGACCAGCATGCGCTCGAAGCGCGGCGCTTCGACGAGGAAGCTCGTCACCTGCTCCTGGCTCGCGAAACCCATGACCTTTTCCACGCCTGCACGGTTGTACCAGCTGCGGTCGAACAGCACGATCTCTCCCGCCGCCGGGAGGTGCGGCACGTAGCGCTGGAAATACCACTGGGTGCGCTCGGTATCGCTCGGTTTGGAGAGGGCGACGATGCGGCACTGGCGCGGATTGAGCCGTTCGCTGACCGCGCGGATGGCGCCGCCCTTGCCTGCCGTATCGCGCCCTTCGAACAGGACGCAGATGCGCGCGCCGGTCGCCTTCGCCCAGCGCGCCATGGAGACGAGCTCTTCCTCGAGCGGCTCCAGCAAATCCTCGTATTCCGCCCGCTTCAGATCGCCCAATCCCGCCTCCTTCGAAACATGCGCGAGTATTTGTCCTCGCGACACCAAACTGGTATAGATTGAAACCAGTTATGGCCACTCTAGCACAGACCGAACAGGACTTTAGCGTCCTTCCCGAGCTTCCGGCGGATGTCTTCACCGCGCCGCTGAAAAAGCCTGCCCATGTGGGCGAGGACTGGGTCGAGCCGAAGCAGACCGAATATTCGTCCGAGGACGATGCGATCTGGAACGACCTGTTCGCCCGCCAGATGGATGTGCTGCCCGGCCGCGCGGCGACCGCCTTCATGGAAGGGCTCGAGAAGCTCGACCTCGGCAAGGGCGGCGTGCCCGAGTTCGGCGCCATGTCGGAAGAGCTGAACAAGATGACCGGGTGGAGCGTCATCCCCGTGCCGATGCTCATCCCCGACCACGTGTTTTTCTGGCACCTCGCCAACCGGCGTTTCCCGGCGGGCAATTTTATCCGCACGCGCGAGACTTTCGACTACATCCAGGAACCCGACGTCTTCCACGACGTGTTCGGCCACGTGCCGATGCTGACCGACCCGGTGTTTGCCGACTACATGCAGGAATATGGCAAGGCCGGGTGGAAGGCGATGCGCTACAACCACCTCAAAGCGCTCGGCTCGCTCTATTGGTACACCGTCGAGTTCGGCCTGATCCTCGAGCACGGCAAGGACTTGCGCGCCTATGGTGCAGGCATCCTGTCAGGCCCGACCGAGGCGGTGTTCTCGGTCGAGGCGGAGAGCCCCAATCGCATCATGCTCAACGTCGACCGGGTCATGCGCACCGATTACGTGATCAGCGACCTGCAGCCGACATACTTCGTGATCGAGAGCTTCGAGGATCTCTACCGCCAGACGGTCGAGCGCGACTTCGACCGGCTTTACCGATCGCTCGGGCCGAGCTTCACCTACGCCAATACGGCGGTGATCGATGTCGACAATGTGCTGAACCGCGGAACGCAGGAATACCTGCTGCGCGGTGGACGCGGAAGCGGCGCGACGCCGGTTTAGCGGCGTTTTTGCGGCTGCGGTCGCGCGCGGAACTTGCGCAGGCCGAGCAAGGTCAGCGCAAGGACGACGATCGATCCGAGCCCGCCGAGCACAAAGCCCGCCGGGCTGATGCCGGTCATCAGGGATCCGTCGTAAATCGCTGCGCCGAGGATGACGGCGCTGATGCTGCCGACCGCCAGATTGACGATCAGTTCGACGTGATCGCTGTTCTCGCCGACGATGGACGCCAGCCAGCCGAACAGCGCTCCGACCGAGAGGAGGAGTACCAAACCCATTTATCTTACTTCGCTTAATTCCAATCTACATCTGCGGAAATGCGCGAAGCGGGGCCGGGTTCCGGCGAAAGGCGGGTTCAGAACAGTGCGAGCAGCGCTACGCCGAGGGCGACGCGGTAGACGACGAAGACCATCATCGAGGCTTTCTTGAGGAAATTCATGAGGAAAGCCATCGTCGCGAATGCCGCGATAAAGGTCATGACGCCTGCGACCAGCGCTTCGAACGCGAGATCGCCGCCGGCTTCGAAAATCTCCGGAACGATCAATATGCCCGCTCCCGCCACTGCAGGGATCGACAGGAGGAAGGAGAAGCGCGCCGCTTCGAACCGGCTGTAGCCGAGTGCGCGCGCCGCAGTCATCGTCACGCCCGAGCGGCTGGTGCCGGGAACGATTGCCAGCGCCTGCGCGATGCCGACGATCAGGCCGTCGCGCCAGCTCATGTCCTCGAAGGTCTTCTCGTTGCCGCCGAAGCGGTCGGCGAGACCGAGGAGGATGCCGTAGACGATGAGGTTCACGGCAATGAGGTCGGTGAAGCGGATCGAGGACATCAGGTCGTCGTCGACCACGGTAATGTCGAACCAGGTCTCGGCGAGCGAGTTGAATGCGCCCATCTTGATCGCGAGACCGAACAGGACGGCAGGAATCGTGCCGAGCACGATCCACCAGAACAGCTTGCGCTCCGCCGGCGCCTTGCCGATCCCGACCGAGGCGAAGCCGCCGCGCGCCAGCACCACCACGTCCTTGAAGAAATAGACCACGATCGCGAGCAGCGAGCCGACGTGCACCGCGACGTCGATCAGCGGGCCCTGGTCGGGGAAATCGGTGATGTAGGGGATGAGGATCAGGTGGCCCGACGAGGAAATCGGCAGGAACTCGGTAATCCCCTGGACGATCGCGATGAGCAGAAGCTGGAGGAAGGTCATGTAACTGGTGCAATCCCGGCATGCACGGGACCGCAAGCCGCGCGTCCCGTATTCAGCGCCGCAATCGCACGAGCGGCGCGCAAGTCAAGCCTCGTGAGGCCGGACCGGCGCGCCGCCCGCTTTGCGATAATCGCCCGTTACCAGATCGAGACGCGCTCTTCCGGCGGCAGGTAGAGATCGTCTTCCGGCGTCACGTTGAACGCTTCGTACCAGGCGTCGATGTTACGCACGACGCCGTTGGTGCGATACTCTTCCGGGCTGTGGCTGTCGGTGCGCAGGCGGTTGCGATAGTTTTCTTCGCGCTGCGTCGAACGCCAGACCTGGGCCCATGCCATGAAGAAGCGCTGGTCGCCGGTCAGGCCGTCGATCACCTTGTCTTCCTCGCCATTGAGGTGGAGCTTGTAGGCACGGTAGGCGAGGCTGAGCCCGCCGAGGTCGCCGATGTTCTCGCCCAGCGTGAGGCGACCGTTGACGCAGGTCTCACCTTCGTCGAGCGGGCAATAGGAATTGTACTGCTCGACCAGCTTGTCGCCGCGCTCGTCGAATGCCGCGCGGTCCTCGTCGGTCCACCAGTTGCGCAGGGCGCCCTCGGCATCGAACTTCGAACCCTGGTCGTCGAAACCATGGCCGATTTCGTGGCCGATCACGCCGCCGATCGCGCCATAATTGACTGCCGCATCCGCAGTTGCGCCGAAGAACGGCTGCTGCAGGATGCCCGCCGGGAAGACGATCTCGTTCTTCAGCGGGTTGTAGTAGGCGTTGACCGTCTGCGGCAGCATGCCCCACTCGGTCCGGTCGATCGGGCCGCCGAGCTTTTCGAGCATGTCGCGCCATGCCCAGTGGGCCGCCGCCATGCGATTGCCGAGCGGATCGCCCGCCTTCACATTGAGGCCTTCATAGGTGTCGAGATTGTCGCGGTAGCCGATCTTCGGGTCGAAGCTGTTGAGCTTGGCCATCGCCTGCTCCTTCGACGCATCGCCCATCCAGTCGATTTCCTCGAGCGATTCGGCGAGGGCGAGGCGCAGGTTCTTCACCAGCTCGTCCATCGCGGTCTTGCTCGCCGGCGGGAAGTAGCGCTCGACATAGGACTTGCCGAGCAGCTCGCCCATCAGGCCTTCGGTTTCGCCGATCGCACGCTTCCAGCGCTCGCGCTGTTCGGGCGTGCCGCGCAGCGTCTGGCCGTAGAAAACGAAGTCGGCCTCGTCGATGTGGCTCGGCAGGACCGAAGCGTTGTTCTCGATGAATTCCTTCACCGTCCACGCCTTGAGCGTTTCGATCGGGGTCGCCTGCAGCAGGTCGGTCATGCCGGTGAAGCCCTTGCCGATCTTCGACATGAACTCGTCGGTCAGGCCCAGTTCCTTGGCCTTTTCCTCGCTCGGGCGGATGTTGGTGACGATGAAGCGGTCGGTTTCGCCGAAGCCTGCTGCCTCGATCATGGTTTCGATCGGGAAGTCGCCGACCAGCTCGCCGAGTTCTTCGGGCGTGTAGGCGTTGTAGATGAGGTCGAGGTTACGGCTCGCCGCACGGTCCCACGAGATCGTGCGGGCGATGTCGTCCTCGAAGCCGAAGACGGCAGCAGCGGTCGATTCCGGATCCTCGTAGCCCGCTTCGGTGAAGAGGAAGGTCAGGTACTCGCGGTACTTGGCCTTGATTTCCTCGCCCTTCTCGCTGTCGTCGAGATAGTAGTCGCGGTCGGGCAGGCCGAGGCCGCCGGACGACATGTAGACCGAGTAGCGATCGGTTTCCTTGGCATCGACATTGACGCCGCCACCGAGCGGCGAAGCATAGCCCGGGGTCGACCACAGCGTGACCAGCGCCTCGAGGTTCTCGGCACCCTGGATGCGGTCGAGATAGGGCTGCGCCGGAGCGAGGCCGGCAGCATCGATCGCCGCGGTATCGAGGTAAGAGGAATAGACGGCGGCGATGCGCTGCTCGTCATAGGTCAGCTCGGACGCATCCTTGGCCATCAGCTCGTCGACCAGCGCCTTCACGTCGGAGGTCGACTTTTCGCGCAGCAGGTTGAACGCGCCGAAGCGGCTGAATTCCGCCGGCAGCGGGTTCGCATCGAGCCACTTCTGGTTGACGTAGCCGAAGAAGTCGTCGCCCGGATCGATGTTGTCCGACAGCAGCTCGGGGTCGACGCCCCAGGTGCCGAAGCTCATGGTCGGCGTTGCCGGCTCGGCCGCTTCGGTTTCGGTGTGATCGTCGGCAAGCGCCGGCGTCGCCAGTGCGAGGGCAGCAGCGCTGACACCCGCGGCAAGGATGGTACGGATCATGTATGTTCTCCCGATAAGCCCGCCGCGTGCTGGCAGCGGGCCCGAATTGATGGGTCTTGCATAGAGATTTGCGATTGCCAACGTCGCCGCTTGTCGGCGGGTTCGCGCGCTTGGTCGAAAAGCGGGCGGCTCAGGCGGCTTCGCCCGAGGCGAATTGCAGGCTCGCGAGGCGGCTGTAGAGCCCGCCTGCCGCCGACAGCTGGGCATGCGTGCCCTGCTCGACGATGCGCCCGTCTTCCATCACCACGATCCGGTCGGCTGCGCGCACTGTCGCCAGGCGGTGAGCGATGACCAGCGTCGTGCGGTCGCGCATCAGCCGGTCGAGCGCCTGCTGGACCAGCTGCTCGCTCTCGGCATCGAGCGCGCTGGTCGCCTCGTCGAGCAGCAGGATAGGCGCATCGCGCAGGAGGGCGCGGGCAATGGCGACACGCTGCTGCTGGCCGCCCGACAGCCGCGTGCCGCTTTCGCCGAGGAATGTGTCGAGCCCGTCGGGCAGTTCCTTGAGGAAACGTTCGGCATTGGCCGCGCGGGCAGCTTCCCAGATTTCCTCGTCGCTCGCATCCCAGTTGCCGTAGCGCAGATTGTCGCGCGCATCGGCGGAGAACAGGATGCCGTCCTGCGGGACCAACGCGATGCGCTTGCGGATTTCCGCCGGGTCCGCACTGGTGAGCGGGATACCGTCGATGCGGATCGTGCCTGCCTGCGGGTCGTAGAACCGCTCCGCCAGCTGGAAGATGGTCGACTTGCCCGCGCCCGACGGCCCGACGATCGCGACAGTCTCGCCCGGTTCGACTTCGAGGCTGAAGTCGGCCAGCGCCGCGGTTTCGGGGCGCGTGGGATAGCGGAAGGTCACATTGCGGAAGGAGATGCTGCCGCGCGGCGGTTCGGGGAGGTTTTCCGGCCTCGCGGGCGGGGCGATCTCGGCCTTGGCGTTGAGCAGTTCGTTGAGGCGGCTGGCTGCGCCTGCGCCGCGCAGCAGGTCGCCGTAAACCTCGGTCAACGCCCCGAAGGCCCCTGCGACGAGACCGCCGGTGAGGACGAAGGCGAAGATCGAGCCGCCCGAAATCGCGCCTTCGGTCACGGCGATGGCGCCGCGCCACATGACGAGGGTGATGCCCCCGAAGATCAGCAGGATCACGATCGAGGTCATCACCGCCCGCAGCATGATGCGCCGCTTGGCAGTGGCGAAGGTCCGCTCGACCGCGTCGACGAAGCGCGTGTGTTCGCGATCTTCCTGGTTGAACGCCTGGACGATCTTCATGCCGGCAAGCACTTCGGTCACCATCGCGCCGACATCGGCCACCCGGTCCTGGCTCGAACGCGAGACGTTGCGAATGCGGCGGCCGAAAAACATGATCGGCAGGATCACCAGCGGGATGCCGATGATGAGGCCGAGCGTCAGTTGCGGCGCGAGGTAGAGCAGCAGGGCCGTCCCGCCGATACCGGTCAGCACATTGCGCAGCGCGACCGAAACGGTGGTGCCGACCACCTGCTCGATGATCGCGGTATCGCTGGTCATCCGGCTCGAAATCTCTTTCGGGCTGTTCTCCTCGTAGAAAGCGGGCGCGAGGCGCAGCAGGTGACCCTGCACCTTGCGGCGGATATCGGCGACCACGCGCTCGCCGATCCAGCTGACGAAATAGAACCGTACCGCCGTCCCGAGGCCGAGCACGACGACGATCATCAGCAGGTACTGGAAGGCGTGCGCGATCTGGTCGGCATCGGCCCCGCCACTGAAAGCCTCGTCGATGATGACCTTGAAGCGCCACGGAATGGCGAGCGTCGCCCCGGCGGTGATCAGCAGCGCGACGAAAGCGGCAGCGATCTGCGCCGGGTATTTCGCCGCCTCGCGGTAGATCATGCGCAGCGGTCCGAGCGTGCGAGCAGGCTTGGCCTCGCCGTTCTCCGCACGCTTGCCACGGCGCGCGAACAACGAGAGGCGCGTGTTTTCGCTTTCCTGCGAGGTCTCGGTATCCGCGTCCATCGCGACAGGAGTTAGCGATGCATCGGGCACAATTCCACACCCGCAGGCCCACTTTCGGCCCTTTTGGGCACCGTTTTGCGCATGATGCGTTGCACAAAACGGAAAAGCCCGTCACTGTGCAGTGCACAAAAGGCCGGCAAGAGCCTCAAATTGGGACCAGCAGGGGACTTCGGATTGCTTTATCACGCTTATGAATTGCAGCGCTCGTGGCTCAGCAGCGCAAGTGCCTGGGCCTCGATCAGCGCCGAGGTGCTGACCAATCCGCGCCTCCCCTTCGGCTATCTCGGCCTCGGCCCGATGGCTGCGAGCGCACTCGAAGTCTTCGCCCATGCTGCAGCCCCGCGCGGCAAGCCCGCTTTCGGGATCGAATTCGTCGAGATCGGCGACCAGCAATTCCCGGTCGAGGAAGCGACGGTGGTCAACCGTCCGTTCGGCGACCTCAAGCGCTTCCGCCGCGAGGAACTGCCAGAAGATGCCCCGCGCCTGCTGATCGTTGCACCGATGAGCGGCCACTATGCGACGCTCCTTCGCGGCACGGTCGAACGGATGGTCGAAAGCTGCGAGGTCTACATCACCGACTGGGCCGACGCGAAAACGGTCCCGCTGCACGAGGGCCATTTCGACCTCGACGACTACATCGACTACCTCGTCGAATTCCTCGAGTTCATCGGCGAGGGCGCGCATATGATGGCGGTGTGCCAGCCGAGCGTCCCGGCGCTTGCCGCGACCGCGATCATGAACCGCGACGACCATCCGGCGAAACCCGTCACCCTCACCATGATGGGCGGCCCGATCGACACGCGCGAAAGCCCGACGACGGTCAACGACCTCGCGATGGAGCGCCCGATCGAGTGGTTCCGCCATTCGGTCATCGCCACCGTGCCGATGCAGCATCGCGGCGCGGGCCGCCAGGTCTACCCGGGCTTCCTGCAGCTCGCCGGCTTCATGAGCATGAACCTCGGCAGCCACATGATGAGCCATTACGAGATGTTCAAACACCTCACCATCGGTGACGAGGACAGCGCGCAGGCGACCAAGGATTTCTACGACGAATACCGCAGCGTGTGCGACATGACGGCGGAGTTCTACCTGCAGACGGTGCAGGAAGTGTTCCAGGAGCACTCGATCCCCAATGGCACTTTCAGCCACCGGGGCCGCCGCGTGAACTTGGGCGACATTACCTCCACCGCCATCCTCGCGGTCGAGGGCGAGCGCGACGATATTTCCGGCGTCGGCCAGACCAGGGCTGCGCTCAAGCTGACCCCCAAGCTGTCCGACACGAAGAAGGCCTATTACCTCGCCGAGGGCGCAGGCCACTACGGCATTTTCAACGGCAGCAAGTGGCGCGAGAAGGTCGCTCCGACGGTCGAGGAATTTATCGCCAGGCACGGCAAGGCGAAGCTGCGCGCGGTCGCCTGACCGCTCGCTAGACGTTGCCTTCCCTGCCGCCGCCCAGCACGCGGCGGATGATCCTTCGCGCGAGCAATAGCAGCCAGATGGTCAGCGCCAGCAGAACGAGCGCGATTGCGCCTGCCGCATAGGGATATTCGTAGGCGAGATAGAGCAGGCCGATGGTCGCGACGTCCTCGACCGAGGAGACCGCGAAATTGCTCACCGGCTCAGGGCTCGTGTTGACCACACCGCGTGCGCTCGCCTTGCCTGCATGCGAGGCGAAAGCCGCGCCCCCGCCGAGCAGGAAAGCGATCACCTGCGTCGTCGGATCGCCCGGATCGACGATGGCGAGCGCCAGCAGCGCGCCGCCGACCGGCCGCACGAATGTGTGTACCGCGTCCCAGATCGAATCGAGCCACATGACCTTGTCGGCGAAGAATTCCGCCAGCGCGCCGACTGCGGCGATGCCCATTACCCACGGGTTCTCGAGTACCGCGAGGCTCGTCAGGTGCTCCGGCACGGGCAGTGCCTCCAGCCGCATGGCGAGGCCCGTCGCGAAGATGCACAGGTAAAGTCGCCAGCCCGCCAGCAGGCTCACGCTTCCCGCGATCCCGATAATCTCCATGATGCCCATATTCGTCGCCTCATGCGCCGGCGGATGCATTCGCATCCTTGGCTATCCTCGCTCATGCGACCTCGCGGTCGCGTCGCTGCGGACGGCCGTTCGGCCTTGCGGTCCTCGGGTTCCGAGGCCCGGAAACAGAAACTCCCGCCGTGTCCCTTAAAGGACGGGCGGGAGAATGCTGTGCAATGCCCCGAAAGGCAAATTTCCGGTTGCGGGTCCTGCGCTTAGAGGACTTCGAACATGCCCGCAGCGCCCATGCCGCCGCCGACGCACATGGTGACGACGACATACTTCGCGCCGCGACGCTTGCCTTCGATCAGTGCGTGGCCGACGCAGCGTGCACCGGTCATGCCGTAAGGGTGGCCGATCGAGATCGAGCCGCCGTTGACGTTGAGGTTCTCGTCGGGAATGCCGAGCTTGTCGCGGCAGTAGAGCACCTGCACCGCGAAGGCTTCGTTCAGCTCCCACAGGCCGACATCGTCCATCTTCACGCCGGTGCGCTCGAGCAGCGCCGGAATCGCGAAGACCGGGCCGATGCCCATTTCGTCGGGCTCGGTACCGGCGACCGCCATGCCGACATAGCGGCCGAGCGGCTGCAGGCCGCGCTGTTCGGCGAGCTTGGCTTCCATGATGATGCTGGCCGAGGAGCCATCCGACAGCTGCGAGGCGTTACCCGCGGTGATCGTCGTGCCCGGACCCATGACCGGCTGGAGCGACTGCAGGCCTTCGAGCGTGGTCGAGGGGCGGTTGCCTTCGTCCTTGGCGATGGTGACTTCCTGGTCGGAATTCTCGCCGGTTTCCTTGTTCTGCACCTTCATGGTGGTGGTGACGGGGACGATCTCGTCGTCGAACTTGCCCGCTTCCTGGGCGGCAGCGGTGCGCTGCTGCGACTTGAGGGCGTATTCGTCCTGCGCCTCGCGGCTGATGCCGTAGCGCTGGGCGACCGTCTCGGCAGTCTGCAGCATCGGCATGTAGATCGCGCCGTGCATCGCGATCAGCTCGGGATCGGGCATCACGCGCATTTCCTTGGTCTGCACGAGGCTGATCGATTCCTGGCCGCCGGCAGCGACGATATCCATGTTGTCGACGATCACCTGCTTGGCGGCGGTCGCGATGGTCATCAGGCCCGAGGAGCACTGGCGGTCGATGGTCATGCCCGACACGCCGATCGGGCAGCCTGCGCGCAGCGCGACCTGGCGGGCGAGGTTGCCGGCCTGCGTGCCCTGCTGGAGCGCAGCGCCCCACACGACGTCCTGCAGCTCGCCAGCTTCGATGCCGGCGCGCTCGATCGCGGGCTTGAGCGAATAGGAACCGAGCGTCGGGCCCTTGGTGTCGTTGAACCCGCCCTTGTAGGCGCGTCCGATGGCTGTACGGGCGGTGGAAACGATGACTGCGTCGCGCATGGCGAGCTCCTTTTCAGATGTTAGAACTTGTCCGATCGCCCGGGGAGGAGGGGGATCTGTCGGGTCGTGATCAGACGAAAACCTGCATGATCCATTCGGTGATCAGGGCGGGCTTGTCCTCGCCTTCGATCTCGATGGTGATCTCGTTGGTCTGCTGCCACTGGCCCGGACGCTTCTCGATCATTTCGAGCAGCTTCCAGTGAGCGCGGATGCGCTTGCCCGAGCGGACCGGCGAGATGAAGCGGGTTTTGTTGCCGCCGTAGTTGACGCCCATTTTCACGCCGTCGACCCTGGGCAGGTCGGAATTGGCGCTGAGGTAGGGGATCATCGAGAGCGTGAGGAAGCCGTGCGCGATGGTGCCGCCGAACGGCGTCATCTTGGCCTTTTCCTCGTCGATATGGATGAACTGGTGGTCGCCGGTCGCTTCGGCGAACTGGTTGATGCGCTCCTGGCTCATCTCGACCCATTCGCTGGTGCCGATGTGCTGGCCGGTCTTTTCTGCGATTTCCTGCGGGTTCATTGCGCCTCTCCTTTGTCCGCCGAGTCTCTAAAGCTGGCGGCTTCATGGCGCATTAGGCGGCGCGGTGCAACGCGCTTTCCGTAAACGTCAACCTGCCGCTACGGCATCGCGAGGCCCCGGCGCATCGGTCGACGGAGGCTTGCGGCGCGAGGTGGAGAAGTCGTGCTCCTCGATCCGCTTGCAATAGCTCCACAGAGCGCATTGCAGGCCGACGATCATCAGCACGAAGGGCTGGTAGGCGATGCCCTGGAAGAGCGAGCCAACGAGGTAGATGGCCTGCGCATATTGCAGCGAGGTCGCAAGCGGCGCGATCCATTCGCGGCCCTGCGCCTCGCCGTTCCCCTGCCGCTTGCGCCAGCGGCGACGCAGGCGCTCCATGTGCCACAGGCCGAGCGCGTGGAGCCACAGCCACAGGAACAGCCCCGGCCAGCCCTGCTCGCCGAGCATCTCGAAAATCGCCGAGTGATAGGCGCGGCCCGAATCCGTCACTTCCTGGAATTCGACCGAGGTGGTGTTCCCCTGTTTCTCGCGCACCGGCATGTCGTAGGTGAATTCGTTGCCGCGGAAGGCATCGAAGCCGCCGCCGGTGGGCTTCTCCATCGCGTAGTCGATGGTCCATTCCCACACCGCGATGCGGGTCGAGGCGCTCTCGTCGCCGTCGACACTGCCGAGGGTCGACATGCGCTCGTAATAGCTCGCCGGGAGGAAGGGCAGCGCGACCAGGCCCAGCGTCGCGCCCGCGACGAGGAAGGTCACGCGGCGCTTAACGTCCCTCAGCGCGAGGACCAGCAGTACCGCGATGCATACGAGGCCGGTGCGCGCCTCGGTCCCGACCGGCATCAGCAGGCAGGCGAAGATCAGCCCGGCGGAGAAGGCCTTCATCCGCCAGTCGGGGGTGAAGACCGTGCCGTATTTGTTGAACCACAACACGATCGGGATGATGCAGATCGCGACCGTCGCCAGCGTCGAACTTTCATAGAGGCCGCTGTTGTCGTTCACGAAGAACAGTTGGTTCTCGTAGCCGCCCCCGCCGAGCGTCACCTTGATCCCTGCGCTGATAATGATCGCGGAGACCGACAGCAGCATGACGAGCAGCGCCGCTTCCATCCTGAGGCGGGTCGTCAGCGTGAGCGGCAGGAAGATCGCGAAGACCAGCGCCTTCCACACCCAGGCCCATTTCTCCGCCGCGGCTTCGGGGAAATCGGCATTGCCGGTCGTCCAGAGGCAATAGACCAGCAGCGCCAGCATGATGCCCTGTCGCAGGGTAAAGCGGCTGCCGTGCTTGGGATCGGTCAGCAGCCAGCCGGCAAAGGCCGCGACGAAAGTGATCAGCGAGGCCTTGAGGATCGGCATGAGCGTCCAGCCCATTTTCCCCGGCGCGAGCACGTCGACATAGAGATAGGCCAGCACCCACAGGTAGGGCCGCCGGAAACCGAAGGCGAGGAAGACGATCAGGAAGAGGAACAGCGCGGCGTCAAGCATCCTCGCCGCCTTCCCCTGCCTTCGATCGGCGCACCGGCCTGTGCCGGTCGTCGAGATCGGGGTCCTCGTCGAGCTCAGCGCGACCGACGAGCCTCACCAGCGCGATCAGGATCAGCGCATGGGTCATGGCAAGGGCGAAATAGTCGATCACGGCGGTTCGGTAGGCCTCTTCACGCGCGGCGGCGCGCATTCTTCAATCCGTGCGAGTTAGCACCGAGCGGTTGACGCGGCGTTAAGCCTATTCTGGCACAGCTGCGCGCCATGACCCGCGTATTGCATGTCCTCGACCATTCGCTGCCGCTCCACAGCGGCTACACTTTCCGCACGCGCGCCATCCTGAAAGCGCAGCAGGCGGCGGGGATGGAAGTGCGCGGCATCACCGGCCTGCGCCACGGCGCCGAGGGGCCGGACATCGAGACGGTCGACGGCCTCACTTTCCATCGCACGCACGGCGAAGCCAGCGGACCGCCGGGCCTGCGCGAATGGCGCGAGGTGTCAGCGCTGTCGAAAGCGATCCTCGACCTGGCTGCCGAGTGGCGGCCCGACATCATCCATGCGCACTCGCCCGCCCTTTGCGGCGAAGGGGCGCTGGCGGCCGCCCGCAAGCTCGGCATCCCGCTGGTCTACGAGATCCGCGCCTTCTGGGAGGACGCCGCTGTCGGCAACGGCACGGGGCGCGAAGGTTCGGTCAAATACCGCATGACCCGCGCGATGGAGAACCATGTCGTCGGCCAGGCCGATGCGGTCTTCACCATCTGCCACGGCCTACGCGACGATCTGATCGCGCGCGGCTTCGAAGGGGCCAAGATCGGCATTTCGCCCAATGGCGTCGACCTCGACCTGTTCGGCGATCCGCCGCCGCGCGACGAGGAACTCGCCGCCGAGCTCGGGTTCGGGCACGAGCCGGTGATCGGCTTCATCGGCAGCTTCTACGATTACGAAGGGCTCGACGACCTGATCGCCGCCATGCCGATCCTGCGCGAGACGCAGCCCGGTGCGCGCCTGCTGCTCGTCGGCGGCGGGCCGTGCGACGAGGCCTTGCGCGCGCAGGCAGCAGCCTCGCCAGCGAGCGATGCGATCACCTTCACCGGCCGCGTGCCGCATGGCGAGGTCGAGCGGTTCTATTCGCTGATCGACATTCTTGCCTATCCGCGCAAGCGCAGCCGCCTGACCGAGCTGGTCACGCCGCTGAAGCCGCTCGAGGCGATGGCGCAGCGCCGCCTGGTCGCCGCATCCGATGTCGGCGGGCACCGCGAACTGATCGAGGACGGGGTCAGCGGAACGCTCTTCCCGGCAGACGATCCGGCGGGCTGCGCCGACACACTGTCGACCCTGATCGACAACCGCGCGCGCTGGGATGTCATGCGCAATGCCGGTTCACGCCATGTCGCCGAGTGCCACGACTGGGCGCATAATATTCATCGTTATCAATCCGTTTACCAACAATTGTTAGAGCACCGGACAGATGAGGTCGCGCAAGTCGCCGCGTAAGCGGTGGCTGAAGCAATTTGAGTGGGGACACAGACCACCGTGAGCAAAAGTAAGAAAGCGCCGATTGCAGCGCACCCGGCCTTCCCGGCCGTCGTCGCGCTGTGGTTCGCCACACTGCTCGGACTGGGCAGTCTCGTGGTGCCGATCGTCGTATTCGAGCAACTCGTCTCCGCGACCGGCCTTTCCTCGATCGTCGCCTCGCTCGCGCCGCCGCTCGGCATGACCGCGCGGCTCGGTATCGCCGCCATCGCTGCCCTGCTGGGCGGCGGGCTCGGCCTGTTCCTTGCACGCAAGGTGAGCGCGGGCGGACGCTGCAAAAATGCACCCGTCGTGGTGCGCAAACGCGAAGACCGTCTCGATCGCGAGCCTGCAAAGCGCCCGATCAGCGCGCATGAGGAACTCGGCCCCGATTCGCTCGATTCGCCTTTAGGGAAGAAGGTGCAGGCGGAAGAAGTCGTCGCCGAAGAGCCGCTCGAAGCGGAATTCGAACACGTCGAAGAAGCGCCGGAGCCGGTCGCGGAAGAGCCTGCTAGCGAACCTGCGTTCGCGGGCAAGACCATCCCCGGTCGCCGCCGTGCGTTCAGCGTCAACGACGAAAGCAGCAAGAGCGAGTATCTCGAATTCGTGCCCCTGCCGGGCGGCGACGAGGCGCTCGACGAACCGCATCTCGCCGTGCGCAACGACGATCTCATGCCGCTCGACCTCGATGAATTCGTCGATGAGGACGAGGCCGACCATGAAGACCTGAGCGCGCTGGCCAACCTGCGCCGCAGCCTGTCGAACGAAACGCTCGCCACTTCGCTCGCCCGGAGCGACGAGGCGGACGTGGCTGAAGAGGACGAAGTGCCCAGCGACGATGTCGCCGCACCAGCCCCGCGCCCGTTCGATGCGCCCGCGGTTGAAGCGGAACGCGAGGAAGCGCCCGCCCCTGCTGCATTCGCGATTCCCGAAATTGCGGAACCCGCCGCCGAGGAACCGCTCGAACCGGTCGTTCCCGAGGACAGCGAGCCGGGCGACGTCGCCAGCCGCCCGCTCGGCGAGCTCGGCATGGTCGAGCTGGTGGAACGTTTCGCGCGTGCGCTCCAGAACACGCCCAGGCCTGAAGAGACCGAAGCCGTCGAAGAGGCGGAGCTCGTCGAAGACGTAGAACCTGCCGCTGCAGAGGCCGTCACCTTCGAACCGGCTCCGGTTGTCGAACAGCCGGTCGTCGTGGACGATATGCCTGTCGAAGAACCGGTCGAAGCTACCGCACAGGAAGAACCCGCGCAGGGAGAAATCGCCGTCGCGGAAGAGGAAGTGGCAGCGGCAGCACCCATGGTGTTCCGGCGCCAGGTTTCGGCCCCGGTCGCCCAGCCCGAAGAAGAGTCGGTCGAAACGGTCGAAGACGCCGCGCCGCCCTCTTTCGAGGCCGCGCCGCAAGTCCCGAAGATGCTGCAGTCCTTTGCAGGCATAGAAGACGACGAGGAAGACGAGGACGACGACCATTTCCCGTCCTTCAAGCTGCCGAGCGCCGCCCCTGCTCCGAGCCCGGCCCAGCCGCGCGTGCGCCTCGACACCGCTCCGCCGCGTGCGTTCGACGAGGAAGACGACAGTTCGGAAGATGCCTACCCCTCGCTGCTCAGCATGCGCGGTCGCATCGGCGAGAGCCAGGGCTTCGTGCGGATCGAGGACGATGGCGTCGCCCCGGCCGACGAGGAACCCGTCGTGGTCTTCCCGGGACAGGAAAACACCGCGCGCCCGGCAAGCGACGGGCCGACCCGCGACCCTGCGATGGGCCAGAAATTCGCTCCGCCGCAGCAGGATGCGCCCGCCCCGCGCCGCTTCGATGCTCCGGCCGAGCCGCAGCAGTTCGGTGCGCCGAAGGCAGCAGCAACCCCGGCCGATCGCAGCGAGACCGAACAGGCCCTGCGCGATGCGCTGATCAAGCTCCAGCGGATGTCCGGCGCGGCCTGACCGCCCGGAAAGCCAAACTTCCCCAAGGGCCGGTTCGCCAAGCGCGCGCCGGCCCTTTCTTCATGCGCCCTAACGCAGCCTAGGGGCGTGCATACGATTCCTTCTCGCTTCGCAGTTGCAAAAATTATTTCCTGTCGGCATGAGAGCCTTTCACGACAGTTTTACTGCGCGTGGCAGACAGCTACGCCATCTTTCGTTTCCCGGACGCTCCTCGCGGACCGGACGGGCAAGCGACCGAACGGGAATTGCGAATGGGATATCCTGGTCCGAGCGGCCTCTACGATCCGGTGAACGAGCACGACGCCTGCGGCGTCGGCATGATCGCGCACATCAAGGGCGAGAAGAGCCACGCGATCGTCGAGCAGGCGCTCGAGATCCTCGCCAACCTGGACCACCGCGGTGCAGTCGGCGCCGACCCGCTGCTCGGCGACGGCGCGGGCATCCTGCTGCAGGTTCCCGATCCGCTGATCCGCAAGTGGGCGAAGGCCGAAGGCCACGACCTGCCGCCGGCCGGCGACTATGCCGTTGCCCAGTGCTTCCTCCCGCAGGACGAGGAAGCGCGCGATTTCGTGATCGAACAGCTTGAAAAGTTCGCCGCCAAGGAAGGCCAGCGCGTCATCGGCTGGCGCGAGGTCCCGCTGACCCTCGACGGGCTCGGCAAGGCGGTGATCGAATCGATGCCGGTCATGCGCCAGTGCATCATCGCGCGCGGCGACAACTGCGCCGACCAGGATGCTTTCGAACGCAAGCTGATCGTCATCCGCAAGCAGACGCTGAACCCGCTCGCGCGCCTGTCGGAAAAGCACAATTTGCCCGACCTGGTGAAGACCTACATCCCGAGCTTCTCCAGCCGAACCATTGTGTACAAAGGCCTGCTTCTCGCGAACCAGGTCGGTTCGTTTTACGACGATTTGCGCGATGCCGACTGCGTTTCGGCGCTCGGCCTCGTGCACCAGCGCTTCTCCACCAACACCTTCCCGAGCTGGCGCCTAGCCCACCCCTACCGCTTCATGGCGCACAACGGCGAGATCAACACGGTTCGCGGCAATGTGAACTGGATGAACGCGCGCCGCCGCACGATGGAAAGCGACCTCCTGGGCGCGGACCTCGACAAGATGTGGCCGCTCATCCCGCATGGCCAGTCGGACACGGCGTGCCTCGACAATGCGCTCGAACTGCTGCTCGCCGGTGGCTTCAGCCTCGCCCATGCGATGATGATGATGATCCCGGAAGCCTGGGCGAAGAACGCGCTGATGGATCCCGCCCGCCGCGCTTTCTACGAATATCACGCCGCACTGATGGAGCCATGGGACGGCCCGGCCGCCGTGTGCTTTACCGATGGCCGCCAGATCGGCGCGACGCTCGACCGCAACGGCCTGCGCCCGGCGCGCTACTGCACGACCAGGGACGATCTCGTTTGCCTCGCCTCGGAAAGCGGCGTGCTGCCGTTCGCCGAGGAAGACATTACCCGCAAGTGGCGCCTCCAGCCGGGCAAGATGCTGCTGATCGACCTCGAACAGGGCCGCATCATCGAGGACGAAGAGCTCAAGGCCGACCTTGCCGCTGCGCACCCGTACGAGAAGTGGCTCGAGCAGACGCAGTACAAGCTCGAAGACCTCGACACGATCGAGCCGGAACTTTCCGAAGTTCCCGAGCACGTGACCTCGCTGCTCCAGCGCCAGCAGGCCTTCGGCTATACGCAGGAAGACGTCTCGCGCTTCCTCGAGCCGATGGCGCAGAGAGGCGACGATCCGATCGGTTCGATGGGGACCGACACGCCGATCGCCGTGCTGTCGAGCAAGAGCCGCCTGCTTTACGACTATTTCAAGCAGAACTTCGCACAGGTCACCAACCCGCCGATCGACCCGATCCGCGAGGAACTGGTGATGAGCCTGCTGTCGATGATCGGCCCGCGCCCGAACCTGCTCGGCCGCGATGCCGGTACGCACAAGCGCCTCGAAGTCAGCCAGCCGATCCTGACCAACACAGACCTGGCGAAAATCCGCTCGGTCGAAGCGGCACTCGACGGCGCGTTCCGGACCGAGACGATCGACATCACCTGGGATGCGAGCACGGGCGCAGAAGGCCTCGCGCTGGCGCTCAAGGAAATGTGCTGGGCCGCTACCGAGGCGGTGCTGCAGGATCACAACATCCTCGTCCTGTCCGACCGCGCGCAGGGGCCGGACCGCATCCCGATGCCCGCCCTCCTCGCGACGGCGGCGGTGCACCACCATCTCGTTCGCCAGGGCCTGCGCATGCAGACCGGCCTTGTCATCGAGACCGGCGAAGCGCGCGAGGTGCACCACTATTGCGTGCTCGCGGGCTACGGTGCTGAAGCGATCAACCCCTATGTCGCCTTCGAGACGCTGGAGGACCTGCGCACGCGCAAGTTCCCCGAACTCACCGCGCGCGAAGTGCAGGACAATTACATCAAGGCGGTCGGCAAGGGCATTCTCAAGGTCATGTCCAAGATGGGCATCTCGACCTACCAGTCCTATTGCGGCGCGCAGATCTTCGATGCGGTCGGCCTGTCGAGCGAACTGGTCGACGCATATTTCAAGGGCACCGCGACGACCATCGAAGGCATCGGCCTCGGCGAGGTCGCCGAGGAAGCGGTGCGCCGCCACGCGATCGCTTACGGCGATGATCCGCTCTATAAGGGCATGCTCGATGTCGGCGGCATCTACCAGTACCGCCTGCGCGGCGAGGACCATGCCTGGACCCCGGCGAATGTCGCCAACCTGCAGCATGCGGTGCGCGGCAACGATCCGAAGAATTACGAGGAATTCGCCCGTTCGGTGAACGACCAGAACGAGCGGCTCCTGACCATCCGCGGGCTGATGGAGCTCAAGAAGGCGGACCAGCCGGTCCCGCTCGAGGAAGTCGAATCCGCCAAGGACATCGTCAAGCGATTCAGCACCGGCGCGATGAGCTTCGGCTCGATCAGCCACGAGGCGCACTCGACCCTGGCCATCGCGATGAACCGCATCGGCGGGCGCTCGAACACGGGCGAGGGCGGCGAGGAGCCGTTCCGTTTCCAGCAGATGGACAACGGCGATTCCATGCGCAGCCGGATCAAGCAGGTCGCCTCCGGCCGCTTCGGCGTGACGACCGAATACCTCGTCAATTCCGACGACATCCAGATCAAGATGGCGCAGGGCGCAAAGCCCGGCGAAGGCGGTCAGCTGCCCGGCCACAAGGTCGACAAGCGCATCGGCGCGGTGCGTCACTCGACCCCGGGCGTGGGCCTGATCTCCCCGCCGCCGCACCACGACATCTATTCGATCGAAGATCTCGCGCAGCTGATCCACGACCTCAAGAACGTGAACCCGGCCGCGCGCATCTCGGTCAAGCTGGTGTCCGAAGTCGGCGTCGGCACGGTCGCCGCGGGCGTATCCAAGTGCAAGGCGGACCACGTCACCATTTCGGGCTACGAAGGCGGCACGGGCGCAAGCCCGCTGACCTCGCTCACCCATGCCGGCAGCCCGTGGGAAATCGGCCTTGCCGAGACCCAGCAGACGCTGCTGCTTAACGACTTGCGCAGCCGCATCGCGGTGCAGGTCGACGGTGGCCTGAGGACCGGACGCGACGTCGCGATCGGTGCGCTGCTCGGCGCTGACGAGTTCGGTTTTGCGACCGCCCCGCTGATTGCGGCGGGCTGCATCATGATGCGCAAGTGCCACCTCAACACCTGCCCGGTCGGCGTCGCGACGCAGGACCCGGTGCTGCGCAAGCGCTTCACCGGCACGCCCGAGCACGTCATCAACTACTTCTTCTTCGTCGCCGAGGAACTGCGCCAGATCATGGCCGAGATGGGCTTCCGCACGCTCGACGAGATGGTCGGCCGCGTCGACCGGCTCGACATGCGCCGGGTGCATCGCCACTGGAAGGCGCAGGGCGTCGACCTCACGCGCCTGCTCCACACCATCACGCCGGGCGAGCACGGTTCGCTGCGCCATACCGAGACGCAGGACCATGCGCTCGGCACGGCGATGGATGTCGAGCTGATCGACGTCTGCAAGCCCGCGATCCAGAGCGGCCAGCCGATCGAGATCAGCCGCGAGATCCGCAATGTGAATCGCACGGTCGGCGCAATGCTGTCGGGCGAAGTCGCCAAGGCGCACGGCCATTCCGGCCTCTCGCCCGACACGATCCGCATCAATCTCGATGGCGTTGCAGGCCAGAGCTTCGGCGCATGGCTCGCCCACGGCATCACGCTCGACCTGACCGGCGATGCCAACGACTACGTCGGCAAGGGCCTGTCGGGCGGACGCATCATCGTGCGCCAGCCTGCCGCCGCCGAGCGCAACCCGCGCGAGAACATCATCGTCGGCAACACCGTGCTCTACGGCGCGATCTCGGGCGAAGCCTTCTTCGGCGGCGTCGCGGGCGAGCGTTTCGCGGTGCGCAATTCGGGCGCCGTCGCGGTGGTCGAAGGCACCGGGGACCATGGCTGCGAATATATGACCGGCGGCGTCGTCGCCGTGCTCGGCCGGACCGGACGCAACTTCGCGGCCGGGATGAGCGGGGGCGTCGCTTACGTCTACGATCCCAAGGGCACCTTCCACGAACGCTGCAACCTCGCACAGGTCGAGCTGGAGAAGATCTCGCCCGAGCCGGACGAGGACGAAGGCACCGGTCGTCCCAAGCAGCGTCCGGTCGGGGTCAACGATCTCGGCATGGGCGACATGCTTCGCCACGATGCCGAGCGGCTGAAAATCCTCATCGAGCGGCACAAGCTGCACACTGGCTCGCAGCGCGCGGCCGACCTGCTGGCCGACTGGGACAATGCACTCGGCAAGTTCGTCAAGGTGATGCCGAAGGATTACCGCCGGGCGCTCGAAGCGCTCGAACAGGAGCGGCGCGAAGCCGCCAGCATGGCAGCGGAATAAGGGTCAAGGATCATGGGCAAGGAAACGGGCTTCCTCGAAGTCGAGCGTGAAGATCGCGGGGCGATCGAACCGGAAAGCCGGCTGCGCAACTACAAGGAATTCATGGTCCCGATGCCGGAGGAAAAGCTCCGCGCGCAGGCCAGCCGCTGCATGAACTGCGGCATTCCCTACTGTCACAACGGCTGTCCGGTGAACAACATCATCCCGGACTGGAACCACCTCGTCTATGAAGGCGACTGGAAGAATGCGCTCGAATTGCTGCATTCGACCAATAACTTCCCCGAGTTCACCGGCCGCATCTGCCCCGCCCCGTGCGAGGCGGCATGCACGCTCAACATCATCGACTCTCCGGTCACCATCAAGAGCATCGAATGCGCGATCGTCGACCGCGGATGGGATGAGGGCTGGATCAAGCCGCAGGTGCCAGAGAAGCAGACCGGCAAGTCGGTCGCGGTAGTGGGCTCCGGCCCGGCGGGCCTCGCCTGCGCCCAGCAACTCGCCCGCGCGGGCCATGCCGTCACCGTGTTCGAGAAGAGCGACCGGATCGGCGGGCTGCTGCGCTACGGCATTCCCGACTTCAAGATGGAAAAGCACCTCATCAACCGCCGAGCGGTGCAGATGGAAGCCGAGGGCGTGACCTTCAAGACGAGCGCCGAGGTCGGCGTGGAAGTCAGCTTCAAGGCGCTGCAGGAGAATTTCGACGCGATCGTCCTGTCGGGCGGTGCGGAAGAAGCGCGCCAGCTCGACATTCCGGGTGCCGAACTGCCGGGCGTGCGCCTGGCGATGGAATTCCTCACCCAGCAGAACAAGCGCAATGCGGGCGACGACGAAGTGCGCGCCGCCCCGCGCGGCACGCTGACCGCGACGGGCAAGCACGTCATCGTGATCGGCGGCGGCGATACCGGCTCGGACTGCGTTGGCACCTCGAACCGCCAGGGCGCGGCGAGCGTCACCCAGCTCGAGATCATGCCCAAGCCGCCCGAGCACGAGGACAAGGCGATGACCTGGCCCGACTGGCCGCTCAAGCTGCGCACCTCTTCGAGCCACGAGGAGGGCGTGCAGCGCGACTGGTCGGTCCTGACCAAGCGCGTCGTCAGCGAAGGCGGCGACGTAACCGGGCTGGAATGCGTCCACATCGAATGGAAGGACGGCAAGTTCGAGGAAGTGCCGGGTAGCGAGTTCACCCTCAAGGCCGACCTCATCTTGCTCGCGATGGGCTTTACCGGGCCGAAGCGGCGCGGGCTGCTCGACCGGGCGGGCGTCGAACTCGACGGGCGCGGCAATGTCGCTGCCAACACCGACGATTATGCGACGAGCGAGCCGGGCGTCTATGCCTGCGGCGACATGCGGCGCGGGCAAAGCCTCGTCGTCTGGGCGATCCGCGAAGGCCGCCAGTGCGCGCGTTCGGTCGACGAAGCGCTGATGGGCGTCACTTCGCTACCGCGTTGATCTCGCAACACATCGCAGGGAAACTGTCGACAGTCCGCCAAATGGGTTGCGGGCTGCAATTGCCCGATTCATAGATGCGCCGGGGATACCGCCGTGTCGGACGTGCGCGGCCATACGCAACATATTGAAAAGCCCGAAGCATCGCAGAATTGCACGGGCGCCTTGGAGGGAAATAGTGAAGCACGTCTCGGCGCATAGTCGCAAAGCAGCATCGCGCATCTCGGCATCGTTCCTGGCCCTGGCTCTGACCGGCCTCGCCTCGCCTGCACTCGCAAGCGAAGGCGAAGCGATGGGCAGCGCCGCCTCGGAAGCCGCCGAAGCGACCTCGTTCGATCTCGCAACCGTTTCGATCACGGCCAACGACCTCATCCAGCAGCAAGGCGTGCCGACGCCGCAGGCGGAAACGCAGCAAGCCGCCGATGCAGCGCCGCCGCCCACGCCGCCGCGCCGCCGCGGCCCGCCGCCGACCGATGCCAAGCTGGTCGTCTCGCAATTCGTCGATTTCGTCGTGACCGGCAGCCCCGACGATACCGCCCGCTACGGCGGCCGCGCCGATGCCTATATCAACCTGCGCGGCGACACCTGGGGTCTCGACGAGAGCTGGATGCTCAAGATCCGGCCCGAGTTCCGCTGGGGCAAGAGCTCCAACGGCGTGGTCGGCCTGATCCCGAAGAACACCGCGCTGTTCCGCCCCGAAGGCACCGAGAATTACGACCTGTCGCTGTCGGTCAAGAAGACCTTCGGCAATGGTGCGAGCCTTGAAGTGGGCAAGATGAACGTGCTTGATATTTCGGGCACGCTGCCGATCGTGGCGAGCGACGGGCATTTCGGCTTCCAGAACCTCGGCATCGCACTGCCGCCGACCGCGGTGGTGCCGAACACGCTGACCGGCGCGATGCTCGAAGTGCCGACCCAGAAGGTCATTTACCGCCTCTGGGTGTTCGATCCGGATTCGCAATACGGCCGCACCGGGTTCGAGACCGCATTCGAAAGCGGCGTCGGCTTCCTCGCGTCGGCCGCTGCGCTGACCCGCTTCGGCGGCAAGCCGGGCGTCTACAATTTCGCAGTCGTCGGTTCGACCCGTTCGGGCCCTGCCTTCGACATCCTGCCGCGCGCCCTGACGCCTCCGCCGAACGGCAATTTCGGCGACGAGTCGGGCGAGCTCGCGCTGCAGCTGTCTGGCTTCCAGTACCTCAGCCTCAACCCGAACGCGCCGGGCAAGGGCATCGGCCTCTTCGGCCGCTTCCAGGCCTCGATGGGCGATCCGACCTTCCTCGATTATTCGGGCTTCATCGGTCTTGCCGGCAACCCGGCGGTGCGCCCGCAGGACCGCTTCGGCATCGCCTTCTTCTACTACTCGCTGACCGACGAGCTGGTCGACGACATCGCCTTCCGCCTGCCGATCGAGGAGGAGAAGGGAATGGAGGTGTTCTACACCGTCGGCCTGCCCGAGAAGTTCGAGCTGACCTTCGACGTGCAGGTGGTCGACAGCGCGATCGCCTTCCGCGACACCGGCGTCACTGCCGGGCTGCGGCTGACCAAGACCTTCTGACGCGTTTCGGGGCCGGAGCTAGTTCTGGCCCCGTCCGCGCTCCTGCACGGCGGCGCGGCGCGCTTCGATCTCTTCACGTGCGACGGCTGAATTCGCCGCACTGGAAACCCGTGCCTCGATAGCCATGCCCTCGCCGAAACTGGCGGCGTAGCCTTCGTCGATCAGCGCCTTGTACTTGGCGAGGAAGGCGGGATCGATGCTCGCCATGTCGCTCGCCAGCTTGCGTGCGAGCGGGAGGAGTTCGTCGGACGCGACGACGTGGTTCACCAGCCCCCAGGCGAGCGCGGTCTGCGCATCGAGGAAATTGCCGGTGAAGGCGAGTTCCTTGGCCCGGCTGATGCCGATCATGCGCGACAGCTTTTGCGACAGGCCCCAGCCCGGCACGATGCCGACCCGCGCATGGGTATCGGCAAAGCGCGCATTGCTGCTCGCCACCAGCACGTCGCAGGCGAGCGCGACTTCGAAGCCGCCGGTGATCGCAACTCCGTTGATAGCACCGATGACGGGCTTGCGGCACACCTCGATCGCCTTGACCGGGTTGTCCGCCGGATCGGTCGCATTGGCCGAACCGAGCGCGCCCTCCTCGCTACCCAGCTCCTTGAGGTCGAGCCCGGCTGTGAAGGCCCGCTCACCCGCACCGGTCAGGATGACCGCGCGCACCGCGTCATTCGCATCGACCTCGCGCATGACCTCGTAGAGCCGCCGGCGCAGCTCGCGCGAGATCGCGTTCATCGCCTGCGGGCGATTGAGCGTGACGGTCGCGATGCCATCGGAGATTTCGAGCAGGACGGTGTCGGACATGAATAGCTCCCTCAATTCGCAATAAGGCTAGTCGCGCGATCCGCTAGCACATTTGACGCATTGCGTGGCGGCCGGATCATTTTCGAGGCGTTTGGCGGCAATGTCCTCGCCGCAGGTCAGGCAATAGCCCCACTCGCCTTCCTCCAGCCGGACGAGCGCCGCTTCGAGCCGCACCCGCTCGCCCTTGCGCCGCCGCTCCGCCGCGAGCGCCATCGCCTGCTGCTGCATCGCGTCCATCCGGCTGAGGCGCCCGACGCTGTCCTGCTGCAGGGTGACTGGCTCGCGCCCCTCGGCGCTGATGCGGTCCTGCTCGTCGATCTCGGCGATCCGCACGCGCAGCGCTTTCCCGGCTTCCTCCTCCGTCATGGCGGCCAGCCTACCATTCTATCGGCGTATGGCCATTCTCTTGCAGGAACGCGTTGACCCGGCTGAACGGGCGGCTGCCGAAGAAGCCGCGATGCGCCGAAAGCGGGCTGGGATGCGGGCTCTTCAGGACGAGATGCCGGTCCGACTGGCCGATCGCCGGGATGCGCGCGGCCTTGCCCTGTGCATGGCTGCCCCACAGCACGAAGGCGGTCGGCACGCCTCGCGCTGCGACTGCCGCGACGCAGGCATCGGTGATCGCGTCCCATCCCTTGCCCGCATGGCTGCCGGCCTTGTGCGCTTCGACCGTGAGCGCGTTGTTGAGCAGCAGGACGCCCTGGCGCGCCCAGTGCTCGAGATTGCCGTGATCGGGGCGCGCGATGCCGAGGTCGCTTTCCAGCTCCTTGTAGATGTTCGCGAGCGAGGGCGGCATCTTCACGCCTTCGGGGACGGAGAAACACAGGCCATGCGCCTGCCCCGGGCCGTGATAGGGATCCTGCCCGAGGATCACGACCTTGACCGCGTCGAGCGGGGTCAGGTCGAGTGCCCGCAGGCGCTGGCCGCGCGGCGGGTAGATCGCCTTGCCCGCGTCCTCTTCCGATCGCAGCCAGCCGCCGAGGCGCCGTGCATCCTCGCCCGCGAGGACGGGGTCGAGCACCGGCTTCCAGCTTTCGGGGACTGCATCGCTCATGGCCGACGGGAATAGCCAGCGTGCAGGCGGCGAGCCAGCACCCCTTCCCTCCAATCCCCAATCGGCCTAAGGCGCTGGACTTATGGCAGTGCATTTCCACGAAGAAGATTTGCCCGAAGGCGTGCTCGCGCCCGGGCCCGTTGCAGTCGACACCGAAACGATGGGGCTGATCACGCCGCGCGACCGCCTGTGCGTCGTGCAGATCAGCGACGGTAATGGCGATGAACACCTCGTCCGCTTCAAGGTCGGCAGCAGCTACGATGCGCCGAACCTCAAGGCGGTGCTGGCGGACCCGAACCGCCTGAAGCTCTACCACTTCGCGCGCTTCGACCTTGCCGCGATCGAATACTATCTCGGCGTCACCGCCGCGCCGGTGTTCTGCACCAAGATCGCGAGCAAGCTGACCCGCACCTATACCGATCGCCACGGACTCAAGAACCTCGTGATGGAACTGCTCGACGGCGAAATGAGCAAGGTCCAGCAGTCGAGCGACTGGGGCGCGCCGGAAATCAACGACGCGCAGCGCGAATACGCCGCTTCCGACGTGCGCTTCCTCCACCGCCTGCACGACGTTTTCGTCGAACGGCTGAAACGCGAGGGACGGACCGAAATCGCCCAGGCCTGTTTCGACTTCCTGCCGACGCGCGCGAAGCTCGATATCGCAGGCTGGGCCGACCACGACATCTTCTCGCACGCGTAAGGGACTTCCCAGGGCAGCAACCATGGTCATCAAGCGGCGGATCGAAACGGATGAGGCGAAGGAGCGGCGCAGCAAGCGCCAGCACTTCGCCGCGCCCGGCGGTTCGCACGACAAGCTGGTGTCCTTCCTCGGCAAGGCTCTGCCGATGGGCGTGGGCGTGCTGGCCGCCTTCATGGTCATCACCCCGCTCAGCCCGCGTGGCGAGGTGAGCTTCCTGCTCGACCGCAACAAGGTCGCGGTGATCAACGAGCGCCTGCGCGTCGACAATGCGATGTACCGCGGGCAGGACAACGATGGCCGTCCGTTCTCGCTGACCGCGGGCGAAGCCGTCCAGCGATCGAGCAGCGAGGGCATCGTGCGGATGGAAGACCTCGTCGCGCGCATTCTCCTGCCCGAGGGTCCGGCGCGCGTCGGCGCGGCGGCAGGCAGCTACGACATCGACGAGGAAGTGGTCGACATCACCGGCCCGGTCCGGATGGTCGCCGCAGACGGCTATCGCATGCAGGTGAGCGGCGTGTCGGTCGACCTCGCTGCGAAACGCATGGTCGGGACCGACGGAGTCGAAGGGGAAATCCCGGCCGGCTCCTTCTCCGCCAACCGGCTCGAAGTCGACATGGCCGAACGCACCATCGTGCTCGACGGGAATGCGCGGCTTTCCATGATCCCCGGCAGACTGAGGATGCCATGACCAAGACCTATCTCACCACCGCCCTGCGCAATGCCGCGATCGGCTTCACGCTGACGGCCGCCGCCTTCGCCGGTATCCAGGCGGGCGCGCAGGCGATTGCCGGGCACAATTCCAACGCGCCGGTCAATTACAACGCCGGGCGTATCGAGCTGCAGGATCGCCAGAACCGGGTCGTCCTGTCGGGCGATGTCGTGGTGACGCAGGCCGGGCTGACCGTTCGTTCGAACCGCATGCTTGTCAATTACAGCGATGCGGGCACGCTGCAGATCCAGCGCATCACCGCCACCGGCGGGGTCACCGTCAGCCGAGGCAACGAGCGGGCGAGCGGCGATGTTGCGGTCTACGACTTCAACCGCCGGATCATCACCATGGCAGGCAATGTGCGCCTGCGCCGCGGATCGGATACGCTGAACGGTGGGCGGCTGGTGATCGACCTCGCAAGCGGCGTTTCCAGCGTCGACGGGCGCGCGAGCGGCTCGTCCTCGGTCGCCGGAGAGAGCGGCACGAACAGCTCGGGCCGCGTCACCGGCACCTTCTCCGTTCCCGAGAACTGAGGCACCGCGCGGTGACCGCGCGCGACACTCCGCAACTGCGCCGCGCGGCGCTGTCGCTGCTCGGCTCGGCCGCGCGCCAGCGCGAGTTCGCCGGTTCGCTATCGCATGGCGAGTGGGAATCGGTCGCCATTCTCGCAGGGCTCCATCGCCTGTGGCCGCATCTGCATGGCCGGATCGAGCGCGGCGAGCTTGTGGTCGAGGTGCCGCCCCATATCGTCGCGCACTGGCGCAAGGCGCACCGCGAACAGGCGCTCGTCGCGCTCGCCCAGCGAAACGAGCTGTTCCGCCTGACCGAATGGCTGCGCGAGCGCGGCATGGAGAGCGTGGCGCTGAAGGGCAGCTGGCTTGCCTGGTACGCCTATCCCCACGCGGCCGAGCGGCCCTTGCGCGACATCGACCTGCTGCTGCCCGCAGGCATGGCAATCGCGGCGTGGGATGCGCTCGTAGCCGATGGTTTCACGCCCGACGAGCCGCGCGAGACGGACGAGGCGCAGGCTCGTCTCGCCAAGCACCTCCCGCCACTCGAAGGACCGGCGGGCGCCTCGGTCGAATTGCACCTGCGCGCATGGGAACTTGCCGAGCGGATGGACTGGGCCATGCCGCCGGACCGGACCGAGCGGATGATCGCGAGCGCGCAGCCAGCCGATCCGAGTGACCCGTGCCGCTATCCCTCGCGCGAGGCGATGCTCGCCCATCTGGTGATACACGCGGTCTATTCGCATCGCCTCGATGCCGGGCCGCTCCTCCTGCCCGATATCCTTTTCTGCGCCGCAAAGGAGATCGACTGGCCCGCCCTTCTCGAATGGGCGCGCGAGGATGGGTGGGAAGAGGCGCTGGCACTGGTCCTCTCACTGGTCGACCGCTGGTGCAGCAGTGGCATGGTAGGCGAAAGCGGGGTGAGCCATGTTCCGCCCGAGCGCGTGCTGGAGGACGCCGAGCTGCTGCTGGTGCAGGACCCGCGCGCGCGCAAGTCGGCGGGCATCGCAATGGCGGTCGGCGAAGCGTGGGACGATGGGGGCCTTGCCGAAGTGCTGCGCCGCCTCGGCGAACGCGCGGCGAAGCTGTCGCCCGCGAAAATCGCCAAGCGCAGCTACGAGACGGCGCGCGATTTCACCTCCGGTCCGGCGAGCGAGGATGCGCGCCGCGCGCTCGCCATCGGACGCTGGCTCGAAGGGCGGGAATAACGCGAGCGCGCCAGTTCCGCCGCGACGCCAAAGCGTCTAGGCAGCAGCCATGGCACTCGAAGGCACAGGCAAGCGCGCACTCGTCACCGGGATCACCGGGCAGGACGGGGCGTATCTCGCGCAATTGCTGCTCGACAAGGGATACGAGGTGCACGGCATCAAGCGCCGGTCGTCATCCTTCAACACGGGCCGGATCGAGGAAATCTACCAGGACCCGCACGAGCCCGACCAGCGGCTGGTGCTGCATTACGGCGACCTGACCGATGCGACGAACCTCATCCGCATCGTGCAGGAAACGCAGCCGCACGAAATCTACAACCTCGCCGCGCAAAGCCATGTGCAGGTGAGTTTCGAGACCCCCGAATATACCGCCAATTCCGACGGCGTGGGAACGCTCCGCCTGCTCGAGGCGATCCGCATCCTCGGTCTGGAAAAGCACACGCGGTTCTACCAGGCCTCGACCTCCGAACTCTATGGCTCGGTGCAGGAAGTGCCGCAGCGCGAGAGCACGCCGTTCTATCCGCGCAGCCCCTATGCCGCCGCGAAGCTCTACGCCTACTGGATCACGGTCAATTACCGCGAGGCCTATGGGATGCACGCCTCGAACGGCATCCTGTTCAACCACGAAAGCCCCTTGCGCGGCGAGACTTTCGTCACGCGCAAGATCACGCGCGCGGCCGCGGCCATTTCGCTCGGGCGGCAGGACCGGCTCTATCTCGGCAATCTAGATGCCAGCCGCGACTGGGGCCATGCCAAGGAATATGTCCGCGGCATGTGGCTGATGCTGCAGCAGGATGAACCCGACGACTACGTGCTCGCGACCGGCGTGACGACGACGGTGCGCGACTTCACCCGCTGGGCGTTCGAGGATGCGGGCATCCCGATCGAGTTCCGCGGCGAGGGCGTCGAGGAGAAGGGCTACTGCAAGGCGAGCGGCAAGCTGCTGGTCGAAGTGGACCCGCGCTATTTCCGCCCGACCGAAGTCGACCTGCTGATCGGTGATCCCGGCAAGGCGCACCAGAAGCTCGGCTGGCGGCACGAAACCGGCGTGCGCGAACTGGCGCGCGAAATGGTCGAAGCGGACCTCCAGGTGATGCGCAGCGCGCCCATCGCCAAGGGTTCATGATCCGGCGGGGCTGAGCCATGACGAGCATCGGCCAGCGCATGATTTCCTCCGGCGCGGCCAGCGCGACCTCGCTCGTGACGAGGGTGGCCGAGCAATTGCTGCTCATTCCGGTCCTGCTCGCCGCCTGGTCGGTCGAGCTGTTCGGCGAATACCTGCTGATTGCCGCGATCCCGACCTATATTGCGCTGTCCGACCTCGGCGTCGTGCAGTCCGGCTCGAACGAGCTGGCGCGCCGCGCGGGCGAGGGCGACGAGGAGGGCGCGCATCGCTTTTTCCGCGACCTCGTCGTCACCTTCCTGCGCTGGTCGCTCCTCCTGCTGGTCGTGCTTGCCGCAGTCGTGATGGCTGTCCCGCTGGCGGACTGGCTGGGCCTCAGGCAGATTTCCTCCGCCGAGGCGAAATGGACTTTCGGCCTGCTCGCTGCCGCCGCGATCATCTCGCAGAATTCGCTCGCGCTGCTCGGCGGGATGCGGGCGCGCAGGATCATGCCGGCCGGGCTGTGGACCCGCGCGATAGGGACCATCCTGCGCCTCGCCGCGACCTTCATCGCGGTGAAGTTCTTCGACACCGGCCCGGTCGCGATCGGCGCAATCATGCTCGCATCGCGCATCGGCGAATATGCCGCGCAGTCGGTCATCCTCAGGCGCGCGGATTTCGCCGCAACCCTCAACCTTTTCGCACGGCGGAGCCAGAAGCTCGGCAGATATGTAGCAAGCGGGCTGGAATACCTCATGTTCGACCTCGCCAAGGCGCTGCTGCTGCAGGGCGCGGTCATCATTATCGGGCTGACGCTCGGCGCGGTGGCGGTCGCGGTGTTCTCGACCCACCGAACGCTCGCCCGGGCAGTGTCGCAGATCGTCCAGACCGCGCTTGTCCCGCTGCAGGCGGAAGCCGGGCTGATGGGCGGAGCGAGCCAGCGTACGGGCCTTGCCCGGCTGGTCATCGCCACCACGCGCCTGGCTGTGTGGACATGCCTCGCGGTCGCCCTCGCGCTGTTCGTCGCCGGCCCGGCGATATTCGAGCTGTGGACCGGCGGGAAGATCGCCTTTGCGCCGGAGCTTTACGGGCTTCTCGTCGGAGCCGTGCTCTTCGAAGCGGTCTGGATGCTGACTGCGCAGGCGCGCATGGGGACCAACCGGCACCGCCCGATCGCGTGGAGCTTCCTCGCGGTCGCCGCTTGTGCAGTGGCCGGGATGTCCGCCTCGGTCACGCTCGTCACGGCAGCGGCGGTCCTGCTCGTCGCGGAGATCGTCATGTGCCTCGTCGCGATCCCGTTGACCGTATCGCTGCTCGACATGCGGGTCGGCGCCTACCTGCGCGCGATTTTGCGCTTCCCGAGCGAGGAACTGCGCTTCCTCAAAAACCGCCTGCTTCCTTCGGGGCATTAATCGCTCCCGCGCATTGCCCGCGCGTTATGCGCTTGGCATGAAACCGGCACTCTTCGCAGCGGGCGAGCGGGAAGCCGGATGTTCGAACTGACAGGCAAGCGCGTATTCGTGGCCGGCCATCGCGGCATGGTCGGCAGCGCGCTGTGCCGCAGGCTCGCGAGCGAGAATTGCGAAGTGCTCACCGCGACGCGCGAGGAACTCGACCTGCGCGACCAGCAGGCGGTCGAGACATGGTTCGAAGCCAACCGCCCGCATGTGGTGTTCCTTGCGGCAGCCAAGGTTGGCGGCATCCTTGCCAACGACAGCTATCCGGCGGATTTCCTCTACGACAATCTCGCGCTCGAAACGCATGTCATCCACGCGAGCTGGAAGCATGGCGCGGAAAAACTGCTCTTCCTCGGTTCGAGCTGCATCTACCCCAAGCATGCCGAGCAGCCGATCCGCGAGGACAGCCTGCTGACCGGTCCGCTCGAGCCGACCAACGAGTGGTACGCCATCGCGAAAATCGCCGGCCTCAAGCTGTGCCAGGCCTATCGCCGCCAGCACGGGGCGGACTTCATCTCCGCCATGCCGACCAATCTCTACGGGCCAGGCGACAATTACGATCTCGAGACGAGCCATGTCCTGCCCGCGCTGCTGCGCAAGGCACACGAGGCGAAAAAGCGCGGCGAGAATGAAATTGCGATCTGGGGCAGCGGGACGCCGCTCCGCGAGTTCCTGCATGTCGACGATCTTGCCGATGCGCTGGTTTTCCTGATGCAGAACTACTCCGAAGAAGCGCCCGTCAACGTCGGCAGCGGCGAGGAAGTAACTATCGAAAAGCTCGCTCGCCTCGCGCTCGAAACGGTCGGGGTCGAGGGCACGGTGCGAACCGATCCGTCCAAGCCCGACGGCACGCCGCGCAAGCTGCTCGACACCAGCAGGCTGGCCGAACTCGGCTGGCGCGCGAAGACGCCGCTGCGCGAAGGCATGGCCGATGCCTATGCCGATTTCGCATCGCGGGCCGGGCAATGACCCTGCCGGCGAGAAGCGAGCGGCTGCTTTTTCCGCTGGCACTCGCGACCATGCTCTGGACGCTGGTCGTCGGCGGGTCCGGGCGCGAGCCCAACCTCGCGCTGGTGTTCTTCGGCAGCCTGCCGCTGCTTTACGCAGTCCTGCGCAGCAAGCCGCGGGGCGAGACGGCCTGGACGCTCAAGCTCGCACTCGTCCTGCTGGCCCTCGCCGCGCTCCAGCTCGTGCCGCTGCCGCCGTCCATCTGGACCGCGCTTCCGGGGCGCGATCTCGCTGCGCAGGTGCTCGTCGCATCGGGGCAGGAGCCGGGCTGGCGACCGCTCGCGCTCGATCCGGCGGCGGCGGCTATCTCGCTGCTTGCAGTCGTCCCTGCGCTCGCCATGCATGCAGCGGTCCTGCGGCTGGATCCGCGCGAAACGAAGCGCCTGCTCGCTGCCGTGGCCCTTTTCGCCATCGCGAGCGCGGTTGTCGGGATAGGCCAGCGCCTGATCGGCGGCGGTGCGCTCTATGCGACCGAGCATGCCGGGGCCGCACTCGGCCTGTTCGCCAATCGCAACCATCACGCCGACCTGCTCATCGCCGGCATATTGCTGACCGTCGCTATCCCCGTCGGGAGGGCGGGGAAGAGCGCACGCGCCATCGCCACGGCAGCGATCGCCCTGCTCGCCTTCGCCGTGGTCGCGACCACTTCGCGCGCCGGCATCGCGCTCGCCATACCGGCCATCATCGCCGCGCTCGTCGCGATCTGGCGACCGAGGCGGCGTGCCGCGCCCCTGCTCGGCGCCGTCCTGGTGGCGGGCGGGATCGCCATGCTGCTGGTCCCTGCATTTTCCGACATCTTCGCACGCTTTGGCCTCGCGGCAGACGACCAGAGGCTGACCATGGCGGCCGACACGCTCGCAGCGACGCGCGCGATGTGGCCGTGGGGATCAGGATACGGCAGCTTCGTGCCGGTCTACATGGCGCATGAGAACCTCGACATGATCGACGCGCGCTTCGTCGTGGCGGCGCATAACGACTACCTGCAGCTCGCTCTCGAAGGAGGGCTTCCCGGCGTATTGACGGCGCTGGCGGGGCCGCTCGCACTGGCCCTCCTCGCATGGCAGATGCTCTCGCGGCGCGCGCCGATGGCGGCATGGGCCGCGTGGGGCGTCGCAGCCGTCCTGCTGGCCCATTCCGCTCTCGACTTTCCGCTGAGGACGCCCGCACTCGCCATGCTGTTCGGGTTGTGCACAGCTGCGGCGCAAATGGGCATCGCGCAATGGCGCGCGGCAAGGCTATGACGTCAGCTAGCAATGGGTCCGGCAAGGGTGAGGCGCACATGACGAGGCTGGCGGCCAAAGCTGCATTGGCACTTGCATCGGCGCTCGCCGTGGCGGGTTGCAGCAATGGGCCAGCACCGCAGCTTCCCGCTGGCGAGGCGGCCTACGCGCTGCTGCCGCCCGGCGACGTCACTGCGCCGCGCCGCTCCGAAATCGGACCGAACGACCAGATTTCGATCATCGTCTTTCGCGAACCCGACCTCTCGCTCGAGAAAGCCTTCGTCGACAGCGACGGCGCGGTCCAGGTGCCGCTGCTTGGCTCGGTGCAAGCCTCGGGGCTGACCGCCGCCGAATTCGCCCGCCAGCTCGAACGGCTCTACGGCGCGCGCTACCTCGTCGATCCGAGCGTGACGGTGTCGATCGTCGAAGCTTCGCTCCAGCGAGTGACAGTGACCGGGGCGGTCAAGAAAGCAGGCGTGTTCGAGATGCCGAGCCGCATCTCGCTGATCGATGCCGTCGCCTTGGCCGAAGGTCCGACCAATGTCGCGAAATACGACCAGGTCGTCGTCTTCCGCCGTGTCGGGGGCGAGCGCGTGGGTGCGCTGTTCGACCTGTCGCAGATCAACGCGGGCAATGCGCCCGACATCGAAATCCTGCCGGGCGACCAGGTCATCGTCGGCACTGACGGGCTGAAGCAGGCCTATCGCGACCTCCTCCAGGCAGCGCCGCTGATCGGCATCTTCAGGCCGTTCTGATGTCGCGCGTCGAAACTCCTGCCGCGCAAACGCCGCTCTCGGTCCAGCCGCCGGGCGCACCGCCTTATGCCTACAGCTACGGCAATCCCATGCCGACCATCGGCATCGATGTGCGCCGGCTGGCGAGCGCGCTTTACCGCAATCGCTTCATCGCAGCCGCGATTATCGCAGCCGCACTGGTCGCCGGGATCATCTTCACGCTTTCGACCACGCCGATCTACCAGGCCACCGGCACCGTCCAGATCGACAGCCAGGTCAACGAAGTGCTCGACGAGGACGCAACCATGCCTCCGGTGGAATGGGATGTGGAGCGCTTCCTGCAGACCCAGCTCGACGTGCTGCTGAGCCGCGGAATGGCCGAGCGGGTGGTCGACCGCCTCAACCTGACGCGCGACGACACCTATTTCGAGCGCATGGGACTGAGCGCGCCGGAAGTCGCCGCGCCGGGCCGGACCATGGCCGAAACCCGCCGCGCGATCATTGCCGCGAACCTGCAGGGCAATGTCTCGGCCGAACTGCCGCGGTACAGCCGCGTGGTCGATATCGGCTTCACCAGCCCCGATGCGACCTACGCCTCGCAGATCGCCAACGCCTATATCGAGACCTTCATCGCCTCGAACCTGCAGCGCAAGTTCGATTCCTCCTCCTACGCGCGCGAATATCTCGAGCAGCAGCTTGAGCTGGCCAAGGACCGGCTGGAGGAAAGCGAGAAGGCGCAGGTCGACTATGCCCGCCGCTTCGGCCTCGTCGATATTCCCGATACGAGCGAGCGCGACGGGGCGGTCTCGATCGTCCAGACCAACCTTGCCGAAGCCAATGCCGCGCTCAATGCCGCGCGCACCGCACGCATCCTCGCCGAAGAGCAGTACCGCGTCGCCCAGCGCTCGAACGGCTTCTCGATCCCCGACGTGCAGGACAACGCCTACATCCAGAGCCTGCAGCGCCAGCGCGCCGAGATTTCCGCCGAGATGGCGCAGGATGCGGAGCGCTATCGCGAAGAACACCCGGTAATGCAGCAGCATGCCGAGAAGCTGCGCGGGATCGAGCGACAGCTCGACCGCGCGGTGTCGGACACGCGCGGTTCGCTGCGCCAGCGCTACGAGGCGGCAATGCGAAACGAGCAACGCCTTGCAGCGCAGGTTGAGCGGCTGCAGGCCGGAACGGCTGCCGAACAATCGGAGCGCGTGCAGTACAACATCCTCTCGCGCGAGGCGGCGACCAACCGCGCGATGTATGACGCACTGCTCCAGCGCTACAAGGAAATCAGCGCCTCGGCGGGCGTGTCGACCAACAACATCTCGCTGGTCGACCGTGCCGAATTGCCCGGCGGCCCGATCCGCCCGCGCCCGCTGATCAATATCGGCCTCGCGCTATTTGCGGGCCTCGCGCTGACCGGCCTGTTCATTTTCGCCCGCGAGTTCATCGACGATGCCGCGCGCACGCCGGACGATGTGACCGATCGCCTTCGCCTGCCCTTCCTCGGTACCGTGCCCAGGCTCGAAAGCGCGGAGCACATCGTCGAGGAGCTCGACCGGCCCAAGTCGAACGCGTCGGAAAGCTTCGCCGCGCTGCGCACTTCGCTCGCCCTGCTTTCGACCGAGGGGCTGCGCTCGATCCTCGTCACCAGCAGCCAGCAGGGCGAGGGCAAGAGCCTCGTCGCCTATGGCATCGCGCGCAGCTTCGCACGTGCGGGCAAGCGCACGCTGATCGTCGACACCGACCTGCGCCGCCCCTCGCAGCACCAGATCCTGGGCACCTCGCGCGAGAAGGGGCTGACCAGCGTCATTACCCGCCAGGCCTCGCTCGCCGACGTGGTTTACGAGGCACAGGACGGGCTGCATCTCGTACCGAGCGGCCCGCTGCCTCCGTCCGTCCCCGAACTCCTCGCCAGCAACAGCTTCGAGGAATTCCGCGACCTCGTGATGAACGAATACGACATCGTCATCTTCGACGGACCGCCGGTGCTCGGCCTTGCCGACACCGTGCTGCTCGCCCAGCGGATCGAGCATCTCGTCTTCGTCACCGAAGCCGGGCGAGCGACGCATGGCCGGGCGCAAGCTGCGATCCGGCGCCTGCGCGACAACGATATCCGCGTCGATGGCGCGGTGCTCAACAAGTTCGATCCGAAGACCTCGGGCTACGGCTATAACTACGGCTATTATTACTCCTACGGCGAGGATGCCGCCTGATGCGGGCTATTGCGGCCCTCGCCGCAACGACCTTGCTCGCACTCGGCGGAGCGGCGCTCATCCTGCCCGGCGCGATCACGGCAGCTGCCGGGCCCGATGCCGCCCGCTTCGCATTCTGGGACCGCACGACCCAGCGCGAACTGGCCGCGCGGCAACTCGAAGCAGATAGTCCGGAAGCGGCAGGCACCCATGCCCGCGCCGCGCTGGCCGCGATGCCCTACGATTCCTTTTCGCTCGCAGTCGCCTCGATCGGCCAGCCGGACGAGCAGCGGGTGATGGCGCTCAATCTCGCAGCCGGTCTCGGCTGGCGCGATCCGGTGACCAATCTCACGCTGATCCGCACCGCGATTGCGAGCGGGGAGGCGACAATTGCCGCGCAGCGCATCGATGCCCTCGGCCGGATCGAGCCCAATGCACCGCTTCAGGGCGAGGTCGACCGCCTGCTCGCCCTGCCCGGCGGAAGCGAGGCGCTGGCCGAGCGGGCACACCGGCGCGGGAAGTCCTATTGGTGGCAAGGGTACCTTCGCTCGGAGCCGGCTGACGCGACCATCGCGCAGCAGCGCGCGGACCTCGTACGCCGCTTCGACCGGCAAGATGGCGCGTGGCAACGCACCGCCGTACGCGATGCGATGATCGGCTTCGACAAGGCGGACATGCGCGCGCTCTCGCTATCCCTGTGGCGCGATACGCTTGCCGATCCGGAACGCTTCTCCGGCATGGTCTACGACCCGGATTTCGCAGGTATCTCGGCTGGCGCTTCGCCGCTGGGGTCGGAATGGCAGGTCTTGGCCAGTGCCAATGCGCGTGTCGAAGCCGCGGAGCGAGGGGTCGTCGTTTCCCCGCTCGGTCTCGGTAACGAAGCCGTGCTGAGCCAGCGTCTCGCGCTTCCGGCCGGTCAATATGTCCTCTCCGTCGAGGGGGCGGGCGATGGCCCCTTCACATGGAGCTTGAGCTGCGAGGGGCGCGAAATCGGTCTCGAAAGCGGCGAGCCTTCGCCGCTCGGTCGCTGGCTGCTGACCCTCGCGACGGATTGCGGCGATGCGACGCTTGCTCTTCGGCAAGCCGGGCGCGGGTCCGACGGCGAACAGCTCAGCCTGACCGGCGTTTCGCTCGAGCCGATGCAATGACCGACCCGCTTCCCGCATCCGAAAGCAGGCCGCTCGAAGGCGGTGCGAGCTTCAGCCTCGGCAACCGCATCGAGCGCGGCTTGTGGGGCGCGGTGTGGCTGCTTCTCGGACGCCTCGTCCCGCCGCCCTTCGGCTTCGGCTGGCGAAGGCTCCTACTGCGCCTGTTCGGTGCGCGCATGGAGGCCGGTAGCCGGGTCTATCCGAGTGCGCGCGTGTGGCTTCCGCGGCACCTGGCGATGGGAAAAGGGGCAACGCTCGGGCCGGGCGTCCAGTGCTACAACATGGCCCCCATCCACATCGGCAAGGGCGCAATCGTCTCGCAGAGAGCCTTCCTGTGCGCGGGCGACCATGACCACCGCGATCCGCATTTCCAGCTCGTCACCCGGCCCATCCGCCTCGAGGAAGGTTGCTGGGTCGCGGCCGAGGCTTTCGTCGCGACGGGCGTGACCATCGGGCAAGGCGCAGTCGTCGCGGCGCGGGGCTGCGCGGTGTCGGATGTGCCGGAATGGACGATCTGGGCTGGAAATCCGGCGACGCAGGTCGGGATGCGCGAAGTGCGCTCTCAGGACTGAGCGAGTAGCTGCAGGACCGATTCGGCAAAGCGCGCCGTATCGCCGAGCGGTGCCGTTGCCTCGGCGCCTTTGCGCAGCCGCAACCATAGCGCTTCGTCGGCTCCGACCCATTCCATCAGCGCTGCGAGGCCTTGCTCGTTCTTAGGATGGAAAGTGAACCCGCTCACCCCGTCCAGCACCAGCCGGTCGGCCGCACCGCAGCGGTTGCTCGCCAGCACCGGCAGGGCAAGCGCGAGCGCTTCGGGAACGACATTGCCGAATTGCTCGACCGTGCTGGGCAGGACGAGGCACAGCGCATCGCGCATTTCCCGTGCGACCCGGTCGGTCTGCACGAAGCCGAGCCAGTCGACATGATCCGCAATGCCGAGGTCGACCGCGACGCTCTTCAATTCCCCCTCAAGCGGACCGGAGCCCGCGATGCGCAACTGCCGCGGTCGTGCGACCAGCGGGCGGTAACGCGCATAGGCGCGCAGCAACAGGCCGAGGTTTTTCTTGCTGACGAGCCGCGCCACGGCGAGGAACGGCCTGTCTGCATGGCCGCGAGGTTGGGCGTCCGGCGTCCCTGCCAGCGCCTTGATCCGCGCCTGGTCGACGGTATTGTACCCGCCCAGCACGCGCTCCTTGTCGAGGCCGAGCCAGCGGAAATAATCGACCGAGCGATCGAGCGAAGCGATCGCTCCCTGATAGGGTCGCAGGAACTGGCGCTTGGCCAGCTCGCGCATCGGCGTGCGTGGCAGGTCGTCGAATTTCGAGCAGCCCATGGTGAAAACCTTGCGCCGCGCCATGCGCGCTCTGCTCGCGGCCATCAGGATCGCCGGCTTGTCGTAGTGGCAGAAGAATACCGCTTCGCAGCCATGCTCGGCCAGCGCGTTGCCGATGGCCCGCGCGATCGCGCCCGCGCCGGTCTCGGACCACGAGCCTTCTTCGAACAGTGTCACCTTCTCGAAACCGGCGGCAGGCGGATTGTCCCATTCGTAGGTATCGCTCTTGCGGAAGATCTCGATCCCCACGACCGACTGCCCCTGCCCCAGCGCTCGCGCGACTGCGTTGCAGCGATCGACGTGGAGCGGGCCGAAATTGTCCCACACGAAGGCCACCGTACCGCTCATGCGCCAAGCTCCGCCCAGCCCGGCGGCTGCGCCTCGGTGAACACGTGGTCGCGCGGCGCCATCGCATCGGCGAGGCGGCGGTACGTGTTGATTGGATGAAGTATCCGGTGCCCCAGCTGGGCTGTGCGCCGGATCACGGCATCGACGCGCGTCGCATCGCGGCCGAACTCCTCTCGGAAATAGCGGGCATGGGTGCGCGCACTTTCTGCCGCGCTGCGCTGGCTCACGGTGATGGAATCGGGCTGCATGCGGAACAGCGACCAGTAGCCGCTCGCATTGACCAGCTCGAAGCCGGCGCGGTCCATGTCGACGAGGATTTCCGCGTCCCAGCTCGTCCGGTTGTCGAGATTGAAGCCTCCGACCTGACGGAACGCCTCGGCGCGGTAGAAGGTCGATTGCTGGAGTGCGAAAGCCGTGCCGCGCACGAAACGCCGCGCCGAAAAGCGGGTCGAGATGGCGCGGCGCAAATAGCGGCCGTGTTCGTCGACGAGGTAGCCGTTCCCGATGATCGCACCGGCCCTCGGGTGCCGGGCGATTGCCAGTGCTGCCTCCTCGAATGCTCCGGGCAGGAAAACGTCGTCGGCGTTGAGATAGATGAACCAGTCGCCGCTCGCCCGCTCGAATGCCTTGTTGAGGCCATCGGCTGGGCCGTCGTCATGCTGCTGGATCAGCGTGAAACGATCCCCGTAGCGTTCGCCAAGCCGCTCGATCACGCGGGGCGTCTCGTCGGTCGAGCCGGGCTCGACGATAAAATATTCGACCTCGGGCCCGGTCTGCGACAGCACGCTTTCGGCTGCGGCGGCGAGGAAGCGCCCCTGGTTGAACGCGTTGGTGACGACCGAGATTTTCACGCACCCGCCCCCACGATGTGCGAGACATCGAACAGGGCGACGCCGCGCCTGCCGTCTTCGCAATGATCGACTGCCACCATGGTCTCGGCACGATTCCAGCGAGGGTGAAGATCGCACTTCGCATCGCTGTCATCGCTGGTGACGCCGTGATGCATCGCCGCGATGTCGACGCGGCTTTGATGCTGGAGGTCGTAGAGCATCAGCGTCAGTTGCCCGGAAGCGTCGGGATAGGTGTCGTTGACCATCCAGCCATGGGTGCGGGCGACCATCGGGTGGCCGTCCTCGTCGAGAGCGGGCCATCCGAACCGGCGGCGCGGCTGCGTATTGCCGAACGTCACGGTGAAGAAACTCTCCGACAGCACGCGTTTCTTCCACCGGCCGGTCATCTTGCGGGCAAGAGACAGCAGCGGTTTGACGACAGGCAGGTTGAGCCCTCCGGCGGCGCGTACTTTTGCCAGCCCGCCGCCCGAGAAACGCGCCCATACAACCAGGCGGTCGTTGTCGAGCCAGTCGAAGTGGCTCACTTTCTCGTCACCGAGAACATGCAGGCCCGAGCCGTCGGCGCCGCACCCCATAAGACGCGTATAAAGCCCGCCATCCGCCGGAAAAAACCGGTGCAGGAAGACAAGGCGGCTGCCGTCAGGCGAAATGCTCGGATGGCTGAGGAAATGTCCCTCGCCCGAGCCCTGCCATGACGCGAGCACATCTTGGAGGCTGACGAGCATTCTCGCCTTGCCGCTCGCCATGTCGACTCGCCAAAGCCCGGTTTCCGAGGGTTCGGGGCGGTAGTCTTCCGACGCGAGAGAGGCATAGCCATACGCAGGCCAGAGCTTGGCAAGCAGCGCGAAATCCTGCGTTATCGCCCAGGTCCCGTCCGGCACGATGGAATAGACGCCGCGCTCGAGCCGCCGGGCTTCAGCGCCATCGGAGGTGCACACCACGCCCTCGCACTGGCCGCTTTCCGAAGCACGGTTGAAGACGAATTGGCCGGTGTCGCCGGGAAGCCATTGCTGCCGGGCGGCCTGCTGGAAGTTCCAGCATTCGGTCTCGGCCAGATCGCGGGTCGCGCCGGTATCGGGATTCCACGCAGCGATAGTGGCTGGCCGCGTGGTATCGACCATGTCGCAGGTGCCCGTCGGCAGGGACAGCAGCAGAAGCTCGCTCCCGTCGGGCGACCACGGGCAAAGGTCGTGGAACCCGAAGAACATGTTCCTGTCGCGCGGCGTCCTCGCCATGAGGCGCGCGCTCGGATTGGTCAGGCGGATCGCTTCAGCGCTCATCGGATAGCCGCCCTCGTGCAAATCCATGAATGTCGAGACCCGTCAGCTCGGCAAGGCGCTCGAGCCGAGCGTCGCGATCCTCGCATCCGTCGAGCGCCCGTTTCAACTCGTAGCGTTTCGCATCGACGAGGAAGCGATACCAGAAGCCCTGCAACACGTGATAGACCAGCCCCGCGCGACCATCGAGAAAGCCCAGCTGGAAGATGTAGCGCCAGAGGAAATAGGCCAGCGGCCCGATGCCGAGCGGCAGGCGGTTGTAGAGCCTGGTCTTGATCGATCGCTTGCGTTTCGCCTGCGCGGTCGAGCCCTCGATCGCCCTATCCTCATCGCCCAATTCACCGAGCAGCGCATCGACCGCTTCGCGTGTCGCATAGGCATTGTGCTTGGTGGTGAAGAAGCCGAGATCGCCGAGGTTCTCGTCGGCAAATGTGCCCGCGACATGCGCGATATCGCCCTTTTCGAGCACCATGTGCTCGTCCATCCAGCGCTGTTCGATATGGGCACCGCCGGTGCGCCAGATGCGCAGCAGCCTGAGCGGATAGCGCCCGCCGAAGCGGATCCACTTGCCGAGGAAGATGTGCCGCCGGTCGAGGCTCACACCGCCGGTTGTCGCGGGCAGGCTTGGCAAGGTGCGGACGAGGCGCTCTACCAAATCCGGCCCGAGCCATTCGTCCGCATCGAGCCTCATGGTCCAGTCGCTGTCGATACCGCAATTGTCGAGCGCCCACTGGAACTGGTCGGCATAGTTGACCCACGGCCGCTCGAACACTTCCGCTCCGTGGGCGCGGGCAATCCCGCGCGTCGCATCGCGTGAACCCGAGTCCACCACTACGATGCGGCTGGCCAGCCCGCCCAGCGAAGCAATGGCGCGCGCAAGATGGCGCTCTTCGTCGCGGGTGAGGATGACGACAGTCAGCGAGGGGGCTTCGCGCTGCCCCCCCATGCCACTGCTGTCCGTCACGCTTCCCATGCCCACGGGTCTATGGCGCGCGCGCAGGCATGGGAAGCGGAGGTGACGGGTTTTGAACCGCCGGAATGTGGCTCAGGCCCTGCCGGTGCTGCGCAAGTGCCGTTTGAGCATGGAGGCGTTGAGCATGCCGATCATGCGGTGACCATGGTCGTTCGGGTGATAGCCATCGTCGCCGACATAGATATCGCCCGTTCCCCAGCCGCTCGGGGCGACGCTGGTCCCGCGACCGGTGATGTAGGCCGGGCCGACCTCGCGCACCGGCTCACCGGCGGCATGGGCATATCTGAGCGCGCCGTCGAAGCCGTAGATCTGCTTGCCGCCGGACAGGCCGACCGCGGTAACCACCACGCGTTCGCGGGTCGCGCCGCTGCCGATCTCGACGGTCGCACCGATCCGCAGGTTCGTGTCGGGCGTCGAACTCGAAGTATTGACCCGGAACCCGGCGGATGCGTCGACGGCGGTGGGCGTCCCCGTATTACCCGCACGGCCAGCGGCAAGATTGTCCATCAGCATGCCTGCATTGCCGACCGCCGGTCCCGAAAATTCCATCGGCATCTCGAGCAGGCTCATCCAGGCACCGCCCGCTTCGGTGAAGGCGGCCTTTGCGGCGTCGAGAACGTCCCAGCTTTCCGAGGGCCAGGCCTCGACGCCGAAGGCGGTATTCATCCCGCCTGCCACGACGCAGTCGGGCAGGGCCTTGCGCAACCGGCTGACGAGCGAGCGCACGCCCGCGCCGACCGCCTGCGGGCCGTAGGACATGTCGTTCACGCTGCCGAACAGGAAGACGACTTCGGGCCGGTACGCGATGACATCCGCTTCGAGGCGCTCGTTCCAGTTGGGGCTGAGACCCGAGGCATTGGCGACATAACCGGTCCCGCCGATGCCCGAGGTCCAGACATCGTCCCACCCCATCGCGTCGGCGAACCAGTTGGTCCATCCGGTCGGGGCTGCGGTGGTGAAGCTGTCGCCCATGCAGATCGCGCGTGGCCCGCGAGCCGGCGCGGCCCAGATCCCGTCGCCCGTGCCGGTCCAGACACCGGCGAAAGCCGACTTATAGCTCACGAGATCGATGCGGCGCACATCGCGCGAAGCGAAATCGATGCGGATATATTGCTCACCGTCCGTCGTGATCGGATCGAGCGAGAGATACTGCCCGTCGATCTTGACCAGCACACCTTTGGAATTGTTCTGGAAGTGAAGCTCGATCGCGGCGCCATCGTGATAGAAAGAGAATTGCTGGCTGGCGGGAACGCGCGGCCCCGCCAGGTCGCTCGTCACCGTGGCAGCGCTGCGAAAGCCGAGAGTGGGGCCGGTCGTATCGGGCAGGCCGCGTGCGAAGGTGAAGTGCGCACCGGTCGGCTGCGATGCGATGGGGTAGGAAACGTTGCCGCTGCCCGCGAACCATGCGCGCGGCAGGCTCCGCGTGGAGGAAACGGCAAACGGCGGGGGCGAAGCCATTTGGGCGGCAACGTGATCGGCAGCCGGCATGGGCCATGGGCGAACGGGCGGGCTTGGCCGCGGCATGTGGAGCGCGCGCATCAGTCGAGCACCCACGCACTGGCAGTTGCCGTCGAGCCGAGCGACATTCGCTGGCGGACAGAGAACGGCAGCAGCGTCACCCCCGGAGCGAAAGTCAGCGGAAGCTGCGTCGTATCGGCGAGCTCGAAATTGAGCACGCCGCCCTGGCTGCAATCGACCAGCAGCGCCTTTCCGGGTTCGACAGCGGTATCCTCGACCAGCGCCCGCGCGGCCACATAAGGCGCCTCGACAACCGGGACGGGATTGGAAGGTGAGACAGGCAAGGCGGCGCCGTCGGCCCCTTCGGTTGCAACGGCGGCGAGCGGCACGAAGCGCGCTGGATGTCGGATGACGGGAGTAAGGTCAGGCATAGATGGCTCCTTTCGAACCAGTGCCTAACCAAATGGGTTATCTGTAGGAAAGCTCTATTTCGCTGCGCGAGCCTCGATCGACAGGAGTTCGATTAACCGCGCCGCAACCGCAACGATTTCGAATTGCTGCTCGAACAGCTTCCTGCCCCGCTCGCCCATCGCGTCGCGCTCGCTAGCCTCGAGCGAAGCGATTTCCCGGATCGCTGCGGCGGCACCATCGACATCGGTTGCGCAGACGATGCCTGCCCTCGCGCGCACGATTTCCGGTGCGATATTGACCTGGTCGGAGATGACGACGGGGCGGCTGCAGGCAAGCGCTTCCGCGACGATCACGCCGAAATTCTCCTGATGCGAGATGAGCGCCATCGCTTCGCAGCCTTGAAGCGCGCCCCATTTGGCGTCGCCCTGCAGCATGCCCGGCCATGCGATCCGTTCACCGGCGCGCCTGGCGCTTTGGCGAGAAAGCAGCGCCTGCCGGTAGTCGTCATCGCCCGGCCCGGCCATGACGAGCGCGTAGTCGTGCTGGTCCAGCGTAGCCTCGAACGCATCGAGCAGGATTTCGCACCCTTTCTTGGGATGCAGCCTGCTCATGAAGAGCAGGTACGGCCTCTCCCCGATCTCAGGCACCAGCTTGCGAAAGGCTTCGACCTGGCCCGGCGCGAACGGCGGCACGCTCGTGCCGTAGCCGACAATCTCGCCGCGCACACCCCATGGCTTCCATGTGCCGCGCGCCAATTCCAGCTCGCGCTCGCAAGTGAACGCGCCGGCTGTCGCCGCATGCATCAGCGGGCCTTCGTTCACGCGCCACAGAACACGCTTCACGGCATCCTTCAGCGGGTATTGCTCCCGGAACCATGGGTCGAGCATGCCGTGGGGAAACACGACATAGGGGATACCCGATCCGGGCAGCACCAGGCGCGCCGCCCGCGTCGCGTAATTCCACAAGCCGTCGACGATAACCCCGTCGTAGGAAGCGAGATTGTCCGCCAGCCAATTCACCGCCTCGGGCGAACGCCGTGCCCAGCGCCGCAACGAGGCAAGCGGCCCGGACCCGTCGGGCGCTGGCGCACCCTTCGCGTGGACCGGCATCGGGCAGTCGCTCACCCAAGGATCGTCAGGCCGATCAAGCGTAAGCATCTCGGACGAGTGGCCGGCTGCCTCGAAAGCCTCGTGAAGCCGAAGCACCCCTTCGACCGGGCCGCCGCCATCCGGGTTGCAGCTCGCAATGACGTGCAGCAGCTTCATCGGCGATTGGGGGACAGTTTCTCGGCTTGCGGCGCAAAGGTGATCGGCCGCCACCACCCCGGCTCGGGACGAGCCTCGCGGATTATCCAGAGCAGGGTGACGATCTGGAAAGCAGCGGTGAACCGCTCGGTCGATCCGAAGGGCGAGAAGGGTATCGCCCAGACCAGCCCGACAGCGAGGAAGGCGACCAGCGGCAGCAAGGGCTCGCGGCTCTTCAAGAGGCGATAGCTGGCGATGAAAGGCAGGGTGAAAATGTACAGCCAGAACACGGCCCCGAGCACCCCTGCCTCGACCCAGGATCCGAAGAAATAGCTGTGCGTCGGGATCAGCTCGCGGCGCTGGAAGAACGGGTCTTCCCAATCCATTCCGAGCCGAAGGCGAAGCGAGCGATAGAGCTCGACATAGCGCCGGTCCTTCGCCCAGCTGCCGTGCCCGATGATCGGGGAATCGGCGATTGCCCGCACCGAGATCAGGCTTTCAGAGCGTCCACCGAGCAGCAGCGAGATCTCGCCCGATGTCTGCTTCTCGTGCTTGACCTGTGCCTCGGTGCCGAGCGCACCCGATCGCGCGATATCGCCGTAACCTGCACTGATCGCGCCTGCCCCGATGATCCCTCCGATAAGCAGGATGACGAAGCCAGTCGGCCTTATCCGCTGCTGCAGGGCGGGCCAGCGTTCCACCATGATGACGAGCATGCAGATGACCGCCGCAAGCGCGATCACTACGAATGCGGATCGCGCGTTCTGGAACAGCACGAAAGCTGCAAGGCCGCCGAGCAGGAGCGGAGCGAGCTTGCGCAAGTGCGGGGCGAACCGCGCCGCGAGGATCAGGGACGAGGCAAGAATGAAGACCGCCGCCTGGTCGTAGCCGAACTTCCATTCGGCTCCCTCGTATTCCTCCAGCACGCCTAAGCCGGCGGCCAGTCCCATGCCGAGGGCGAAGGCCACCAGGTAAGCTCGGCGGCGCGGCAGGAAGAGCCAGAGCGCCGCGATCTGGATGCCGAAGAAGGCGATCTTGGCCCAAACCCTCAAATAGTCCTGCGGCGCGGTATCCCGGACGAGGTCGGTCACGATTTGCGATACGAGCCACAGGGCGAGGAGTATGAAGACGGTCTTGATCCGCGCGAGCCGCTCGATCGCATCGGGCGCCTTGAGCAGGAATACGAACAAGGCGACGCCGATCAGGTCGGTCAGGTACAGGCGCCCGAAGAACTCGATGACTACCAGCCGGGTCAGGGGATAGGCGAAGGCGACCAGCACCCAGGGATCGAATTCGATCCGCCCCCTTTCGCGGGATTGTGCCAGTGTCTGGTCGATCGTACTCATGGCCCGCCGTGCTCGCTCGCCGCCTGTTCCAAGGCTATGGCAAATCGCTCGAGCAAGACAGGGGCCGACCAGCGTTCGCGCGCAAGTTCCCCGGCTTTCTTGCCGAGCCGGACGCGCAGCCCCTCGTCGCTTGCCAGCCGTTCGACCGCCATGGCGAGCGAGGCCGCATCTCCGGGTTCGGCAAGGATGCCGCAGGGTGCAACCTCTTCGCCGAGCGCGGTGGCCGGATCGGCAGTCGCGACGACCGGACGGCCAGAAGCGAGCATGTTGGTCAGCTTTGATGGCAGCACGAGGTCGGCGGCCCCGGCGATCTGGGTCAGCACGTGAATATCCGCCATGGCGAGCAGCGCGCCCAGGTCGCGGCGCTCGACCAGCGGGCGGATATGCAGGTTCGTCGTTCCTTCCGCATCGGCCTCGAGAGCCTCGCGCGCGGTGCCTTCCCCGCACACGACCCATTGGACATCGCTTCGCCCGGCCGTCAGGCGCGCGGCCTCGCCGATGATATGCGCGCCCTGCTTGAGCGCGAGATTGCCCGAATAGAGCGCGATCGGCCCGTCCGGGATCGCGAGCTTCCTGCGCAGCTGCTCCACTTCCTCCGCTCTGGCTGCGAGGTCGGTGTCGGCCCAGTTGCGCAGCTCGATCGCGCGTTGCGGCGCCGCGCCCTTCTCGATCGCCTTCGCCACCATCGGCCGGGATATCGAGCTGACATGGTCGAAGCCCGCGATGACCCGGCGCTCGAATGCCGATCCCATGCGTGCAAGCATGCCGCTCGACAGCAGGCCGGTAGCCACCGCTGCCTCGACTTCGAAATCCTGGATATGCAGCCAGGAGGCCGCGCCCCACTTGCGCGCGAAGCCAAGCGCTACGGGCGCCGCGACGAGAGAAGGCGCGATGGCGAGGACAAGGTCCTGCCGGTCCAGCTTCGTCATTGCCCTGCGCGCGCTCCGCGCGAAGCTCAGGTAATGCGCCATGCGTGATGCCGCGCGCGGACGAGCGGGAATGAAATGCGAAACCCTGACGACGGTGACGCCGTTCTCGACGCTGCGGCTGCCGTGCTTGTCGAAACCGGGGGCGAGCCGCCAGTCGGGGTAATAGGGATTGCCCGCGACAACCGTCACATCGTGGCCCCGCCGTGCGAGGAACTCCGCGAGCCCGCTCGTGTATGGCCCGATCCCGATCGGTTCGGGGGCATAGTTCAGTCCGAGAATGGCGATCTTCATGGGCTATTTCGGAGGTAATGCAACCGCGCAGCCGCCACCAGCATACACTCCGGATTAATCCCCCTCGGGCTATGGAAATGGCGGAAATTCGCGGTTTCGGTTGACCTGCGAATCGCGAAACGGCAGAATCTGTTGCCGGAGAACGAGTTGTGAGACGCATTGTTACCCTGCTGGCCGGCGCGAGCCTGGCCCTTGGCGCGGTTTCCGCGCAGGCAGCCGTGCGTCCGCAGGTCGCTGAATTCGGCATCATCGCCGATGACGATTACCAGGCAAAGGAACGCTTTGGCTGGGCTTGGGCCGGGGTAGCGATCCTGCTCGGTCTCGGCGTAGTCCTGTTCGTCAACGACGATCCCGGCAGCCCGCGCGGCAACAGCCCGCGCTGACCGCCAACCCTTTAGCAAATACTCAATAGGCGTTGTGGTGTCGCAGGACGCCCAGTGTCCTGACGGCGATCATCAGGTCGCGCTGCAGGCTCCAGTTCGCGATATATTCGAGATCGGATTGCAGGCGCATCTCGAGGTCGCTCTCCTTCTCCGTCGCCCCCCGATGCCCGCGAACCTGCGCGAGGCCGGTCATGCCCGGCTTCAAGGAATGGCGGTGCCAATAACGCTCGTCGACTTCCCAGAAGCGCTTGTCGCCCGCTTGCGAAGCGATCGCGTGCGGCCTCGGCCCGACGATCGACATCTCGCCTCGCAACACATTGAACAGCTGCGGCAGCTCGTCGATGCTCGTCTGCCTGAGGAAGCGGCCGAGCGGGGTGATCCGGTCATCGTCGCGCGCGGTCGAACGCTCGCCCGTCCCGTCCGCGTGTTCGCTGCGCATGGTGCGAAACTTGAACATCGGGAAGAAGCGATTGCCGCGACCATGGCGTTTCTGGACGAACAGGGCGCGCTCGCCGTCCTGCAGCCGGATCGCGACGGCAATCAGCAGCATTGGCAGGGCGAGGACCAGTAGCGCGCTTCCGGCAACGACAAGATCGAAGAAGCGCTTGCCGATACGTCCGCGCAAGCCCAGCGGGCCGGTCGATACGACGAGGCCGGTGCGCGCCTGGTTGTCGTAGCGTTCGATCCCGAGGATCGGCATTTCGCCGGTCGTGTCGCTGATCACCTGCCCGTCGACACCAGCGGAGCGCAGGACGAAAGCCCAAAGCTCGCGGCGCTCGGCAGGGCAGGTGACGATCACCTGCTCCTGGTTCGTCAGGCACTGGCCGAGACGGTTGAGCATGTCGGGATCGTCGCGATTGGGGACGAGGCCGGCCTCGCCCGCACACAGGTGGCGCGCATGGCCGAGCGTGAAACTCGGGCCGCCATCGTCGATCACCAGCACATTGCGCGCGACCTCGCCCCAGCGGCGGCGCAGGACAGCGGCGCTGGCGACCCGCAGTCCGGCAAGCAAAGCCCCCGAAATGACGATCCCGAGGGTGAATGTCCCGCGCGAGAAAGTGGCGTTGAACTTCGCATAGAAGGCAATGAAGTTGAGCAAGGCCGCTGCCACGATCATGGCCAGCGCAATCCGCCTGATCGCATAGCCGGCATCGGTCAGCGAGCGGATCGAATAGACCCTCTGGTAGAGCGCGATCGTCAGGAAAAGCGGCACGATAAGCTGCGCCTCGAGCATCGCCTGCGCGTCGGGCAAGGCGCCGCGATAGGCGAGCCCGGCAAGCGCGAAACCCAAGGCGACCAATGCGACATCGGCAAGTACGAGGAACAGGTACGCGCGCAGCCGCTTGTGCTCGAGCGAAGGCACGGCCGGGCCTACGGCCGATCGTTCGCCATTCAGCCTGAATGCTGGCGCGTTCATTGCAACTCGCTTTCGTGCGGACCCGACCGGGTTCTATCAGGACGGAACCGATTAACCGCTCTACGCAGTACTACTTATCAACAGTAGATGGAATTCCGCCCTAGCGGCGCGGTGCAGCGGCGCGGGCGATCTCGGCGAGCCCCTGCGACAGCAGAAGGTCGGCGGACTGGCTGTTGGCGAGCAATTGCTGGTGCATTTCGGCGAGGCGCGAGACCAGCCGGTCGAGCTTCTTGCCACGCCAGCGGCGCAGCTGGTTGGCGATGTCGCGCTCGTCCTTCCAGAAGATGCGACGCGCACGCTTTTCTGCCTGGATCGTCTGCCCGATATCGGCGCGCGGCCCCATGCGGGCGGAGATCTGCGCCAGTTGCGCGGCGCGGCGCTCGAATGCGAGCAGCAGTCCGACCGGGTTGAGCGAAAGCTCGCGCATGCGCTGGAGCTCTCCGCCGAGCTTGTTCACCTCGCCCGAGAGGACGGCATTGACGACCGGCATGAAGCCGTCGTCGTCGGTCTTGGCCCCGATCGCATCGAGATCGTCCGCCGATACGTCGACCGGGCTGGAAGGCGAGCCGTCGAGATAGAGCGCCAGCTTTTCGACCTCGGACGTCGCCAGCCGGATATCGAGGCCCGAGGCACGCGCGATGCGTTCGGCGATGCCGTCGTTCATCCTCAGCCCGGATGCATCGGCGAGATTGCGCACGGTTGAGGTGATGTCGCGAATGTCGGGCGGATAGAACATCGCGACCAGCGCATCGTCGCGGGTCGCGAGCAGCTTGGCGATGCGCGATTTGTCGGTCGCGCCGGTTGCAACGATCAGGACCGGGCAAGCCTCGCCCGAACCCAGCAGGAGGTTGCCGACAGCATCGAGCGCCTCGTCACCCGCAGTGCGCACGAGGATGTGACGCTTTTCGCCGAACAGCGAGGTCGAATGCGCTTCGTCACCGAGCAGGACCGGATCGCGGCGCAGCTCCGCGCCGGGGATTTCGACGCGCTCGCCTGCGTCGGGCAACAAGGAGACGATGGACTGCGCGGCGGCGGAGGCCCCGGCCTCGTCGGGACCGCAAAAGTAGAAGACCGAGCACTGCTGCGCGGCGCGGCGCGCCTGGTTTGCGAAATCGCGCTGCGTCGCCTTCACTGGCGATCCCTGAGCGCGAGCGAGACCTGCGTCACAATGCGCCCGGCGACTTCCTCGGCGAGGTTTTCGAGCGCGCGTTCTTCCGCCGCAATGGTCGCATATTCGCTTGAGACGACGTCGATGCCGGCATCCGAGCCGGCGGTCCGGTCGAGCAGGATTTCGCCATTGGCCAGGTCGACCAGTTGGTAACGCGCGCGCAGGATGCGGCGCTCGCGGCTGATCGAATCGTCGCTCAGCACGCCTAGGCCTTCGAGCTGGTCGTCGAGCCGCACATCGAGCCGGTAGCGCGGGCTCGCATCGCCCGCGACGCCGAGCCGGTCGGTCAACGCATTGCGCATGAGCCAGCCGGCACGCCCCTCGATTGCGGGAACATCGACGGCCGCGAGTCCCTGTCCGACCTGCCCGCTGCTGCCGCCCGCATACATCGGCTGCAGGCCGCAAGCCGACAGCGCGAGAGCGAGGAGAAGAAGGGCAGAAGCGCGGATCACGTAACGATATTCACCAGCCTGTCGGGCACGACGATGACCTTGCGAACCTCGGCCCCGTCGATCGAACGCTGCACCTTCTCGCTGGCGAGCGCAAGCGCCTCCAGCTCGTCCTTCGACAGGCCCTTGGCGACGGTCAGCGTGTCGCGCAGCTTGCCGCGGTGCTGGACCGCGATGGTCACCTCGTCGTCGACCAACAGCGCCGGATCGACTTCGGGCCAGGCTGCTTCGGCCAGCAGCCCTTCGCCGCCCATGTTCGACCAGGCTTCCTCGGCAAGGTGCGGCATCATGGGGGAGACGAGATGCAGCACGGCGCGGATGGCCTCGCTGCGGCTCGCGCTCGCCTCGGCCTTTTCGATCGCGCCGGTCAGCTCGTAAATACGGGCAACCGCCTTGTTGAAGCCGAGCGCTTCGATGTCGTCGGCAACCGCAGCAATGGTCTGGTGCGTCTTGCGGGCAAGCGCCTTGTCCTCGCCCTCGGCCGAAGCATCGTACTGGCCGAACAGGCGCCAAAGCCGCTGGACGAAGCGCCAGCAGCCCTCGATGCCAGCTTCGGACCAGGGCAGGTCGCGTTCGGGCGGGCTGTCGGACAGCATGAACCAGCGCACCGCATCGGCGCCATATTGTTCGATGATCGTGTCCGGATCGACGACGTTCTTCTTCGACTTGGACATCTTGATGACGCGGCCGATCTTCACCGGCTTGCCATCCGCCTTGAGTGTCGCAGCCTCGCCGGTCCGCTCGACTTCTTCGGGGGTGAAGTAGGTCTCGCGCCCGCCGTCATCGCGGCTGTAGGTCTCGTGCGTCACCATGCCCTGCGTGAACAGCGAGGCGAAGGGCTCCTTCACGTCGACCAGCCCGCAATGCGCCAGCGCGCGGGTCCAGAAGCGGGCGTAGAGCAGGTGCAGGATCGCGTGTTCGATCCCGCCGATATACTGTTCGACCGGCATCCACTTGGCGACCTCGTCCTTGTCGAACGGCTTGTCGTCCGGCTGGCTGGCGAAGCGCAGGAAATACCACGAGCTGTCGACGAAAGTGTCGAGCGTGTCGGTTTCGCGCTCGGCCTTGCCGCCGCAGGTCGGGCAGTCGACATGCTTCCATGTCGCGTGGCGCAGCAGCGGGTTGCCCGGGGTCTGGAAGTCCACGTCTTCCGGCAGGGTGATTGGCAGGCTGTCCTTCGGCGCCGGGACGACACCGCACTTCTCGCAGTGGATGAAGGGGATCGGCGTGCCCCAGTAGCGCTGGCGCGAAACGCCCCAGTCCCGCAGGCGCCAGACGGTCTTGCCCTCGCCCGCACCCTGCGCCTCGATGCGCTTGATGATCTCGCGCTTGGCGTCCTCGACCTCCATGCCGTCGAGGAAGTCGGAGTTCACGATCACGCCATCGCCCGCTTCCGCTTCGCCATCGAAGGGCTTGCCCGCGTCCTCGACGCTCGTAGCGACGACACGCGGGATCGGCAGGCCGTACTTGGTCGCGAATTCGAAGTCGCGCTGGTCGTGGCCCGGCACCGCCATGATCGCGCCGGTGCCGTAATCCATCAGCACGAAGTTCGCGATGTAGACCGGCAGGTCCGCACCGGTGAACGGATGCCTCGCGGTGATGCCGGTGTCGAAGCCAAGCTTCTCGGCCTTCTCGAGTTCGGCCGCGGTCGTGCCGCCCTTCTTGCACAGGGCGATGAAGTCGCGCGCCGCATCGCTGTCGAGCGATTGCGCGACCGGGTGGTCGGCGGCCACCGCGACGAAGCTCGCACCGAAGATCGTGTCCGGGCGCGTCGTGTAGACCGGCAGCTTCTCGCCATTCGACAGCTCGAAACTGAATTCGAGGCCCTTGGACTTGCCGATCCAGTTTTCCTGCATCAGCCGCACCTTGTCGGGCCAGTCTTCGAGATCGCCAAGGCCGGCCAGCAGGTCTTCGGCGAAGTCGGTGATCTTGAGGAACCACTGGTTGAGCTTGCGCTTCTCGACTTCCGCGCCGCTTCGCCAGCCCTTGCCGTCGATCACCTGCTCGTTGGCGAGCACGGTCATGTCGACCGGGTCCCAGTTGACCTCGCTCTCCTTGCGATAGACGAGGCCCGCTTCGTAGAGGTCGAGGAACAGCGCCTGTTCGTGGCCGTAATATTCCGGGTCGCAGGTCGCGAATTCGCGAGACCAGTCGAGCGCGAAGCCGATGCGCTTCAATTGCGCTTTCATGTTGGCGATATTGTCGCGCGTCCAGCCGCCCGGATGCACGCCCTTCTCCATCGCGGCGTTTTCCGCCGGCATGCCGAAAGCGTCCCAGCCCATCGGGTGGAGCACTTCGTGGCCGCGCATCTTCTTGTAGCGCGCGAGCACGTCGCCCATCGTGTAGTTGCGCACATGCCCGATGTGGATGCGCCCCGACGGATAGGGGAACATCTCGAGCACGTAGCTCTTCGGCTTGGTCGAGTTGCTGTCGGCCTCGAAGCAACGCGCGTCGTCCCACGCACGCTGCCAGCGCCCGTCGGCGCTCGACGGATCGAAACGGTTATCGCTCATGTCAGCCCTGTTAGGGATTTGGCGGCTCATTGGAAGAGCCTAGACGCTAGGGAAGGACTTTCCCCGGGCCGGAGCGAAAATCGTTCTGTGCGAGAACCGGCGCGCAGCGACTGCAAAGGTCGTGAGCACCGGAAGCGCAGCGCAGGGCGATTTGCAGCCCGGCCCCAAAAACAAAAAGGGGGGGGGAAGTTAGCCCGTGACGGCCTGGCGGCGCAGTTCGCGGGCCTTGGTCAGGATGATGTCTTCCAGCTTCTGCACGGTGGCAGCCTGGACCGGAGCATCGACCCAGTTGCCGCCCTGCATGACCTGGCGGCTGGCGGCGACGCGAAGTGCATCGGCGCGCAGGTCCTGGTCGAGGATGGAGACGGTCAGCTTGACGCGTTCGCTCGGGTTCTGCGGATTGGCGTACCAGTCGGTGACGATCACGCCGCCCGCACTGTCGGCCTGCAGCAGCGGCGCGAAGGCCACCGTGTCGAGCGAGGCGCGCCAGAGGTAGGAGTTCACCCCGATCGTCGTCACCTGCGCTGCGGCAAGGTCGGCCTGCGGGCGCTCGCGCCCTCCGCATGCGGCGAGGCTCGCCACGGCAGCGGTTGCAAGCAGGATGCGCCCGGCAGAGCGCGCGAAAGTCTTGGGTGAAGCCATGGTCCGTCCCGGTCCTCGAAATTCTTGTTCGTTCACGCCTCTAAAGAGGCATCGCCCCAACGGCAAGGCATCGCGCCACAAAGCCGTGCGCCAATTGCCGGGGCCGCCTGATCAACACGCCCCGGCGGCTGAACCGGGCCTTAAACTATCCATGGGGCACACAAGTGTGGACCTGCTGCCACACAGCGGCAGATTAGCCATTCCCTAGGGTTAAACCGCTTTCCCTGCTATCGTGACAAACCTATCAATGTGAGTCGCTTAGCAGGGACTCGGTCAGGAACCGTTCAGCGGGTTTCGTGTCTAAGCAGCGGAGAGGTAATTCGACGACGCCATGGGCAAGCGAGCAAACATCGTAAAAGGTCGGGCTGGCCGCGCAGTATGCGCCGCCGCCGCTTTTGCGCTGCTCGTGCCGAGCGCGGTCGTTGCTCTCCCCTCGCTGACGCAGGATGGCGAGATCGCCAATTTCGGGATTTTCACGCCCGCGAATGTCGATCCCGAACTCGCGCAGCGCGTCTCGGCCAACATTCGTTCGAAGGGGCTCGCCGCCCGCTTCACGCCGGTCGGCACGGAAGAGAATCGCACCGTCACCGTCGCAGTGCGCGTCGATGAAGGTACGGCTCGCGCCATCTCGGTTCGCAATGCGACTGCCGCAGCAGCCGGTCCTGCCGGCCAGCGCAGCAGCACGCTCGCGGCGACTCAGTACAATCTCGGCATCGCGCGCGGTTATCAGAACTTCGCCAAGGCGCCGGCGCTGCCGGATAACGTCCGCCGGATCGACATGCCCGATCTCTCGGCCTTCGAGCCGGGTCGTGGCAGCGAAGCCGACAAGCCGTCACGCTTCCAGCCGCGCATCTCGCTCGAGCAGAGCGAATCGATCGGCCGCGCCCCGCGCACGCTCGATTCGCGCGGCGAACAGTCGTTCGACCTCGGCGGTGCCTATCGCATCACCAGGAACCTCGACGTGACCGCGGGTGTCCGCCTGTCGCAGGAAAACGATCGTCTCGCTCCGCTGACCGACAATGTGCAGGACAGCCAGGCGGTCTATGTAGGGACTCAGTTCCGCTTCTGATCCCGCTTCCGGATCGTGAATTCGTATGACAAGCCCCGCTCCGGCGGGGTTTTTCTTTGCCTGCATTCCCGGCTGGCCTATGCCTGACGTTACGGAATCTTGAGAACCGAGGGGATGGAAGATGGCACGCGTTGCAGTTGTTACCGGTGGTTCGCGCGGGATCGGCCGCGCCATTTGCGAAGCCCTGAAGGCAGACGGCTTCACGGTCGTCGCCAACTATGCGGGCAATGACGCAGCGGCAAAGGCCTGCGCGGACGAGCTCGGCATCAAGTGCTACAAGTTCGACGTCGGCGATCACGAGGCGGTTCTCGCCGGTTGCAAGCAGATCGAGGAAGAGGTCGGCCCGATCGACGTGGTCGTGAACAACGCCGGCATCACGCGCGACGGCACGCTCCACAGGATGAGCTGGGAAGACTGGAACGAGGTGATGCGCATCAACCTCGGCGGGTGCTTCAACATGGCCAAGGCCTGCTTCCCGGGCATGCGTGAGCGCGGCTGGGGCCGGATCGTCAACATCGGTTCGATCAACGGACAGGCGGGCCAGTACGGCCAGGTCAACTACGCCGCCGCGAAGTCGGGCATCCACGGTTTCACCAAGGCGCTGGCACAGGAAGGCGCGAAATTCGGCGTGACGGTGAACGCGATCGCGCCGGGCTATATCGACACCGACATGGTCGCCGCCGTGCCCGAGCCGGTGCTGGAAAAGATCGTCGCCAAGATCCCGGTCGGCCGCCTCGGCCATGCAGAGGAAATCGCGCGCGGCGTGTCCTTCCTCTGCGCGGACGATGCAGGCTTCGTCACCGGCTCGACCATGAGCATCAATGGCGGCCAGCACATGTACTGATGTCCGCCCGGGCGCACCTTATTCGAATTCGTAATCCCGGGTGATGAAAGCCTGCCCGTCGTAAGCGAGCGTCACTTTTTCGTAAGCACCCCGGAAGCGCTCGAAATCGGTGTGGAAATAGACGGTCCATTCGTCGAGGCCGTCGCGCTCTATGACGCTGATGCGCTGCGCTTCCCTTTTCGTCGCCCGTCCGACTTCCATTCGCCGCTCGACGAGACTGTTCCATCCTTCGAGATTGCGCTCATCGGGCGCAGTCGTTCTCGAATCGGGGCCGAAGTCCTTGCCGTCGACCAGTCCAAGCCAGGCACGCGCGACAAGTTCAGCCTGTTCGAGCTCTTCCTGGGGGACCGGGGCCGCAGCTGCCATTCGAGATGCGTCGGTCGGGGTATCCGGGGTGGCGGGCATGGCTTCCGGCGAAGTGCCCTGCGTGGCGAGCAGTAGCGAGGCAAAAATAAGGGACATGAGTGCGGCTCCGATCAGGACGTTTCGAGACGCCTTCGAATGATGGCCATCCGAGGCAGTCGCACCGTCCCCTCCCCCGCTCTCGGGCGCACCCCCCAAATCCTTGGCCGCAAAGCTTTCGGGTGCCTCGCACTCCGTCTCGAACAGCTTGCGCGCGGCTTCCTTGCTGCTCGTCACGCCCAACTTGCGACGCGCAGCGCGCAGCCGGTCGTTGATCGTGTGGACCGAGAGAGACAGCTCGCGCGCCATCGACTTCGCGTCGTGCCCGCGCACCATGAGGCGCAGGGTTTCCTTCTCTTTCTCGGTGAGTTGCGCGAGCCCGTCGGTCATTGCGCGGCAAGGGTAAGCCTCCCTCACGCAGACAACTACCCCAAAAAATTCGTGTCGAGCGGGCGGCAGGCGTTTAGGACGGCACCATGCCCGCACCCTATCACCCCCCGGTCAAACGCTCGGTCGAGATTGCCGGGCACAAGACCTCGATCAGTCTCGAACCGCTGTTCTGGGAAATGCTGCGCGAGGCGGCTGAGGCGGAAGGCGTGCCGGTCAACGCGCTGGTCGCGCGGATCGACGAGGAGCGCATTGCCGCAGATACACCGCCTGGCCTTGCGGGAGCCATCCGCATCTGGCTCGTCGCGCGCATGAAGAAAGGGCGACCTCGCTTGAGGCCGCCCCTTTCGCATTCGTCCTGACCCTCGGTCAGTATTTCGCGGTCGCGTCGCTCGCCGGGTAGGTCTCGTCGAGCGCCTCGTCGGTCTTGCTCATCGAATCGTGGGTCGCTGTCGATTCAGAACCGGCATTGCGGAACTGGCCTTCCGGTTCGCCATCGGCAAAGGCGACGCCGTTCTTGTCGACGCGCTTCTTCTCGTAATATTTGTACCCGGCAAAGCCGAGCGCACCGAGTGCTGCAAGCTTGAGTAGCATGGTGGAACTCCTTTCTTGCCCGGTAAACGGTCGACCGGGCAGAAAGGTCCGCGAATTCAGCGCTATTCGTCGCCGACCCGTTCGATATCCGCGCCGACGAGTTGCAGCTTCTCTTCCAGCCGCTCGTAACCGCGGTCGAGGTGGTAGATCCGGCGCACGGTCGTCTCGCCTTCGGCGGCGAGCGCGGCGATGATGAGGCTCATCGAAGCGCGCAGGTCGGTCGCCATTACTTCCGCGCCGGTGAGCGTCTCGACGCCCTTGACGATCGCGGTGCGCCCTTCGGTCTCGATGTCCGCGCCCATGCGGTTCAACTCGGGCACGTGCATGTAGCGATTCTCGAAGATGGTCTCCTTGAGAACGCTGGTTCCTTCCGCCTTGCACAGCAGCGCCATCAGCTGCGCCTGCATGTCGGTCGCGAGGCCCGGATAGGGCGCGGTGGTCAGGTTGGTCGCCTTGAGCGGTTTGTCGGCGCACACGCGCACGCCTTCCTTGTGCTCCTCGCAGGTCACGCCGATGTTGCGCAGCGCGTGGAGCGTCGCCTGCATGTCTTCGGCGCTCGCCCCTTCGAGCATTACGTCGCCGCCGGTGATTGCCGCAGCGCAGGCATAGGAGCCGGCCTCGATACGGTCGGCCATGACCTTGTAGGTCGCGCCGTGCAGCTGCTTGACGCCGTGGATCGTGAGGTCGGAGGTGCCGATCCCCTCGATCTCCGCACCCATCGCGACGAGCAGCTTGCACAGGTCGACGATTTCCGGCTCGCGCGCTGCGTTGAACAGGCGGCAGGTGCCCTTGGCGAGGACCGCGGCCATGATCGCGTTCTCAGTCGCGCCGACCGATACGACGGGGAAGTCGAATTCGCCGCCCGGCAGGCCGCCTTCAGGCGCGATAGCCTTCACATAGCCGGCTGCCAGCTCGATCTCGGCGCCGAACGCCTCGAGAGCTTTCAGGTGCAGGTCGATCGGGCGGTTGCCGATCGCGCAGCCGCCGGGAAGCGAAACGGTCGCTTCGCCCATACGCGCAAGCATCGGGCCGAGCACGAGGATCGAGGCGCGCATCTTGCGTACCAGGTCGTAGGGCGCGACGGTCGAGGTGAGGCGCGAGGCTTCGAAAGTCACCACGCGGCCGAATTCTTCAGGACGTTTCCCGCGAATGCCGACCGAGACGCCGAACTGCGTCATCAGGTGCTGGAAACCGTCGATATCGGCAAGGCGCGGCAGGTTGCGCAGCGTCACCGGTTCCTCGGTCAGCAAGGCGCAGGGAATGAGCGTCAGTGCGGAATTCTTGGCCCCCGAAATGGGGAGCGTGCCGGTGAGGCGATTCCCGCCCCGGATGAGAAGCTTGTCCATACGCCAGCGTTTAGCGGGATTGGCGCGCGTGGCAAATGTCATCGCAGCGCAATGCCCTTGTCGCAGTTGACGCGCATCGGACACTCGCCCACACGAAGAGCCCTATGAGCAATCCCAAACCGATCAAAAAGGCCGTTTTTCCCGTCGCGGGTCTCGGCACGCGCTTCCTTCCGGCCACCAAGGCGATCCCGAAGGAACTGCTTCCGATCGTCGACCGGCCACTGATCCAGTATGCGGTGGACGAGGCGCGCGAGGCGGGGATCGAGCAGATGATCTTCGTCACCGGGCGCGGCAAGACCGCCATCGTCGAGCATTTCGACGTCGCCTACGAACTCGAACACACGATGGGCGAACGCGGCAAGGACATGGGCGCGCTCGAGCCGACCCGCGCGACGCCGGGCGACATCATCACCGTGCGACAGCAGGTGCCGATGGGCCTCGGCCACGCGATCTGGTGCGCGCGCGCCATCGTCGGCGACGAGCCCTTCGCCATTTTCCTCCCCGACGAGCTGATGATCGCGAACCGCGACGGCGGCCAGGGCTGCATGAAGCAGATGGTCGATGCCTACGAGAAGACCGGCGGCAACCTCATCAGCGTGCTCGAAGTGCCGCAGGAGGAAGTCTCGAGCTACGGCGTGATCGATCCGGGCGCATCGCAAGGCGCGCTGACCGAAGTGAAGGGGCTGGTCGAAAAGCCGCCCGTCGCCGACGCACCGTCGAACAAGATCATCTCGGGGCGCTACATCCTCCAGCCGGAAGTCATGCGCGTGCTCGAGGACCAGGAAAAGGGCGCGGGCGGCGAAATCCAGCTGACCGACGCGATGGCGAAGATGATCGGGACCCAGCCGTTCCACGCGGTGACATTCGACGGGCGCCGGTTCGACTGCGGCAGCAAGCTCGGCTTCGTCGAGGCGACCCTCGCCCTTGCACTCGAACGCGAGGACATGGGAGCGGACGTACGCGCGATGGCCGAGCGCCTGCTGAAGGGCTGATTACTTTCCCTCGCGCTCGGCTTCGAGCTTCTTCATCACCCATTCGAGCAGTTCATCGTCGAACTGCCAGTTCTGGATCATGTGCTTGGGATGCAGCGCCGCATTGAGGCACTGCAAATGCACCCAGCCGCCGCGCTTGGAAGTCGAGATGTCGTCCTCGTGGATGGTCAGGTCGAGCATGTGGAACTGCTCGTCGCCCATCGGCTGGTCGCAGAACATGCAGGGCGACGGATTGGGCTGCGGCTTCTTCTTGCGCGGCTTTCGCGCCGATTTGGCGGGCTGGTTGAGGCGCTCCATCAGGTCGGTGACCGCGCGGTTCCAGTCGCCCGAACCTTCTTCCGCCCACAGCTCGACCAGCTCGCCCCGGCTCATCACCGCCGAGAGATTGTCGCGCGCATCGTTGTAGAGTTCGAGCGAGGCCTTGCCGAATGCGTGCACCTTTTTCGCCAGCTCGTCGGGCATGTCTTTCGAGCGGTGCCCGCGCATGGCGGCAACGCATTCGCCGGCGACGATGGCGCGGCTTCCCTCGTCGGCCTCGATATACCCGGCCTGGCCGGCGAGCTTCAGCGCACCCGCAATGTCATCGACGCTTTCGATCTCTTCGACGTAATCCAGCGCCGCGTCATTCTCGAACGATCCGGCTCCCCATGCGCCCATGGCCTTGCTCCCCTCGGTTGAGGGTGCGCCCTAACATGGCGTGGGTAAACAAAGCGATGCGCTCGTCGGCGCAGCCCTATTGGAGGGTGAGTCCCCCGTCGACCACGATGGTCTGCCCGAGCACGTAGGACGACAGCGGCGAGGCAAGGAACAGCGAGGCCCCTGCCATTTCCGACGGTTCGCCCATGCGGCGCAGCGGTATGCGCTGGAGCGCGCCTTCGAGCCGCTTGGGATTGTCGGTCGTGACCTTGGTCATCTTGGTCGCGACGAAGCCCGGCGCGATCCCGTTCACCCTGATCCCGTCGCGCGCCCATGCTGCGGCGAGGTTGCGCACCAGTGCGACGGCAGCGGCCTTGGACGCGCCGTAAGCCGGATTGCCGATGGTCGCATGGAAGCCCGCGGTCGAGCTGACGATCTGCAGCGATCCGCCCGCTTCGGCGAGGGCATCATGATGCTTGCGCGCGCAATCCATGACCGAGTTCAGATTGACGTCGAGCACGCGGTTCCAGCCCTCGCGCTCGAACTCCGCGCGGCCGTATTCGACTGCACCCTGGCACAGCACGCAGACGTCGAGACTGTCGAAGCCGGGTGCCGCATCGACCGCCGCCGGATCGGAGACATCGACCTGCGCGTATTCGAGCCCGGTCAGGTCCGAGCCTTCGTCGCCCGCATAATCGTCTGCCGAAGCCCGCGTGCCCCAGACGTGGACCGATGCGCCGCGCTCGCGAAAGGCCTGCGCGATACCATTGCCGATCCCGCTGGACCCGCCGACGACGAGCACTGTCTTGCCGGAGAAATCGAGCGGGTCGCTCATGCCGGGGTGATCCGCAGCGGCAGCGTCTTCAGCCCGCCGACGAAGGTCGACTTGGAGCGCGCCGGTTCGCCAGCCAGCTCGACGCTATCGACGCGGTCGAGCAGGGTTTCGAACAGGATGCGCATTTCGAGGCGCGCGAGATGCAGGCCGAGGCACTGGTGCGCCCCTGCCCCGAAGGCAAGATGGCGGTTGGGGCTGCGCGCGGCATCGAACTTGCGCGGATCCTCGAATTGCTCGGGGTCGTGATTGGCCGCGACATAGTTGATCATCAGCCAGTCGCCCTTGGCGATCTTCTGCCCGCCGACCTCGGTATCTTCGGCCGCGGTGCGCATGAAGTGTTGCACCGGGCTGGTCCAGCGGATCGCCTCCTCGACGATACCGGGCAGCAGCGAGCGGTCGGCCTTGACCTTGGCCCATTGCTCCGGGTCCTTCGCGAGCGCGAGCATCGCGCCCGCCGTGCTGGCAGAGGTGGTGTCGTGACCCGCGGCGGCGACGATGATGTAGTAGCCCATCATGTCGCGGTCGTTGAGTGGTTCGCCGTCGACCGTCGCATTGGCGATCGTGCTCGCCACATCGTCGCTCGGATTGGCCCGCTTTTCCGCCGTCAGCCCGGCGAAATAAGCCTCGAAATCCTTCACCGCGCCTGCAACGAGCTGCGTAATCGCCTCGGGCGGCAGGTCCTTCATGCCCGACTGGTTGAGGTCCTCGTCCTGCCCGCCGAACATCTGCTGGGTGAGCATCAGCATGCGCGGCTCGTCCTCTTCCGGCACGCCGAGGATCTGCATCACCACATGCAGCGGATAGGGCGCGGAGACGAGCTTGCAGAAGTCGACCTCGGGCCCAGCCGCGAGCATCCGGTCGACCGTGGCATTCGCGATGCCGCGAATCTCGTCTTCGATGCTGCGCAGGTTCTTGGGCATGAACCATTCCTGCGTCAGCTTGCGATACTTCATGTGGATCGGCGCATCGAAAGTGACGAGGCTCGCCACCATGTGCGGGCTACCGCCGGTGATCTGCTTGGCGAACTCGATCCCCTCGACCAGCGAGAACACGACGCTGCGCGGATTGTTGAGGAAGGTCGCATTGTCCTTCGAAATGCGCATCACGTCGTCATAGCGCGTGACCAGCCAGAAGGGATCGAACACGCCGTCTTCCGATGGCTCGATCCACGCGACGGGGTTCTCTTCGCGCAGGCGGTCGAACGTGTCGAGCAGCGGGTCCCACGCGGCATAGCTCTGCGGATCGATGACCGCGCGGGCGGTGTCGGGATCGACGCTCGGTTTCGCGCTGGTAGCCATCACGCGCTCTCCTGCGCCTTGGCGGCATATTCATCGCGCAATTCGCGCTTGTAGAGCTTGCCGTTCGCCTCGCGCGGTAGCTCGGGGCGGAAGTCGAACATCTTGGGCATCTTGATGCGCGCGAGGTTCGGCGCGAGATAGTCGCGCAGTTCCTGTTCGAAGTCGTCACCCGCATCCGCCATGTCGACCGGCTGGACGACCGCGACGACCTTCTCGCCGAGATCGGGGCACGGCGCGCCGATGACCGCCGCATCCATCACCTTGTCATGGCTGACGAGCAGGTTTTCGACTTCCTGCGGATAGATGTTCACCCCGCCCGAGATGATCATGTGGCTCTTGCGGTCGGTGAGGTAGAGATAGCCGTCCTCGTCCACGTGGCCGATGTCGCCGATGGTGAACCAGCCCTTGGGATGCATCGCCTCGGCGGTCTTGTCGGGATCGTTGTGATAGGTCGGCAGGATCTCGTTCTCGAAATAGATGAGCCCGTCCTGGCCCGTCGGCAATTCCTCGCCATCCGGGCCGCAGACATGGAGCGTGCCGTAGATCGCCTTGCCGACGGTGCCGGGATGCTCGAGCCAGTCGGCGGCGTGGACCATGGTCATGCCCGTGCCTTCGGAGCCGGCATAATATTCGTTCACGATCGGGCCCCACCATTCGATCATCTGCTTCTTGATCGGGACCGGGCATGGCGCCGCGGCGTGGAGCGCGCGCTGGTGGCTCGACAAGTCGTATTTGGTGCGGATTTCTTCCGGCAGCTTGAGCATGCGCACGAAATGCGTCGGCACCCACTGGCTGTCGGTCACCTTGTATTTCTCGATAGCGGCGAGCGCGGTTTCCGGATCGAAGCGCTCCATCATCACCACCGTCCCGCCAAGGCGGTGCACGATCGACGACCAGGCGATCGGCGCGGCATGATAGAGCGGCGCAGGCGAGAGATAGACCATCGATCCGTCGCTCGGCATCTGCGCGCCCATCACGGCGAGGCCCATGAGCGGGATGACCGCCTGCGGATCGGGATCTTCCGGCGGGGCGGGGCGCACACCTTTCGGCCGGCCGGTCGTGCCCGAGCTGTAGAGCATGACGAGGCCAGCCTGCTGGTCGTCGATCGGATCGGATGGCTGGGCCGCGAGCGCTTCGGCGAAGCTCTCCTCGCCCTCGGTATCCATCATCAGTACCGGCAGGTCGGGGCACTCGGCGCGAATGCCTTCGAGCACGTCGGCGAACTTGGGCGACGTGATCAGCAGCTTCGCTTCGCTGTCCTTCAGGATGTAGGAAATCTCCGGCGCGGTAAGCCGGGTGGAGATCGGGACGAGCATGGTGCCTGCCCGCTGCGAACCCCAGATCAGCGTGTAATATTCGATCCGGTTTTCGAGTAGCAGCGCAAAGGCGTCTTCCGGGCCGAAGCCGCGCGAGCGCAGCAGCTGGGCGAAGCGGTTGGCGTTGGCTTCCAGTTCGCCATAGGTCATCTGCTCGCCGCTGCCCGCCATGATGATGGCGGGATGATCGGGACGGGTTTTCGCATGTGCGATAGGGTGCATCGGTAACTCTCTCCCTTTCGGCCTCTTTTGAGCCGTTTGGTTGTGAGTCGAAACCTACCCGTCACACCGCGCTCGGCAAGGAAAAAGGGCGCCGGATTGCTCCGACGCCCCTTTTCTTTCGTCCTGCCGGGGCAGGAACGATGGAATCTTGTGTCTGGTCCGCTTACTCGGCGCCGCCGCGGCCGCCTTCGCCGCGATACATGGCGTAGGCCTGCTGCGCGTCGTTTTCGGCCATGTAGGGAACCGGGTTCACCGGGCGGCCGTCGATGCGCACCTCATAGTGCAGGTGCGGGCCGGTCGAACGGCCGGTCGAGCCGACGAAGCCGATCAGTTCGCCCTTCTTCACTTCCTGGCCGGCGCGCACGTTGAGGCGCGAGAGGTGGGCGAAGCGGGTCTGGATGTCCGAGCCGTGCTCGATCGCGATATAGAGGCCGTAGCTGCTGAAGCGGTCGGCGCGGCTGACGGTGCCGTCGGCGGTCGCGTAAACCGGCGTGCCGGTCGGAGCAGCGAGATCGACGCCGTTGTGGCGACGCTTGCCACCGAGGACCGGATGCGTGCGCATGCCGTAGTCGCTGGTCAGCTGTGCCATGTCGAGCGGCATGCGCGAGGGAACCGAAACGCTTGCGACCGGAGCCGGTGCCGGGCCCTTGCCCACGTTGTCGAGCTTCTTCCACTGCGCGAAGAGCTGGCGGAAATCTTCATCGCCCGCGCCATCCACGGCGACTTCGGCAGCGGCCTTGGGAGCCGGTGCAGCGACGTCTGCGGCATTGGTGACATCGGCGAGTGCCGGGGTGGCAGCGATCGTAGCGTAGCCGGCGATGGCGGCGATAAGCGACTTAGCTGCGCGCTTGGTAAGGTTAGCGACCAATTTTCCCGTCCTTTTTATCTCGGCCCGTTTTCGAACCGAAGGATCCCTATCGCGACCTGCCGAGACCCCTTCTGGACCGGTATCGCGATGTTTTTTTGCCAAGTGCGGAACAAACCGCCTCAGTGCGTATTGTGGTTCTGACGGATTAAATCGCAGGCGCAAGGCTCTCGTAGAAGTCTCGCGACAAACCGGCTGCAAGACGCGCCGAGTCGTTGAATGGCGGTTTTATCGCACCCCGAAAATGCGTTCGAACGAGGTTTTTCCAGTGATTCTGGGGGTGAAGCCCGTTGTGCTCGCAGAATGCCAGGAAGTGCTTGGTGCCGTAGGCAACGTGGCGCACTTCGTCGTCAAGGATTCGTTCGAGAATCCTGGCACCGTTCTCGTCCCCCTGCGCGCGCACGCGTGAAAGGGTTGCCGGCGTGACGTCGAGACCGCGCGCCTCCAGCACCATGGGAACGATGGCGAGCCGCGCCGCGACGTCATGCGAAGTCGATTCGGCGGCCTGCCACAGCCCGGCGTGGGCAGGCAGGGCGCCATAGTAGCTGCCGAGCGTCTTCAGCTTCCGGTCGAGCAGGGCGAAATGCATCGCTTCATCGGCTGCGACCGACAGGAAGTCGGAGACGAACTCCTCCCCCATCCCAGCGCCGAACCGCCCGACGATATCGAGCGCGAGGTCGATCGCGACGAATTCGATATGCGCGAGCGAGTGCCACAGCGCGATGCGCGTGCGCTCGGAGCCCGCCTTGCCGCGCTTGGGCATCTCGCGCGGGGGCAGGAGCTGCGGCTCGTCCGGCCAGGCCGGTCGGTCGGGCATCGCCTCGCCCAGCTCGAGCCGCAGCCTGCCCAGCCGCCAGTTGCGCGCGACGTCACGCGCCGCGAAGGCCTTGGCCTTCGGATCGGCGGTCAGCAGCGCCGCGCGGATCGCGCGGTCGAGGGGCGGACGGGAGTCGGTCAAGCTTCTAGAGCGATTGGGCCACGGCGAGCACTTCGGCCGCGTGGTCCTTCACCTTCACCTTGGGCCAGATGCGCGCGATCTTGCCGTCGGCATCGACGAGATAGGTCGAGCGGATCATGCCCATGAAGGTCTTGCCGTACATCTTCTTCTCGCCCCACACGCCGAGCGCGTCGGACAGGCCGCCCTCTTCCGCGTCGGTCGCGAGGTCGACGGTCAGGTCGTGCTTGGCGATGAAGTTCTGATGCTTCTTGGGCGAGTCCTTGCTTACGCCGAGCAGCGCGCAGCCAGCCTTCTCGAAATCGGCCTTGAGCGCGGAGAAGTCCTTCGCCTCGGTCGTGCAGCCCGGCGTGTTGTCCTTCGGATAGAAGAACACGACCAGCTTGCGGCCCTTGAAGTCGGACGGCTTCACGCTGCCGCCATCGGGGGTTTCCATCGCGATATCGGGCATGACGTCGCCTGCCTGCGGAAATGCGCTCATTGCTCTGTCTCCAGTGTCTCGCCGAATGTCTCGGCCCATTGCGTAGCGACCCCTTGCCGTGCCTCGGTGATGGCTTGCAAGAGGGTCTCGATGGTTTCCTCGCCGACCAGCCGCGCCATGGCCTGCGCCGCGGTCGGGTGCGGAATGCTGCGCTCGGGCGCGAGCAATCGCCCGACGACGAGGATACGCGTCATGAAGTCATGCGCGTCGACGACGGCCCGGGATACCAGCCCTTTCGCCTGCAACGCCGCCAGCGCCTCGCCCAGGTCCTGCACCAGCGCGGTGCGTTCGCGTAGCTGGAGGAAATGCGCGAGGAACTCGATATCGACCAGGCCGCCGCGCAGCAGTTTCACGTCGAGCGGTCCGCCCGGCACCTTCGCCTTGGCGATCTCGTCGCGCATGGCGAGCACGTCCTTGCGCAGCTGGGCGGGCTCGCGCTCGATGCACAGCACTTCGCCGACGACGCGTTCGATTTCGCTGCGCACTTCGCTCGATCCGGAGAGGACGCGCGCCCGGGTGAGCGCCATGTGCTCCCACGTCCAGGCATCCTCGTGCTGGTAGCGCTCGAACGCCTCGATGCTGACGGCAAGCGGCCCCTGCACGCCCTGCGGCCGCAGCCTTGTATCGACCTCGTAGAGCGCGCCCTCGGCAGTCGGCACGCTCATCGCCGCGCTCACCCGCTGGGCGAGGCGGTTGTAATAATGCGTCGGGCCGAGCGGGCGCTTGCCGTCGCTTTCCCCGTCGAGCGAGCCGTTGAAGAGATAGATGATGTCGAGGTCGGAGGCATGGGTCAGCATCCCGCCGCCCAGCCTCCCCAAGCCGACCACCGCCAGTTCGCTGTCGGCAAAACCGCCGTGCTGGCGGGCGAACTCGCGCGATGCGGCGCGCGTGGCGACCTGCAAGGCCGCTTCCGCCAGACGCGCGAGAGCAGCACCCACTTCGAGCGGGTCGCGTGCGCCGGTGATCAATTGCACCCCGAGCGCGAAGCGCGTCTCGCCAGTGACGATGCGCAGCCTGTCGAGCAGCCGCTCGTAATCGTCGGTATCGACTCCGGCTTCGAGCTGCTCGACCAGCTCCTCGACACTGCCGGGAAGTTCGAGCGCGCTGCGATCGATCAGCGTGTCGAGCAATTCTGGCCGCCGGCCGATCGCATCCGCCAGCGGGTCGGCGAGGGTGAGGATCTGCACCATCTGTTCGAGCAGGCCGGGCCGCGCCTCGATCAGGCGGAACAGGTTGATCGCGCTCGAGGCCTTCTCCAGCACCTGCTCCCAGCGAACCAGCGCGCGTTCCGGGTCGGGCGCCTCGGCGAGCGATTCGAGCAGGGCGGGTCGGATCGCCTCGAAAGCGGCCAGCGCCGCCGGGCTGCGCAGCGCGCGGTAGCTGCCGTCGCCCCATGCGCGGACCCGCTCGGCCGTGGCTTGCGGATCGTCGAACCCGAGATGCGCGATCTCTTCGGTGAGCGTGCGTTCGCTGGAACCGCCGCCGGGCTTCTCGGTATCGATCAGCCGGTCGAAGCGGCTCGCGACCGTCTCGGTCAGTTCGCGGCAATGGGCGACCAGCGCGGCGCCATCGGCAAAGCCGGAAAGATGCGCGACGTTCTCCAGCGCCTCGCCTTCGGGGAAGGAATGGGTCTGGCGATCGTGGACCATCTGCAATCTGTGCTCGATCGTGCGCAGGCCGTCGTAGGCATCGCCCAGTTCGCGCGCGTCCTCACCCGCAATGATGCCCGCTGCAGCCAGCGCATCGAGTGCATCACGCGTGCCCTTGCAGCGCAGCGAGCGGTCGCGCCCGCCATGGATCAGCTGGTGCGTCTGGGCGAAGAACTCGACCTCGCGAATCCCTCCGCGCCCCTGCTTCACATTGAAGCCGGGCCCCGGCTCGCGCGGGCCGTCGTGATTGGCCCTGATCCGCGCGGTCAGTCGCTCGATCTCCTGGATCGCCCCGAAGTCGAGACTGCGCCGCCAGACGAACGGCTTGATCGCATCGAGGAAGTCCTCGCCCGCCGCGACATCGCCCGCCGCTGCTCGCGCACGGATATAGGCCGCACGCTCCCACGTCAGGGCGCTCGATTCGTAGTGCGACAGGGCGGCATTGACCGAAACCGCGAGCGGGCTGACTTCCGATGCCGGGCGCAGCCGCAGGTCGACGCGGAAGACGTAGCCGTCGGGCGTAGTCTCCGACAGCAGCCGCGCGACCTCGCGCGCATAGCGCTGTGCCGCCTCGCCCGGCTCGTCGCGCTCGCGACGGGCAAGGCGTTCGGGATCGAATAGCAGGATCGGGTCGATGTCGGAACTGTAGTTGAGCTCGCCCGCGCCGTGCTTGCCGAGTGCGAGCGCGATGAAACCGTCGGCTCCCGCACCTTCGACGCGGCGGTCGATCGCTGCGGCGATGGCCCGGTCGAGCGCATCGTCGGCGAACTGCGAAAGTTCTTCCATGACACGGGTGACGGGGAATGCCCCGGCAAGATCGCCCACCGCCAGCGCGGTCGCCAGGCCCAGGCGTTCGCGCCGCAGCGCCTTGCCGGTGTCGCTTTCATCGCTGCCCTGATTGCGCGCCCAGGTGAGTGCCGCCTCGCCCTCGCCCTTCGCGAGCAGGTCGGCGAGATCGGGCTGGCGCTCCAGCGCGCGGCACAGGAAGGGCGAGAACCGCCGCGCCCGCTCCAGTGCATCTGCCCAATCAGCCATGGCCCAAGCACTGCCCGCGACGCGTGACGAGTGCAAGCATCGCGCTTGCGGGCGGGCGCGCTCTTTGCGATGGAGGCGCATCGCAAATCCCAATGGGACGAGGAAATCCGAATGATCCGCAGTATTCTTGCCGCCGGTGCGGCACTCACACTTGCCGCCTGCAACGGCGCGGGAACCGAAACGGGCTCGTCGCTCGACATCCCGCAGGTCGAACCCGGCGACATTTCGCAGCAGACCATGATCGACGTCACGCGCACGCTATCGTCCGACGAATTCGAGGGCCGCATGCCCGGCACCGCGGGCGAGGAAAAGACCGTCGCCCTGCTGACCGAGAAATTCGCCGCCGCCGGTCTCGAACCGGGCAATAACGGCTCGTGGGTCCAGAAAGTCCCGCTGGTCGAAATCACCGGCAAGGATTTCGCCCCGCTCACCATCAGCGGCGACGGCGAAACCAAGAGCTACGATTTCGGCCCGCACTGGGTCGGCGTGACCTATCGCGAGGAAGTGCAAACCAAGCTCGATGACAGCGAGCTCGTCTTCGTCGGCTACGGCATCGTCGCGCCCGAACGCGGCTGGAACGACTACGAAGGCATCGACATGACCGGCAAGACCGCGGTCATCCTCGTCAACGATCCCGACTTCGGCACCGAAAGCCTCGAAGGCCCGTTCGGCGGCAAGGCGATGACCTATTACGGCCGCTGGACCTACAAGTATGAAGAAGCCGCGCGCCAGGGCGCTGCCGGTGCGATCATCGTCCACGACACCGCGCCTGCTTCCTACGGCTGGAACGTGGTCGAATCCTCGTGGAGCGGCCCGCAGGCCTATGCCCAGCGCGGCGAAAACGCTCCGCCGCTCACGACCATGAACGGCTGGGTGCAGAACAATGTCGCGCGTGAAATCCTGTCGATGGCGGGCAAGGACCTCGACGAGCTGACGGGCATGGCGAAGACCAAGGGCTTCAAGCCGGTCCCGCTCGGCGTCAATGCCTCGACCAGCTTCCGCAACGACATCCGCACCTTCGAATCGCAGAACGTGATCGGCGTGCTCAAGGGCAAGACGCGCCCCGAGGAATATGTCATCCACACCGCGCACTGGGACCACCTCGGTCGATGCACGGCGGCGGAAGACGGCGACGACATCTGCAACGGCGCGGTCGACAATGCGACCGGAACCGCAGCGCTCGTCGCTCTCGCCGAAGCGCATGCCAAGGCGGGCGCCCCTGATCGCAGCCTCGTTTTCCTTGCTGTCACGGCAGAGGAATCGGGCCTGCTCGGCGCCTATTATTACGCCTCGAACCCGGTGTTCCCGCTGAGCCAGACGGTCGGCGGCATCAATATGGATGCCTTCCTCGTCGGCGGCCCGTCGAAGGATGTGACCGTCGTCGGCCCCGGCAAGTCGCAGCTCGACGAGTTCCTCAACCAGGCGCTCAAGGCCGACGGCCGCTTCCCGACGCCGAACCCCAATCCGGAAGCGGGCTACTACTATCGCTCGGACCACTTCGCTTTCGCGAAGCAGGGCGTGCCGATGCTCTATGTCGATGGCGGTGAAGACCTTGTCGAAGGTGGCCGCGAAGCGGGCGCTGCGCTCGGTGCCGAGTACCGCGAGAACCGCTATCACGGGCCGAAGGACGAGTTCGACGAGAACTGGGACTGGTCGGGCGTGATGCAGGACCTCCAGCTGTTCTATCGCATCGGCCGCATGCTCGCGATGAGCGAGAGCTGGCCGAACTGGAACGAGGGTGACGAATTCCGCGCCACCCGCGATGCCAGCTGCGAGGCCGGCGAGGGCTGCTGAGCCCTCTCGGACAGGAAACGGAAGGCCGATCCATGAGCATCCTCATGCCGCCCGAATGGGCGAAGCAGGACTGGTTGTGGATCGGCTTCCCGCATGATGGCGAGGAATGGCCCGGCTACCTCGCCCGCGCGCAGGAGCAGATCGCCGCATTCGCCAATGCGGTCGCCGACAGCGGTCAGGAAGTGCGCCTGCTGGTGCGCGACGCGGCGAACGAGGCACGGGCGCGCGAACTCGTCTCGGGCGGTGTAACGCTCGAGCGGCGCGAATTCGGCGACATCTGGCTGCGCGATACCGGTCCGCTGGTGCGGGCCGACGGCTCGGCCCTGCGCTGCCGCTTTAATGGCTGGGGCGAGAAATACCTCATGGACGGCGACCAGACGATCGGCGCCGAGCTGGCCGAGGATGCCGGGCTTCCGGTGGTGGCGAGCGACTGGATCCTCGAGGGCGGCGCGATAGATGGCGACGGAACGGGGCTGGTCGCTACGACCGAGCAATGCCTGCTCAATCCCAATCGCAATCCCGAACTCTCGCGCGAGGAGATCGAGCAGCGCCTTGCCCGCGACCTCGGGTTCGATCGCGTGCTGTGGCTCGGCGACGGGCTGATCAACGATCACACCGACGGCCATGTCGACAATCTTGCGCGCTTCGTCGCACCGAACCGCCTGTGCCTGCCGCGCGCCACGGGCGAGGCCGATCCGAATGCAGCGATCTATGCCGATGCGAAACGGCGGGCGCAGGATTTCGGGGTCGAAGTGGTCGAAATCCCCTCGCCCGGCCTGATTACGCGCGGCGACATGGTCGAACCGGCGAGCTATGTGAATTTTGCGATCACCAGCAATCTCGTCGTTGTGCCGACATTCGGTTCGGTCCATGACGAGGCGGGGGTCGCCGCGATTGCCGAGCTGTTCCCCGACCGCGCCACCATCGGCCTGCCGGGCGATGCCGTGCTAGCGGGCGGCGGCGGCTTCCACTGCGCCAGCCAGCAGATGCCTTCGCTTTAAGGCTTTCTTAGGGGGCGACGCGCCATGCTCGTCCCATGAGCAAGGCCATTGCCCTCATCCGTAGCGAAACGCGCCCGCAGGACCTGCTGCGCACGGCTATCGTCGTCGGCTGCGCCGCGTCGCTCGCGCTCGCAGGCCAGGCCTTCCCGCTACTAGCCCTGTAACAGCTTCACCAGCGCAGCGATTGCCGCTGCCGCCAGCGTGAACGCGACGAACCCGCGCCACAGCGCGTCGTTCACCTTGCCGAACGCCTTCGCGCCGAGCCAGTTGCCGACCAGCACCGCAGGGAACAGCATGAGCCCGAAAAGCAGCAGGCGCCATTCCATCACGCCGATCGCGACGCCGGAACTCAGGCCCGCGAAGGATGCGATGGTGAAGATCAGCAGCATCGACGCCTTTGCGGTCACGCGCGGGATCGCGCGGCCGACGTAGTAAGGCACGACCGGCGGGCCGGGCATGCCTGCAAAGCCCGTCAGGAGCCCGCTCGAAATGCCGACCGCACCGGTGACCAGCGGGCCCGGCTGCGCGGCTCCGCGCTGCGGGAGAAGGATCGCGGCAAAGGCCGACAAGGCGACGAGCGCGATAAGGAAACGGGCGAGGTTTTCCGGGGTCGATGCAAGCGCGACAAGCCCCGGCAGGGTCGCGACGAGGACGAGCCCGCCGATGACCAGCGCGGATTTCTCCGCCTCGCGCAGGATGGTGCGGATTTCGCTCAGCCCGATCATCAGCGCGAGGACATTGGTCACCAGCACCGCCTCGACCGGCGAGAGAGCCAGCGCGAGGATCGGGACCAGCAGGATCGCCATGCCGAACCCCGCCAGCCCGCGCACGAAGGCGGAAACGAAGGTCGCAGCCAGCGCCGCCGCGATCTGGACGGCGGTGAAGCCGGCGAGGATTTCCACGTCCTGGCCCTAGCGCAGGTCGGGCGGCGTCGCCGCGTCCTTGAGCATGGCGATGGCTTCATCGAGGCTCATCACCTTCTGCTCCTTCTCGCCGAGCGTGCGGACCGCGACCGTGCCTTCCTCGGCCTCGCGCTTGCCGACCACCAACAGGTGCGGGACCTTCGCGAGGCTGTGTTCGCGCACCTTGTAGTTGATCTTTTCGTTCCTGAGGTCGCTTTCGACGCGGATGCCGGCAGCTTCGAGCTTGGCGACTGCTTCGCTCGCATAGTCGTTCGCATCCGAGACGATCGTCGCGACGACCGCCTGTACCGGTGCGAGCCAGACCGGCAGGCGGCCCGCGAAGTGTTCGATCAGGATGCCGATGAAGCGCTCGTAGGAACCGAAGATCGCGCGGTGAAGCATGACCGGGCGGTGCTTCTCGCCGTCCTCGCCGACATAGCTGGCATCGAGACGTTCGGGCAGCACGCGGTCGCCCTGGATCGTGCCAACCTGCCAGGTGCGGCCGATCGCATCGGTCAGGTGCCATTCGAGCTTGGGAGCATAGAACGCGCCTTCGCCCGGGAGTTCTTCCCAGCCGAATTCCTCGTTCATCATGCCCGCTTCCTCGACGGCATCGCGCAGTTCCTGTTCGGCCTTGTCCCAGTCGGCATCGGAGCCGAGCCGCTTTTCGGGCCGCAGCGCGAGCTTGATCGCGAAGTCGAAGCCGAAGTCCTTGTAAACTTCCGCGGCGAGGCGGCAGAAGGCCCGCACTTCTTCGACGACCTGCTTCTCGGTGCAGAAGATATGCGCATCGTCCTGCGTGAACTGGCGCACGCGCATCAGCCCGTGGAGCGCGCCATGCGGTTCGTTGCGGTGGCAGCAGCCCATTTCGCCCAGCCGGATCGGCAGGTCGCGATAGGAGGTGATGCCCTGCTTGAAGACCAGCACGTGAGCCGGGCAGTTCATCGGCTTGATCGCCATCCAGTCGGCATCGTCAGCGACCTTGGGCGAGGCGGCCTCGTCCTCGCTCTCGACGTCGGGCACGATGTCGGGGACCGCGAACATGTTCTCGGCATATTTCCCCCAGTGGCCCGACTGGGTCCACTGGCGAACGTCCATCAACTGCGGCGTCTTGATCTCGCGGTAGCCCGAACCGTCCATCTTGCGACGCATGTAGGCTTCCAGCTCGCGCCAGATGCGATAGCCCTTGGGGTGCCAGAAGACGCTGCCGTGCGCTTCTTCCTGCAGGTGGAAGAGGTCCATCTCGCGGCCGAGCTTGCGGTGGTCGCGCTTGGCGGCCTCTTCCAGCCGCATGAGGTGCGCGTTCAGCTGCTTCTTGTTGAGCCAGCCCGTGCCGTAGATGCGCGTGAGCTGCGCGTTCTTCTGGTCGCCGCGCCAGTAAGCACCGGCGACGCGCATCAGCTTGAACGCCTGCGGGTCGAGCTTGCCGGTCGAGGCAAGGTGCGGGCCGCGGCACATGTCGAGCCAGTCCTCGCCCGACCAGTAGACCGTCAGCTCCTCGTCTTCGGGCAGTTCCTTCGCCCATTCGGCCTTGAAGACCTCGCCTTCGGCTTCCCACTTGTCGATCAGCTGCTGGCGGCTCCACACTTCGCGGCGCAGCGGCTTGTCGGCCTTGATGATGCGGCGCATCTCTTCCTCGATGGCGGGCAGATCGTCCATCGAGAAAGGCTCGCGGCCCTCGGGCGCCTTCACGTCGTAGTAGAAGCCGTCGTCCGTTGCCGGGCCGAAGGTGATCTGCGTGCCGGGAAAGAGCGACTGCACCGCTTCGGCAAGCACGTGCGCGAAGTCGTGGCGTGCGAGTTCGAGCGCGTCTTCCTCGTCGCGGGCGGTAACCAGCGCGAGCTCGGCATCGCCCTCGAACGGGCGGTTGATGTCGCGCAGTTCACCGTCCACGCGCGCGGCGATCGCGGCCTTGGCGAGGCCAGGGCCGATCGCGGCGGCAACGTCGGCGGGCGTGCTGCCCGGCTCCATTTCGCGCACCGAACCGTCGGGCAGGCTGATCTTGAGCAGTTCCGTCATGTCACTCGTCGTCCGTTGTCTCGGCAGGCCCATGGCACAGCAGGGCGCAGCCTTGAAGCGGCGTTTGCCAGAAAATCACGATTTCGGGAGGAAACGCCTGCCACCCGAAACCGGGGTGGCGGCAGTGCGCGTGTCTAACGCGCGACCGACCGCCCCCGGTTGCCCGGGGTGGTGGTAGTCGCAGTCGTGAGAGCGCGAATAAGCATGGCGCCGCAGATAGCGGGAAAGGGTTAAACCTTCAACCTCACGCCAGACGGCGCGATCCGGCGGCGCTCGTCATGCGATGGGTCCCGGCGAGCGACGAGCCGCGCTGGCGGACATTGCCGACGAAGCGCCATTCGCAGCTGGCCTCCTGCGGCGTGAGTTCGACCGCCATGTAGCCGCGCTGGCTGGTATCGGCCCAGCGCAGTTCCTCGTTCCGTTCGACGAGCGCGCGGCGAAGGTCAGCCGGGGCAACGCTGCCGAGGTAGGATTCGAGGCCGGGCGAGGTGACGCCCTGCACTGCAAACTCGACCCCGACCCGCTCGCCGTCCTGCGCAAGATCGAACGCCCAGGCATTGTGCGTGTCGCCCGCGAGCACGACGAGATTGGCGTCGGCCTCCAGTGCGGAGCCCATCACGCGTTCGCGCGCTGCGGGATAGCCGTCCCATGCATCCATGTTCGCCGGCAGACCCGCCTTGCTGGCGAGCGAGGAGGCGATCAGCCTGCGGCGGACATAGTCGGGTGCCGAACCGGCGAGCCCGTCGAGCAGGCTGGAAGCGCTCGCGAGCTTGCCCATCACTACCTGCTGGACGAGCACCTGCCATTGCTTGCCCGAGGCGCGCGAGGCCTTGAGCCCGTCGGCGAGCCAGGCTTCCTGCGTCATGCCCATCACCGTGCGCGAGGGATCGCGGTAGGCATCATCGCGGAAGGCGGCGAGCGCCGCGACCATCGCTTCCTGATCGGTCTTCCCGGCGAGGATCTTGGCGATATTGAACTGCTCGGAGCGCGCCGTGAGCCGCGTTTCCAGCCGGAACAGCGTCGCCAGATCGCCGATCTCGTAGCTTGCCCAGTCGTCGTCCGAGACCGGGAGCCATTCGCGATAGGCGCGCTTGGCCGCGCGCTTGCGGGCCGACCAATCGCCCTCGTTCTCCGGCTGGTGGTTCTCCGCCCCGCCTTCCCAGCTGTCGTTCGCGCTTTCGTGATCGTCCCAGCCGAGGATCATCGGGTAGAGCTGCGTCAGTCGCTGCAAGTCCTGGTCCGCGCGGTAGGATGCATGGCGCAGGCGATAGTCGGCGAGCGTTATCGTCTCCGCATCGGGCCACGCATCGCGGCCCGCCACGCGCTCTTCGGCGGACGGGTAGGTCCCGCCGGGATATTCGTAGAAATAGTCGCCGAGGTGCAGCAGCAGGTCGAACTCGTTCGCTTCGGCGGCATGGGCATAGGCGTTGAACCAGCCGAAGCCGATGTTCGAGCACGAGAACACGCCGAGGCGGTAGCGTGCGACATCGCCGACCGGCAGCGTCATCGTGCGCCCCATGCAGGACTGGCTGCCGTCCGGTGCGGTAAAGCGATAGAAATAGGTCCGACCCGGCTCGAGCCCGGTGGCAACCGGCTTCACGCAGAAATCATGCTCGGCCCGCGCCTCGACATCCCCGCCTGCAACGATCGTGCGGAACTCGGTGTCGGCAGCCATTTCCCACTCAAGCGAAACATCCTGCTCCGCCTTGTAGCGGGTCCACAGCATGACGCTGGTGGCGGAAGGTTCGCCGCTCGCGACCCCGCTCGAAAATCCCGGACGCGCCGATGCGGCGAGCGCGGCAGGGGAAGCCAGCAGCCCCGCCCCAAGTGCCGCACCGCGGAAAAGCGAGCGGCGGTCGATCATCGGTCCGGAATGCGAGCGGGCGGGCGGTTCTGTCTTCATGCGCGCACCCTAGGCCCGCCACATGACAGCGCCAAGAACAATGACGACGCGCGTTCCACGGGACAAGCGACATGGTCATTTTGTAAAGCACCATTGACATAACACCGAATCACTGTAAAAGAAGCTTTACATAGTGAAAAGGAAGTTTGACGCATGGAACAGGTTTGGAAAGCACTCGGATGGGCGGCGGTGATCCTCGTCATGGCATTCATCGGTTCGAAGACCGGCATGTCGGACGGCACGATGATCGCCATGATCGCGGGCATGTCGGGAGCGGTAGTGGCGGGCAGGAACGCCAGGCGCTGCGGATCTTTCGGGAGGGCATGACGATGAGCGCGCAGGAAACGCAAAAGGGGCGCAGCCCGTTCTTCTGGGGCGCGATGATCTTCGTCGCCTACGCCGCAATCGCCGCGCTCGGCATTACCGATGCGATCAACGAGACGACCTTGCTGATCCTGATGATCGCACCGGCCGGCCTGATGATCCCGCTCATCAAGGCGGCCAACCGCCGCATCGACGATGGTGGAGCGGCGTGCATCGGGAAAGGCGAGGCGCAGAAGCGCTATATCAGGCGGGTCGCGTTCTCGGTTTCGCTATACCTGATCGCCATGGCGGTGATGGTGCTGGTCGAGAACGGCAGGAGCGACGACACCGTCCTGCGCGCAATTGTCGCCATCCTGCCGGGCCTCGCGATGATCGGCGTGTTCTGGGCGATCGGAAGACTGATCGTCGAGGAGCAGGACGAGTTCATCCGCATGCTGGTCGTGCGCCAGTCGCTGATCGCGACAGGAATTACGCTGAGCGTCGCTTCGGTATGGGGCTTTCTCGAAGGGGCTGACCTGGTCCCGCATGCACCGGCATATTGGTGGGCGGTCCTGTGGTTCGTCGGACTGGCGCTCGGCGCGGTCTCGAACAGGCTCAAGTTCGGCGCGTGGGGCGCGGTATGAAGAACCGCCTCAAGGTGCTGCGCGCCGAGCGGGACTGGAGCCAGCAGGAGCTCGCCAACCGGCTCGGCGTGTCGCGGCAGAGCGTCAACGCGATCGAGACCGGCAAGTACGACCCCTCGCTACCGCTCGCCTTCAAGATTGCCGATGTTTTCGGCCTGATCATCGAAGACATCTTCGAAAAGGAATGATAAGGTGCCCGTCATGCGCTTGATCCTCCTCGCCTTTCTGATGCTCGGCCTGTCGGCCTGCCATGGCGAGCGCCCGGAAGAGCGCGACGACGCGCCGCATTACGTGCCGCATCTCTATTAGTCGCACGCGCGCTCTTGCCACCCGATCGCTGTTGGGTGACAAGCCCTGGCAATGAGCGACATAGCCTATCTCGAACTGAAGGACGGGCGCCGTATCGCCCACCGTTTCAATCCCGGTGCGGGTCCGGCGCTGGTCTTCCTGCCCGGCTACATGTCCGACATGGACGGCGGCAAGGCGAGCGCGGTGATGGGCTGGGCGCGCGAGGAAGGGCGCGCGTGCCTGCTGCTCGACTATTCCGGCTGCGGCCATAGCAGCGGCGACTTCGCCGACGGGACGCTGTCGATCTGGCGGGACGAGGTCCTCGCGCTGATGGGGGCGCGCGACATCGAAGAGGCTGTCGTCATCGGCTCCTCGATGGGCGGGTGGCTGATGCTGATGATCGGCCTTGCACTGGGCGACCGGCTCGCCGGGCTGGTCGGCATCGCTTCCGCGCCGGACTTCACCGAATGGGGACGCAGCTCCGGCGACAAGAAGAAACTGCGTGCGGGCGAGACCGTCTATGACGAGAACCCCTACGGCCCCGAACCCACGCCCATGCATCCCGGCTTCTGGGCCGACGGACAGGCGAACCTGATGCTCGGCGGCGAGATCGCGATCGACTGCCCGGTGCGGCTGCTGCACGGCCAGCAGGATGCCGATGTGCCGTGGGATATCTCGATGCGCCTTGCCGATGCGCTGCGTTCGGACGCGGTACAGGTCACGCTGGTAAAGGACGGCGACCACCGCCTGTCGCGCGAGCAGGACATCGACCTGCTGCTCCAGCTGATTGCCGGATTGCCGACAGCCGACTGAACCGCCGGAGCCGAACTTTCCATGCTGACTGCGACCCTCGTTCCCCTTCTCCTCCTGCAAGTCGGGCCCAACCCCGATCCCAATGCGATCGGCAACATGATCCCGCGCGATCCGCGCGAGGAAAGCATGCTGCCGAGGCGGCTGGTCCGTTCGGTCAGCGAGACCGCGAAATGCGAACTCGGCGCCGGTATCGACGCAGCCGAGGTCGCCGAGATCGCTTCGGCCCGCGCGCAGCTCGTCTCCGGGAACGAGCGGATTGCCGCGCTTCAGTGCGCCGCCATGGCCAAGGCTGACCAGGGCCTGTGGGACGAGGCGGCGAGCGGCTTCCTCGAAGCGCGCAATGCGGCGGGCGGAAACCTGTTGTGGCAGGCGCGGATCGGCACGCAGCGCGCCCATGCGCTGGTCGAGGCGGGCCGCGTGATCGATGCGCGTAGCGCTTTCGAGATCGCCATTCGCGATGCGCTGAGCGGCGGCGACACCGTCACCGCAGGCCAGATCGCCGCCGACCAGGCGATCGCCGAAGTGGCCGCGGGCGACCTCGAAGCTGCGGGACAGACATTGGCCGAAGCGCGCAGCCAGTCGCCGGGCGAATACCGCGTCTGGCTCCTCTCCGCGACGCTTGCGCGGCGCGAAGGCGACCTCGCTACGGCGCAAGGCCATATCGAGAAAGCGGCCGAGCTCGACGGCATCGATCCGGAGATCGGCCTCGAGGCAGGCGTGATCGCAGCGCTCGACGGCAGGCTCGATGCCGCACGGGCGAGCTTCGAATCGGTCGCCGCCCAGCCGCATGCGGGCGAGACCGGCAACAAGGCGCGCGCCTATCTCGCGCAGCTCGATTCCATGCTAGCGGAGAACGAATGAGCATCGACCTTTCCGTCCTCGACCTCGTCCCCGTCCGCGAAAACGGCACATTGAGCGAGGCCTATGCGGCGAGCGTCGCGCTCGCGCAGGCGGCGGAAAAGGCAGGCTACCGGCGGTTCTGGGTCGCCGAGCACCACGTGATGGAAGGTATCGCGGGCGCCGCCGCCTCGGTCGTCATCGCGCATATCGGCAATGCCACGTCGACCATCCGCATCGGTTCGGGCGGCATCATGCTGCCCAACCACACCCCGTTCCAGATCGCCGAGCAGTTCGGCACGCTCGATGCGCTTTTCCCGAACCGCATCGACCTCGGCCTCGGCCGTGCGCCGGGGGCGGGCCCGGAATTGCAGCGGGCGCTGCGCAAGGATTTGCACCGAGCGGCGGAGAATTTCCCGCACGACGTGGTCGAACTGCGCGCGCTGCTGACCGGCGACATCGACCTGCCGATCAAGGCGACGCCGGGGCTTGGTGCGAATGTCGAGCTATGGATGCTCGGCTCGAGCCTGTTCGGCGCTTCGCTCGCCGCCAAGCTCGGCATGCCCTACGCTTTTGCCTCGCATTTCGCGCCCGACCATCTCGACGAGGCGATCGCGCTCTACCGCCGCAATTTCGAGCCGTCCGACGCGCTCGATAAGCCGCACGTCATGGCCGCGATGACGGTGGTCGCGGCCGACAGCGACGAGCAGGCCGAATACATCGCCTCCTCGCAATTGCAGGCCTTCGCGCGCCTGCGCAGTGGCAATCCGGGCAAGCTGCCACCGCCGGTCGAAGGCTATCGCGACAGCCTACCCGCGCCTGTGCGCGCGATGCTCGAACACATCGGCCAGGCAAGCGCCATCGGCACGCCGCAGAACGTGCGCGAGAAGATCGAGGCCTTCGTGAAGCGGACCGGGGCGGACGAGATCATCGTCGCGGGATCGACCTATGATCCCGAACACCGGATCCGCTCGCTCGAACTCACCAGGGACGCCCTGACTGGCTAGGACGCTTCACGGCGAGCGGATCCGGCACCGGCTTGGGGCTACCGGAATGGGCCGAAGACCAGGCCCCCATCGGCAGCGACCGGGGTGATGGTCGCGCCATGGTTTCAAGACTATAGAGAGCAAATGCTACGCGCGGGCACGGCGGTCTGCTAAAGGCGGAAAAGGCTGCGCTTGCAGGCCGGGAGAGATAAGCCTATCGCGCAGCATAGCTGCTGGACGCAGCAACAATATAACAGGGCACGAAGCCCGATGGAGCATGTGATGGGCTCGAGGAAAGCGACCGACACGGAGCAACCGCAACGCCGCATGGCGGGTCGTGACGATCTTGCGAAGGCGCTGGCAAAGCAGATGCGCGCCTCGCTCCTGCCGGGCGATACGCCCTTCGCGAACAAGCAGCTCGAAGAAGCGGCCTTCTTCGTCCTCGACACCGCGTCGCGCCGCGCGGACGCGCGCTCGGCAATGTCGATCGCATCGGCCAGCGACGACCGGCGCTTCGTGCGCATTGCGGTGGTCAACGACGACATGCCGTTCCTGGTCGATTCGATCGCGGCGACCATTGCCGCGCAGGGCCTCGCCATCGACCGCCTCGTCCACCCGGTCGTGCCCGTTTGCCGCGACAATGACGGCAACCTCCTCGACGTACGCGGCTGCGACGACGGCGAGACTGCGCGCGAATCGATGATCTATATCGAGACCGCGCGCGTCGATGCCCGCGAGCGGCGAGCCCTCGAAAGCGCGCTGCGCGAAACGCTCGCCGATGTGCGCGCGGCGGTGAGCGACTGGCCGAAGATGCGCCAGACCATGTGCGAAGACGCGAAGAAGCTCGGCGACGAAGAGGGGCAGGCGCTCCTCCAGTGGCTCGAAAGCGGCATGCTGACCCAGCTCGGCCATGTCACTCGCCACCGCGACGGGACCCAGACCGACAAGCTCGGCATTTGCCGCAAGAGCGCGAAGGAACTGCTCGCGCCCGCATCCTTCGAGCGCGCCTTCGAATGGTTCGACGACCCCAGGCTGCGCGACAGCCGCCTGCCGCTGATCATCAAGGCGAACATCGTCGCCAACGTCCACCGGCGCGTACCGCTCGACCTGTTCCTCATCCCGGTGATGGAGGGCGACAAGGTCACCGCGATCTCGATCCATGCCGGCGTCTGGACCAGCGCCGCACTGGCTGCCTCGCCTGCCGAAATCCCGGGCCTGCGCGCGCATCTGTCCGCGCTGATGGACAAGTTCGGCTTCGACACCGGCGGCCACGCTGGCAAGGCGCTCGTCCATGCGTTGACCGCCCTGCCGCACGACCTGCTGATCGGTTTCTCGCGCCGCGATATCGAGCGCGTTGCGACGACCATGATGAGCCTCGTCGACCGGCCGCGCCCGCGCCTGTCGCTTGTCACCGCGCCGCTTGCGCGCCACCTGTTCGCCTTCGTCTGGCTGCCGCGCGACACGCTGTCGACGCAGCTGCGCCACCAGATCCAGGACATGCTCGAAGAGGGCGCTAATGCCGAGCTGCTCGACTGGAGCCTGACGGTCGAAGGCGGCAATCTCGCGCTGCTGCGCTTCGTGCTCGACGTGCGCCATTCCTCGACCGAGGCGGACGAGAGCGCGCTCGAACACAAGCTCCAGTCCATGCTGCGCGGCTGGACCGAAGAGGTCGAGCACGAACTCGCAAAGCTCGAAGATGCAGGCCGGGCCGCCGCCATCGCGACGCGCTATGCCGATGCCTTCCCGACGTCCTACCGCGCGGATTATGGTGCAGCCGAAGCAGCCCGCGATATCCGGCGGATGCGCCACCTCATGGCGGTCGATGCGGACCGCGAGGATGCCTCGCTGTTCCAGCGCGATGCGCGCCTGCTGCGCCACGAGAACGAGAGTGGCTCGCACCTGCGGCTCAAGATCTACGAGCACGAAGGTGCGCTGCCGCTGTCCGATGCGGTTCCGGCGCTGGAGAATTTCGGCCTCGTCGTGCTCGACGAAATCCCGACCCCGCTGGCCGACGGCAGGCTCGGCACGATCCACGATTTCTCGGTCTCGCTGCCCGAAGGTGACGATGCCGATGCCCTGCTCGAACGGGCCGACACGATCGAGGCCGCGATCGCCGCAGTGCTCAACCACCAGGCGGAAAACGATCCGTTCAACCGCCTCGTCCTCGGCACCGGATTGTCGGCGCATGAGGCCGACTGGCTGCGCGCCTTCTATCGCTACCTGCGCCAGGCGGGCATGGGCTTCACCATCTACACGGTGGTCGACGCGCTGAGCCGCGCGCCTGCCGTCACCAAGGCCCTCATCGCGCTATTCCGTGCGCTGCACGATCCAGATTTCGAAGGCGACCGCGAAGCCGGCGCGAAGGAAGCGGACGCGGCGGTCAAGGCCGGCCTCGCCAAGGTCCAGGCGCTCAACGACGATCGCCTGATGCGCCTCTATCACGCGCTGATCGGCGCGATCCTGCGCACCAACGCCTTCTCGCCCGCGGCCGAGGAAGCGCTCGCCTTCAAGATCGAATCGAAGCTGGTCCCGAACCTGCCCAAGCCGATCCCGTGGCGCGAGATCTTCGTCTATTCGCGCCGGGTCGAGGGCATCCACCTGCGCTCCGGCCCGGTCGCCCGCGGCGGCCTGCGCTGGTCCGACCGGCGCGACGACTTCCGCACCGAAATCCTCGGCCTGATGAAAGCCCAGCGCGTGAAGAACGCGGTCATCGTGCCGACCGGCGCGAAAGGCGGCTTCTATCCCAAGCAGCTGCCCAACCCGGCGATCGACCGCGACGGTTGGGCCGCCGAGGGACAGGCGAGCTACGAAGTCTTCATCCGCACTCTGCTGTCTGTCACCGACGACATCGAAGGCGACAAGGTGATCCATCCGGAACGCGTCGTCATCCGCGACGGGGAAGACCCCTATTTCGTGGTTGCCGCCGACAAGGGCACCGCGCGCTTCTCCGACGTTGCCAATGCCATTGCGGAAGACCGCGGCTTCTGGCTCGACGATGCTTTCGCGAGCGGCGGCTCGAACGGTTACGACCACAAGGCGATGGGCATCACCGCGCGCGGCGCGTGGGTCTCCGTCCAGCGGCATTTCCTCGAGATGGGCGTCGACGTGCAGAGCGACAGCATCGACGTGGTCGGCTGCGGCGACATGTCGGGCGACGTGTTCGGCAACGGCATGCTGTTGTCGAAGGCCATCCGCCTGCGCGCCGCCTTCGACCACCGCCACATTTTCCTCGACCCCGATCCCGATCCGGCAGCCAGCTGGAAGGAGCGCAAGCGCGTCTTCGACCTGCCGCGTTCGAGCTGGGAGGATTACGACGCCTCGCTCATCTCCAAGGGCGGCGGGGTCTTCTCGCGCTCGCTCAAGAGCATCAAGCTCTCGGCAGCGGTGCGCAAGATGCTCGGCATCGAGGAGAAGGAGATCGAGCCCGATGCGCTGATTTCCGCGATCCTCGCAGCGCCGGTCGACCTGATCTGGTTCGGCGGCATCGGCACCTACATCAAGGCGAGCCACGAGAATAACGTCCAGGTCGGCGACCCGGCCAACGATGCGCTGCGCATCGATGCGAAGGACGTGCGCGCCAAGGTCATCGGCGAGGGCGCGAACCTCGGCGCGACGCAGGCCGGTCGCATCGAATTCGCCCTCAATGGCGGGCGCATCAATACCGACTTCATCGACAACTCGGCAGGCGTCGATTGCTCGGACAACGAGGTCAACATCAAGATCGCGCTCGCCGCGGCGAACCGTGCGGGCAAGCTGTCGCGCAAGAAGCGCAACGTCCTGCTCGAGCAGATGACTGACGAGGTCGCGCATCTCGTGCTGGAGGACAACCGCCTGCAGGCGCTCGCCCTGTCGATCGCGGAGATCGACGGAGCCAAGGCGACCGCATCGCAGCTGCGCCTGATCGAATCGCTTGAAGATCGCGACGCGCTCGATCGGAGGACCGAGGGGCTGGCCGACAGCGAAACCCTGTCGCGCCGCGCGAGCGATGGCGCAGGCCTGACCCGCCCCGAACTGGCGGTACTGCTCTCCTCGAGCAAGCTCGTGCTGCAGGACGCGATCGAGAAGACCGGCCTGCCCGACGATGCGAGCGTCCAGCCGCTGCTGGTCGAGTATTTCCCGACGCAAATGCGCAAGAAATTCCGCAGCGAGATCGAAGGGCACCAGCTGCGCCGCGAAATCATCGCGACCAAGCTGGCGAACAAGCTCGTCAACCGCCTCGGCATCGTCCATCCCTTCGAGCTTGCGGAGGAAGAGGGCGTCGGCCTCGGCGATGTCACCGCGAGCTTCGTCGCGGCGGAGGAACTGTTCGGTCTCGACCAATTGTGGGCCGATATCGAAACCGCGAAAATGAGCGAAAGCGCGCGCCTGCTGATGCTCGACCATGTGGCTGCGGCAACGCGCATCCAGATGGCCGACCTGCTGCGCGCCGGTGCGAGCCTCGTCCCGCCGTCGGAAATCATCGCGCGCCTCAAGAAGGGCGTGACCATGCTGTCCGATGCGACCGACACGCTGCTCGCCAGCCAGTCGCGCTCGCAATCGAGCAAGCTGCATGCGCGCTTCGTCGAGGCCGGTGCGCCCGATGCGATTGCCGCGCGGGTCACCCACCTGTTTGACATGGACGGTGCAGTCGGCCTTGCCTCGCTCGCGCGGGATGCGGAAATCAAGCCGATGAAGCTCACCAGCGCCTTTACCGACCTCGGCGACCGCCTCGGCCTCGACTGGGCGCAGGGTACCGCCGCGCTGATGAACCCGTCCGACGTCTGGGAGCGCCTGCTCGTGTCGGGCCTTGCGCGCGATTTCCAGCAGATGCGCCTCGACTTCCTGCGCCGCCTCTCGCGCCGCAAGGGGGCGAAGGACGATCCGGCAGGAGCCGTCGCCAACTGGGCGGACGATCATGCCGCGGCGATCCGCCAGTTCCGCTCGATGATTTCGCGCGCGCAATCGCATACGCCGGTCGCCCCGGCGATGCTCGCGCAGATCGCCAGCCAGGCGCGCAACCTGCTCGGTCGCTGAGCCGATGCGCGCTTGACCGGCGGGAAAATTCCGCCAAGCCTTTCGCGCATGGATCATTTCGACGTCATCATCGTGGGTGCGGGCCATGGCGGCGCGCAGGCGGCCATCGCTCTGCGGCAGAACGGCTACGAGGGCTCGATCGCGCTCATGGGGCGCGAGCGCGAAGCACCTTACGAGCGCCCCCCGCTATCCAAGGAATATCTCGCGGGCGACAAGCCGTTCGAACGCATCATGATCCGCCCCCAGCAGTTCTGGGCGGACAAGGACGTGACGCTGATGCCGGGCTGCAATGTCACGGCAGTCGACCCGGGCGAGCACACCATCACGGTCGGCGACGAGACCCAGTATTCCTATCGCAAGCTGATCTGGGCGACCGGCGGCGATGCGCGGCGCCTGTCATGCGAAGGCGGTCATCTCGAAGGCATTCACACCGTGCGCACCAAGGCGGATGCCGATCGCATGCGGGCCGAACTCGATGCCGGGGTGAAGCGCGTCGTGGTGGTCGGCGGCGGATATATCGGGCTCGAAGCGGCGGCAGTCTTGCGCAAGCTCGGGCGCGAGGTCGTGCTGCTCGAAGCCCTGCCGCGCCTGCTCGCACGCGTCGCCGGGACGCAGCTATCCGATTTCTTCCTCGAGGAGCACCGTCGCCAGGGCGTCGATATCCGCCTCGAGACGACGGTCGAGACAATCACCGGCGAGAACGGCAAGGTGACCGGAGTGACCACGCAGGCGGGCGAGGAGATCCCGGCCGACATGGTGATCGTCGGCATCGGTATCGTGCCTTCGGTCGGCCCGCTGATCGCTGCTGGAGCAAGCGGCTCGAACGGGCTCGACGTCGACGAGTATTGCCGCACCGTGCTCGACGATATCTACGCCATTGGCGACTGCGCCTGCCACGCTAACGAGTGGGCCGACGGCGCGGTGATCCGGCTGGAATCGGTGCAGAACGCCAACGACATGGCGACCACGGCGGCCAAGGCGATTTGCGGCGACAAGCAGTCCTATCGCGCCTTCCCGTGGTTCTGGTCGAACCAGTACGACATCAAGCTGCAGACCGCGGGCCTGTCGATCGACCACGATGCGACCGTGCTGCGCGGCGACCCGGCAGAACGCAAGTTCTCGGTCATCTATCTCAAGGAAGGGCGCATCATCGCGCTCGACTGCGTCAACAACGTCAAGGATTACGTGCAGGGCCGCAAGCTGATCGAAGCCCATGCCGAGATCGCGCCGGAACTTCTGGCCGACGCGGAAGCCCCGCTCAAGTCGCTGCTGTAAGCCGCGCCTTTGCCCACCCGGCCGCCTCGGCAACGACCGGGTCGGGATCGGTGAGGAGCGCCTCGACCTGCGGCAACAGGGCCGGTTTTGCGCTGTTGCCCGCCGCAATCAGGCAATTTCGCACGAACCTGTCGCGCCCGATGCGCTTGATTGGCGAGCCGGAAAACAGCCGGCGAAAACCCGCATCGTCGAGCGCTAGGAAATCGGCAAGGCGCGGTGCGACCAGTTCGGCCCGCGCGGCAAACGCTTTGTGCCGCGAGACCGTGCTGGCGAACTTGTTCCACGGGCAGACCGCAAGGCAATCGTCGCAGCCGTAGATCCGGTTGCCCATCGCTTCGCGGAATTCCTCCGGTATCGGCCCCTTGTGCTCGATCGTGAGGTAGGAAATGCAGCGCCGCGCATCGAGCCGGTAGGGCGCGGGGAAGGCATCGGTCGGGCAGGCGACCTGGCAGGCATTGCACGAGCCGCAGCGATCGTCATGCGGTTCGTCGGGTGCGAATGCGAGCGTGGTGTAGATCGCGCCGAGGAACAGCCAGCTGCCTTCTTCGCGGCTGACGAGATTCGTGTGCTTGCCCTGCCAGCCGATCCCCGCCGCCTCGCCCAAAGGTTTCTCCATCACCGGCGCCGTATCGACGAAAACCTTGAGCTGCGGCTCGTCCAGCCCGTGCTTCTTCGCCTCGGCGACGAACCAGCGCGCCAGCGCCTTCAGCGCCTTCTTCACGACGTCGTGATAATCGCGGCCCTGCGCATAGACAGAAATCCGCGCGCGATCAGGCGAGGATTCGAGCGCCAGCGGATCGTGCGAGGGGGCATAGCTCATGCCCAGTGCGATCACGCTTTGCGCCTCGGGCCACATGGATTGCGGACCCTGGCGCACATCGGCGCGGTCGGCCATCCACTCCATCGAACCGTGGTAACCGGCATCGATCCACTGCGCGAGCCGTTCGGCGCGGACCGGGTCGTCCTCGGCGGGCGCGAAGCCGATCGCGGCGAAGCCAAGGCGCTTCGCTTCGGCGATCAGGCCTTGCTTAAGCTGCTCGATAATCGCGCTGTTAACCACGCTTGGGGTTGCTCCCGTTCACACGCTACGGTTAACCCGCGCGAATGGATATGGCGCTAAGCGATCCCGCGCTCGCGGGCAATGACCCCCTCAAGGCCTCTTCACGGCGCGATACGCGGCCGCTCGCGATCGAGGCACGCGGGCTGGTCAAGCGGTTCGAAGGCACGACCGCAGTCGACGGGGTCGACCTCGAAGTGCCGGAAGGGGCGATCTACGGCGTGCTCGGCCCGAACGGTGCGGGCAAGACGACGACGCTGCGCATGATGCTCGGCATCATCGATCCGGACGAGGGCGTGCGCCGCGTCTTCGGCCACGACAACCCGCACGAGATCGCCAAGCTCATCGGTTACCTCCCCGAAGAACGCGGGCTCTACCCGGCGATGAAGGCGATCGATGCGATCGGTTTCATGGGCGCGCTGCGCGGCATGGACCGCAACGAGGCGCGCGAGCGGGGCCGCGAACTGCTCGAGAACCACGGCATGGGCTTTGCCGCCGATCGCCAGATCCGCCAGATGTCGAAAGGACAGGCGCAGACCGTCCAGCTGCTCGGCACGCTGGTCCATTCGCCCAAGCTGGTCGTGCTCGACGAGCCGTTCAGCGGCCTCGACGCGATCAATCAGGGCAAGCTCGAACGAATGATCCGCGATCTTGCAGACGCAGGGACGACGGTAATTTTCTCGACCCACGTCATCCACCATGCCGAACGCCTGTGCGAAGGCGTCGCGATCATTGCAGGGGGCAAGGTGCCCTACGCCGGCTCGGTCGAGCAGGCGCGCGACCGCATCCCCGCGCAGGTTCGCCTCGAAACCCACCAGCGCGAGGGCGCATGGCTCAACGCGCTGCCCGCCGACGCGAGGCGCGAAGGCGACTTCTTCTACTTCCCGCTGCCCGAAAGCGGTGTCGAGCCGCTGCTGCGCGCACTCATCGAAGGCAATGCAGGCATCGAATCGCTCTCGATCGAGCGTGCAGGCTTGCACGATGCGTTCGTCGCAATCGCGGGCGAGGCTGCGGCCAAGGCGATGGAGACGGGCGACATGGAGGACGGCCAATGAGCGGCGAGATGCATTCCAAGTCGCGCCTGTCGATCTTCCAGGCGGCGCTGGTCGTGGCGCGGCGCGATTTCGTCGCCGTGCTGTTCAGCAAGGCGTTCTTCTTCTTCCTCATCGGGCCGATCTTCTTCCTCGGGATCAGCGGCGGTGCGGCGATGCTCGGCGCTTCGGCTGCCGACCGTGCGTCACCTCCGGCGCTCGCACTCGCGATGGAGGAACCCGACAGCACCGCATTCCTTGCCGCTCACGAGGAGCTGGCGGAGTTCGCGCGCATGCCCGACCTCGCCGTCGACGAGAGCTACGCTTCGGCAGAGCCGGTCGAGCTGCTCGCAACCCCCGACCGCAATATCGCCGCCGTGCTCACCGGCACGATCGAGGAGCCGCGCCTGGTCGGCCCTGGCGAGCGGATCGAGGCATGGAGCGGCGAAGTCGCGCTGATCGCCTCGCGCGCTAGCGGCGAACGGGGCGGCAACTATCCCGAAGTCGGCCTCGAATCGACCGAGACGAGTGTTGCCAACCAGCGCAGCAACAAGGCCAAGATCGCCACCGGATCGCTCACCCTGCTGTTCCTGCTGACCATGCTGCTCGCCGGCATGGTGCTGTCCAACCTCGTCGAGGAGAAGGGCAACAAGATCATCGAAATCCTCGCGGCTGCCGTGCCGATGGACGCCGTTTTCCTCGGCAAGCTGTTCGCCATGCTTGCGATCAGCTTCGTCGGGATATCGGTCTGGGGAAGCGTGATCGGCGTGATCATGCTGCTTGGCGGGGAGTCCTTCGACCTGCCGACACCGGCGGTTGGCTGGGGCATCTTCGTCCCGCTGTTCCTCGCCTATTTCGCCATGGCCTATCTGCTGATCGGCTCGATCTTCCTCGCGATCGGTTCGCTCGCCCCCACGGTGCGCGACGTGCAGACGATCTCGATGCCGGCGACGATGCTGCAGCTCGGGGTCTTCTTCCTCGCCACCTATGCGATGAGCGACACCGGTTCGCCGGCCGAGCTGTTCGCCGTCGCCTTCCCCCTGTCCTCGCCCTATGCCATGCTGGCACGCGCGGCGCAGGAGCCGGTGCTGTGGTGGCATGTCGCCGCGCTGGCCTGGCAGGTGCTGTGGGTTGCGATCTTCGTGCGGGCCGGGGCCACCCTGTTCCGCAAGAAGGTGATGAAGTCCGGACCGCGAAACACGAAACGCAAAGGTTGGTTCAAGAAAGGCGAAAAGCCCGCCTGACGTAGCGAAATTGCCGAAAAGAGCATGATTAGGTCGCAAATCGAAACTCACTATTGACAGTGAGGTAAGTAAGCGCAGGATGCGCAGACATACGACTCCGGCACCGAAGCCGGGGCGATGAGGAGAGATTTGATGGCCACGATTGCCCCGCAACGCCCCGAGTGCCGCTCGGAGCCGACTGCCTATCAGGCGCTCAAGAAGCATTTCGAAGAGCATCCCGAGCATCGGCCCGAACACACGCACAAGTGGGACGTCAGCCGGTCCGACATCTATTACGAGAACACCTGGCATCCGATCTTCAAGGAAATGCGCGAGGCCGGGCCGCTGCATTACATCCCGGAAAGCCCGTTCGGCCCCTATTGGGCGGTCGTGCAGCACAAGGCGATCCAGCATATCGAGGCGCTGCCGGAAGTCTTCTCCTCCAGCTGGGAGCATGGCGGCATCACCATCCTCAACCGCCTGACCGACGAGGAAATCGCCGAGAGCGGCGTCGACCGGCGCGAGCTGCCGATGTTCATCGCGATGGACCGTCCGCAGCACACCGGCCAGCGCCGCACCGTCGCACCCAAGTTCACGCCGAGCGGCATGGCCGAGATGGAAGGCGAGATCCGCCAGCGCACCGGCGAGCTGCTCGACAGCCTGCCGCGCGGCGAAGTCTTCGATTGGGTCGACAAGGTCTCGATCGAGCTGACCACCGGGATGCTCGCCATCCTGTTCGGCTTCCCGTGGGAAGACCGCCGCCTGCTGACCTTCTGGTCGGACTGGTCGGGCGATACCGAGCTCGCCACCGTGCGAGAACTCGACGAGATGCGCTGGGAATTCCTCCACGAAATGGCGGCCTATTTCCAGTCGCTGTGGATCGAGCGCACGCACGACAAGGAGCCGGGCGACGATCTCATCTCGATGATGATCCACTCGGACGCGATGAACCAGATGCGGCCCGAGGAGTTCATGGGCAACCTCGTGCTGCTGATCGTCGGCGGCAACGACACGACCCGCAATTCCATGAGCGGAATCATCTACCAGCTCGACAAGAACCCCGACCAGCGCAAGCTGTTCGAGCAGCAGCCGGACCTCATTCCGAATGCCGTGCAGGAAATCCTGCGCATGCAGACCCCGCTCGCGCATATGCGCCGGACCTGCACCGAGGACACCGAAGTCTTCGGCCAGCAGATCAAGAAGGGTGACAAGGTCGTTCTCTGGTACCTCTCGGCCAACCGCGACGAGCAGGTCTTCGAGAACCCCGACAAGCTCGACATCACGCGCGAGAATGCCCGCCGCCACATCGCTTTCGGCTACGGCATCCACCGCTGCGTCGGTGCGCGCCTGGCCGAACTGCAGCTGCGCGTCCTGCTCGAAGAAATGCACAAGCGCCGCATGCGCGTGCATCTTGCGGGCGATATCGAGCGCGTGCGCGCGAACTTCGTTCACGGCTTCCGCAAGCTGGAAGTCGAAATCACCGAGTTCTGATCGCACCTGCCGTGGTGAAACCTTTTCGCTCCTCGTTTCGTATCTAGAGACGAGGAGCGATTTCGTATGAGCAGCACCATGCCCGACCGTCGCGGCTTTCTCGGCTGGCTATCGGCCGGTGCCGCGGTGCCCGTCCTTGCCGCCTGCGGGAGCAGTCCGGCACAGGCGCGCGAATGGCCCGTGTCCTACACCGAGGCGCAATGGCGCCGCCGCCTGACCAAGACCGAGTACTGGATCCTGCGCGAGGCGGGGACCGAGCGACCTTACAGTTCGCCGCTAAACAAGGAAAAGCGCGCCGGGACCTATGTATGCGCCGGCTGCAAGAACCGGCTCTATTCCTCGAAGACCAAATACGACAGCCGGACCGGCTGGCCGAGCTTCTGGAAGCCGCTACCCGGTGCGATCGCCACGGCGACCGACTACAAGCTCGGCTACCCGCGCACCGAGGTGCTGTGCGCCGATTGCGGCGGGCATCTCGGCCATGTCTTCAATGACGGTCCGCGCCCGACGGGCAAGCGTTATTGCATGAACGGCGCTGCGATGGATTTCGTCCCCGCCTGAAGCGGCGGACGAAAGGTCAGACGGCTTCGCCAGCGGTAGGCGGTCGTGGCTTCAGCGGTGGCGGATTGATCGCTCCTCCACGCTGCAATCGCTCCACGGTCAACGCCAGCTCCCCGAGCGAGAAGGTGGTGTCGAAGACGAGCCCGTAGTGCCCTTCCCCGCGCCAGCGCACGCGCGCTTCGATCGCCGGAAGGCCGCGCGCTTCGAGGCGTAGCGCCTGGTCGAGTGCAAGCGGGGCCGCGATTTCGACGCGGGCGCCCTGGCGGGAAATGTTGTGCAGCTTGGCGGGGCGAGCTGTTCCGGTCGCATCGTGCAGCTTGATCGGCCATTCGATGGCGAAGCGGATATCCCGCTTGGGATAGAGGCTCGCATTGCCGATGACACTTTCGACCTCGACCTCGTGATGGAATTCGAAACCGGCTTCGGAGCCGCGATTCCAGACGAGGTCCATCTTGTGCCGCTCGCCAGTCTGCAATTCGAGCGCAACGGGGCCGTTCCATTCGATCGCGTGGAAGATGCGTACCGAAACGCCGGTGGCCGAGATATCGCGGATGACGCAGACGAACTGGAGGTCGCCGACGACCAGCTTGGCCGGGCGGATCAAGAGAGTGAAACGGGGCGCAACGCGATCTTCGATCTCGTGCGGCTCGCCGTTCTCGAACTCACCTGTCCTGACAGGACAATTCATATTCCCCGACCCCTCTTGCATGCCATCGGCCTCGTTGCTGCCTGAAGCAAAAGGGTTAGCATTCGATGGCTAGGGCATGCCTACCGGCGCGTTAGGGAATTCTACGGGGAGAGGCCGTGCGGGCCCATTTCCGGGGGCTGGTGCGGGTGGTGGGACTCGAACCCACACGATCAAGGATCAGGGGATTTTAAGTCCCCGGCGTCTACCATTCCGCCACACCCGCCAGCGCGCTGCTTCGCAGCCGATCACGCGGCGCGGGTCAAGCGAAACAAGTGAAACCTGCTGTGGAGTGCGGGCGCGAGCCTACTTGTTGAGCCGCTCGCGCATCTCCTTGCCCGGCTTGAAATAGGGGACCCGCTTGGCCGGGACGTCCACCGTCTCGCCGGTTCGCGGGTTGCGGCCTTGCCTCGCCTCGCGCTCGCGCGTGGAAAATGCGCCGAAACCGCGTAATTCCACCCGTCCGCCTTCTGCCAGTCTGCGCGTGATTTCATCGAAGAAAATGTCGACTACCTGCTCGACTTCCTCCGCGCGCAAATCCGGATTGTCCTTGGCAAGGGCCTGAAGGAGTTCCGATCTGATCATCTGCCTCTCCGCCGGGATGTGCCGCTGCGCTGGATTGGCGCCACCCCAATAAATGTGCCCCGTTTTCCCGTGGCTATGATCACGACCCCGCACGCAATGTGCCAGAGCGCCGCGCTTTACGCAATCGCAAGCGCCTAGAATCGCAATAATTTGGCGGGAAAGCCGGTCAGGCGTCGGCGAGGAGATCCGCCGGCTGGATGCCGAGCCGGTCCATCCGGGCACGGATTTCGGGCCATTCCTCTTCGATGAACTGGCGCCGCTCGGCCTTGCGCAGGCGCTCGGCCGCCCCGCGCACGACATACATGCCGACACCGCGCTGGACCTCGACCAGTCCGTCGGACTGGAATTGCTGGTAAGCCTTTGCCACCGTAAGCGGGTTAGCACCCTGCTCGGCCGCGAATGCACGGACCGAGGGGAGCATCTCGCCCTCGGCATATTCGCCCTCGATGATTGCCGCAGCAATCCGGTCCCTCAGCTTGAGATAAACGGGTCGGCTCTGTTGGGTCATGCGCGCGTGCTCATAATGCTAGTCCTCTCGCAGGTGCTTCAGTGCCATAATACAGCGGGGCGCGTCAAGGTTCCCGCGAATGCGAAAAGACCGGTTTCAATCGCAACAAATCCTTCACATGGAGCAAAACGTCGCTAGGGTGCGCGCTTTCAGGGCCCCGGCTAGAGGGCCTGGCCAAATCATCGGGGATCTAATTCATGAAAGACATGGCGCTTTGGAACGAGGGGGACTGGATCGCAGCGATCGCGTCCGTCGTCCTGGTTCTCTTCCTCGTGGCAGGCGCATTCGCCGTCACGCGCAAGACCGAAGAAGTCGGGGGCCATCCCAAGGGTCTGTACATCCTGTTCTTCGCCGAAATGTGGGAGCGCTTCTCCTACTACGGCATGCGCGCGCTGCTGATTTTCTACCTGACGCAGCACTGGCTGTTCAACGACAGCGCCTCGAACATCGTTTACGGCGCCTATGTCAGCCTCGTCTACATCACCCCGGTTCTCGGCGGCTGGCTTGCCGACCGCTATCTCGGCCAGCGCAAGGCGGTGCTTTTCGGCGCTCTGCTGCTGACCTTCGGCCACTTCCTGATGGCGTTCGAGGGAACCGGCGGACAGAACGATCCGACGATCAACATCTTCTGGCTGGCTCTCAGCTTCATCATCGTGGGTTCGGGCTTCCTGAAAGCCAACATCTCGGTGATCGTCGGCCAGCTCTATCCGCGTACCGACGTGCGCCGCGACGGTGCCTACACGATCTTCTACATGGGGATTAACGTCGGCGCCGCGATCGGCACGATCATCGCTGGCTATCTCGGCATTACGCTTGGCTGGGCATACGGCTTCGGCGCAGCCGGCATCGGCATGCTGCTTGGCCTCATCGTTTTCGTCTTCGGCAAGCCGCTGCTGCTCGGCCGCGGCGAACCGCCCAAGCCGCTGGCCAAGAATACCGAAATGGTCATGTACGGCATCGGCCTCGTCGGCGTCGCCATCATGTGGGTCCTGATCCAGTACCAGTCGGTTGTCGGCGGCCTCATGCTGCTCTGCGGCGCGGCGCTGCTTGCCTACGTGCTGTTCGAAGCCTTCAAGCTCGACAAGGAACCGCGCGAGCGCATGTTCGCCATCCTGTTCCTGATCGCATTGCAGCCGCTGTTCTGGGGCCTGTTCGAACAGGCGGGCGGCTCGCTCAACCTGTTCACCGATCGCTACATCGACCTCGGCGGCGTTCCTGCGCCGATCTTCCAGTCGATCAACCCGATCTACATCATCCTGCTGGCACCGCTGTTCGCGATGCTGTGGACCTGGCTCGGTCGCAAGGGGCTCGAACCCTCGACCCCGGCCAAGTTCGGCCTCGGCCTCGTCCAGCTCGGTTTCGGCTTCCTCGTACTCGTCTGGGGTGCGGAAGCAGTGGGCGTCGATGCGAAGATCCCGGTGATCTTCCTTTTCGGCATCTACCTGTTCCACACCACCGGCGAGCTTTGCCTCTCCCCGGTCGGACTTTCGGCCATGAACCGCCTCGCGCCGCGTCACCTTGCCAGCCTCATCATGGGCGCATGGTTCTTCGCGACCGCCGGCGGTAACTACGTCGCCGGCATGATCGGCGCGGCCACCGGCGGTGAAGACGGCGAGATGACCCGCCAGGGCACGCTCGACATCTACTGGCAGATCGGCCTGGTCGCGATGGGCGTCGGCGTTGTCGTCATCCTGATCTCGGGGCTCGTGAAGCGGTGGATGCACCTCGACACGTTGCAGGACGACAATATCGACGATGCTCTTGCGGGTCAGGCTGAAGCCGGTCTCGAGGCCCAGGAAGCCGGCATCCACCCGGCGACCAAGAACTGAAAGCAAACCGATTGAGGAGACTAGCGTGAAGCGCTTGCGTGCCATCACCCTGCTGGGAGGCGCGCTCGCGCTTTCCGCATGTGCGACGACCGGAGGGGCCACCGGCTCCTCCGCCGAAACGACCACAGCTTCCAGCGAAGCGGCCGGTACTCCCTACGCCTCGACCTACTCGGCCTATCCGGGCGTACCGACCGCGCTGGTCGGTGCGACGATCTACGACGGTGCGGGCGGGGTGATCGAGAACGGCACGGTGCTCTTCCGCGACGGCAAGGTCGTGGAAGTCGGCGCGAACCTTTCGACCGACGGCTACACCGTGCTCGACGGGACGGGGAAGTTCGTCACCCCGGGCATCATCGACATCCATAGCCACCTCGGCGACTATCCGACCCCCTCGGTCGATGCGCATTCCGACGGCAACGAGGCGACCAGCCCAACCACGCCGGACGTCTGGGCGGAACATTCGGTGTGGCCGCAGGACCCGGGCTTCAGCCGTGCGCTCGCCAATGGCGGCATCACCTCGCTGCAGATCCTGCCCGGTTCGGCCAACCTCGTCGGCGGCCGCTCGGTCACGCTCAAGAACGTCCCTGCGCGCACCGTGCAGGGCATGAAGTTCCCCGGCGCGCCCTACGGCATGAAGATGGCCTGCGGCGAGAACCCCAAGCGCGTCTACGGCAGCCGCGGGCGCATGCCCTCGACCCGCATGGGCAATTTCGCGGTCAACCGGCAGACCTGGCTCGACGCCAAGGCCTATGCCGAAGGCGACCGCAAGAAGCGCGATCTCGCCAAGGAAACGATGGCCGGCGTGCTGGACGGCGACATCCTCGTCCACAACCACTGCTACCGCGCCGACGAGATGGCCCTCGTCATGGATATGGCGAAGGAGATGGGCTACAAGGTCAGCGCCTTCCACCACGCGGTCGAGAGCTACAAGATCGGCGACCTGCTGCGCGAAAACGACGTGTGCAGCGCGATCTGGGCCGACTGGTACGGCTTCAAGATGGAAAGCTACGACGGCATTCCCGAAAACGGCGCGCTGCTGTGGCAGGCCGGTGCCTGCGTCGTCATCCACTCGGACGACGAGAACGGCATCCAGCGCCTCAACCAGGAAGCTGCCAAGGCACAGGCTGCAGGCAAGCGGATGGGGCTCGACATTCCCGACGCGGAGGTGATCGGCTGGATCACGCTCAACGCCGCCAAGGCGATGGGTATCGACGGCATGACCGGCAGCCTCGAGGCAGGCAAGATGGCCGACGTCGTCCTGTGGAACGGCGATCCGCTGAGCGTCTATTCGCGCCCCGAGAAAGTCTGGGTCGATGGCGCGCTGATGTACGACGCGAACGATCCGAAACGTCGCCCGGTGAGCGATTTCGAGCTCGGCCAGCCCGGTGAAGGAGACGTGAAATGATCCGCAAGACGCTTCTCGGCGCGGCAGCCGCGCTCGCCTTCGCCGCGCCTGCCGCCGCGCAGGACTTCGCCATCATCAATGCGACCGTTGCCACCGGCGACGGCAGCGAGCCGATCGAGAACGCAACGGTGCTCGTCCGCGGCGGCAAGGTCGTCGCTGCCGGCACCGGCGTCACCGTCCCGGCCGGGGTCGAGACGATCGACGGTTCGGGCCGCTGGGTCACGCCGGGCATCGTCGCTTCTGCCACCACCCTCGGCCTGTGGGACGTCGGCGCGGTGAGCCAGAGCAACGACCAGGCGGCCGGCGATTCCGATTTCGGCGCCGCGCTCGACGTCGTTCCGGCTCTCAACCCGGCCTCGCAGCATGTCGCCGTCAGCCGCGCGAGCGGCGTGACGCGGGCAACCGTCTATTCCCGCCCGTCGGAGTCGATCTTCGGCGGACAGGGCGCGGTGGTCGACCTCGGCGCGGATGCGAACATGGTCAGCAAGCCGCGCGCCTTCCAGATGGTCGCACTCGGCGAATATGGTGCCCGCATTGCAGGCGGCAGCCGCACGGCGAGCTTCGTCGAACTGGCCGCTGCCCTGCGCGATGCCCGCGAAGTCGCTGCCGGACAGCGCGATGCGGAAGATTCGCGCCTCAACCGGCAGGATGCAGAAGCGCTGGTCGATGTCCTTTCGGGCAAGCAGGCGCTCTACGTCGTGGTCGACCGCGCATCCGACATTCGCCAGGTGCTCGGCCTCACTGCGACCTATCCCAGGCTCGACCTCGTGCTTGTGGGCGCAGCGGAAGGCTGGCTCGTCGCGAACGAAATCGCAGCAGCGGGCGTGCCGGTGATCACCGATCCGCTCGACGACCTGCCGGTCAGCTTCGAACAGCTTGCCGCGACGCAGAGCAATGTCGGACGAATGGTCGATGCAGGCGTGAAGGTCGCGATCGGCACGCTCGACGGCGGAACCGGCAGCCAGCCGCGCAATGCGGCGCAGTTCGCGGGCAACCTCGTCGCGCTGCAGAACGTACCGCGCGCAAGCGGGCTGACCTGGGGCGAGGCTTTCGCCGCGATCACCTCGGTCCCGGCCCAGATCGCCGGTTTCGATGGCTCGTTCGGTACGCTTTCGCCCGGCGCGACCGGCGATGTCGTGATGTGGGACGGCGATCCGCTCGAGGTGACCTCTGCCCCGGTTCGCGTGTTCATCGACGGCATCGAGCAGCCGCTGGTCAACCACCAGACGCGCCTGCGCGACCGTTACCGCGATCTCGACGAGAGCGACCTGCCCAAGGCCTACGACTGGTGAGCCGCCTTCCCGCGAAGCGCGCGCTGCTGGCAGCCGCAGCGGCATTTGCCGCGAGCGCGCCGCTGGCAGCGCAGGACGCGCCGGTCGACCGCTCGCAGGATCTCGCCTGGCACAATGCGCAGCAGGCCGCACTGGCAGAGCGCGCGGCGAGCGACGAATGGTACGGCCTCGAAGACGGCCTTCTGTGGCGGCGCATTGCCGGCGACGGCACCGGGCCCAGCCCGACGGTCGCCGACACGGTCACGGTGCATTACGCCGGGACCTTCGTCGACGGATCGGGCTTCGACAGCTCCTACGAGCGCGGCGCGCCGGCGACCTTCCCACTCGGGCGACTCATCAAGGCTTGGCAGATGGCGATCCCGGAGATGTCGGTCGGCGACACGATCGAAATCGCGGTGCCCGCCAGCCTCGGCTACGGGACGCAGGGCAAGGGCCCGATCCCGGGCGGCGCGACGCTGATCTTCAAGGTCGAACTGATCGGTATCGAGGGCAGCTGACACCGCGAGGGGGCTTGCCAGCCTCCTTCGCTTGCGGAACACTCCTATCCGACGGGTCGGGTCGGGGGAGTTTCGCATGTCGGACGCACTCATTTCGCTCATTGCCGCGAGCATCGCTTTCGTCGGTTCGCATTTCGCCATGTCGCATCCCTTGCGCGCAGGGATGGTCCGCGTGCTCGGCGAAGGCGGCTTCATGGGCGTCTATTCGCTCGTCAGCGCGGCCTGCATGGCGTGGATGTATTTCGCCTTCAAAGCCGTCGGAGCAGGCGCTCCGCCGCTCTGGCCGGGCTTCGACGATGTCAGCTGGGCAATCGCGAGCCTCCTGACGCTCGTCGCGATGATCCTCTTCGCCGGCTCGCTCGTCGGCAATCCCGCCCTGCCCGCACCGGGCGCGGAGAAAGCGGCGCGCGCCGAACCGGCGGGCGTCTTCAAGGTAACGCGTCATCCGATGATGTGGGGCTTCGGCCTGTGGGCGATCAGCCACATCGTCGCAGCGCCGACCGCCCGCACCCTCGTCGTCGCGGGTGCGATCCTGGTCCTCGCGCTGGTCGGCGCGCGGCTGCAGGACCGCAAGAAGGAAGCGCTGATGGGCGAGGCCTGGCAGGAATGGGAGAGCCGGACGAGCTACTGGCCGCGCTGGGCGAGCCTGCCCACGGTCGGCATCTTCCCGCTGGTCGGCGGCATCGCGCTGTGGCTCGGGATCAGCTGGGCGCATATCCCGCTCGGCGGCTGGGAAGCGGGCATCTGGCGCTGGCTCTAGCCGCCGATAGCTACTCGCCCTTGAAGACCGGCGCGCGTTTTTCGAGCAGCGCGTCGACGCCTTCCATGTGGTCGTCCGTCACATGCATCAGCGCCTGGGCATTGGCTGCCATCTCGAGCGCGGTGTCGTAGCTCGTGTGCCGGCCCTGGCGCAGCAGGTTCTTCGCCTGGCGCAGTGCGTGGGGCGGCATCTTCGCAACCTTCGCCGCGAGGGCATTAGCCTCGTCCATCAGCGCTTCGGGTTCGACCACCCGGCTGACGAGGCCCCAGTCGAGCGCCGTTGCCGGGTCGATCACGTCCCCAGTGTAGAACAACTCCGAAGCGCGCGCCTCGCCGATGATGCGCGGCAGGATCCAGGTGCCGCCATCGCCCGGAATGATGCCGAGCTTTAGGAAGGTAACGCCGAACTTCGCGCGTCCGCTCGCGATACGCATGTCGGCAAGGCAGGCGAGGTCGCAGCCAAGACCGATCGCAGGCCCGTTGACCGCCGCAATCAGCGGTACGCGCAGGCCGTAGAGCGCCCGCAGGATGCGGTGGATGTTGTTGCGGTATCCGTCGGCGATGGCAGGAGCCGTGCCGCCGAAATTGCCGGTCCTCTCCTTCATCGCCTTGATGTCGCCGCCCGCAGAGAAGGCGCGACCCGCACCGGTCAGGATCACGCAGCGCACGTCCATGTCTGAATTGATTGCGTCGCATGCCTCGACAAAGGCATCGCCGTCTCCGGCTGCACCGAGCGGGTTCATGCTCTCGGGACGATTGAGCGTCAGCGTGGTGACGTGGCCGGATTTTTCGATCGTGAGAAGCGACATGGGCGTGAGGTTTCCTTTCGCCTGCGCTTGTGCCAGCCGCTCTTCCCCGCGTCACCCCTGCCGATAGCTTCAAGCCGGTTAACCGCGGTCCGAGACGAGCAAACCGGCGGTTTCCTGCCGTTCTTCCGGCCCAGCACCGCCGCCCGATAGGACGAAATTAACAGTCCTGCGAAAGGGATTGATGACCCGGCAGCGGCTAATTCGAGGCCGGGCTCGCAAAACGATCGGGTGGTGGAACCACGATGTCGAAACTCAGTATTGGCCTCACATTCGTAACGATCGCTCTGATCATCGTTGCCGCAATGTACCAGATGCCATTCGCCTCGAACGGCAGCGGCGTGCTGCTCGTCGCAGGCCTCGTCTATGCCTATTGGGTCGCCAAGCGCGAGCTGCACCTGCTCGCCTACGCCAAGGCCGAAGCCGAGGCGGAGGACTGAGCGAAGCCTGGGCGGTTAGGCCCGCGCTTCTTCCACGCCGGTGCTGTTGTGGCGCAGCGCCTTCAGCACCGTGTCGACGATCTGCGGGGCGTTCAGCCCGGCCTCGTCATACTGCTTTTCCGGCGAATCCTGGTCCTGGAAGATGTCGGGCAGGCGCATGGTGCGGATCTTGAGACCGGCATCGGTCAGGCCCTCGTCGCTCGCGAAAGTCAGCACATGGGCGCCGAGGCCGCCGATGGCGCCTTCCTCGACCGTCACGACGACTTCGTGGCTGCGCATGAGCTTCTCGATCAACGCGGTGTCGAGCGGCTTGGCGAAGCGCATGTCGGCAACCGTGGTCGAGAGGCCCTTCGCTTCGAGCTGGTCGGCGGCCTTCTTGGCCTCTTCCAGCCGCGCGCCGAGCGAGAGGATCGCGACCTTGCTCCCTTCGCGCACGATGCGGCCCTTGCCGATCTCGAGCTTCTCGAGCTTCTCCGGGATTTCGACCCCAGTGCCCGCGCCGCGCGGATAGCGGAAGGCGATGGGCCCGTCGTCATATTCGGCGGCGGTGTAGGTCATGTGCGCCAGTTCCGCCTCGTCGGCGGCGGCCATCACGACCATGTTGGGCAGCGTCGCGAGATAGGTGATGTCGAACGCGCCGGCGTGGGTGCAGCCGTCTGCCCCGACGAGGCCTGCGCGGTCGATCGCGAAGCGAACGGGCAGGTTCTGGATCGCGACATCGTGCACTACCTGGTCGTAGGCGCGCTGGAGGAAGGTCGAATAGATCGCCGCGAAGGGGCGCATGCCCTGCGCGGCAAGACCGGCGGCGAAGGTGACGCCATGCTGTTCGGCAATGCCGACGTCGAAGCTGCGTTCGGGATGCGCCTTGGCGAAGCGGTCGACGCCCGTACCGCTTGGCATGGCGGCGGTGATGGCGCAGATGCGCTTGTCGGTTTCGGCCAGCTTGGCGAGCGTGTCGCCGAACACGTTCTGGTAGTTCGGCGGGCCGCCCTTGGACTTCTTCTGCTCGCCAGTGATGACGTCGAACTTGGCAACGCCGTGATACTTGTCGGCGCTCTGTTCGGCGGGCTCGTAGCCCTTGCCCTTGACGGTCACGACATGGATCAGGACCGGACCCTGCTCGCTGTCGCGGACGTTCTCGAGCACCGGGATCAGGTGGTCGAGATTGTGCCCGTCGATCGGGCCGACGTAGTAGAAGCCGAGCTCCTCGAACAGCGTGCCGCCCATCGCCATGCCGCGGGTATATTCCTCCGCCTTGCCGACTGCCTTGTGCACGCGGCGCGAAAGCTTGGAGGTGACCTTCGAGGCGAGGTTGCGCAGGCCGAGATATTCGCTCGATGACACGGTGCGCGCGAGATAGGCCGACAGGCCGCCGACCGGCGGGGCGATCGACATGTCGTTGTCGTTGAGGATGACGATCAGGCGATTGCCCGCCTGTTCGGCGTTGTTCATCGCCTCATAGGCCATGCCGGCGCTCATCGCGCCGTCGCCGATCACCGCAATGCCGCGGCCCGGCTGGTCGTTGAGCTTGTTGGCGATGGCAAAGCCGAGCGCCGCCGAAATCGAGGTCGAGGAATGCGCCGCGCCGAACGGGTCGTATTCGCTTTCCGCGCGCTTGGTGAAGCCGGACAGGCCGCCGCCCTGGCGCAACGTACGGATGCGGTCGCGCCGCCCGGTGATGATCTTGTGCGGGTAGCACTGGTGGCCCACGTCCCAGATCAGCTTGTCGTCGGGCGTGTTGAACACATAGTGGATCGCAGTGGTCAGCTCGACCACGCCGAGGCCGGATCCGAGGTGGCCGCCGGACGTGCTGACCGCATCGATCATTTCGGCGCGAAGCTCGTCGGCGAACTGGCGAAGCTGGCTCTTATCCAGCTTGCGGAGATCCGCCGGATATTCGACGGTATCAAGAAGAGGAGTCTTGGGGGGCTGGGACATGGATTCAGGCTCTAGCCTCACCCTTCACGCTTGTCGATTCCGGCTGGAAGCTCTTGCGAATTAGGCAAGAAGCGTCACGGACCGCTGCCCGCGCCCGCCGACTGGTCGGAAGCGGCAGGCTCGGCGATTGCGCGGTTGCAGCCGTCCTCGCCATAGGTGAGCGTTCCGCCCTCTTCGCGCTGGAAAGTGAGGAAGCCGCTGGACGGCGGCAGGCAGATGCGCCCTCCGGTCCGCACGCGGCTGCCCAGCGGGTAGAACCGGCGCGCCACCTCCGATCCGCGAATGACGATCATGTAGGTCTCGCGCGGGGATGTTGATGCGCTACGGACCGAGCCTGTTCGCACGCGGCGGTTCTTGCTGGTGAGGTTGGCGAAAGCGCTGCGCGTCGAGACACCCCGGATGCCGGCGATCTGGCACTCCGCGCCCTCGATCGTTCGGACGATCGCTCCGGTAAAGAGCGACACGCGGCTGCCCTCTTCAAGGCAGATCCTGGTCGCGGCGACGATTTTCGTCCCGGCAGGGAAGCGCGGCGCATCGGGTCCGGTCGACGCGGCGATAATCAGCTCGTCGGGATCGAAGGCGATTGCTTCGGGTATCGGCGGAAGGGTTTCCTCTTCGGGTTCCTCGGCCGGCTCTTCGCCCCCGCGTGGTGGGGCAGCCATGCAGCCCTCGCCCGAAAACAGCAGCGCTTCGGGCTTTTCGTCGGCGCTCTCGCGCTTGCGTCCGAAGACGACGAAATCGCCCGCATCCTCGAGGCAGACTATCGCGGTTTCGGGCAGGGTGAAGCCCCTTGGATAGAGGCTCTTGCCCCAGGGCGAACCGTCGATCGCGACGAGGCTCGGCCCGCTGGGTGGCAGGGCGGCGAGTTCCTCGTCGGTGAGCTCGACCGGTTCGGCGGCCTCGGCTTCGGGTACGTCGGTTTCAGGCACCTCCTCGTCCTGCGCCGAAGCAGGTGCTGCGAAAGCGAGCATGCCGGGCAGGCCGGCCAGGGCGAGAGCACGCCAGGTCGTCACGGACCGCTCCCCGCGCCGGCTTCCTCGCCATTGCGGCGCGGCTCCTCGATGACCTTGTTGCAGCCGCCCCCGCCGTAAGTGACCGTCCCCCCGTCCGAGCGCTGGAAAGTGAGGAAGCGCGCCCCTGCCGGCAGGCAGATGCGGGCATTGACCGGGACCACGCGCCCCATCGGGTACCAGACGAGCGCATTGTCCGAACCGCGAATGACGAACATCTCGGGCATCGGAGCCGGGGCTGCACGCGGTGGCGGAGGCGGCGGAGGCGGCGGAGGTGGCGGTGGCGGGGCAGCAGCTTCGGCCATCGGCGCATCATATGCGGACTGGCAGCCGGCAAGGCTCGCGACCGCCACGAAGACGAAGGCGATGTTCCTGACTGCCTGCCTGCTTCTTTCGCTTGCCAAAACCGCACCCCCTTGAATTCATTTCGTGCGGCGACCCGGTCGCATCATGCCACAAACCCGCGTGGCTGCTCAACGGCTTACTCGCACGCGCTACGGGCCGTCGCCGCCTCCCGGTCCTTGCCCGTCGATGCGAACATCCTCCTGTTTCGCCCGGCAAGTGCCGCCTTCGACGGTGACGAGACCGCCGTCCTCGCGCTGGAAAGTGACCGAGCCGGAGAAGGGCGGAAGGCACACTCGCCCGTCGACCCGCACGCGCGTGCCGAGCGGATACCATGCCAGCGCGGCCGGCGATCCGCGCAGGACGAACATCTGCTTGGGCGGAGGTGGCGGACGGCGTTCAACCCTTCGCTGGGAGCGACGGGCCTCTTCACGCTCCCTCGCACGCGCGGCAGCTTCTTCGGCGCTCATCGAGCCTCCCACTATCCGAGCATTGCGACGCTCGATCTCCTCCTCGCTCAACACATCGACATATTGGCAGGTCGGCCCGGTGAGCGTTCGCTCGACTTCCTGCGCCGCAACGACGAGGAATTCGTCCTCCTCCAGGCAGAACAGTTGCGAAACCGGAAAGCTCTCGCCCGCCGGGTAACGATCGCGCGCGCCGCGCGAAGCATCGAGGATCGCTACCTGCACATCATCGAGCGGTTTGACCGAGGAAATCGGCGCACCGACCATTCCATCGGCATCGGGCTGGGTAACGACCGGCGTAGCGCAGGCAGCGAGCGCACAAGGCGCGAGCGCAATCGCGCTATTTCGAACCCAAGACATAGGCCTCCCCCTTGCCGACTGTTTCCCACCGCTCGACCAGTGACGCGATTGCCGGATCCTTCGCCGACAGGGCGGCCAGTTTCTCCCGCCCGGCCAGGCCTTCCGCAAGCGCTGCCGCCACTGCCTCGGCCCTGTCGCGCTGCTCTGTCCCCACGGGCTGGTAGACCGGGATCGGCGTATCGACACCCGACATGACGATGCTGCCGAGCGGCATATAGGCGAAATGCGACGCGGCCTTGCGCACGCTCTCGCTCACCAGGATGTGCGAACCGAGATACTTGTTCGCGCCTTCGAGCCGCGCGGCAGTATTCATCGCATCGCCGAGCGCGGTGTACTGGATGCGCTGGCGACCACCGAAATTGCCGACGATCACCTTGCCGCAATGCAGGCCAATGCGCGTGCGGCCGAGCTGCTCGCCCTGCTTTGCCACTTCGGCACGAAAAGCCTCCGCCTTCTCATGCAGCGCAAGCGCGCAGGCGACGGCATTCTTCGCGTCCTCGGGCTTGCCGATCGGCGCGCCCCAGAAGGCGACGATCGCATCGCCGACGAATTTGTCGATCGTGCCCTCGTGTCGCAGGATCACCTCGCTCATCTCGTCGAGGTAGCGGTTGAGGATTTCCGCGGTCGTTTGCGGCTGCTGGTTGTGGCTGATCCGGGTGAAGCCTTCGAGATCGGTGAAGAGCATGAAGAGCTCGCGCTCCTCGCCCTTGAGTTCCAGCTTCTCGGGATCGGCGAGGATTTCCTGCGCGACCGTCGCCGGCAGGTACTTGCCGAGCGCGCCGCGAGCGAAGCGCCGTTCGCGCGACGTGCGCGCCCCGGCAAGGTAGCTGAACCCGCCGAGCGCAATGCCGAGCGTCAGGAGCCAGCCGAAGACCGGGATGCTCAAGAGGTCGAAACCGGCCCAGCGTAGAAGAGGCGCGAGGCTCGCCCAGAGTGCGAGCAGTCCGACCGTCGCAAGAGCGAACAGCGTCGAGGAACGGTCGCGCGTTCCCGTCACCGCACCGGCGAGCGCGAGCAGGAGGGCGACGAACAGGGCCAGCCACCACGGCAATGGAGCGGGGAAATCGCCGTCCAGCGCCTGTCGCAGCATGTGCGCGTGCACGGCGACACCGGGAATCTCGTCCTCGCCCGCGATGCGCGTGATCGGGGTCGCGAAGCGGTCGGCGTTGAAGATGCCGAGCCCGATCAGCACGTATTTGTCTCGGAAGAGCGGCCCCATCCGCGCGGCTGCTTCCGGCGATTGGAAGGCCGACATGGAGAAATCGGGAAAGACCCCCGCCGCCTCGCTGCCCGGAGGCGAACCGGCTTCGGCATCGGGCACATAGCGCGTGAAGCTTATCGAGCCCTCGTAGGCGAAGCCCTCTTCCTCCATCCCTGCAACTGCGGCCGAAAGCGGGATCTGCGCTACCGCGTCTTCCACTGCCCCGTCACGCCGGGGCCAGCGGCGTGCGACATTCGCCTCGTCGGTCCCGATCATCGGCGAGCTGCGCGTCACGTCGCCGCCCGCGATCTTGCGCCAGATGAGATCCTGGTGCGCGGCGGATTCACTCGCGATCGAAGGGCTCCAGAACCCTCCGCCGTCGCGCTTGGGATCGGCGTAGAGCATGACGATGGGCGTCTTGCTGCTTGCCAGCGCCTCTGTCAGCACGTCTTCGTCGTCGGTCGGCTGGGCGAAGAAGAAATCGATCCCGATCATCTTCGCCCCGCCCTCGTCCGCCGCGCGGATCGCATTGGCGAGCACCTGCCGGTCGATCGGGCTGGTCTTTTGCGAAACCCGCGCAGTCGCATCGTCGTAGAGCAGCAGGGCGATATCCGGATCGCGCTGGCTGGACGTCGGTGCGAGCAGGTAGGCGTAGATATCGTGCGCAAGCCGCTCGACACTGGAGAGCGGCGGGAGGCCGGGCGAAACGAGCGGCGGAACGAGGCTCGCGAGCAGGATCAGGCAGGCGGCGATAAGCCCCTTGCGCTTCCCGGCCCGGCTTTCCCCCTCGCCGAGCCCGATGGCCTCGCCTAGCTGCACGCGGCGCAGAGACCCCTGACTTCGATGATCGGCCGCTCGGCCTTGAAGCTGCAATCCTGCGCGACGCTGCGGACCGATCGGGCGATCTCGTCCTGGTCGACATGGGTCGCCTCGCCGCATTTGTCGCATACGAGGAAGATGCAGTCGTGCAGGCAGCCCGGATGGCTGTTGGCGAGATAGGCATTCGCGCTCTCGACCCGCAGCGCGAGATTGTTCGTCACGAACAGATCGAGGATACGATAGACGCTGTTGGGCGCAACGCGCTTGCCGCGAGACCGCGACAGGTTGTCGGCGATATCATAGGCCGAGGCCGGCTTGTCGTGCCGGGCAAGCTCGGTGAAGACATCGGCGCGAAGGCCGGTCCACTGCTCGCCCGCCCCGGTCAGCGCCGCGCGCGCGGCATCGACGAGGTTGTCGCCCGAATGTTCGTGGTGCTTGTGATCGTGACCGCCCATGCGCCGGATATAGCGAGCCATTGGCGCAACGCCAATCTCGCGTCACCCGTCGCGCAGGAAGCTGCTACGATAATGCGAGGGATACATCCGCTTGAGCGCGTTCACCTTGGGCTTGTCCCACCGCAGGATGTAGCCGTGGCGCGGGTTCTTCGCCGCGAAATCCTGGTGATAGTCCTCCGCCGGATAGAAGGCGCGGTAGCTTTCGACCGTGGTCACGATGGGCCGCGACCATTTGCCCGACGCTTCCATCTGCTTGAGGTAAGCGGCGGCAACCTTGCGCTGCTCGGCGTTCACCGGGATCAGCTCGGCATTGTAATGCGCCCCGCGATCCGGACCCTGCCGGTTTTTGAGCGTCGGGTCGGCGACGACCGAGAAGAAGATGCGCAAGAGCTCGTCATAACGCACGACCTTGGGGTCGTAGGTGATGCGAACCGCCTCGACATGGTTGGTGAGCCCGCTGCTGACGAGATCGTATTTCGCGGTCGAGGATTTCCCGCCGTGATAGCCGGAGACCGCGCTCTTCACGCCTTTCACATGGCTGAAAACGGCTTCGACGCCCCAGAAGCAGCCGCCCGCGAAGACAGCGGTCTTGAGGCCCATGCCTTCATTAGCGAAGCGCTTGGCTGCGGGTGCGGCGACCGGGCGTTCGAGTGCCTGCGCCGGCTCGGCACAGGAAGCGGTCAGCAATGCAAAGGGAACGAGCGCACCGAAAAGGCGCTTCATCGCGCGGTTTGCGCTGCCGCTTCGGGAAGCGCGGCCTGCGCCATGTCCGGCCCGATCTGGAACAGCAGCATCAGCGCCCCGGCTGCGAAGCCGATGGCGAAATTGCGCGTCAGGTCGGATTTCAAAAAGCTCATGGTTCCGATTCGTTTTGTTCGTTCGAGAGATCATTTAGCGCTCGACCTCTTTCCATCGGGTGAATGACATGTCGTCTCCCGGTCATTCGCCGCGGGGCGTCGACCGGTTACACCTGTATATACGAAAGAAGCGCGCTGCCGGATGCAGGCGGGCGAATGCCCTGGTGGCGGAAGTCTAGTGGCGGAAGTGCCGCATCCCGGTGAAGACCATCGCGAGGCCTTTCTCGTTCGCTGCGGCGATTACCTCGTCGTCGCGGATCGAACCGCCCGGCTGGATGATCGCCGTGGCGCCCGCTTCGGCGGCGGCGAGCAGGCCGTCGGCGAAGGGGAAGAAGGCATCGGAAGCGACCGCGCTGCCTTTCGTGCGCGGCGTGTCCCAGCCATAGGTCTCGGCCGCTTCGGCTGCCTTCATGGCGGCGATGCGCGAGCTGTCGCGGCGGTTCATCTGGCCTGCGCCAATGCCTGCCGTCGCGCCGTCCTTGGCATAGACGATGGCGTTCGACTTGACGTGACGCGCAACGGTCCAGGCGAACAGGCAGTCCTTGAGTTCCTGCTCGGTCGGCTCGCGCTCGGTGACGACCTTGAGCTCCTCGGTGGTGATCGCGCCGTTGTCGCGGCTCTGTACCAGCAGTCCGCCAGTGATCGGCTTGACCATCAACCCGCCGCGGCGCGGGTCGGGCAGATCGCCGGTGACGAGCAGGCGCAGGTTCTTCTTCTTGGCGAAGATCTCGCGCGCCGCATCGCTGACCGACGGGGCAATGACCACTTCGGTGAAGATCTTGGCGATCGCTTCGGCAGTTGCTCCGTCGAGCTCGGTATTGACCGCGACGATGCCGCCGAAGGCGGAAACGCTATCGCAGGCGAGGGCCTCTTCCCACGCTTCGAGCAGCGAGCCGCGCTGCGCGACGCCGCAGGGGTTGGCATGCTTGACGATGACCACCGCCGGATCGCCACCCGCGAATTCCGCGCACAGCTCGAGCGCTGCGTCGGCGTCGTTGTAATTATTGTAGCTCAGCTCCTTGCCCTGGAGCTGTTCGGCCTGCGCAATGCCGCGTCCGTGAGGCCCGCTCGGCGTGTAGAGCGCGGCCTTCTGGTGCGGGTTCTCGCCATAGCGCAGCTCGGTCACCCGGTTGCCGTTCACCGCGAGGAAGTCGGGGAACATCTGGCCCTGGTCGGCGAAGGCGAACCACTGGCTGATCATGCTGTCGTAGGCGGCAGTCGCGGCGAAAGCCTTGGCAGCGCATTTGCGGCGGAATTCGAGCGTGGTCGCGCCGGTCGCCTCGAGTTCGCCGAGCAGTTCTTCGTAGTCGCCGGGATCGGTCACGATGGTGACGAACTGGTGGTTCTTGGCAGCAGAGCGGACCATGCTCGGCCCGCCGATGTCGATGTTCTCGATCACTTCGGGGCGCTCGGCCCCGCGCATCACGGTCGCCTCGAAGGGGTAGAGATTGACCACCACGAGGTCGATTGCGCCGATCGCATGCTCTTCCATCGCGGCGGCATGGTCGGGATTGTCGCGCACGGCGAGCAGCCCGCCATGGACCATCGGGTGAAGCGTCTTCACCCGGCCATCCATCATTTCCGGGAAACCGGTCAGATCGGAGACGTCGCGCACGTCGAGGCCAGCTTCGCGCAGTGCCTTGGCGGTCCCGCCGGTCGACACCAGCTCCACTCCGCGCGCGCCAAGAGCCTTGCCGAGTTCCACCAATCCGGTCTTGTCGGACACCGAGAGCAGTGCCCGCTTGATCGTTACTTCGCCCATCGCGGCGTTACCCCATTTTCTTGAACAGCCAGGAGAAATTGCCTCCGCTGCGTGATGTCATTCCCTGGATCACGATTTGCTGGATCGGCTGCGGGCGGCCATTGCCGTCGACCCACATGCTTTCCTCGATCGCGACTTTCGCATCGCCGGATTCGCCCGAGATGCGGAATTGCCAATAGCTGCCGTCGGGCAGCGCCATGCCCGCGCCGCGCTTGTCCTCGGCCAGCCGCAGCTCGACCCCGCGGCCCATGTGGAAGCGGATCGCATAACCAATCTTGCCCCGCTTGCCGCGCTTGCCCGCAGGCAGTAGCAGGTCCTCGCCGCGCAGTTCGGAGCCATCCTCGCGAAGCATCAGCACCCGGCGATGAAGCAGGCCGTATCGCGCGGCATAACCGTCGTGGCTCGCTTCGAGGCGGGTGACGATGCCCTGCGGCGTCTTCAGCGTCTTGCGGTCGACCTCGACCTCGTTGACGCCTGCGCCGAGCCGCCCGTTGATATGCACCGCAGTCGAATTCGCATCGTCGAGCACGAGGGTCGAGTGCGCAGCCGATGCGCGCAGGCCCTGCTCGATCCGCGCCGGCACCTGGCCTCCGGCAAAGGCGGACCCGCCGCAATTGACGATCAGGCGCTGACCCTGCGGGCAGAATTCGAACGCCAGCGTCGAAGCGCAGCCGAACCGCGCATGGCGCTGCAGCGGCGGCGGCGCGGCATCGAACAACAGCGTCGACTTGTTCGCCAGCACGCGCTGGTAGCCCCACTGCCGCACATCCTTGAGCGGTCGGGCACGCACGCCGCTCGCATCGACCAGGGCGGCCAGCCGGTCGTGCCTCACGGCTCCTGCACCCTGCCAGCTGCCCAGAGCGCCATCGGAATGGACGAGATTAAGCAGCGGCGGGACGAGCAGTTGCAGCATCCCTTCGAAGGCTTCGGGCATGTCCTTTTCGCGCGCGGCGTAGCAGGCGCGCAAATCGACCAGCAGCGCGATCGCGTCCATCTGCGCCAGCGGGCTGCGCGAAAGTGCTCCGCCATCGTCGGCCACCAGCTCGCCGAGGCAGCGCAGCAGCCCCGCCTCGCCGAAAATCTGCCGGGGGCGCCCCTCGGGCAGCAGCAAGCCGGCAGCCACGATAGCGCACCAGCCGGCCATTTCGCCAAGGCGGTCGCCCGCATCCTTCACATTGCGGTCGAGCCAGCGCGCGGTTTTCGTGATCGCCTCTAGCCGCGCGCCGCGCTCCTTGTCGGTCGCAGTAGACAGTATCAGCGGCGCGTGGACGAGCCAGCCGAGCAGGCGGTGCCCGACATGCTCGACCTTCCAGGCCGGCCCCTTGCCCGGCTTCTCGCTCGCATCGAGCCAGGCCTGCATGATCCGGCTCGCGGTCGGCGCGACCTGCTCGCGCGGCCCCGCGGCAGCGAGGTCGGCAAGCCAGGTAAAGCCGTGGATCACCCGCTCGAACGGCGGCGTCAGGTGCACGCTGGAGGAGAAATCCATCTGCGCGATCGGCGCCTTGACGCCGTAGACGAGGAAATGCCCGGCCCGCAGCGCCATCCCGGCCGAGCGATCGCCCATGCAGCCCGGCTCGACCGCCGCCAGCAGGCGTGGGCGCGATGGCTTGGCGAAGGGCTTGGCGAGCGTGGAGGGCGGAACCCCGATGCCGTAGGCGAAGCGCACCAGCCGGTCGCTCAGCCCGTGCGAGGGCGGCGCGAAATCGGAGATGACCAGCGAGCGCCCAGGTTCGAGCGTCTCGCGGCGCGAGGAATGCGCAGCGCTTTCGCCCGCGACCAGCGGCTCCTCGTCCTCGGCAGCGCTCGGTTTCTTGAGCGGTATCGCCTTGGCGGGCCGCTCTTCGTCAAGCGCTAGTTCCGGCTCGTCGACGTCGGGCGCATGGCGGGCCGGCGTCATGCTCGAGGACGCCGCGTCCACCATCAGCCTTCTCCCCTCAGGGCCGCGATATTGGCGGCATATTGCGATGGGCCGCCCTTGAAGGTCGCGCTACCCGCAACCAGCACGTCGGCTCCGGCATCGACGCACAGCCGCGCCGTATCGGGATTGACCCCGCCATCGACTTCGAGATGGATTGCGCGGCCCGTCTCGTCGATGCGCTTGCGGATCGCCTCGACCTTGGCGAGCTGGCTGTCGATGAAGCTCTGCCCGCCGAACCCGGGATTGACGCTCATCACGAGGATGAGGTCGGCAAGGTCCATGAGGTTGTCGAGCACCTCGACCGGTGTGCCCGGATTGAGCACCACGCCCGCCTTCTTGCCCAGCCCGCGGATCGCCTGCAGCGTGCGGTGGATGTGCGGGCCGGCCTCCGGATGGACGGTGATGATGTCCGCACCCGCATCTGCAAACGCCTCGAGATAGGGGTCGATCGGCGCGATCATCAGGTGGACGTCGAAGGTCTTGTCGGTGTGCGGGCGAAGCGCCTTCACGACCGCCGGGCCGATAGTGATGTTGGGCACATAATGCCCGTCCATCACGTCGACATGGATCCAGTCCGCGCCGGCCTCGTCGATCGCGCGCACTTCCTCGCCCAGCTTCGCGAAGTCGGCCGAGAGTATCGATGGGGAAATGAGCGGGCGAGCCATGCGCTTTTCGGGTCTGAGTTTGGGTCCATTCCCGAGTAGGCCCCGCGACTCGCGACAACAAGCGGCGCCCGTGGCCTTTTCCACATCGCACGGCCCCTCGGCGGCATGGCCATGGAAGAAGCTGCGTTATAGGGTGGCTGCATGGCCATGATCCGCAAAGCTGCGAGCGATATCATCGAGACCGATGTCGACGACGAGACCATCATCGTCAGCCTCGAAAGCGGCGAGATGTTCTCGCTGTCCGGCACCGCCCGGGCGATCTGGGAGAAGCTCGAGGCAGGGATGGACGAAAGCGACCTGGTCGACGCCCTCACTGACGAGTTCGAGGTCGAAGAGGAGGTTCTGCGAGCCGATCTCGCCAAGTTCCTGGCAGATTCGCGCGAAGCGGGGCTGATCGAAAGCTGACCGCGCCGGTTTGCTCGCTTGGGGGCGATTCTCTATACTGGCGCGACAGGACTTGGCTGGGCCACGGCTCATGCAAACACTGGAGGCCGCGATGAGGACGACGCGAAATACCCACAAACCGCAATGGCGCACACCGGTACTCAAGGCCATCGGCTCGATCGCCGATGTCGCGGGCAAGCCGGTCCCGTTCCGACAAGCCCACAACAACCGCAAGTCCTGATCTAGCGCGGGAATCCACCGGCAAGACGCCGTAAATGATTGCCGTTTCGGGCGAACGGCTTTACGAGCGCGGCGATGACCAGGACGCAGAACACCGCGAAACCGGCATGGGACACCCCGGCACTCAAGCGTATCGGCTCGATCGCCGATGTCGCGGGCAAGCCGGTGCCGGTTCTCCAGGATGCCGGCAACCGCAAGTCCTGAGTCCGCTCGAAGGCAGGCAGACGCCTTGCCCGGCCTGATCGCTGCGCTGCATGGCTGGGCGAACCAATCACAGGATGATCGCTGGCTCCGCTCGCTGACGGCGCGATTTTCGCTGCTCGCTGGTGTGCGGCAGGAAGAGTACGGATGGCTCGCGTCCGGTAGACTCGCCTCGCGGTCCGAATGTCTGGAGGGTTCGTTTGCGCGGCACGTCGTCGTCCTCGGTGCAATCGACGAGGCGGCGGACATTCGCGCTGGCAGTGCGGCGGAGACCTACGCGCAGGCCCTGACGCGCTACGGCCCGGATGCCGATGCCCATATCGTCGGCAATTATGCCGCCATCGCGCTACTCGCCGATGGATCGGTCCGGCTGGCAAGGTCGCCATGGGACGCTCCGCCTCTTCATTTCACGAACGATGCGCGGCGCATGATCGCGGCGCCCCGGCTCGAACTGCTTTTCGCAGGCGGCGCCGAAGCGGAGCTCGATTACGACCGCATCGTCGACCAACTCGCCTACGACTTCCGCGATAACGAGGTGAAGGGCTGGTACCGCGACATCTTCGCCGTTCCGCTCGGCAGCGTCGTGACGTGCCGGCCCGGCGAATGGAGCGTCGATCGCTGGTACGATCCCGTCACCTTCCTGTCGGGCGAGCGCGTGCCTCCATCCGAGGCTGCAGGGCAGGCCTACACGCTGCTGCAGCAAGCCGCGCGTCATGCCTTGCGGCGCAGCGACAGCCCCGCACTTGCTTTGTCCGGCGGGCTCGATTCCCCGCTAGCGGCCTGCGCCCTGCTCGACGAACTGCCGCCGGACCACTCGCTGACCTCGATCACCTTCCGCCCGCACGCGGACTGGGACGGCGAGTGCGCCCCCGGCTCGATGGGCGACGAATGGCCGCTGGTTCAGGATTTCGCTGCCATGCACCCGCGGATCGCAGCCCATGAGGTCCGCGCCGACATGGACCGCCTCGCCGAAGACGAGCGCGAATTGCTGCGCGCGATGCGCCTGTTCGCGCCCGGTATCGCCAATATCGCGCCGCTCCATACGCTCTTCCGCGAGGCTAAGGCGCTCGGCTGCGACGCGGTCTTCACCGCCGGCCTTGCCAACCAGAGCTACAGCCAGGATGGCCGCTGGGCCTATGTCGAGAAGTTCCGCCATGGGCGCTGGGCGAGCCTGCTGCGGCAATTGTCCGCACGCCCCGGCGACAATCGCTCGCTGCTGCGCAAGTTCGCCGCGCTGAGCGTGCTGCCGCAGCTTCCGGCAAGCGCAAGAAAGGGGCTGCGCGCGCTCGTCCATCCGGGACGGGGCGACATGCTGGCACTGCTCACCCCGCTATCCAGACAGGCGCTGGCCGCCCAGCGCAGCCGTGCGGCAGGCCGTGGCGGCCAGTCCGACTGGGACGACCAGACCTTCCCGCGCAGCCGCGAGGAAGCCGTGCGCCACGATCACTATGCTGCGGATGGCGAAGGTGCGGACGTCGAATGGGCGCTCGGCTGGCGTCACGGCCTCGCACCGGTCGACGTCACCGCCTATCGCCCGCTGATCGAGTTCTGCCTCGGCCTGCCGACAGCCAGCTTCACCGACGAAGAGGGGGAGCGCAGCCTCGCGCGCCAGATGGCGCTCGGTCGCTTGCCCGAAGCGCAGCGGACCAACACGGACTACGGCGCGCATGGAGCCGACTGGCTCGTGGAGCTCGGCGAACGTCGGGATGAATATCGCGAGGCCTTGAAGGTCATGCGCGACCATCCGTTCCTCAGCCGGGTGATCGATCTCGAACGGGTTGAGCGACTGGTCGATGACTGGCCCGAGCGGCCCTCGCAGGACATCGACGAGGACTGGCCCCGCATGCTCGCCATCCCGCGCGCTATCCTCGCCGCCCGCTTCATAGGTGTGGTCGAAGGGCGCAACGACCTTTGACAGCGCTGCGGAAATGCGGGCATTCCGCCCCGTAACGATGCTCGCCATGCTGCCAACACTCAAGCGCTACGCCCGGCCCTGGCGGCTGTGGGCGATGCTGGGCGTTACGCTGGCGGGCGCGGCGCTCGAAGGGGTCGGCTTCCTCATGCTCGTGCCGCTGGTCGATACAGCGCTCGGCGGCGCGGCCGGCGGCGCGGCAGGGTTCTTCGAGCAATGGGTCGGCCCGATGCCCGGCCTCGAGGTGCTGCTCGCAATCTTCATCGCCCTGCTCGCCCTTCGCGCATTGAGCGAGCTCGCCAACAGGCTGATCGCCTTCGACATCCGCATGGCGGTGATCGACGGCTTGCGGGGCCGCGCTGTGCGCGCGCTGGTCGGGGCGGACTGGCGCTATCTTTCGAGGCTCCGCCAGAGCGACAACCGCTCGCTGCTGCTGTCGGCAGTCGACCGGGCGGGGAATGCGGCATCGGCCCTGTTCGGCACACTCAAGACCGCGACCAACCTCGTCGCCGTCGCCGTTGCCGCTTTCGTCATTTCTCCCACTTTCGCTCTCGCGGGAGCCGCGGCGGGCGCGCTCGTCCTGTTCCTCTACCGCGGGCTGCGGCGGCGGGCGGGCGAGCTCGGCAATGCGCTTGTCGGGCGCAACAAGGCGGTGTTCGGCAATCTCGAGACGATGCTCGACAGCCTGCGCGTGGTGAAGAGCTTCGGCGCCGAGGACATGGCTTCGCGCCGCGCAAGCGAAGGCTTTCGCGCCATGCGACAGGTGCAGCGGCGCTATATCCTGCAGGCCGGGCTCGCGCGGCTGATACTGCAGCTTGGCGGCGGCATCGTGCTCGCGGCCATCGTATTCTTCGCGGTGACCCGGTGGGAAGTGTCAGGCGCGCTGCTCTTGCCGCTGATCGCCATCTTCGCCCGTGCCGTTCCGCAGATCGGCAGCCTGCAGGAGCAGTGGCAGGACTTCGCCCACTCCTCGCCTGCGCTGGGCGAGACCGAGCGCCTCATCGCCGATGCCGAAGCGCATGAGGAGGTGGCCGGCGAGACGGGCCGGAGCGCCACGTCCCACTCGCTAGGAAACGGCTTGGCCCTGCGCGAAGTCACGGTTCGCCACGACGGCGAGCGACCAGCGCTCGATGCGGCGAGCCTCGAAGCGGCAGCGGGAAGCGTCATCGCGCTCACCGGGCCCTCGGGCTGCGGCAAAAGCACGCTTGCCGACGTGATCGGCGGCCTCATCGCGCCCGATGGCGGCGACGTGCTGCTCGACGGCAAGGTACTTGAACCGGCGGACCGGAAGGGCTGGCGAGCGAAGGTCGCCTATGTACAGCAGGAACCGGTCCTCTTCGCCGGAACCCTGCGCGAGAATTTCGCCTGGGCGGCTCCCGAGGCGAGCGACGAACAGATCCATGCGGCGCTTGCGCGAGCCAACGCCGGTTTCGTGCTCGAGCGGCCCGGGGGGCTCGATGCCGAAACGGGCGATGCAGGGCGGTTCTTCTCCGGCGGCGAACGCCAGCGCATCGTGCTCGCCCGCGCGCTGCTGCGCGATCCCGAACTGCTGATCCTCGACGAAGCGACAAGCGCGCTCGACCATGCTTCCGAAGCGGAGATCGCCAAGGCCATCGAAGGCATGCGCGGAAGCTGCACGATCCTCGTCATCACCCACCGCGGGCTGCTGAGCGATCTTGCCGACCTGCATGTCGCGATGGAAGCGGGACGGATCGTTTCCGCGACGCCTGCGCCTGAACGCGGGTAATCCTGCAAATTCAGCGACAATTCATTGCTCGACCGCTAATCCGGCGTCCAAATGGGGTAACCCGCACAGGCTAACAGGGTGCGCGCAACCGGGTTGCGCCGCGCCGACAATCGGGCAGACTAATCGCATGACCAGCAAATTCCTGCGCTATTCGACCATGGCGCTCGCAACCGCGGGCCTCGCTCTCGCCGGTCCTGCGTCCGCGCAGTACCGCCAGAAGATTTCGCACAATCCAGCGCGTTGCTCGGCCAGTTCGGGCGCGGCGGTGAAGGTACAGATCAGCGGCATCGAATCCGCCACCGGCACCATCCGCGTGCAGAGCTATCGCGGCACCAAGGAAGACTGGCTCGAGAAGGGCCGCTGGATCAACCGGATCGAGCTTCCTGCCAAAAAGGGTTCGATGACGGTCTGCATGCCGCTCCCCGGTCCGGGCACCTATGGCATAGCCGTGCGTCACGATGCCAACGGCAATGGCAAGACCGACATCAGCCAGGATGGCGGCGGCATGTCGAACAACCCCAGCATCAACATCTTCAACCTCGGCAAGCCGAGCTACAAGAAGACCCAGTTCGTGGTCGGCGACAGCGTGACCTCGATCGGGATCACCATGCGCTACATGTAAGCGGCTAGCCGCTGCGCTTGAAACGCCACAATTTATAGAGAACGCCCGGCGCGGCGAGCAGCGGATGCTTCTCGCGCCACGGCGTCACTTCGATTGCCATGCCGGTGTGCCGCTCGATCTTCCATGCGGCATAGCGCGCAGCGCCTTCGAAGGTCGTGCTCGCCTTGGCGAGGCGCAGCAGGTTGAGCGATTTGCCGAGCCTGCGGCGCGAATTCCACCAGGCGATGATCGACTTGCGCTTCTCGGGCGTCATCTCGGGCGAGAGGCGCTCGCCGTCGCGCGTGAAATCGATCCCCTGTGCTTCCCATGCAAGCGGTAGCAGCCCGTCGAAATGCGCGGCGTTGACCGAGAGGATCGAATCCTCGCGGCCCGCTTTCTCGACGCGGAATTCCGCACGGTAGGTCGCCTGGAAGAGCGCGCGCCAGTAATCGTCAGCCGTCCCGCTGGCAGGGCCGAGCGCGGCGGCAAGGCGCGCCGCTGTCTTCGCCGCACCGCCGAGAGCATCGAGAACGCGCGCGCGCACACCCTCGCCGCGCTGCCAGACCAGGGCGCTGGGCTGGACGAAGCGTGCCCAGATCGTCGTGTCGCGCGATTCCCCCGCAGCGGCTTTCGCGAATTGCGCGAAGCTCATGGTAGCGACCTTGGCACGCAGCGTTTCGCCTGCGTATTCCCACTCGTGATAGCTGACGCGCGGCCAGATGCGCTCTTCCTGCTTGCCTGGCATCAGGAGGTAGAAATCGAGCACACCCTCCAGCTCGCCGGTGCGCAGGTTCGAACCGTAGAACAGCGCCGCCTCGGCCCCGGCATTCGTTGCCAGCCGCTCGGCAAAGGCGCGCACCTCTTCGCGCACCGGGGCGTCGATCTGCGCTGAAATCCTGCTTTCGAGCGTCTCGCTCATGGCACCACGAATTGCAGCTGCGGCCCGCTTTCGACGACGAAGCGCCCGCCGGGAAATGCCTCGCCGTCGAGAATGAAGTCGTCCTCGATCGCCAGTTCGAACCGGTCGGTGGCAAGCTGGTGGAAGCCCTTGGCCTCCATGCCTTCGGACGGGCCGAGGAACAGCGTCTTGGGCAGCGCGGCAAGCAGCCTGCGGCCCGGGCGATCCATCACCGCAAGCTTCAGTCCTTCGCGGAACTTGCCGAACAGCTTGAGCCCCATCGGGAAGGTCTCGAGCGTCGAGGCGAGCATGACCGCGCGGCGACCTTCGAAGCCTTGCCCGCTATGCGCCAGCGGTTCGCGCTTCTCGCCCAGCAGGATGTCCATTTTCGCGCCGCGTCGCCACTTGTTCGCATCGCTGCCGAACAGCGCCTGCATCACGCCCCAGGCTGCCGTCACCCCGACCGCGAGACTGTCGAAGGCGCCGAGCCGGTGCGCATCCTGGCCCGCCTGGATACCAAGCGTGAAGCCGCCCGCGCCGAGGATGAAGCCGACCAGCGGGGTTTCCTGCTCGTCGAGCCGCGTGACCACGACAGGGCGCCGCACCACGCGGTTGCCGCTGGCGAAGGCGTCGACTGCATCGGTCAGGTTCCAGCCCGAAGGCGCGCCGAGGTCGACGTTGAGCGCATTGGTCTTGCCCTTGGGCAGCACCGCGAGCGCGGGCCAGCGATCGCCGAACACGCGCATGCCGCAGGTCAGCACGTCGCGCACGGTGCCGTCGCCCCCGTTGATGATCAGGTAGTCGATCCCCGCGCGGGCGAATTCCTCCAGCTCGGTCGCAATGTCCTCGCGCCGCAAGGGCTGCGCGAAATGGACGTTCGGCCGGTCCGCGATATCGAAGTCCTGCCCCCGGTTGCGGTGGCTGCGCGGATTGTAGATCACGCCCACCGTCGGACCGGCGAGCGCTTCGCCGGACGCGCCTTGCGCGGAAAGGTGGCTGGCGGGGCTGTGCATGGCTGCGCGCCTTAGCCGTTGTGCGGCTGCGAAAACACTTTTTTCTGCACCGGAACGGGCGTCCTGCGCTAGTATCGGCGCATGCTGCATCCCGACCTGCTCGAAAGCGCTCGCCAACTCTCCCCGCAAATCGTGGCGCTGAGGCGCGCGATACACGCCGAACCGGAGATCGGCCTGCAAACGCCCTTGACCAGCGCCAAGGTACGCGAGGCGCTCGCCGACCTGCCGCTCGAATGGAAGGACGGTGGCTCGACCACCGGCATGGTCGCGACGCTCAAGGGCGCGCGCGAAGGGCGCCGGGTGCTGCTGCGCGGCGACATGGACGCATTGCCGATGCCGGAGGAGACCGGGCTCGATTTCGCCTCGACCATTCCGGGCCGGATGCACGCCTGCGGGCACGACACCCACACCGCCATGCTGGCCGGGGCAGCCCGGCTGCTTGCCGGCAAGACGAGCGAGTTCGCCGGCGAAATCCAGTTCATGTTCCAGCCCGGCGAAGAGGGCTATCACGGCGCGCGCTTCATGCTCGACGAAGGGCTGGTCGACCCGCTGCCCGATGCAGCTTTCGCGCTCCACATCATGCCCAATGCAGCGCACGGCGTCGTTGCAGGCAAGGCGGGCGCACTGATGGCGGCTGCCGACCAGCTCGACATCACCGTGCGCGGCAAGGGTGGGCATGCTTCCATGCCGCACGACTGCCGCGACCCGATCCCGGTGGCGGCCGAAATCGTCACCGCATTGCAGTCGCTCGTCACCCGCCGGTTCAATGCCGCCGATGCGGTCGTGCTGACCATCACCCAGCTGGAGGCAGGCACCACGCACAACGTCATTCCCGATTTCGCAACGCTGAGGGGCACGATGCGTACCCTCTCGCCGCAGAACCGCGAGACGCTGCAGCGCCTCGTGCGCGAGACGGCAGTCGGCATCGCCGCAGCGCATGGCATCGAGGCGGAAGTCACGGTGACCGAAGGCTTCCCCGTCACCATCTGCGACCAGCGCGCAGTCGATCTCGGGCGCAAGGTGGTGCAGTCGGCGCTGGGCGAGGCGAGCTGGCGCGACCTGCCCGCCCCGATCATGGGCGCGGAGGACTTCGCCTATGTCCTCGAGAAGGTGCCCGGAGCGATGTTCTTCCTCGGCGTGGCGCAGGAAGGCGAGGACTGGCGACAGTGCTGCAGCATCCACTCGCCGCGCATGGTCGTCGACGAATCCGCCCTGCCCCATGGCACCGCGACTCTCGCCGGCTGCGCGCTCCAGTTCCTCGAACACGGTTTCGATTGAAAACCGAGCTTTACGTCGCGTCATAGTGCCGCCACTCTCCTGTCACAGAGAGCCGATTGATTCGGCCATGAGGAGAGGACCCCAATGGGCGATGGACGTTATTTCCCGACGTATTCGGATGCACTCGCGACGCATGCCGAGGAGATCCCCGATCAGGTCGCGCTAAGGTACGGCGAGCGTACGACGACCTATCGCGACTACGACCGCCACGCGACGCAGGTCGCCAACGGCCTGGCCGCAATGGGGCTAAAGAAGGGGGACCGGGTCGCCTATTTCGGCAAGAACACGGACCACTGCGTCGAATTGTGCCTCGGCGTCGCGCGGGCGGGTATGGTCTTCATCCCGATCATCTGGCGCCTCGCCCCGGCGGAAGTCGACTTCATCATGAAGGATTCCGGCGCCGCCGTACTGTTCCGCGAGGATGAATTCTCCAACGTCACTTTCGACGGCAAGATCATCTCGATGGAGCAGGAATTCGCCGATTGGCGCGATGCGCAGTCCGATGCCCCGGTCGAAACGCAGGTCGACGCGCACGACCCGCTGCTGCAGCTCTACACCTCGGGCACGACCGGGCTTCCGAAGGGCGTGGTCCTGAGCAACCACAACGGCACGCACCTGCGCCCGCTGATGGATCAGCACGGTATCTACTGGTACAGCGCCGATCCGGGCGACACGATGATCTTCGCCATGCCTTACGGCCATATCGCGGGCGTCGGAACGGCACTCGGTGCTGCGCTCGGCGGGCAGGAGCTCATCATCCACCGCGAATTCGATCCGGAAAAGCTGATCGCCGACGTGCAGACGCACCGGGTCAAATGGCTCTTCCTCGTGCCTGCCGCGATCGGCCTGATGCTGGCACACCCAGCTGCCGCCAATGCCGATTTCTCGAGCATCAAGGGCCTGACCTACGGCGCGAGCCCGATTCCGCTCGACCTGCTCAAGCAGGGCGTCGACCGGCTGAAGTGCGACTTCGCGCAGCTCTACGGCCTGACCGAGACTTTCGGCACCGTCGTCAGCCTGCCGCCGGAAGATCACAAGCCGGAGAACATCAAGGGCCGCGAGCAGGTCATGAAATCGGCCGGCAAGGCGCTGCCGGGCACCGAGATCGCGATCCTCGGCGAGGACCTGAAACCCCTGCAGCCGGGCGAAATCGGCGAGGTCGCCATTCGCGGCGACAGCGTGATGCTCGGCTACTGGAACCGTCCGGAAGAAAACGAGAAAGCCATGATCGAGGGCGGCTGGTTCCGCACCGGCGATGCCGGCATCCTCGACGAGGAAGGCTATCTCTACATCCAGGACCGCATCAAGGACATGATCATCTCCGGCGGCGAGAACGTCTATCCGGCGGAAGTGGAAAGCGCGGTCTACGGCCACCCCGACATTGCCGATATCGCCATTATTGGCGTGCCCGACGACAAGTGGGGCGAAGCGGTCAAGGCGGTCGTAGTCAAGAAGCCCGGCTCCGATCTCGATGAGCAGGGCGTAATTTCCTACGCAAAAGAACGGATTGCAGGGTTCAAATGCCCCAAGAGCGTCGACTTCATCGAAGCCCTGCCGCGCAATCCGTCGGGCAAGATTCTCCGGCGCGAATTGCGCGCGCCCTATTGGGAAGGTCGCGAGAGGCAGGTCAACTAATAGGCACGGTTAACTATCTTTGCGCGACTCTGGAGATTCGTGTAATACTCTTACTTTATCCTCGAGGGGACGCGAGGTTTGGCTGAGATATTCATCTCCTATAATCGGGAGGACCAGGCGGCTGCCGGTCTCTTCGCCCGTGCCTTCGAGGCTGCCGGGCACTCGGTTTGGTGGGATGTCGCGCTCAGGGCCGGGCAAGTCTACGACGAAGTAACCGAACAGGCGCTGCGCACCGCGCGCGCAGTGGTCGTGCTGTGGTCGCCGCGCTCGGTCAATTCGCGCTGGGTCCGCGCAGAGGCGACGCTCGCCCAGCGCTTCGGGACCTTCGTGCCCTGCACTATCGAGCCGTGCGACCGGCCGATCATGTTCGAGCTGACGCAAACGCCCGACCTGTCGCACTGGCAGGGCGATGCGAGCGATCCGGCATGGGCCGCCTTCCTGCATCACGTGCGCGAATTCCTGAATGTCGGCAAGGCGGCTCAACCGGCCAGCGCGCCGGCCCAGCCCGGCATGCTGAGCGGCGAGTTGCAGCAGGCAGGCATCACCTCGACGCCTGCGCCGCCGCAACCGATCCCCCAACCCGCGCCCCAGCCGCAGCCCAACCTTCAACAAGCTGCGGCCACGCCGGCTCAGGCACCCGCCAGGAACGGCCAGAGCGAGCGGCGACAAATCACCTTCCTCGCTGCAGAGCCGGTCGGCGGCACCCAGCTCGCCTCGCAGTTCGATCCGGAAGACTGGCACGAATTCGTCACCTCGCTGCAGGCGCGCATCACGCCGGTGATCGAGAACATGGGCGGCACTGCGAACTGGTCAGGGCCCGAGCTCTCCGCCCTGTTCGGCTATCCCCACGCCCAGGAACACGCAGCCGAGCGCGCCATTCGCGCAGGGATAGAGGTCGCCCGGCTCGGCGAGCAGATCGCCTGCGAGAACAACCTCGGCTGCGAGGGCGAGCTCAGCCTGCATTGCGGCATCCATACCGCGAGCGTCCTCGTCGCAGCATCGGCCGGCGGCGATGCGGAAATGTTCGGCGACGGGGCGACCGTTGCCTCCAGCACCTGCTCCGCCGCGCCGCCTTCGGGCGTGCTGGTGACGGATTCGGTGCGCGAACTGGCCGGCGGGGCATTCGACCTTGCCGATGGTCCCGCGAACGGCTCGACCCGCCTGTTTCAGGTGGAAGGCGCGAAGAAGCGCGTCCAACTGGCGCGCAGCTGGGCAAGCGGTGCATTGCACGGCTTCGTCGGACGCGAGGAAGAGCTCGCGATGCTCAAGAGCCGCTGGAAAAAGACCGAGGCGGGCGAGGGGCAACACGTGCTGGTGCGCGGCGAGCCGGGTATCGGCAAGACCCGCCTGGTCGAGGAATTCCACCGCTGGATCGGCGAGCGCGAGCATAGCTGGGTGACGCTGCAGGGCGCATCGCTCTATCCCAACACGCCCTACCACGCGCTCGGCACGCTGGTGCGCAACCTCGCCGAGGGGCACGAAGGGCACGCGGGCGAATGGCTCGAGATGCGGTCCGAGCAACTCGGGCTACCATCCAAGCTGCTGCCGCTGCTGGCGCCGAGCATCGGGCTGCGCCTGCCCGACCACGTCCTGCCGACGACGATCGCCAACGAACAGCAGCGCCCGCAACTGCTCGCAACGATCATCGAGGCAGCCTTCATCCTCGCCAAGCGCAAGCCCGTGCTGCTGCTGGTCGACGACCTGCAATGGATCGACCCTTCGACGCTCGAAGTCGTGCACATGCTCGTCGAACAGGCGCAGACCGAGCGCATCATGGTGCTGTGCACCGCCCGGCCCGAATTCGAAGCGCCGTGGAGCGACGACGAACACCATGCGCGCATCACGCTCGGCAAGCTCGGCACCGACGAGATGGCCCAGCTGGTCGCCGAAGCCGCCGGCGCCGCCGCCGATCTCGAAACCATCCAGAAAGTGCTCGACCGCGCCAACGGCGTGCCGCTTTTCGCCGAGGAACTCTCGCGCCTGCTCGCATCCGGCAATGGCGAGATCGGGGAACATGCCATGCCGCCAACCCTGCGCGAGCTTTTCGCGGCGCGCATGGACCGGATCGGCGATGCGCGCGAACTGCTGCAGGTCGCGGCAGTCATCGGGCGCGAGTTCAAGCCGTCGATCCTCGCCAGCATCGGCGATGCCGATTCCGCGTCGCTCGATGCGCATCTCGCGCGGTTGTGCGACGAGCAGCTGCTGTTCCGCCGCGGCGCGCCGCCGCTTGCAAGCTACCGCTTCAAGCATGCGCTGGTGCAGGACGCGGCCTATGAAACACTGCCCAAGAAGCGGCAGAAGGCGCTTCACCTAAAGGCTGCCGAAGTCCTCTCGAGCGAGGGTAATGGCGAGGCCGATATCGCGCAGGAAGTGCTCGCCATGCACTGGATGCGCGGCGACGCCTTCGACAAGGCCGCCGCTGCTTGGGAGAGCGCCGGCCAGGCCGCATACAGTCGCGGTGCCTGCAAGGAGGCGGTAAGCCACTTCCGCCAGGGCCTTGCCGCGCTGGAGCGGATGCCGGAAAGCGACGATCGCAACGCCTCCGAACTGCGCTTGTGGAGCGCGCTGAACCGCGCACTCCAGCAGACGCTCGGCTACGCGAACCCGGTCACGGTCGAGGCGGCCAACAAGGCGCTCGCCCTCGCCAAGCAGAGCGGCACCCTGCGCAAGGCGGTGATCGAGGAAGCGCAGCTGTGGCGCGCCGTCCTGACCTCCGGCGACTATGCCGAGGCGGATCGCATTGCCGAGCGGGTCATCGCGCTGGGCCGCGAAATGGACGAGGGCCATATCCCGCCGTGGATCGACTATTTCGCGACCAATGCCCGCCTGCAGACCGATTTCTACGCCGGCCGGATCAATCATATCGAGCGCGACTACGCCGAGTTCTGCCGCACGATGGATAACGAGGAAGCGCATCGCCACGTGATGGACGATGTCGTCGGGATCGGCATCGGCGCGCTCGGTGCATGGATGATCGGACGGTCCGATCTCGCGCAGGAGCGGATGGCGCAGGCCGTGCAGATGGGGAAGGAAAGCGGCCAGCCCTTCCCGGCGGCGGTTTCACTCCATTTCGCAGGCACGCTCAGCGCGCTCGACCTCGATCTCGACGCGACCCACGATTACTCGGCCAAGGCGCTCAAGATCTCGAAGGAGAACGGGCTCGCCTATATCGGGCATCTGGTGCAGGCGAAGCTCGACTGGGTCGGCGGGCGCGACGACAGCGCGCAGGCCAATGTCGAATCCATGCGCCGCTCGATCGACGCGATGGTAACCGCGGATTCGCGCGTCGGCATGATCTTCTACATGAACCGCCTGGCCATGGCGCTCGACGGCAAGGGCAAGGCGGAAGAGGCGATGGCGACCATCGAGGATGCGCTCAACGCCAATCCTCAGGAACGCGTCATCCGCCCGCAATCGCTAATCGTGCGCGGGCGGTTCCACGAGGAAGCCGGCAGGCACGATGAGGCAGAGGCCGATTTCGCCCATGCCCTCAGCCTCGCCGAAGAGATGGGCGCCCTCGCGCTGGAGTTCTACGCGACCCACGCGCTGGCAAGCTTCCTCGCCGACCAGGACCGCCCCGAGGAAGCGCGCAAGGCGATCGAAAGCGTGCTCGCCAAGTGCGAGCCGGAAACCAACTCGCCCTATCTCGACATGGTCAGGGAGCTGAAGGCAGAGCTGGGCGGCTGATCAACGGCGCGACAGCTCGCGCGTGTGCTGGATCAGCGTGAGCAAGACTTCCGGATTGTCCGAATTGGTGCGCGCTTCCCATGCAGCATCGCTGGCGATCTGGTCGAGATGCGCTTCGGCGTCAGGCAAGCGGTCGCGCATCTCGCGCGAGATCAAGGCCAGCTCTTCGTCGCTCGGATCATCCTTGCAGAACAGGTCGCAGATCGACTCCTTCTCGATCGCGAGCGCGGCCGGCAGGGTGAGGATGCCGTCGCGCAAGTCCTCCTCGCCGCCGCCGCCGAGCGATTCCAGCCCCTTCACATCGCCCACGTCGTCGCAGCCGTGATAAAGCATGCCGAGCAGGCGGCCGAAGCGGCGCAGCGCCTCGTCGCGCGTGCCGAGGCAGGCGCAGGTTTCGAACATCGAGCCGGTATCCTCGCCCGCGATCTCTTCCCAATCGGCGACGCCGAGCGGCTGGCGGCGTAGGCGCCACTGCGCGCATTCGGCAACTCCCAAGCGCTTCACGAGGTCGGCGAACAGGCGGATGTCGTGCGGGTCCTCGGCCGACATGGTGAAGCCGTCGGCGACGATGAAGCCCGATGCCATCAGCGCAGGCAGCATCCCGAACTCGGCATGCATCGTCGGCTTGCCCCGGCGCTCGTCCGACTGGTCGAGGATATCGTCGATGACGAGCGTCATGTTGTGCATCATCTCGAGCACCGCGGCCGAGCGGATCGTCTGGTCGGTAATTTCCCCGCCGACACGTGCGCGGTGGCAACCGAACACCGTGAGCGGACGGAAGTATTTCGACCCGGCATCGAATTGCCATTCGAGCAGCGGACGCAGCTCCGAATTCGACCGGGCTATCCAGTCGCCGAGATAGTCCCTGAGACGGTCCATTTCCGGCTCGAAGCCGAGGTCGGCAACGATGCCGGCCGTTATGTTATCCACGCTGTGCCCCCTTACAAATCAACGCTTCACACGCCAGCGTCGCCGCGTGGTGCCGCGGATCGACCCCGTGACTGCCGCGCGTGCGACCCCTTTGAGCCCTGCAAAGACCGCCTTGCCGACACCGAAGGCGGCATCAGCCAGCTCGTCTTTCGGACCCTTCGGCGGCGACGCACTTCGCGGTGCATCCGCATGCGCGGCTCGCGGCGCATCGGCATGTCCCCGATGCGGCGGCGCGGGCGCGGCGCGGGCGTGCCCCGGGTGCTGCCCGCCGCCCGGACTGTCGCCCGGCTGCCAGCCGATCGGCTGGTCGTTGTTGTTCCCGGCGAGCTGGTCGATCAGGTAGCTTATCACCTCGCCCGCCACCATCAGCGTCGCTTCGGGCAGGCCGATCACCTCGTCGGTATGGCCCGCATCGCTGTCGGATATCTTGGTATCGCCATGCGCCGGATTTGCCGGGTGGTGCGGATCGGGCGCGGCAGCCCCCTGCGGCGCTGCTCCCTTAATCTGGGCGAGCTGCTTCAGGTAGAGCACCCGGCCGCCGAGCGGGTCGTCCTCTCCGCTGTCGAGCAGCGAGCGGATGAGCCAGTAGGCGCCCTTCCACCAGTCGATCGTGTACTGCAGCGGCACGATCGCCATGTACTCGGCCAGCGTGAACTCGTTCGCGCCGACAGGCCGGTCGTTGCGCCGCCGTTCCTCGAACTGCTCGAATGCGACCTTGGCGAGCGCCATGTAGGCGAACGGCAGGTAGAACAGCTTGGCCGCGCGGAAGCTCGTCGTGCTGTAGACCTCGTGCGGCTGTTCGACGATCGGCCCGCCGCGCCGCGGGTGGTTGTTGAGCACCGCATCCTGCGCCTGGACCGAGTGCGCCGCACGCAGCCCGCTTTGGATCGCGCCCTCGACGGTCGCCATGTCGACATCGGTGCGCACCAGGTCGCCGGCGAAGAACACGCGCGGCAGGTGATCGGGATAGAGCGTCTGCGGTCGCCACGCCCAGCTGCCGGTGTCGTTGCGGAACAGGGTGAAGCTGGTGTTCGTGCGAACATGCGACTTGTCCCAGTCGATCAGCTCCGGCTTGTCGCCCCACTTCAGAATGCCTTCGAACTCGGGATAGTAGTTCGCAAACTCCTCGATCATGCGGACGCCCATCATCTTGGGGTCCTCCGCCGGAATCGCGACGCCATCGGAGGCAGCGATGACCAGCACCGTCTTGTCGTTGAAGTTGTTGTTGTCCCACAGCTGCTGGATATCGATCACGGTCAGCCCGTATTTCGATCCCGCCAGCCCGATATGCTCGTTGGGGAACCCGTCGAGCTTCTTGGTGAGGTGCAGGTCGACGACCGGGATCGCAACGCTCGACAGGCGGCGCAGGTTGGCGAGCTCCGGTTCCTTCTCCACGATGCGCACGCCGTCGAGGGAATCGTCGCGCGTCATTACCAGCCGGCGCAGCGCGTCGATGCCGACCGCGAGGATCACGTAGTCGTAATCTTCCTGGATGATCTCGTTTGCTTCGTACTCGCCTTCCGAATGCGGGGTCTTGCGCGAGCGCAGGATCGGCCGGTCGTCGAGCAGTCGGACCGTCACGATCTCGGTGTCGCACCTGATGGTGCAGCCATCATCCTCGAGCCTCTGGCGGATAGGCTTGATCAGCTTCTCGCTCATGCTGCCCTTGAGCAGCCAGGAGAAAGGCGCGCGGTCGGGGAAGGTGTAATTGTGGCGCAGGAAATTCTGGTAGGTCGCCGCCGCCGTCCACGAGCTCTGGATCGACCAGATCAGCATCAGGATATAGTTCTGCATCGCCGCGACGTTCTCGGTCGCATAGCCGCGCGAATAGATGAACCCGTTCACATCGAGCATCTGGATCGTGTTCTGGCTGTCGCGATCGAACGGATGGGCGGCGAGGTCGATGCCGCTGTAGCCGAGGAGGAATATCTCGGCCGGAGACATCGCCCCCGACTTGAGGTTCTCGACCACCGCTTCCATCGAAGTCGGGTTGAGCAATTCGATATATTTGTTCTGGTCGGTATCTTCCGGCTTCGTGGCCTCGCGCATCTTGGTGCCGGCGCGCGGCGAGAAGAATTTCTCGCGCGAATTCTCGCCCAGCACGTCGTCGCACAGGGCCCAGAAGTTGGTGTACCACTCGCAGAACATATGCGGGTAGACGTCGTATTCCACGTCGTCGATTTCTTCCGACGAGGTGTTCCCGCCGAGCATCTTGTTGCGCTCGAACAGGGTCACGTCGAAGTCGTTCTCCTGCAGCTTGAGCGCGGCCTGCAGCCCCGCGATACCGCCGCCGATGATGGCGACCCGCGGCTTGGGGCCGGGCAGGCTGGTGGCATTGCCGCTCCTGCCCGCGCCGCGCGTCGCGGTCTTCCTGGGCTTGGCCTTGGAGGAGCCGCCCGCCTTCTTGGTGGTTCGCTTCGATGCCGCAGCCTTGGGCTTGGTCGCCGCCTTCGCCTTCGTCTTGCTTGCGGTCTTGCCTGTCTTGCTCATCGTCGCGCCTCCAGGAATGCGAATGGGCCGCGCAGTCGCGGGTTCTCCTCCATCAGGAAGGAAGGGCCGAGCTTGGTCATCGCCTTGCCGATGTCGGACAGCCACGAAAGGTGCCAGGCAAGGTCGTCACTCGTCGAGGCGCGCCATCCGCGCTGCCACGCAAGCAGGTCGGCCATAGCGCCGCTCGCCGTGATCCCTCGCCGGGTGATGAGGCTGCGGACGGCTTCGATGCCTCCGCGCGTGAAATGTTCGGCCAGCCCCCACATGATTTGCCCGCTCATGGCGAGCGGCTGGACGTTGAGCCCGCCGAAGCTGCAGCCCGAAATCTCGGCAAAGCTGCGGTCTTGCTGGGCCCGTTCGAAACCCTGGCGTGTGGCAAGGAAGACGCTTTCGCGGAAATGCCGGTTGCGCAGGATCTGGGCGAGGAACACGAGGTAGCGCATCGCCGGGTCGAAATAGTCTCGGAAGTCTTCCTCGTAGGGGGCGAAATCCTCGGCCGTGAAGGATCCGCGATCGAGCGCGGCGGCAATGGTTTCCGCCCCGAGGGTCGAGCTTTCCATGCCCTGCGTGATCCCCTCGCCGGTCATCGGATCGACGAAGCCGCCGGCATCGCCGACGAGGATGCCGCCTTCGAAATGGTTCCGTTTCACCCCGCCATACATGTGCACCGCGCCGCCCAGCGGCTTGCTCGCAATGCGGGCGTTCTTGCACCCGGGGTGGCGCCAGCGCAGCCGCTCGACCGCCTCGCGGAAGCATTGCTGGACCGACATGTCGAAGCGGTCGCAGGTCTCGGTCAGAAGGCCGATCCCCATGTTCGCGCGGCCGCCGGTCATGGGGAACATCCAGCCGTATCCGGGCACGTGGTCCTCGTCGAACCAGATGGTCGCCTCGCCTTCCTCGATGTCGAGATTGTCGAGATAGACGCGCTGCGATGCGCCGATGTGCCGCCGGTCGGTGTGGCGCAGATCATGCGTTTTCGCGACCATCGACTGCACGCCGTCGGCCCCGACGATGACCGGCGCCTCGAGCGAAATCTCGTCCTTGCCCTGCCGCGCGGTCAGGACGTTCATCCCGTCCTTGCGCTCGAGCCCGCGGGCCATGGTGCCCTGGAACACGGTCGCGCCCGCCGCCTCGGCATTGGCGAGCAGCACGGTGTCGAGCTGGTCGCGCGGGATGATGTAGCCGTGCGGCGGCATGCCATGCGCGCCGTCGTAATAGGGAATCTCGCCGTGATAGGGCAGGCGTGGGCCGAAATAGACGCGGTTCTTGGTGATCGGCAGGCGTTCGTGCAGCGAGAGCGCTTCGATGCAGCCCATCTTCTCGAGAATGCGCAATCCGGCCGGTTCGACGAAGTCGCCGCACACTTTCTCGCGCGGAAATTCGGCGCGTTCGACCACCGCGACATCGATCCCGCGCGTGGCGAGGTTCCAGCCCATGGCAGAGCCTGCCGGGCCTCCTCCAACAACTATGACATCGAAGCGCCGAGTTTGCGCCATAAGCAACCGCCTCGTTCTGTCCTCAAAACGAGCGACCCCCTTTTGCGCTCAGCCTAGGGGAAATCCCTGCATGTGCAAGAAACTTAATATTAATTACGCGCCCCGTCAGACCGGCACGGCCATCTTCTTCGTTCCGAAGATCGACTGCCAGCTTTCGATCTCCTCGACCACGACATCGCTCATCGCGTGGGCGAGGTCGACGAAGTCGCCATAGCTGGTGTCGCGCTCGTTGCCGTCGATGAGCAAGTCGACCCGCCGCCGCAAGCGGTCGAGCTTGGTCGCCGAGACGTCGGAAATGGCCGCGAAGCGCTCGAAATCGCCGAAATAGCGGATGCCGGCAAAGGCTGCGCCAAGCGTCGGGAAAGCGACGCCGAGGAAGGTCAGCGGCTTGCTGAAGGCATAGGGCACCGATTTCGGGATCACTCCGAGCGCTGCGAAAAGCTCCATCAGGAGGAACCCGCCAACCGAGATGATGGCGAGCACGAAGAGCACTTCGGACACGCGGTCGAGATTGTGGTGGACCTTCTCCAACCGCTCGACCTTGCCGCGATGATAGTCGCGCTGGCCGACGAGATAGGGCCGCAGCACCTTCTTCGCATGTTCGCGCAGATAGGCGTGGGTCAGCTTCATCTCCGGGATGCCCGGCGCCATGGTCCGGGCACGCGCGTCGAGTTCGGGCCACTGCGCATCGCGCGACTTGGGCCAGCGGCCGATCGGGCGGGTACAGCCGAGCGAGAGCATCATCGGCGCATGGCGCAGATATTCCGCCACGCGCCGCGTGCCGAACCAGCGGCGGTGCCAGTTGCCGCGCGTGCCCGCGATGGTGATCAGCACGATCAGGATCAGCAGCAGGAATTCGAGCAGGGCGAAGGGCCATTTCCACTCCGCTCCGACCAGCGGGAGATAGGCGACGCCGCCGACGATCGCTGCTGCCGACAGGATGAAGCTCGCGACCATTCCGCCGCGATAGGCATCGGAAAGGTAAGTCGCGATCCCGTCGGCGAGAGCGAAATGCGGGATTACGTCGCGCCCGACCTCGTGGACGAATGCCTTGTCCGCGCCGGGGAGGTTTTCCAGCTCGACCAGCATCGGGCCGAGGCTTCCGCTCTCGATATTGCGCGGGTCCTCGTAGCGTTGGACGAGCGAGCGAAACGGCCGCCCGTCACCGCCGAACAGCGCCTCGATCCGGCGATAGGCGTGGAACCGGCGTGCCGAGAAGGGGCGCCAGGCACCGTGCTCGAGATGGTCCGAGGCATCCGCCATCGCCGCCCAGGCCTCTTCGGTGCTCTGCGCGATGGCTTCGACGATCAGGTCCTGCCCGCTATCCGCAGGCGTCTCGAGCGCGGCAACGAGGTCGGCCGGGTCGGCCAGCATCTGCATCGAGGAGGGATTGCGCGCATCGATCCACACGACCGGCACTTCGGCGACGAGCGCCTGATTGATCGTGTCGCGCGTGCCGCCGAGCGCACTGGGAGACGAGCCGTCCCATACCGCGACCAGCACGTCGCTCATCTCGACCGTCACCGTGCTCGCCGCGCGCGAGCGGTCGGAAATCAGCAGCATCACGTCCTGCGCCGCGCGCGATCCGGGGGCGACGTGGGGCAGCTTCGCCAGCCCTTCGAGGACGAGCGCATCCTGGTCGGCAAGCTCGAAACAGGCGGCCCTGTCGCCGAGCGCTTTCAGGCGGTGGTATTCGCGCCGTGCCACCTCGTCTTCCGGCTCGGCGCCCGCCGCGACGCGGTGGACCTCTTCCGGCGAGAGGCCGGGCGTGTTGAGCGCAAGGTTAATCTGGCGCCCGAACGGCAGCGGTGCGAGCAGCTTCCAGCCCAATGCCAGTGCGCGCTCGGCCGACATCATGTCGGTCCCATGCGCAAGATTGGTCATCAGGCGGAAGGTCGGGGCATCCGGCCCGTTCCCGCCGAGCCGTTCGTGCAGGGCTGCAAGGAGGTTGTCGATCGCCTGTTCGATCGCAGAGGCATTGGCATCGAAGGCGGCATTGCCTTCGCGGTGCCCGGTCACGCCGAGTTGCAGTATGCGGGGTGCATGCTGCGGATGGCCCCCCTCCTGTTCCATGGCTGTTGGTGTAGCACGCAAGTCACGCGTGGCAATGCGCGACTATTGGCCTAGTCGGTTTCAAGAATTCGGCCCGAACGCGCCGTTCGTTTCGCCCGGTCGATCCACGAGCGATAGTAACCGACATCGACATAGGCGCCCGGCGTACCGACCAGCCCGCATCCCGGCCCGAAGGAAACCAGCCCGATGAGCCGCCCGCCCTTGTCCGAAGGCTGCGCGATCGGGCCGCCGCTGTCGCCCTTGCAGCTCCCCTGGCCGTCGGTGGATCCGGCGCATAGCTGCCCAGGCCGAATGCGATAACCCCGCGCTTTATAATGCCGGTCGTTGTTGCATTGCGCATCGGGCAGGAGCTTCATGTCGGCATATTGCAGCTGCGAGCTGACACGTTGGAAGCTGCCGGTGCGGTCGCGCGCATCGCCGGCATTGAACGTCTCGCCGCCGAAGCCCCAGCCGAAGACTTCGAGATCGCTCCCCTGCGGCACGACATTGCCGCCGCGCGGGGCCGGACGTGCAGCGGGAATGCCGCTCGGTGTCTGCTTGAGGCGCAGGAGCGCGATGTCGTCGCTCGCCTTCGCAGACACGAAATCCTCGTGCATCACCACGGCATCGATTTCGAATATCGTGCCGCCGGAATAGATCGAATGCGAGCCGAGGCGAATGCGCCGACCATCGAAAAACGCCTCCTCGCGCGTCTCCCAGCCCTTGATGCAATGCGCGGCGGTCAGCACCCATCGCTCGCCGATATAGGCACCGCCGCAGACATGCGCATGCTCCCAAACGGGCAGGACGATGCCGTATGTTTCGCGGTCGGTCCGGCGCTGGCGCGGGGTGCGGAAAGAAGCGAGGCTGTCGCCGGAACGAAGCAACTGCGCTTGCCACGGGGCCATATAGTTCTTCGCCGGCTTTCCGTGTGTGATCCGGTTGGCCTGCTTGTTCCATTCGCGCAGGAACGTCTCGGTCTCGGGCAGGCACTCGGTTTCGCAATACCGATCGAAGGACCGGAACAGCATCGTATGGCGCACTTCGGCCAGCGGCGCCGCCATCAGATACTCCGTCAGGAACGGCCAGCGCTCCGGTTTCTTGGCGCCGATGGCCCGGGCGAGCAGGACCCGTTCGGCATCGCTCATGCCCTCGACCAGCTGGATGAAGGCGCCCCGTGCCTCCGGCGGCATTTCGACCAGCCGCACGGCAAGGAGGCCGCGGTCGCCGACATCCTGTTGCAAAGAGAAGTGTGTGAAGGCCGCAAGCTGCTCGGGCGACAGGGTCTCGAGCCACGCCTCGACCGGCGCGAGCTCGTCCGGATGCAATTCCTGCGCAATGAAAGAAACGAGCGGCTCGTCGGAAATCTGCCCGGTCGCGGCATCGGACCAGAGCATGGCGGGCGCGCCGGCGAGCATCGCGCAGGCGGCCAGCGACAAGGAAACGCGGCGCAGGCGAGTCATCGGTTGGGAAGCGATGCGGGCGGGCTCTTGCTGCCCGCCCGCACACGCTCAAGCCGGCTTAACGAATGACGCCGTTGCCGCGCTCGTCTTCTTCTTCGGCCATCGCTTCGGCCTCGGCATCGCCTTCGGCGGCAGCGCCTTCCTCTGCCATTTCTTCCATGGCGCCTTCTTCGGCCATCGCTTCGCCTTCGGGCGCAGCAGCCTCTTCGACGACTTCGTCGGTCGGCTCTACTGCTTCCTCAGCCGGCTCTGCACATGCAGCGAGCGCCAGCGCAGGCGCGGAAGCGAAAAGAACGATCTTCCTCATCAAGAATTCCCCCATATTGGACTCGGATCAACTGAGGCCGAGCGAGGCGGAGACTGCCTCAAAGCGCGGTTCTTGTCGAATCGGCGCAAGTAAAGGGTCGGTCAGCATCAGTGTGAGGCCGCTGTCGCCTGCCGCCCGGCCCGCTTCGAGCGCGGCGAGCGCCTCGTCCTCGCGGCCGAACTGCACCAGCACCTGCGCCTGCTGGTAGAAGCTGTTGTCGCCGTAGCTTTCGACGAGCTCGGCGAGCGCGGCATCGCCCGCTTCCTCGCCCTCGACGACCCTCGCGGCAATCGCAAGGCCGGGCAGGCGCAAGATGTCCATCGGCTCCGCCTCGTAGCGCGCCTTGGCCGTCTCGATATCGCCTTGCAGATAGGCAATGTCGCCGAGGAAGCGGTTCGCGCTGCCGATCTCCGGGTTGAGCGCGAGTGCGCGGTTCGCCGCACGCGTCGCTGCTTCGTAGTCGCCTGCCGCGAACTCGATAACCATTTCGGTCCTGAAGACGCCGGGGTTGAGCGGGTCGAGCCGCTCGGCGCGTTTCACCGCCTCGCGCCCCTTCTCGAAATCGCCGACCTGCGAAGCGTAGATGCCGTACTGGTTGAGCACGGTCGCATTGCCGAACCCCAGTTCGAAACTGCGATCGTAGGGCTGGCGCGCACCCGCCATGTCGAGCCGCGCATTGGCCAACACGAGGCCGAGCGCCGCGTGCCCCTCTGCCAGCTCCGGCGCGCTTTCCACCGCACGGCGGGCTGCCGCGAGCGCCTCGTCGTAATAGGCGGCAAGATCCTTGCCCTTGGCATAGGCGCTGCCGATCACGGTGAGCACGCGGGCGCGCGCGGCATGGGCCGCCGCGTAATCCGGGTCGAGTTCGATCGCCTGTTCGAACGCAGCCAGCGCCTGCCGGTCGGTCTCCTCGCTTGCTGCCAGCTCGTACAGCGCAACACCGCGCAGATAGGCATCGAGCGCATCGGCGCTGCTCGTCCCGCCGACCCGTTCGGTTCCGGCCCGCGCGTCTTCACCGATTGCCGAGACAAGCGAATCCACCACCAGCGCGGCAATCTCGCTCTGCACGTCGAGCACGTTGTCGAGCGCGCGCTCGAAGGTTTCGCCCCATGCCTCGAACCCGCTGCCGCCTTCGATCAGCCGGACGCTGACGCGCAGCTGCTCCTCGGTCCGGCGCACGCTGCCTTCGAGGATGTGCGAGACGCCGAGAGCCTGGGCGATCTCCATCGCGGTTTCCTCGCCGTCGCGGAAGCTGTTGGTCGAGGTCTGGGCCGCGACCGCGATGCGGCGATTGAGGCTGAGCGTATTGCGCAATTCCTCGGCGAGGCCGTCGGAGAAATAGGCCTGTTCGGGATCGGCGCTGAGGTTCTCGAACGGCATGACGGCGATGCTGCTGCCATCCGCGCCGCCACCTCCGAATATGCCGCCGCGCCAGGCAAGCACCCCGGCTGCGCCCAGCGCCACTACGCCCGAGCCTGCAAGGATCGCGCGCCGACTTATCCCGCCCTGTTTTCCTGCCGAAGCGGGCCGAAATGTCAGTTCGGTGCCGGGCTCTTTCGCGACATGTTCGATCGCATGCAGCAGCTCGGTGAATTGCGGTTCGCTGGACCCGCCCTTCCAGCCGGAGAAATCGATATATTGCACCTGCCGGAAACCGAGCGGCGGCTCCGTCCCGTCGAGCGAGACCGACACCATGCAGCCCCGGTCGCGCCCGCGCGTCGCCTCGTCGCGCACCCAATGGCTCTCGATCGAATCCCCGCTCCATAGAACGACCACGGCATTCGCGGTCTCGAGCGCGGCCTCGGTCGTCTGTGCATAGCGGTCGCCCCCGGCAAGCAGGCCGTCCCACCAGACCGAGATGCCCTTGTCCTCGAGCGTCTCGATAATCGAAACCGCCCGCTCGCGATCGCCGCGTCGATAGCTGACGAACGCGGTCACCTGATCCGAAGAGGAAGTATCGCTGTCCACCCCGCCGTCCCCTAGCTGGTCGAGGCGAGTGTGACGCGGCTGCGCTCGAAGCGCAAGCAAATGGATGGATTGGAGAAAGTGGCGCACCCGACAGGATTACTTCGCCGCCCGATGGCGGCTTCGTCATCTGCGCGCCTGCGGCGCTCCGATCCCGAACGAGGTGCGTAGCGCCATGATACGCCAAGGGGGCGGCCCTCTTGCGAAGACCGCCCCCTTGGCGCACCCGACAGGATTCGAACCTGTGGCCTCTGCCTTCGGAGGGCAGCGCTCTATCCAGCTGAGCTACGGGTGCGTGTGCCTTGAGCGCGCGGCGTCTAGCAAAGCGGCATGGGGCTTGCCAGCAAAAAGCCAAGCGCGTTCACCGCGCGAGAGAAACCCGCCGACCGGTTAGCAATTTGGCAAGGCTCGTTAACCTAGAGTGTGAATCATGGCACAGGATGCACTCCAGACGACGGAGCCGAAGGGCGCGCAGGAGCGGGGATCGCAGGTCGCGCGGCAGTGGGCCGCGGTGCAGGATGCTGCCTCGGCGGTTGCGATGATTGCCGGGGTCGAGGCGGATGCGCCGAGCTCCAGGTCGCGCAATTTTGCCGCCTCGGTCGCAGCTGCGGGCGGCGATCGCCAGCGGCTCGCCGAAAATGCGCTGTCCGATATCGCTGCCGTCCTCCAGCCGGGCCTTGCCGCCCTGCTCGCGGTCAACGCGCGCGGACAGGATGCAGCCGCACCGGCGCTTGCCTTGTGGCGCGAATATTGCGCATCGCGCGACGCGCTGCTGTCGCTCGTTCCCGAGGTCGGCAGCCGGATGGGACCGCGTCGCTCGGCCTGACCGGGTGCAATCCCGAACTCGCTCACTCTTGACGAAGTTCCTGCTATGTTCCATCGCGGGGGCATGAGCAGCGCCGCGTCCCTTTCTTCCGATTCCGCTATCGCCCCCGACGCTGCCGCCGTGGCGCGCGGCATCACGCGTATGTTCGCGCGCAACGATATCTGGGTGCTGCCGGAAATGCCGCTGCGCAACGGGCGGCGGGCCGACCTGATGGGGGTCGATGCCAAGGGCCGCATCGTCATCGTCGAGATCAAGGTGAGCCGCGCGGACCTGCTCGGCGACGGCAAGTGGCCCGACTATCTCGATTATTGCGACCGCTTCTACTGGGGCCTCCCGCCCGAGCTCGACCGCGCCCCGCTCGAGGGCGAGGATTTCCAGCCAGATTGCTGCGGGATCATCGTCGCCGACGGGTATGACGCGGAAATCCTCCGCCCCGCGCCGAGCCACCCGCTCGCCGCAGCCCGCCGCAAGGTGGAGGTCGAACGGCTCGCCCGGGCAGCCCTGCGCCGCCTTGCCGTCTCGTCCGACGAGGAATGCTCGTCCTGGGGTCCGCGCGGCGAGATGTGAGCAGCCCCTCGAAATGGGGTGACGCGCCGCGCCGGCTTGCGGCATAAGGCGCGTGATGACGGGAGCCATCATTCTTTCCGCGCTGGCGATGACGCTGATCGTCGCCCTGCGCTATCTCGCGACCAGCGGGCTGTTCGCCTGGCTGACCGCGCGCCTGCGCCCGGGCTTCTACGATCGCCTCGGCCCGCAGATGAAGCGCGAGATTGGCTGGTCGCTCGCCTCGGCCGCGATCTACGGCGTACCGGCCGGTATCGTCGCCTGGGGCTGGCAGGAATTCGGCTGGACGAGGATCTACACCGACTGGAGCGCCTTTCCACTGTGGTACGCGCCGCTCTCGCTGTTCCTCTACCTCTTCGCGCACGATACCTGGTTCTACTGGACGCATCGCTGGATGCACCTCCCGAAACCTTTCCGTATCGCCCATGCCGTCCACCATGCCAGCCGCCCGCCGACCGCCTGGGCGGCGATGAGTTTCCACCCTGTCGAGGCAATCACCGGCGCGGTGGTCATCCCGGCGCTCGTCTTCCTCGTCCCGATCCATGTCGCCATGCTCGGCGCCGTGCTCGCCATCATGACGATCATGGGCGTGACCAATCACATGGGGTGGGAGATCTTTCCCCGTGCCATCGTTCATTCGCGGTTGGGAAACTGGCTGATAACGGCTAGCCATCACCAGCGTCATCACGAGAGTTACCGATGCAATTACGGACTGTACTTCAGGTTCTGGGATCGCCTGTGCGGAACGGATCGCGGGCTGGCCGACGCCTATCGCAAGTAGGGCTGCTGGCCCTTGCGGCCATCGCCCTGCCGGCCAACTCGGCGGCGAGCAGTTCGTCGATCAAGGTCACCGTGACCGAGCTGCGCAACACCAAGGGCGTGGTGCGCGCCTGCCTGACCCCCGATCCCGACGATTTCCCGAAATGCGAAAAGGGCGAGACCGCGCACAGCGTGGTCGTCCCGGCCGGCGAGACCGTGACGCTCACCTTCGAAAATGTGCGTCCGGGCCGCTACGCCATCGCGCTGCTGCATGACGAGAACAACAACAACAAGGCCGACCGCGCCTTGCTGATGATGCCCAAGGAAGGTTTCGGCTTCTCCCGCGACGCCAAGGTGCGCATGGGGCCGCCGAAATTCGATGCGGCTGCGATCGACGTGCCCGCCGGGGCTTCGCGCCAGACTATCCGCATGCGCTACATGCTGTGACGTCAAAGGCGACGCGCTGACGTCGCCGCGCAGCGGGCCTCGTGCCAATCGCACTTAACGGGATGTTTACTACGCGTCTCCACAAGGGAGCCCTGAAATTGTTTCAAGGGGGCTCCACGAGTCATGGATACGCTGCGCGGAAATTTCGGATCGTACGATTCGGCAGACGACGAGCGCGACTGGGATAGCGGCGAGGACGAAACCGGCCGCGAACCGCCTCCCGCCGCCATCGGCAGTGACGAGCGCCGCATGCAGGTGCGCGCCTACAACCACTGGGCGAGCCTGCTTGAAGACCGCGCATTTCCCTCGATCGAAGACCTCGACCCCGAATCGCTGCCCGATTTCGGGCCGTACAGTGTGCTGCTCGACTTCACCGCAGGCATCGAAGACCCGGCGATCCAGTATCTCGGCGAGACCCTGGCCGAGGAATGCGGCACCGATGTCGAGATCTCGCAGCTCTCGGACGTGCCCAGCCGCTCGCTGCTGAGCCGCATCACCGACCATTACATGCAGATTCTCGCCAACCAGGCTCCGATCGGCTTCGAGGCCGAATTCGTGAACCAGCGCGAGGCGACCATCCTCTATCGCGGCATCCTGCTGCCCTATTCGAGCGATGGCGAGACGATCGATTTCATCTACGGCGTGATCAACTGGAAGGAAATGGCCGACCAGATGACCACGGACGAGCTGCTGCTCGAAATCGACCAGGCGCTCGACGAGGCCCCGGTCGAAGATGCGCCGCTGCCCTCGGCTGCCGAGGAAGACGTGGGCGACGACTGGGCCGACGGCCCGGGTTCGTCCTTCGGCGCCGACGAGATCAGCGATATCGCTTCGCCGCCGAGCGAAGAGGAAACCGACAGCGCATTCCCCGCACCGGCATTCGGCGTTTCGGCAGGCGATTTCGCCGCCAACGACGAGGAATTTGCCGCCGAGGATGACGACGATTGGGCCATCGTCGATCCGAACGAGGAACCGGGCGACGACCTGACCGAAGACGGTATCCCCGATGACGAACTCGCTGCGGATGACGAAGACGTCGTCTCGCGCCTGTCCTCGCTCATCCAGCCGCGCACCAATGTGACGATCGACTGGGACGACGAGGATGAGGAAGAGCCGACCATCACCGCTGCTCCGGGTTCGCCCCTGATGCAGAAGAAGCAGGCGCTTCCGCCGCTCGAGGAATCGGATTTCGAGACGCAGGATTACGCTGCCGACGAACCGGTCGAGCAGGCTGTCGAAGAACCCGCCGAGGAAACGGTCGAACCGTTCGACCTCGTCGAGGAATTCGAGGAAGCCCCGGCTGTCGAAGACATCGCCGAAGACATTTTCGAAGACTTGGCCGAAGAACCGGTCGCGGAAGAAGTCGAATTCGACGCGAATGCATTCGCCGATGATGTCGCCGAGGAGGAAACTCCGGTCGTCTCCATCGACGAAACGAGCGACGCTACCGGCCTCTACGATTGCCTCGCCGAAGCGCGCGAACTCGCGCAGGCGGCCCGCAATTCGGAAGACCGCACCCGCTCGGCGCTCTATGCCGCCGTCGGCCGGGCCTACGACGTCAGCCTCGCTGCCGAGGAAGACCCGGAAGAATTCGCCGAACTGGTCGAGGAAAACGGCCTCACCGTGCAGGACCGCGCGCCGATGACCCCGGTCGTCAAGCTCGTCTTCGGTGCAGACTACGACAAGACGCGTCTCGCAGAATACGCCACCGTACTCGCCCATGCGCGCCGCAACGACGTCGGCCGCGGCGAGCTTGCCGGCTACCTCGCTTCGGCGGAAGGCGGGCTCAAGGGTGTCGTCCAGGCGGAACGCCGCCTGCGCCGCGAGGAACAGGGCAAGGAAGTCGACCCGGTCGATGCCGTTCGCCCCTCGCTCGCGCGCCAGCTGCGCAAGATCGAAGGCACCGGTTTCGATGCGATCGATCCGCAGGGCGAGGAATTCGGCGTGGTGATGATCCGCCGCCTTACCACCGGCGAGATCGTCGTGCTCGGCGAGGTGTCGGACGCCGTCAAGCTGGTCGAAAAGGTCGGCCGCGAAGTCCTTTCGCGCCGCGAGGACTGAGCGCTCCCTTTCGGGAAATCGGAACTTTCGGGCGTCTTGCGGGCTTGACCTGCATGACCCCGGCAATTGCGAGTTCCCATGCCCTTCCGGCCTGACAAGCCCGTTCGCGTCCAACCCTATTTCGGATACCGCAGCGACTCCCGCCTCGTGCTGAGCGCGCGCGCATTGCGCTCGGCCGATCCGCGCTTCGAAGCCAAGGGTCGTTGGCAGGCTTTCCGCACCATGCTGTCGCAGTTCGCCTCGCACGAGGAAATCGGCGTCCGCGTCACGCTCGAATACGAGAGCGCGAGCGGTACGGTGCACCGCGAACATGCCGAAACCGATACCGAGGGTTTCGTCCACTTCGACCTCGACCTGCCTGCCGAGCCCCTGCCCGAGCGCACCGCGTGGGACGTGGTCGCCCTGAAATGGGAAAACGCCGAGGGGCCGCGCTCGATCGAGGGTTATGTCCTCGCGCCTTCGCGCAAGGCGGGCATCGCGGTCATTTCCGACATCGACGACACGATCATCGAGACCGGCATTACCGGTAATTTGCGCTCGGTCCTGCGCAACTGGAACCGGGTGCTGGCGCAAATGCCGGAGGAACGGCTGCACGTGCCCGGGGCCGATGCCTTCTACGGCGCGCTCGGCGGCGGCAGGGTCGGGCGTGATACGCCGGAGGCGCGCGGCGAGCAGCTGCCCGCAACGCACCGCCCGTTCTTCTACGTCTCCTCGAGCCCGTGGAACCTTTTTTCCTACCTCGTTGCCTTCAAGCGCCAGCGCGGCCTGCCGCTCGGCCCGATCAAGCTGCGCGACTGGGGTCTCAATCGCGAGACCTTCGGCTCCTCGAGCCACGGTTCGCACAAGCGCGAGGCAATCGATTCGATCCTCGATCTCTATCCCGACATGCGCTTCGCCTTGATCGGCGATGACACCCAGGGCGACCTGACGGCATTCGGCAAGATCGCGGTCGAAATGCCCGAGCGCATCGCCGCCGTCTTCATCCGCCAGGCGGGCGAGGCCCTGTCCGCGGAGGAAGAGGCAGCGCGCGAGGCGATCCGCGGGGCGGGCGTGCCGCTATGGATGGGCGACGACTATTCGACAGGCGAAGCATTCCTCGCCGAAGCGGGCCTTGCGCACGATGCGGATGCGAAAGCGGTTGTCGAGACGGTCGAAAAACGCGATGTGCCCGCCGCATGAGCAAACAGGGGCGCAGGAAAATGTGGCTCGCAATCGTCAGCGTCGCACTCGTCGTGGTCGCAGGCTTCATTGGCCTGCAGGTCGCGATCGCGCGCAATGGCCCGGCGGTGGTCGATACGGTCGACCGGATCAGCGGCGGCGGGCGCGGGGTGGCACAGGCGCATAAGGCGAGCTTCGGCCCGTCGGACGCGCAAAAGCTGATCGTATATGCGCCCGAGCAGGCAGATGAACCGCTGCCGGTCATCATCTTCAGCCACGGCGGCAGTTGGCGCAGCGGCGATCCCGACGACTACGGCTTCCTTGCGCGCGGGTTGGTGCCTGAAGGCTTTGTGGTCGTGCTCGCCGGATACCGGCTGCACCCGGAAGCGGTGTTCCCCGCCATGCTCGAAGACACCGCGTCCACCATCGCGTGGACGCGCGACAATATCGCCCGCTACGGCGGCGATCCCGACGCGATCTTTCTCGCAGGCCACTCGGCAGGCGCATACAATGTGGTGATGACCACGCTCGACCCGCAATGGCTCGCCGCCGAGGGGCTGGACGACGATGCAGTGCGCGGTGTCATCGGACTGGCGGGGCCATATGATTTCTACCCCTTCGACGGCGAAGCGACCCGCGCCAGCTTCGGCGATGCCGAAAATGCCGAAACGAGCACCCAGCCGATCGCCTTCGCGCGCGGCGATGCACCGCCGATGCTGCTGATGTCGGGCGAAAGCGATGCCGTCGTGCGCCCGCGCAACAGCCGCGTTCTGGCCGAACGGATCGAGGAGCTCGGAGGCCGGGCGGAAACGCTCTTTTTCGAAGAGACCGACCATTACGACATCCTCCTGCGCACCGCGAGCCCGTGGCGGCGCGATGCGCGCGTGATCGCGGCGATCCGCGATTTCGCCAAGCCCCTCGCAAGCCGCTCGCCCGCACCGGCAGCGGCGGAAACTTCAGTTCCGGTTCAGGCGCAAACGCGCTAGCACTGCAGGCCGATGCGCCTCTTTGCCCACATCCTGTCGTTCATCGCTTGCGTCACGCTGGTCGCCCAGCCGGTCGCCGCGCAATCCATCCTGCGCGATGCGGAAACCGAGGCGCTGCTCAATGAGATGGCCGCGCCGCTGGTCGAGGCCGCCGGGCTCGAACCCGCCAACGTCGATATCGTGCTGGTCAACGATCCTTCGATCAACGCCTTCGTCGCCGGCGGGCAGGTGGTCTATATCCACGCAGGCCTGATCGATGCGGCCGATACGGCGAACGAAGTGCAGGGCGTGATCGCGCACGAGCTGGGCCATATCACCGGCGGCCATATCATCCGTTCGAGCGAAGGGATCGGTGCGGCGACCAACATCACCATCCTCTCGCTTCTCCTCGGCATCGGCGCCGCGCTGGCGGGCGCTCCGGGCGAAGCGGCAGCAGGGATTTTCTCCGCCGGGCAGCGCGCCGCGATCGGCAAGTATCTCGCCTTCAGCCGCGTGCAGGAATCGAGTGCCGACGCCGCCGGGGCGGAATATCTCTCGCTCGCAGGGATTTCGGGGCGCGGTTCGCTCGAGTTCTTCAAGAAACTGCAGAACCAGGAATTCCGCTACGGCTACAGCCAGGACGACGATCAGGCATTCGTCCGCACCCACCCGCTCTCGGGCGACCGCATTGCGACGCTGCGCGAAAGCTACGTCAAGGACCCGGCGTGGGACGCGCCGGACGATCCCGTGCTGCAGGCCAAGTTCGAGCGGGTGAAGGCCAAGCTCTTCGGCTACACCTCGCAGCCCGCGCGCACATTGCAGGTCTATCCCGAGCGGCGCACCGACGTGCCCGCGCGCTATGCACGCGCCTACGCCTTTCACAAGAACGCGCTGATCGACGAAGCGCTGAGCGAGGCCGATGCCCTGCTCGCGCTCGATCCCGACGATCCCTATTTCCTCGAGCTCAAGGGACAGGTCCTGCTCGAATCCGGCCGGCCCGCTGAAGCGCTCGAGCCGCTGCGCCGCGCGACCGAGCTGACCCGCTCGCAGCCGCTCATCGCATCGATGTTCGGCCATGCGCTGATTGCCACCGAGGACGAGACCCATTTCGACGAGGCCGAGCGCGTGTTGCGCGCAGCGGTTGCGCGCGACCGGCTCAACCCCTTCGCGTGGTACCAGCTGGGCGTGGTCTATGCGAGCAAGGGCGACATGCCCCGCGCGCGGCTCGCGTCTGCCGAACAGCAGGTCATGACGCGCCAGTATGCCGCTGCGCTCGCCAGCGCGCAGTTCGCCGAAGTCGGACTGCCCAAGGGTTCGCCCGACTGGATCAGGGCGCAGGATATCGCGCTGGAGGCACGCGCCGCGCTTGAACGGCTGCGGGACGAACGCTAGCCCTTGGCAATGACCGACTGGAAATCGCACATTCTCACAGGGTCTATCGCCCTGATTTTCGGCTTCATCGGGGCTGCCATCTGGCAGTTCAGCGGGATCGGCGACACGCGCACCCGCGCCTTCCTGATCGACAATCCGGACATCCTGCCCGAAATGGCCGAAGCCTACGATCGCCAGCAGGCGGCAGAGCGGCTGGCGAGCGTGGAACAGGACGTGGTGCAGCCATTCCCCGGCGCGATCCTCGGCAATCCCGACGGCGACGTGACGCTGGTCGAGTTCTCCGATTACGGCTGCACCTATTGCCGGATGAGCCGGCCCGACATCGACGCGCTGATCGCGGAAAACCCCGATCTCAAGGTCGTCGTGCGCGAATGGCCGATCTTCCAGGGCAGCGACGGCGCGGCCAAGCTCGCGCTGGCTGCCGCGCAGCAGGGCAAGTTCGCCCAGTTCCACGACGTGATGTTCAGCCTCGGCTCGCCGACGCCGGAGAACATGGCGCAAGCCGCCGCGATCGTCGAACTCGACATGGAAAAGGCGCAGGCCGCGATGGAATCGCAGGATGTCGAGCTGGAACTCGCCCGCAACCTCGGTCTCGCGCGCCAGCTCGGTTTCGCCGGGACACCCAGCTTCATCATCGGCAACCGCGTGTATGAAGGCGCGGTCGGCAAGGAATTGCTGCAGGAGGCGATCTCCGAAGCGCGCGGATCGTGATCGCATCGCTTGCCGCCCTTGCGCTCGCTTCGGCCAGCGCGCCAACGTCTGGCGAAACGGCGGCCGAGCCGGCATTCGCCCAATCCTTCGAGGCCCTGCAGGCCCTGGACCGGCGGGTCCACGCGATCGGCTGGCGCCTGCGCGAAGGCAACGCGGCCTACTGCGACTACCGGACCAACGACACCGGCCTGCTGCTGCAGGATGCGCGCGCCTTCGGCAGCCCCGCTGCGGTGAAGGCGCTGCTCGGCCTGCGAGGCGACATCTTCGTGCAAGCAATCGCGCCCGGTTCGCCTGCAGCCGACACGCCGATCGCCGCCGGGACAACGCTCGAGAGGATCGAGGATCGCTCGGTCACCGGTTTTGCCTGGGACGAGGAGAAGCCCTGGGCCCGGCTGGCTCAAATCAACGAATTCATCGGCCCGCTTCGCCGCAGCGGATCGCTCGCGCTGGTCTTTGCAGGGTCTGACGAAGCGGTGATCGTGAAGACGCGCCCGGCCTGCGTGACGCAATTCGAAGTGGTTTCCGGCAGCGACGATGTCGGGGCTGACGGGCAGCGGGTGCGGATTGGGCGCGACTTTCCCGGCCTCGCCTACCCGGAAGACGAACTTGCCGCCGCGCTCGCGCACGAGTTTGCGCACAATGTCCTGCGCCACCCTCAGATCCTGTCCGTAAACGGCCGCAAACGGCGCGCCGTGCGCGAGACCGAGCGCGAGGCGGACCGGCTCATGCCGTGGCTGCTGGTCAATGCCGGCTACGAGCCCGAGGCCGCATCGCGCTTCATGCGCCGCTGGGGGCCGAAACATTCGGGCGGGCTGCTGCGCAAGCGCACCCACGACGGGTGGGACGAGCGTGTCGAGCTGATCGACGCGGAAATCGCTGTTCTGAAGCGCGTCCTCGCGGAAGAAGGGCGCGCCGACTGGCGGCACTTCTTCACGCGGGAGGCACAGCGCGAAAAGCGCTAGGCGTTACGCTTCCTCGTCTTCCTTGACGTACATCGAAGACAGCGGCTTCTCGAACACGCGGCGCACCATCGGTTCGAAGAATTCGAGCGGTTCGCTCTCGTAATCCGGATCGAATGCGGCCTGGTCGTATTTCTCGCAGAATTCCGCGCAGGCATCGAAATACGGATGGTCCTCGAACTTGTCGCGCAGGTTCCGGTCCATGCCGAGGTGGTGGAAGTAGTAGTAGCCCTGGAATGCGCCGTGGTTCTGGCAGATCCAGTGCTCTTCCTCCGTCACGAAGGGCTTGAGGATCGCCGCGGCGACGTCGGGGTGGTTGTAGGTGCCCAGCGTATCGCCGATGTCGTGCAGCAGCGCCATCACCACATAACGCTCACCCCGGCCGTCGCGATAGGCGCGAGTCGCGGTCTGCAGCGAGTGCTCGAGCCGGCAAACCGGGAAGCCGCCGAAATCGCCTTCGAGCAGCTTGAGATGCTTCAGCACGCGGTCCGCAAGTCCTTCTGCGAAGGCGAAATATTCCTTCGAAATGATCTGCCAGTCCTCGGCAGTACCTTCCTTCATTTCGCGAAACTTCGCATGCTCTCGTGCGCTGTGAAGTTCCTCGGCAGTCATGTCGTTCATTGCACTCTCCCTATCGCACGCAGGATACCGCAAGCCGCAGGCCGAGTAAAACCTATGTGACGCGGGCGCGGAAATTGGGCTAAGGACCAAGGCGATGGCCATGTTGCCCTTCCGACCCACGCCGTTCTTCGCGCAGAAGAACCGGGCGTTCTGGAACCTCCAGCTCGGGGGTTGGGGCGGTGTGTTCCTGCTGCGCACCATGTCGGCCTTCGCGAACGGGCAGCCGTGGGATTTCCTGCTCGTGATCCTCATCACGACGATTACCGGCTTTTCGATCAGCCTCGTGCTGTCGGTCGGCTATCGCCAGCTGATCAACCGCCGCCCGCTCGTCACCTGGGGCGCGACCGCGATCATCCTCGCCTTCGCGGTGAGCCTCTACGCCTTTATCGACAGCTGGGTGCTCGACCTCTACCGGCCCGACAGCGAGGCGGGTTTCGCCCAGCGCTTCTTCGGCCTGTTCTTCGTCGACCTGACGCTGCTCGGCGCGTGGTCGGCGCTGTACTACGCGATCAATTTCTTCCTCCAGGTGGAGGAGCAGGCCGACCGGCTCGAGCGGCTCGAGGCGCAGGCCACCAGCGCGCAGCTCGCCATGCTGCGCTACCAGCTGAACCCGCATTTCCTGTTCAATACGCTCAATTCGATCAGCACGCTGGTCCTGCTCAAGCAGACCGAGCCGGCGAACGCGATGCTCACCCGCCTGTCCAGCTTCCTGCGGCACACGCTCGTCACCCAGCCGGGCGGCAAGGTCACGCTCGCGCAGGAAGTCGAGACGCTGAAGCTCTATCTCGGGATTGAGAAGATGCGTTTCGAGGAGCGGCTGCGGACCGATTTCCAGATCGACGAGGATGCCGCCAAGGCGTGCCTGCCGGCCATGCTGCTCCAGCCGCTGGTCGAGAATGCGATCAAATACGCCGTCTCGCCGCAGGAAGAAGGCGCGCGCATCAGCCTGTCGGCGCGCATCGTCGGACAGCGGCTGCGCATCGCCGTTTCCGATACCGGGCCGGGCATGCAGTCGGATAACCGCGGCCAGACGCTACCCGATGCGATTACCGGCAGCGACTCGGTTTCGACCGGCGTCGGCCTCGCCAATATCCGCGACCGGCTTGCACAGGCCTATGGCGATGACCACCTATTCGAAATACGCAGCCCCGCGCGCGGCGGTTTCACGGTGATCATCGAATTGCCGTTCGAGGAAGCGGAAGAAAACCCTTCACCCGGCGCCGCGCCGACCCCCGTCACGGACCAGACCGTAGCGCCGCTGCTGCCCCCTGCGACGGCGCGCCATCCGATTGGAACTTGAAATGACTATTCGCACCATCATCGTCGACGACGAGAAACTGGCCATCCAGGGCCTGCAGCTGAGGCTCGAGCCGTTCGAGGACGTGGAGGTGATCGACACCTGCGCCAACGGGCGCGAGGCGATCCGCAAGATCAAGACGCTCAAGCCCGACCTCGTCTTCCTCGACATCCAGATGCCCGGCTTCGACGGGTTTTCGGTGGTGAAGGGCATCATGGAGATCGAGCCGCCGCTGATCGTCTTCGTCACCGCCTTCCAGGAACACGCGATCCGCGCGTTCGAGGCCAATGCGGTGAACTACCTCATGAAGCCGGTCGACGAGGACAAGCTCGCCGACACGATCGAGCGCGTGCGCCAGCGTATCGCGGAGAAGAAGTCCGCCGAGGAAGCCGAGAAGCTGATGAACGTGCTGACCGAAGTCGCGCCCGATGCGGCGGAGGAATTCTCCGAAGGCGACGGCGAAAGCAGCGAACGCTACGAGAAGCTCATCAACGTCAAGGATCGCGGCCAGATCTTTCGCGTCGAAACCGACTCGATCGAACATATCGAGGCGGCGGGCGACTACATGTGTATCTACACCGGCGACAATTCGCTGATCCTGCGCGAGACGATGAAGGATCTCGAACGCCGCCTCGACCCGCGCAAGTTCCAGCGCGTCCACCGTTCGACCATCGTGAACCTCGACCAGGTCCGGCAGGTGAAGCCGCACACCAATGGCGAATGCTTCCTCGTGCTGGATTCCGGTGCCGAGGTAAAGGTGAGCAGGTCCTACCGCGACGTGGTCGCGCGTTTCGTGCATTGATGGTTTGCGAAGCCGCATCCGCGGCTTCGTCCTCGCTAGATGTGCAGCAAGCTGTACCCGCTGCGGGCGGGCGCCCTTGCGGACCCTGCGGGTCCGTCTAGAGAGTAAGCTATGACTTTTACTCTCAATGGTTTCGACCTCGAGGCTTTCGTTCGCGACACGCTGGCCGAGGATCTGGGCGAGGGGCTGCCCGGTGGCGGCAAAGACGTTACTTCCGAAAGCGTGATACCCGCCGATGCGCGGTTTTCCGGCGTCATGGACAGCCGCGACCCGATCGTCGTCGCGGGACTTCCGGTGGCCGAGGCGTTCTTCCGCGCGCTCGATCCGGGCATGACCATCGAACTGCTGGTCGAGGAGGGCGAATCCGTAGCGCCGGGCACCGACCTGATGCGGCTCGAGGGCAATGCGCGCGCGATGCTCACCGCCGAACGCAGCGCGCTCAACACCGTCCAGCACCTCTCCGGCATCGCGACCATGGTGCGCGAATATGTCCTTGCGATGGACAATCCCGACTGTACGCTGCTCGACACGCGCAAGACCATTCCCGGCCTGCGCCCTCTCGAGAAATACGCCGTGCGCATGGGCGGGGGCAGCAACCACCGCATGGGGCTGTGGGATGCCGCGATGATCAAGGACAACCACGTGCTCGTCGCCGGATCGGTCGGCGAAGCGGTGCGCCGCGCGGTCGATGCGGGAGTGAAGGACATCATCTGCGAAGTCGACCGGCTCGACCAGATCGAACCTGCGCTCGAGGCCGGGGCGACCCGCCTGCTGCTCGACAATATGGACCCGCCCACCCTGCGCGAGGCCGTCGCCATCGTCGCTGCGCGCGTGCCGACCGAGGCGAGCGGCGGAATCAATCTCGACACGATCGAGGCGAAAGCGGCGACCGGGGTCGATTACGTTTCCGTCGGCAGGCTCACCCAGAGCGCGCCCGCGGCCGACATCGGACTGGATTTCACGCCGCTATGATCGAGCGCGCGGTACGGAGCGGCGGCGCGCTCCTGTTCTTCCTTCTCGCCTTCGCCCTTCCGGCTACCGCAAATGCGCAGGCCTACCAGTGCCGCATGCCTGCGAGCATTGCCGTCCCGCAAGTGCGGCCCGATGCTCCTGCGCGCCAGCTTCCGGTCACCGGCTACACGCTCGCGATCAGCTGGAGCCCGGAGTTCTGCAAGGGCCGCGAAGGACAGGCGCGTCACCGCACGCAATGTTCGGGAAGGAACGGTCGCTTCGGCTTCGTCGTGCACGGGTTGTGGCCGGAAAGCCGGGGCAGCTGGCCGCAGTGGTGCCCGACCGCCGGCCGCCTGACCCCTGCCGAAACGCGGCGCAACATGTGCATGAGCCCGTCCGCCGCGCTGCTCGCGCGCCAGTGGGCGAAGCACGGCAGCTGCATGACGCGCCGCCCGGACACCTATTTCAAGGTCACGCGCATCCTGTGGGACTCGCTGCGCTTTCCGGAGATGGAGCGCCTCTCGCGCGAGGACGAGCTCACCGCCGGCCGCCTGCGCGAACGTTTCGTCGCAGCGAACAAGGGCTGGCGCGCCGATGCGGTCGGCCTCAAGCTCAACCGGCGCGGCTGGCTGCACGAAATCCGCCTGTGCTACGACAAGCGCTTCCGCCCGACCCGCTGCGACGCGGCGCGCTACGGCGCGAAGGACGGCGCGCAGCTGAAGATCTGGCGCGGGCTGTAAGCGGTGGACCTGAAGACACTCGGCGATAGCATTGCGCGCAGGCAGGCGGACTGGTGGTCTTTGCAGCGATATACTTCGTGATCCCGATCGAGCTGGCACTTTCGGCCATCGGGGCGAACTGGCAGCAGATCGGGATCTCCTACGCGGTTCTCTACGGAGTGATCGGGCTGGTCGGCCTCGGCGGCCACACCTCGGGCGAAAAGATCGGCTGGATCATGATCCTCGGCATGTTCTTCACCATTCCCGGCATCCCGGTGCTGTGCCTGCTGCTGAAGGGTTTCGGGGTCGCCACCTGACACGGCACGGCGAACGTTGATCTGCATCAATGACAGGTGGGCCGCAAAGAACCATCCTGCCTCCATGATCGAAATCGAGCGCCTGTCCGGCAGCGCCCACCGCATGGTGGTGATCGCCCAGTTCGACCAGTCCGATGCCGAGAAGCTGGTCGCATTCGCACGCGAGCGCCTCGACGCGGGCGGCTGCGGCAATTTGCTCATCGACGTGACATCGGTGAGCGACTTCACCTTCTCCGCCGTCGCCATCGAAATGGCGCATGTGCCGACGCTGGTGAAGTTCATCTACTCGCTCGGCAGGATTGCCGTCATCTCCGACGATGCATGGGTCCGCACCGGCGCGCGCCTCGAAAGCGCATTGCTGCCCGGCGTGGCTTACGCAGTCTACGACGACGACGAGGCCGATGCCGCGCGCGCATGGGTGCTTGGCGAGAGCGAAGGCGCGCATGCAGGGGCAGTCAGCGAGATCGAAATCGGCAAGCCCGGTATCCTCGCCTTCGAACTGGCGGGCCGGCTCGACCGCGAGGAATCCGAACGCGCCATCGCGCTGGTGCGCAAGCGGCTCGACGAAACCGGATCGTCGCGCTTCATGCTGGTCATCCGCAACTGGCACGGCTTCGACCTCGACCGCTTGGCGAGCCGCGAGGTGTTTTCCGGCAAGCTCGAGGTCGCGCGCAAGCTCGAACGCTATGCGATCGTCGGCGCGCCGAAATGGGTCGGCAAATATGCCGAGTTCACCGGGCTGTTCGTCGACGGCGAGATCAAGGCGTTCGACCTCGACCAGCAGGACGATGCGATCGCCTGGCTCGAAAGCTGAGGCCTAGCGTCTTTCCCTGAAGAACCCGCGCAGCATCTCCGCTGCCTGTTCTTCCCCCATGCCCGAATAGACTTCCGGCCGGTGCAGGCATTGCGGATGTTCGAACACGCGCGCGCCGTGGTCGACCGCGCCGCCCTTGGGGTCGGGTGCGGCGTAGTAGAGCTTTGCAATGCGCGCGTGGGAGATCGCTCCGGCACACATGGCGCAAGGCTCCAGCGTGACCCACAATTCGCACCCTTCGAGCCGCTCGTTGCCAAGTGCGCTCGCCGCCTCGCGGATCGCCGCGATCTCGGCATGGGCGGTCGGGTCGTGCGATTCGCGCGGATGGTTGCGGCCGCGCCCGATGACCTCGCCATCGCGCACCACGACGGCCCCGATCGGCACCTCGCCGGCCTCGGCAGCCTCTTGCGCGAGGGCGAGCGCCTGTTGCATGGGATCGGGAAGCGGCCAGCGGGTCATCGCAATGCCGCTAGCCCGCACCGCGCCGGGGCGCAACTTGGCTTGACGATTCGCCCCCTCACCGCTATGCGCGCGGCCTTCCGGGAAAACCCGAGTTTTTCATAGGGCCACCGAATCGCTTTGGCGGCCCGTAACTGCGAACGAACGAGAGATATCATGTCGCGCATTTGCGAACTGACCGGCAAGGGCCGCCAGGTGGGCAACAATGTCAGCCACGCCAACAACAAGACCAAGCGTGTCTTCCTGCCGAACCTGCAGAACGTCACCCTGCTGAGCGAAAAGCTCGACCGCAGCTTCAAGTTCCGCGTGTCGACCCAGGGCCTGCGCTCGGTCGAGCACAACGGCGGTCTCGACAACTGGCTGCTCAAGACCAAGGACGAGAAGCTGAGCTCGCGCGCCCTCAAGGTGAAGCGCGAACTCAAGAAGGCCGTCAAGGACGCTGCATGATTCGGGTGCGGTCAGGACATCCGTCCTGACCTTGCGGCACCGAACCATTGCAATAATGCTCAAGGGCGCGTGGCTCTGCTGCGCGCCTTTTGCTTTGCCTGCGATCCATCTGGCTTGGGCACCCAGCGCAGTTTCGCCAGGAGCGTACGCTGCAGCGTCGCATTGTTGTCGTCCGAGATCATCCAGAGGACGAAGCTGCCGTCCTCCTGCGGCACGACAGCCAGCCCCTCGTAATTGTCCTGCGGCAGCGCATCGCCGAAGTCGGCGAGCAACTCGCCGCTCCATTGCGCATCTTCTTCGAGACCGCGCGGATCGGCGATGAGGAGGCGGCTGCGGAAACCGGGCGGGATGCCCCATACGAGCTTCCTCGCAAGGATCAGCACGCGCCCGTCAGGCAGCGTCGCCATATCGACCGGGCGGAAGCCATCGGCCAGTTCGATAGCGAACCGCTGTGCCTTGGCGCCTTCCGTCGGGTCGCCGTCGAACACCAGTCCCGTATGGACCGAGCCGAACAGATTGCGCGGCCCTTCCGACAGCACGACGAAGCGTCCGTCCGGCAGGCGCGTCATCGCTTCGGCCCCCGAATTGGCCCCGAAGGCCTGCATGCGTTCGGGGCGCACCTGCGCCTCCAGCTCAAGCGCGCTCGTGCGGCGCTCGATCGTGTTGGTGCCTTCATAGGCGAGCCAGATCGTGTCGCTGTCCGGATCGCGCGTCATCGCTTCCACGTCGACCAACCCCTTGCGCGTGGTCGAATCGCCGCCGGTCCTCCCGAAGCGCGGTGCAATGGCTGCGTCGGATGGATCGAAGCGCAGGTAACGACCCGCATCGCTCGCAGCGAGCAGGCTGCCGTCATCGAGCGCGACAAGTGCGGAATAGCTGCCGAAGTGGCTGTTGGGGGTGGTCAGCTCCCACACCGCCTCGACCGTGATTTCACCCAGCTTCGGGCGCGCGACATCGAGTTCCCGAGCACCTAGGATCGACCGCTCGTCGAATGGCCTGGATGCACTGCGCAGGAATGTGCCCGGCGCGAGCGCCAGTGCCAGCAGGAGGGTGAGAATTACGCGGCGCATTGCCATGCCGCCCCCGAGTTCGCGCGCGACTTACCGGTCAGTTCATCGGCCCGGCGAACAGCAGGGGATCGAGCCGCGCGTCGCGCCACTTGATGCCCCAATGCAGGTGCGGGCCGGTCGCGCGGCCGGACGAGCCGATATTGCCGATATACTGGCCCTGCTCGACCCGCTCGCCCTCCTTCACCGCGATCTTCGAGCAATGCAGGAAGGCGCTGTTGAGGCCGTTGCCGTGGTCGATGATGAGCAAATAGCCTTCGAGGCTGAAAGGCTGCTCGGTCGCCAGCACGACAACCCCGTCGGCCGGGGCGACGAAAGGCGTGCCGCTGCCGCCGGTCGCGATGTCGATGCCGGAATGGTAGCTGCCCGGCTCGCCGCGATAGATCCGCTGGGAGCCGAAGCGGCCCGAAATACGCCCCTTCACCGGCCAGATGAAATCCTGCGTCCAGCCCTGGCTGTCGGCATTCACGCTGCGCGCGGCATTGATCTTTTCGAGTTCGGGTCGGCGGCGCTCCATGAAGGACGCGCTCGGACCGCCGCTGCGGCGCGCGACATTGACCCGCTCGATATTCCACGCGCGCTCCGAGACCGGAATCTCGCGGGTGATCGTGCGGCCGTCGGCGAGAGTTGCGACCAGCGTCTTGGCCGAACCGGCGTCGCGGTCGAAAGCCGCGAAGAAGCGGCGATTGCCGTCGAGCATCAGCGGCTCGCCGTCGATCGTCACCGATACGGTCCCGCGCGGTGCGGAGCCGCGCAGCCAGCCACCTTGCGTGATCTGGCCGTCGAACTGGAATTGCGGCTCGACCGGCATGGCGATGTCGTCATCGTCCGCCACCGCATCGGCGGCTGCGAGCGTGGTGCCAGCCGTATCGTCGTCCGCCTCGCCGCCCGCCGCAGCAGTGCAGGCGACCAGGGTCAGGCCGAGCGCACCGGCAAGACCGGCAAGACGGAATGGCGAGATGGAAATCATTCGCGGCCCGACAGGCGGCGCGTAGCGACAGCGGCGCTGGCGTAGGGCTCCTGATGCTCGACGCTCCAGTAGCGGAGCTCCTCGAGCGGGACGATCTCGCCCGTCACCGCACAGGTGACGTGCTGGCCGGGCTTGAGCACACGGAAGCCGTTCGGCCCGTAGGCGAGCTTCGCTTCTTCGTTTCGGGATGACATCAACATGGGTGCGCCTCTAGCATTGCCGGTGGTCGGTCTCAATCAATCGAACAAGTCGTCCTGCGCGGGCGAGGTTCCGGATTGCTTGCGTTTCCTGGCTGTGTTGGCAGGTCGTGCTTGAGCAGGGGCTGAATGACCCGCTTTTGCATGAGCGGCGGAACCGAGCGGGGCTGCAGAAATCGAACCGTCGGCGAATTCCACCTCGAAGCTTTCCGCACTGCCCGCGACCTTGGCGCTTCGGATGAGTTCGCCCGCCTTGTCCTTCACCAGCACGAAGCCGCGCGCCAGCGGTGCTTTCGGATCGAGTGAGGCATGCAGCCGAGCCAGCGCGGCAAGCCGCTCGGCTGCCCGCGTCGCGCGGTCCTGCAGCAGTTCGGGCCGCAGGCGCAGCGCGGACAGGCGATCGCCTGCGCGTGCGAGCCGCTGGTTGAGCATGGCGGGCGAAAGGCGCAGTGCCCCAAGTCGCTCGCGCCCCCTCGCAGCGGAATCGTTCAACCCGCGGCGCAGGCGCTCGGCCAGATCGTCGAGCTTCTGGGCCTGCGGCTGGAGCAGTGTTTCGGGCGTCGGCAGTCGCTCGGCGCGCGCAGCCAGCCGTTCGCGCCCGAGCGAGACCGGGCGCAGGATCGCGCGCTTCTTGCGCAGGGCGAAGTCGTCGAGCGTTGCGGAGAGTTCCGCCCGCACCGGCACCGCCATTTCCGCCGCGGCGGTGGGGGTCGGGGCCCGGCGGTCGGCAGCATAGTCGGCCAGCGTCGTGTCGGTTTCGTGCCCGACTGCGGAGATCACGGGGATCGGCGATTCCGCAATGGCGCGGACCACGATCTCCTCGTTGAAGCTCCACAAATCCTCGATCGAGCCGCCGCCGCGTGCGACGATCAGCAGGTCGGGCCGAGCGACCGGGCCGCCCGGTTCGATCGCGCCGAAGCCGCGCAGGGCAGCTGCAACCTGTTCGGCGGCGCCCTGTCCCTGCACCAGCACGGGCCAGACGATGACATGGCTCGGGAAACGGTCGGCAAGGCGGTGGAGGATGTCGCGGATGACCGAGCCGGTCGGCGACGTCACGACACCGATGGTGCGCGGCAGGAACGGCAGCGCCCGCTTGCGCTCGGGCGCGAACAGGCCTTCCGCCGCCAGCCGGGCGCGGGTCTTTTCCAGAAGGGCGAGCAAGGCACCCTCGCCCGCGACTTCCATCCGGTCGATCACGATCTGGTATTTCGAGCGACCGGGATAGGTCGTCAGCTTGCCGCTCGCGACCACCTCCAGCCCGTCTTCCGGGTTGAACGGCAGCCGCCCGGCATTGCCGCGCCACATCACCCCGTCGATCACCGCCTTCTCGTCCTTGAGGGCGAGATAGAGGTGGCCCGATGCTGCGCGCTTCACGCCCGAAAGCTCGCCGCGCAGGCGCACGAAGCCGAAGCGATCCTCCACCGTGCGCTTGAGCAGGGTCGAAATCTCGGTGATCGTGAGCGGCGCGGCGTTGTCGCCCTGCTTCTCGCGCGCTACCAGCCCGCCATTGCCGTCACTGGGATCGGGAGAAACCATGAATATCCTTCTGCTCGGATCGGGTGGGCGCGAACATGCGCTGGCCTGGAAGCTGGCGCAATCCCGCCTGCTCGCTGGAGACGAGGATAGGTTGTACGCCGCGCCGGGCAACCCCGGTATCGCCGATCATGCCCAGTGCATCGATCTCGATACGGCGGACCACGGCGCGGTCATCGCCTTTTGCGAGGGCGAGCGTATCGGCCTCGTGGTGATTGGCCCGGAAGCGCCGCTGGTCGACGGGCTCGCCGATTCGCTGCGCGAGGCCGGGATCGCCGTGTTCGGGCCTTCGAAAGCCGCCGCCCAGCTCGAAGGCAGCAAGGGCTTCACCAAGGACCTGTGCGAGCGCGCCGGCATACCGACTGCCGGCTATGTCCGCACGACCTCGCTCGACGAGGCGGTCCGCGCGCTCGACACTTTTGCCGCTCCCTATGTCCTCAAGGCCGACGGCCTCGCGGCGGGCAAGGGCGTGGTGATCGCCGCGACCCGCGAGGAAGCCGAAGCCGCGCTCGCCGACATGTTCGGCGGCCAGTTCGGCGAGGCTGGCGCGGAAGTCGTGATCGAGGAATTCATGGAGGGCGAGGAAGCGAGCTTCTTCGCGCTGACCGATGGCGCGACGATCCTGCCCTTCGGCACCGCGCAGGACCACAAGCGTGTCGGCGACGGGGACGTCGGCCCGAACACCGGCGGCATGGGCGCCTACAGCCCGGCCCCCGTGCTCGATGCGACGCTGTGCGGCGAAGTGCTCGAACGCATCGTCGTGCCCACGGTCAAGACCATGGCTGACGAAGGCATGCCCTATTCGGGCGTGCTCTACGCGGGCCTCATGCTGACCGAGGAGGGGCCCAAGCTGATCGAATACAATTGCCGTTTCGGCGACCCGGAATGCCAGGTGCTGATGATGCGGCTGGAAAGCGACCTCGGCGAACTGATGCTCGCCTGCGCCAACAATGCGCTCGGTGCGCAGCCGCCGGTCAAGCGCTCGCGCCAGACCGCGTTGACCGTCGTCATGGCAGCGAACGGCTATCCCGGAACGCCTGAAAAGGGCGGCGCAATCGATCTCGGCGAGGCCGAAGCTGGCGGCGCGAAAGTCTTCCATGCAGGGACCAAGCGCGAGGGCGAGCAGCTTGTTGCGAGCGGCGGCCGTGTGCTCAACGTGACCGCGATGGGCGACAATGTCACCGCTGCACAAAAGGCAGCCTACGAAGCGGTCGATGCGATCGACTTCCCGACCGCTTTCTGCCGCCGCGACATCGGCTGGCGCGAGATCGAGCGCGAGGCGAAAGGCTAGGCCGGTTTGACGCCGCGCAATTGCACGGCGCTGCGGCGCGTCCTAGACTGATCGCCCTTCGAGGAGCTTTCGACCATGCGTTCCATCCTGATTGCTGCCCCTGCCTTCCTTCTCGCCGCATGCCAGTCTTACGGTTCGGCCAGTGAACCGAACTCGGCAAGCGAGGCTGAAATCGTGAAGGAAGGGCCGAGCTGGGAGATCGAGGATATCGCCTTCGCGCAGGCCGCGTGCGGCGGGTGCCATGCGGTCGAGGACCCAGGCCTGTCGCCCAATCCGGAATCGCCGACTTTCGCCGAAATCGCGCGCCGCCGCGGTGTAACGCAGGCGACGCTGGCGACTTACCTGCGCGATGCGCACAATTATCCCGAGGCGATGGACTTCGAGCTGACCCAGCAGCAGGCAGACGCACTCGCCGCCTATATGATGACGCTACGCTGAGGAGCAGTTCGCGCTCAGCCAGTTGATAGCCGCCTGCTCGGCATCGGCCGCGGGCGTTTCGATATCCGGCACGATCGGTCCGTCGGCCACGCGCTCGAGCCGGTCGGCGGCATTGGCCACGGTCACCACCAGCCGCGCTCCGTCGCTCAGCGGGAAGGTCATGTTGGCGGTGCTGAACCCGCCCGAAGGCTGGCCGAAGCTCCGCACGCCTTCGCGCCCGATCAGCGCCAGCGCGACCATCTCGCCAGCACTGATAGTCCTGCGGTCGAGCAGCACTGCGACCGGCGCATCTTCGTTGGCTAGCCTGAAAGCGGGGCCAATCGCGGGATCAACCTCGCGCGCGCCCATGATGCCTTCCTCGGTCCGGGTCCAGGGCACCAGCCCGGTCTTGGTCACGAAATAGCCGAAGGCGCCTTCGCCGAGCAGCGGGTCGAGCCCCCACAGCATCGGCCACATATTGCCGCCGGTATTGCCGCGCAGGTCCACGACCCAGCCGCATGTGGCTTCGCTATCGAGCCGGGAGAGCGCCTGTTGCAGCGCGAGGGAATATTGCGATGCCAGCTCCTGCCCGCCGCGCAGCATGTTGAGCTGCGGAATGCTGACATAGCCCACGCCCTCATGCGCCATGCGCCCTTCGGGCAGCGGCGGGGCCTTGGGTTCGGGAGCGTCGGGACCGTTCTCGCGGCGATCCTGTTCGAGCACCTGCGGGGTGATAAGGAAGCTGTGCTTCTCGCCCAATTCGTCGATCAGCAGGCGGATCGCGAGATAGGTGTCACCGGTCGTCTCGGCGTCTTCGATCAGCCCGCGAGCGCGCGGTTCGAGCTGCGACCAGTCGACCGTCTCGGTCTTGTAGTGCCGCTCCTTCAGGAGCTTTGCGGCATGGTCGAAATAGGCTGCCGCCTCTTCGCTCGGCGCGGCGCTGAGCGGCGCGGCAAGCGAGGTGACCAGGCATGTGAGCGACAGGGCAATGAAACGCATGGCGACCTCCCGCCACGCGCTCTACCGCCTTGTTCCTGAACGGCAAATGGCCGCCGGATCAGCCGAGCTTTTCGGCCATCAGCGCCTTGAGATCGACTTCCGGACGCGGACCGTAGTGCGAAATCACTTCGGCCGCCGCGATCGCGCCGCGCTTGAGGCACTGCTGGAGGCTTTCGCCCTTGGCGTGGCCCGACAGGAAGCCTGCTGCGAACTGGTCGCCCGCGCCGGTCGTGTCGACGACCTTGTCGATCGGCTCGGCGGCGACTTCGGCGCGCTCGCCATTGGCAACCGCGATGGCGCCCTTCTCGCTGCGGGTCGCAACGAGGACCGGCACCTTCGGCGCGACGGCTTCGACGCCCGCATCGAAATCCTCGAGGCCGGTCAGCGTCGCCAGCTCGTGCTCGTTGACGAACAGGATGTCGATCACGCCGTCGTCGATCATCGAACGGAAATCGTCGCCATGCCGGTCGATCACGAAGCTTTCCGAAGCGGTGAAGGCGATCTTGCGGCCTGCGTTGCGGGCAACGTCGATCGCCCGGCGCATCGCGCGGCGCGGCTCTTCCGGATCCCACAGATAGCCTTCGAGATAGAGGATCGCGCCGCTGGCGATCAGTTCCTCGTCGAGCGCGTCGGCCGGCAGGTACTGGCCCGCGCCGAGGAAGGTATTCATCGTGCGCTCGCCATCGGGGGTGACGAAGATCAGCACGCGGCCGGTCGCCGGTTCGCCTTCGCGAGCGGGGGTGTCGAAATCGATGCCGGTTGCGCGCATGTCGTGGCGGAAGACTTCGCCGAGCTGGTCGTCGGCGACCTGGCCGATAAAGGCACACTGCAGGCCGAGAGTCGACAGGCCCGCGAGCGTATTCGCTGCCGAGCCGCCGGAAACCTCGCGCGAGGGCGGCATGGCCGAATAGAGTTCCTTCGCCCGGTCCTCGTCGATCAGCGTCATCCCGCCGCGGTTGAGCTGCAATTCTTCGATCAGCTCGTCCTGGCAGGATGCGATGACATCGACCACGGCATTGCCGATTGCGATTACGTCGTAACGGGGCTCGGTCACTGGGAAATCCTTGAATTCGGGAAAATGTGCCGCGCGCCTAGCCGCTATGGCGGCTCAGGCCAAGGCTTTGCGATTGACAGGGGGCCAAAAGCGGATTGAAGACGGACGGGATGATTTCCCTCCCCGCCGCAATGGGTCGCGCCGTCAGCCAGCTGAGCGATCCTGCCATCCTCAAGGTCCTGGTGAAGAGCGTGGCGATCACGCTCGGTATCCTCGTGGCCTTGGGGATCGCTGCCGGCACCGGGGTGGAAGCGCTGATCAGTGCCTATCGCTATGATTTCGGGGCGGAAATCGGCGCCATCGTCGCCGTGCTGCTGACCGTGGTCGGCGGCTGGCTGCTGTTTCGCGTCATCGCGCTGGCGGTCATCCAGTTCTTCGGCGACGAGATCGTGAAGGCGGTCGAGACGAAGCACTATCCCGATGCCCTAGCCAGTGCGCGCACGCTGACCTTCCGCGAAGAGCTGGTTGCGAGCCTCAAGGCGACCGGGCGCACTATCGGCTTCAACCTGCTGGCGTTCGTCGCCGCTATCCCGCTGATCGTCACCGGCGTCGGGCCGGCCATCGTGTTCTTCCTCGTCAACGCCTGGCTGCTCGGGCGTGAGCTGCAGGAACTGGCCTGGACGCGCCACCGCCACGATCCGGCTGCGCCCGCCCCGATCGGGCGGTTCGAGCGGCTGGCGCTCGGCGCGACCATCGCCGGGCTGCTCGTCATCCCGGTCGTCAACCTCATCGCTCCCGTCATCGGGGCAGCGACCGCCTGTCATCTCGTCCATCGCAAGAAGGAGGCGGCACGCGCCGCACCCGCCAATGCTGCGTAGAATTTCCCTCCTCGCCCTGCCCCTGCTGGCAGCCTGTTCGACCGTCACTCCGCCGCCGAGCCCCGGCACGACGCCCGATGCGCCGGTCACCCGCTCGCAGCCCTATGTCCCGCCGCCGCAGACGCAGCGCCCGGTCCAGCCGAGCACGCCGGGCGGTTTTCGCGCACCGCGGGTCATGAACCTGCCGGGTGTCGAAGGGCTGATCGGAGCCAATGCCGGGCAGATCACGCGCCAGTTCGGCGAACCGCGGCTCGATGTGGTGGAGGGCGATGCCCGCAAGCTGCAATTCAGCGGCGAGGCCTGCGTGCTCGACATCTATCTTTACCCGCTGTCGCCCGGAGCGGAGCCGACCGCGACCTATGTCGATGCGCGGCGCGCGTCCGACGGGCTCGACGTCGACCGGGTATCGTGCGTGAGGGCCCTGCTGCGCCGCTAGAAAAAGTAACTTGGATTTAAGGCTCTTGCGGCATCTTGGCGCGCGAAGACCGAGGGGCCAGCACATGAGTTTCCAGTTTAAAGAACTTGCACGTTCCGTCGCAGCCGACGGCCAGATCACGCCTGAAGAGCTGCTCGCACTGCGCCGGCTCGGCTGGGGCGATGGACAGATCACCCGCGAAGAGGCCGAGGCGATCGTCGAAATCAACCACGCCCTCTCCGAAACGAGCGGCGAGTGGGTCGACTTTTTCGTCGAGGCGCTGGGCGAATTCGTCCTCAACGGGACCGAGCCGCGCGGCATGTGCGACGAGGCGGAAGCCCAGTGGCTGATGTCCGCCCTCGACCAGGACGGCCGGCTCGAATCCATGGCCGAGCTCGAACTGCTCGTGCGGATCGTCGAGAAGTCGCGCAACGTGCCCCCCAGCCTGAAGAACTATGCCCTCAAGCAGATCGAGGCTGCCGTACTGACCGGCACCGGCCCGACCCGCTGCGGCGGCGAGCTGTCCGACCAGCACATAACCGGCGCCGAATGTCGCCTGATGCGCCGCATCATCTTTGCAAGCGGCGGCCATGGCCCGGCAGCGGTCACTCGCTACGATGCCGAAATGCTCTTCCGCGTGAAGGGCGAGACTCTCGGCGCGAACAATTCGCCCGAGTGGAAGCAGCTGTTCGTCGACGGGGTAGCGAATTACCTCAAGGGCTTCACGCTCGCCAATGCGCAGCTCGAACATGCCGTGATGAAGGACCTCGAAGCCTTCATTGCCGACAGCGAGGCCAGTGTCGGGCGCTTCATGGCGCGCATGGCCCGCGAAATGCCGCAGGTCCGCAACCATGTCGGCAAGGTGTTCGGCCACAAGCGTGCCGACTGGGGCTATACCGAGCGGGAAGCCGAGGGGAACATCGTCACCAATGCCGAGACCGAATGGCTCGAAAAGATGATCAATGCGGACGGCGAAGTGGACGAGCTCGAAAAGGCGCTGCTCAAGCGGCTCGAGGAAGACCTCGCCTGATCAGACCATAAAGCTTTCGCCGCAGCCACAGGCTCCCTTCGCATTGGGGTTTTCGAACACGAATCCGGCGGTGAAGTCGTCTTCCACCCAGTCCATCGTGCTGCCGACGAGGTAGAGCACGCTCGCCCCGTCGATGTAGAAAACGCCGCCGGGCGTTTCAATCTTCTCGTCGAACCCGGCCTCCTCGGTCACGTAGTCGACCGAGTAGGCGAGGCCCGAGCATCCGCGGCGCGGGGTCGAAAGCTTCACGCCGATCGCATCGTCGGGAGCCTGTGCCATCAGGTCGGCGACGCGCCGTTCGGCAGCGGGCGTCAGGGTGACCGCGGCGGGTCGTTCGCGCAGGGTCGCCTTGTCGGCCATCACAGCATCCCCAGTTCGAGCCGCGCTTCGTCGGTCATCTTGTCCGGGCCCCACGGCGGATCCCACACGAGATTGACCTCGGCATCGCGCACGCCCGGTACGCTTGCGGCGCGCAGTTCGACTTCGCCCGGCATGCTCTCGGCAACCGGGCAATGCGGCGTGGTGAGCGTCATGGTGACGATCACGCCAGCCTCGTCGTCGACCTCGACTCCGTAGATCAGACCGAGGTCGTAGATATTGACCGGGATCTCCGGGTCGTAAATTTCCTTCAGTGCGTCGATCACCGCCTGCTGCAGTTCGCCGCCGGGGCCGCCGACAGCTGCGCTTTCCGGCTTCTTCTGGAGGAAGCCTTCAAGGTAGTCGCGCTTGCGCTCGACCTTTTCGCTCATGGTTTCCACCGGTGTATCATCGACAGCGTCCTCGACCCGCGCACGCTTGGGCGGTTCGACATTGTCGACCTCTTCGACGGTGAACTTGGTGCCTTCGCTCATCCGAAAATCCTCTGGGTACGTTCGATCCCGCGCAGCAGCGCCTCGATATCGCTTTCGTCCGAATAGAGCCCGAAACTCGCGCGGGCGGTCGCGGGAACGCCGAGATGTTCCATCAGCGGCTGCGCGCAGTGGTGCCCGGCGCGGATCGCGACATTCTCTTCGTCCAATATGGTGCCGAGATCGTGCGGGTGAACCCCTTCCATCACGAAGGAGACGATCCCCGCGCTTCTTTCCGGCCCGAGCAGGCGGATCGAATTGATCCGCGACAGCGCCTCGCGCGTCTGGGCGGCAAGGCCGCTCTCGTGCTCGAACAGGCGCTCCATCCCGATCGCGTCGACATAATCGATGGCGGCATGCAGCGCGATCGCCTCGGTGATCATTGGCGTGCCCGCCTCGAAACGCTGCGGCGGCGGAGCATAGGTCGTCTTCGCGAAAGTGACCTTGTCGATCATCGAGCCGCCGCCCTGCCACGGGGGCATGGCATCGAGCAGTTCCTCGCGCGCCCACAGCGCGCCGATCCCGGTCGGGCCGTAGAGCTTGTGGCCGGAGAAAACGAAGAAGTCGCAGTCGAGCTCGTTCATGGCGAGACGCATGCGCGGCGCGCTCTGGCAGCCGTCGAGCAGCAGCTTCGCGCCGACTGCGTGCGCGGCCTTCGCCGCCCGTTTCGCACCCAGCACCGAGCCGAGCACGTTCGAGACATGCGCGAGCGCAACCAGCTTATGCTTGTCGGTCAGGTTCGCTTCGAGCCAGTCGAGGTCGATCAGCCCATCCCCGGTAAGCGGGCAGACGTCGATTTCGGCGCCCACGCGCTCGGCGAGCATCTGCCAGGGCACGATGTTCGAGTGATGCTCCAGCACGGAGAGCATGATGCGGTCGCCCGCGCCGATGTTCGCTTCGCCCCAGCTGGCAGCGACGAGGTTGATCCCCTCGGTCGCACCGCGCACGAAGACGACTTCGTTCTCGCTCGATGCACCTAGGAAATCAGCAGTGCGGCGCCGCGCGGCCTCGTAGGCGAGCGTCATCTCGGCCGAGCGCGAATAGACCCCGCGGTGGACGGTTGCGTAATCCTCGCCCAGCGCGCGGCTCATCGCTTCGATCACGGCTAGCGGCTTCTGCGCCGTCGCGGCCGTGTCGAGATAATGCCAGACCTTGCCTTCGCGGGTCTTCATGCCCGGAAAGTCGGCCTTGCGGTCGAGGATCACCGTTTCGCTCACAGCGAAGCATCCTCCAGGCTCGCCAGCGCGGCTTCGAGCAGGCGCTCGCGCTCAGCCTCGTCCTCGAGCGAGACCAGCGCATCGGCGATGAACGCCCGCACCAGCAGCGCCTTGGCGGCCTGCGGCGGGATACCGCGCGCGGCCATGTAATAGCGCGCCATTTCGTCGAGCTGGCCGACCGTTGCGCCATGCGCGCATTTCACGTCGTCGGCGAAAATTTCGAGCTGCGGCACGGCATTCGCGCTCGCCCCCTTTTCGAGCAGCAGGCCCTTGAAGTCCTGCGCGGCGTCGGTCTTCTGCGCATCGCGCACGACATCGATCGAGCCGAGGAAATTGCCGCTCGCACGGTTCCAGTGGACGGAGCGCACGACCTGGTTGCTGGTCGCCTCGGGTTCGGCATGGACGGCGTGGGTGACGAATTCGCGCACCGCCTCGCCGCCGCCGATGGTGACGCCGCCGAATTCGAAATGCGCGCCCTTGGCGAGCCGCACCTCGACTTCGACACGGCAGGACGCATTACCCGCGATGACGACATGCCATTCGGCCCGCGTGCCTTCGCCCAGCGTCAGCCGGTAGCGATGCAGCTCGGCCTTATCGGAGCCGACGACGAGCGCCTGCCGGTGCTCCTCGCCCGCAGCCAGCGTGACCTCCTGCCATGCGTCGAGCGCGCCGCTGCCGAGGCTTTCGAGCGCTGCCGTATCGGCATAGCGCCAGGCCTCGTCCTTGCGCGTTGGAAGGACCGCTGCCTCAGGCATCGGCCATCACCGCATCGTAGCCTTCGTTCTCGAGCCGCAGCGCGAGTTCCGGACCGCCCGTCTGGATGATCCGCCCGGCGGCGAGCACGCTCACCCGGTCGGGCTTCACCACGTCGAGCAGGCGCTGGTAGTGGGTGATGAGCAGCACGCCCTTGTCAGGCGCGCGCATGATCGCATTGATCCCCTCGCCCACCACGCGCAGTGCATCGATGTCGAGGCCGGAATCGGTCTCGTCGAGCACGGCGAACCTGGGATCGAGGATACCCATCTGGACCATCTCGGCGCGCTTCTTCTCGCCGCCCGAAAAGCCGACGTTCACGTTACGCTTGAGCATTTCCATGTCGAGCTTGAGCAGCTCGGCCTTTTCCTTCGCGAGCTTGAGGAACTCGCCGCCCGAAAGCGGTTCTTCCCCGCGCGCCTTGCGCTGCGAATTGAGCGCTTCGCGCAGGAACTGTACGTTGGAGACGCCCGGGATTTCGACTGGGTACTGGAAACCGAGGAACAGGCCTGCAGCGGCGCGTTCGTGCGGTTCGAGATCGAGCAAATCCTGCCCCATGAACTCGACCGAGCCGCCGGTCACTTCGTAACCCGGCCGGCCGCCGAGCACATAGGCCAGCGTCGACTTGCCCGCACCGTTCGGGCCCATGATCGCATGAACCTCGCCCGCCTTCACTTCGAGCGTGAGGCCGTTGAGGATCGTCTTGCCGTCGATTTCGGCGGTGAGGTTGTCAATCTTTAGCATGGTCGTTCCTGCTGTGGCGCTGGCGCGGGGCGCTCTGGCGCTGGTGTTCGCGGCGGGCTTCGCGCTTGTGAGCGATGCGTTCGCGCATGACGATGGTGAGGCGCTGGAGCACCTCGTCGATGTTCTCGAGAATGTCCTTCGCCGGAATGCGCATCACGCGGATGCCGACGGCTTCGAGGCTCTTGTCGCGGCGCTTGGCGAGCGCTTCGTTCTGCCCTTCCTCGTCGATCGCGAGCGCGAGGCCGAGGTTGTGGCAATTGAAGTCGACGATGGCCGAGCCGACCACCGCAAAGCGCTTGAACGTATAGCGCCCGAGGTCGGCCTTGGAGAAACGCTCCGCCAGCGCGGTATGGGCCTCGGTCGGGAAACGGCGCATCTCGCGCGCCTGCTCGTGCAGCGCATCGAGCCGCTTGTCGGAAATCTCCCAGCCCCGGCCCTTCTTCTTGAGATGGGGCGCGGTGTCGGCGGTTTCCGAGGGATCGCGTAGTCCGAGGGTCTTGCGGTTGGTCATGAATTTGCCGTCGATCCAAAGAATTGAGCCATGCCGAAGACAAATCCGGCTGCAATCAGGATTGCTACAGCGCCCCCGGCCAGAGCTTTGGCAATATTGCTGAAGTAGTTTTCCGGCAGACGTCCTTGCGTGGCCGCAGGCGCCTCAGGCAGGAAATGCGCTGATATGTTCTGGCTGGAGCTTATGTCACTTTCCGCCTGCTTGACGGTATCCAGAAGGAATTCGATCATTTCCCCGTTCTGCAGCGTGAGTTCGGCTGCAGGAAATGCGCCCTTGGCATCGGACAACTCACAGATCGCCAACTGAACCAAGGCGGCGGCGAGGATGGATCCGGTATGGTTGCGCGCCGCGAATCCGAGGTAAGTGTTGCCAAACTGGGGGTCGTACGGTGGCCACCCTTCTTCTTTGCTCATCTCTGCGCGCGGGATGACGTGGTAGTCGAAGCCAGTCTCCCGCCCATCAATCCTGACCGGGGTCCAGAAAGAGTGAGCTTCGTCGGCAAGATCGAACCCGTCGAAGAACGCAACCGAATAGCCTCGCTGGGCCAAGTGTTCGATGACGCGTCTAGCGCTCGGGATCGAGGCACGATCCAGATAGAGTTCGGTTTCGAGAAGGCTCAACCCACACTCCCTTCGAGGCTGATCGCCAGCAGCTTCTGCGCTTCGACGGCGAATTCCATCGGCAGCTCCTTCAGCACGTCCTTGGCGAAGCCGTTGACGATCAGTGCCACGGCCTCCTCCTCGTCCAGACCGCGCTGCATGGCGTAGAACAGCTGGTCGTCGGAGATTTTCGACGTGGTCGCCTCATGCTCGATCTGGGCGCTGGGGTTCTTCACCTCGATATAGGGCACGGTGTGCGCGCCGCATTCCGAGCCGAGCAGCAGGCTGTCGCACTGGGTGAAATTGCGCACGCCGTCGGCATTCGGCCCGACGCGGACGAGGCCGCGGTAGGTGTTGTTCGACTTGCCCGCCGAGATACCCTTGGAGATGATGGTCGAGCGGCTGCCACGACCGTTGTGGATCATCTTCGTGCCGGTATCGGCCTGCTGGTAATTGTTGGTCACCGCGACCGAGTAGAACTCGCCCACGCTGTCTTCGCCGTTGAGCACGCAGGAGGGGTACTTCCACGTGACCGCGCTGCCGGTTTCGACCTGCGTCCAGCTGATCTTGGACCGGTCGCCCTGGCACAGCCCGCGCTTGGTCACGAAATTGTAGATCCCGCCCTTGCCTGTCGCATCGCCGGGGTACCAGTTCTGGACGGTCGAGTACTTGATTTCCGCATCTTCCATCGCGACCAATTCGACCACTGCCGCGTGCAGCTGGTTCTCGTCGCGCATCGGCGCGGTGCAGCCTTCGAGGTAGCTGACGTAGCTGCCCTTCTCGGCAACGATCAGCGTGCGCTCGAACTGGCCGGTGTTTTCGGCATTGATGCGGAAATAGGTGCTGAGCTCCATCGGGCAACGCACGCCTTCCGGCACGTAGACGAAGGTCCCGTCGGAGAAGACCGCGCTGTTGAGCGTCGCGAAATAGTTGTCGCGCTGCGGCACGACGCGGCCGAGCCACTTCTTCACCAGCTCGGGGTATTCCTTGATCGCTTCTGAGATCGACAGGAAGATGACGCCCGCCTTCTTCAGCTCTTCGCGGAAGGTGGTCGCGACACTGACCGAATCGAACACCGCATCGACCGCGACCTTGCGCGCGCCCTTCACCCCGGCGAGCACTTCCTGCTCCGCCACGGGAATGCCGAGCTTGTCGTAGACTTCCTTGATTTCGGGATCGAGCTCGTCGAGCGATTCCAGCTGCGGCTTCTTCTTGGGCGCCGCGTAATAATAGGCGTCCTGGTAATCGATCTTGGGATAGCCGAGCTTGGCCCAGTCCGGCTCTTCCATGTCCTGCCACAGGCGGAAGGCCTTCAGGCGCCAGTCGAGCATCCATTCCGGCTCGCCCTTCTTAGCGGAAATGAACCGGACGGTATCTTCGTTGAGGCCCTTTTCGGCGAACTCGGTCTCGATCTCGCTCGACCAGCCGTGTTCATATTCGGCAGCCTTGGCGGCAGCCTCCTTCGCCTCGCGGTCCATCTCGGGTCGATCCTGCAGGTCGACGTCTTCGCTCATGCCACTTCCTTCTGCGCCGCAAGCTGCGTCAGCGGGATATCCGCCAGCGCGCCGCGCAGCGCCTCGTTCACTACCGGCCAATGGGGTTTGACCGCGCAATTATGGTCGACCGCACAATCTGTGCCGTCGATGCAGGCGGTAAGGGCAATCGGCCCTTCGACGGCCTCGACGATGTCAGCCACGGAAATCGCCGCCGCCGGACGGGCGAGCTGCAAGCCGCCCTTCGCCCCGCGCACCGAGCGCAAGAGGCCGGCCGCGGTAAGCTTGCTCACCAGCTTCTGCACGGTCGGTGCAGGCAGGCCGGTTTCGGCCGCAAGCTCGGACGCACTGACCCTGCCCCCGCCGCAATGGCGGGCCGCCTGGGTCATGGTGACCACGGCATAATCGGCAAGGTTCGACAGGCGCATCGGCTCTTCAACGGCAATTAAGACTGAATCGTTCCGAATTGCAGCTAGTGCGCAAAGCCGCCGTTTTCAACGCAAAACGCCTTGTTGCGAGTCGTTAGCAGCTTGTGCCTGGGCGCGTGGGTTCAGTCCGTAAAATGGCGCAGCGGGTTGAAGTTCTTGAGTTGCAGGAGGACTTGCAGGATCGGGTCCGACGGACCGCCGAGGCGCGAGGGTGTATAGCCGCAGAACCGGCGGATCTCGCGAACCATGTGCGGCTGGTCGTAGAAGGCTTCCGCGATCTGCGCTTCCTCCTCGTCGGTCAGGTCCTCTTTCGCCAGCAGCGCCGATGCCCGGACCGCGCGGAACTTGCGCGCGAGCGAAGCGGGCGGGAAGCCGAAATAGCGTTCCACCAGACGCTCGGCCTGGCGGCGCGAGTAAGCGAGGTTCGCGAAAAGATCATCGACGTCGGGATAAAGCGACTTTGCAATCCAGCGCAGGGTGGTTTCGATCAGCTTCTCATGGCGCGGAGGCAGGGCGCGCAGGCGCGGCTCGATCCAGTCGGACAGCCTGTCGCATGCTTCCTTCCCATCGATTTCCCCGGCACGGTAGGCGGTGTTGAGGTCGTGGGAGAAAGAGCTGATATCGGGTCCGAGCAATGTCTCGGCAGGCTTGATCCGGTCGAGGAATTCAGGCGCAGGCGTATCGGTCAATGCTGCCCAGCCGAGAGGCGAGAGCGATGCGCCATAGACGTGCCACGGGCCGCTGATCCGGAACGGAACGGCGGTGGTGAAGCCGCAAAACACATAGGCATCGCCCCTGACCGGGTCGGTCCCGGTAGGGAACTGCATTTCGCCTGCACCGCGCGGGAACATGACGAGCTGCCCCAGCGCGCCGGGATGCCGGTCCTCGATGATCTCGTCCTCCCAGATGAAATGGAAGTAGGCGAGGACGTGGCGCGCAAGGCGTTCGGGCGGATCGTAGTAGGTGAGAGAAAAACGGGGTGACATGACTAACCGGTTGCGACCCCGCTTCCATCAAGCCACCCCGAGTGCTGTCGATGAGAACACCGCGTACTCGAGATCGACAGACCCCCCGGGGAGCCCTTTAGCCAAGTGAAGTGCAATTCCATTGTATGTAGCCGACATTAACTGCTGTCCGGGTCCGTCGCAATTCCGGCGCCCCCGAACAGGTCGACCACGCCATAACCTTCCGGACCGAGCGTGTCGCTCGTGACAGTGAAGCCCTCGCCGCCGAGCCCGGTCGGCGTGCGGCCGGTAAAGCGGCGGATGTCGCGCACCATGTGCGCCTGGTCGAAGAAAGCATTGATCGCCTCGTCACGGATTTCGGACGGAACGTTCGGCTGCGACAGGATGGTCGCGGCGCGCATCGCCCGGTAGCGCTTCACGAGGCTCGCGGGCGGCTTGCCGAAGAACTTCTTGCACAGGCGCTGGACGTTTCGCTCGGTATCGCCGGTCGCCGCGATGAGCGCATCGATCGGCGGATTGAAGCTCGAGGAAAGCCACGCGACGGTTTTCTCGATGAATTGCCGTTCCCTGTCCGATGGCGGCAGGAGATTGTCGCGCAGGAAGGACGCAAGCGCCTCGCCCGCTTCCTGCGGCGTGCATTCGCCGGCCGCATAGGCATTCCCGATCGAGGCCAGGCTTTGCGCCACCTCGTCACCGATGAGGTCCTTTATGTGGTGAACCTGGTGCCCCGCGTCATCGACCGGCAGGTGGGCGAAAGACGCCCAGCCGAGAGACGTGAGCGAGATACCGCAGGCCCGCGCAGGCCCGGCGATGGAGAAGGGCGCGGCTTCCTGCATCGGAGCGACGACGAATGCGGGGCTGGACTCGCCAATGCGGTCTTCGGCGAATTGCATCCTCGCGGCGCCGGTCCCGAAAGAGATCAGCTGCGCCGAATAGGCCGGCAGGATGTCATCCAGCCGCTCCTCGTCCGTCGAGAACACGAAAAGCGTGTTCACATAGGGAGCGAGGTCTTCAGGGGCTGGGATGAATTCGAAGCGAAAACGCGGCTCCATCATTCCCCCATGATCGGTTCCGGACTTGCTTTGACCTCCGCGATCCAGGCGTCGACATTCTCTTCCATGATGTCGAGCGGCACCGGCCCGCTTGTCAGGATTGCGTCATGAAAACCCCGAATATCGAAGCGGGTTCCCAGTTCGCCGCGGGCCTTCTCGCGCAGTTCCATGATCTTCAGCTTGCCGATCATGTAGGCGGTCGCCTGCCCGGGATAGACCACGTAGCGTTCGATCGCCTTGCGGATATCGCCTTCCGGATTGGGGGTATTGTCGGTCAGGTACTGGATCGCTTCCTCGCGGCTCCAGCGCTTGTGGTGGATGCCGGTATCGACAACCAGTCGACAGGCTCTCCACAGTTCCATCCCCAACCGGCCGAAGTCGGAGTAGGGGTCGGTATAGAAGCCCATGTCCTTGCCGAGTTCCTCGGAATAGAGGCCCCAGCCTTCCGAATAGGCCGTCACCCCGCCGAACCGCCGGAAGGGCGGCACGTCGCCGAGCTGCGTCTGGATCGAGAGCTGCAGGTGATGGCCCGGCAGCCCCTCGTGATAGGCGAGCGCCTCGAGCTCGTTCTTCGACATGTCGCGAAGGTTGTAGAGGTTCACGTAATAGGTGCCCGGGCGCGAGCCATCGGGCGCAGGGCGCTGGTAGAATGCCTTGCCCGCGCTCTTCTCGCGGAATGCCTCGACCGGCTTGATGGTCAGCGGATCGGTCGGCAGCACGCCGAAAAATTCCGGCATGCGCTCGGCCAGCGCGTCGATCTTGGCCTGCGCGTCGGCGATATATTCCTCACGGCTGGTGTAGAAGAAGCGGTCGTCGGTGCGGGTGTATTCGAAGAAGTCCTGCAGGCTGCCTTCGAAGCCCACCTGCTTCATGATCGCGCGCATCTCGCCATGGATGCGGTCGACTTCGCGCAGGCCGATGTTGTGAATCTGGTCGGCGGTCAGGTCGGTCGTGGTGTAATTGGCGAGCAGCGCCTTGTAGTAGCCCGCCCCATCCTCGAAGCGCCAGATGCCGTCGTCGGTCGGTGCGATCGCCTGCTGGCGCTTCATTTCGGCAAGGAGCCGCTCGTAAGCCGGGCGGGCGCTCTCTTCCCAGCCGCGCAGCGCGTCTTCCTTCAGTGCCGTGCGCGCATCGTCATCGATGTCGAGCGCATCGACCTTGGCCATGAAATCCTCGAGGATGGCATTGCCGGTGCCTGCCGAGAGCAAGTTCTCGATGTCGGAGATGACATAGGGATAGACCCAGTCGGGCGGCATCACGCCTTTCGCCGCACGTTCGCGCGATTCGGCGGTCAGCGTGTCGACCACCGCGCCCATGCCTTCGATGCGGCTGGCGTAATCGGCAGCCTGGTCGGCATTGGAGACGCGGTGGATGTTGATCAGGAAGGCAGGCAGGCGGCTCTGCGCGCCGTTCATCTGGTCGAAAATGTAATCGTAGTCGCGATACGGCCACAGCGAAGCGCGGCGCTTCGCCAGCGCATCGAACAGGCGATAGGACAGCGCATCTTCCTGCGACATCTCGCGCTCGCCGAATTCCTCGCGCATGGTCTGGGCCGTCGACTGGAGCAGCCGGTACTCGCGCTCTTCGGCGGCATCGGAAAAATCGCCCCAGCGGCCGTAATCCTCGTCGCGAATCCCGCGATAGGACTTGGACAGCGGCGAGAGTTCCAGCTGCGCGGCATCATATTGCTCGAACAGCGTATCGATGTCGGCCGGGACCTGCTCGTCCGCGACTTCGGCGGCGGTGAGCGTCTCTTCCGGTTCGGCATAGGCGCCGGCGCAGGCTGCAAGCGAAGTGGTGGCGAGCGAAAGGGCGACGAGTTTCGCGACACGAAGGCTCATTTCAGGGGGTCTCCTCATCTTTATGGGGAGACCTCTAGACATGAATCTGCGGGTTTGACCAGACTCCGGGGAGTGCGCGCGGCGAGTGCGGGGAGGGCCGGATAAAAAAGGGGCGACCTTCCGAAGAAGGCCGCCCTCTAAAGTCAAGGAACTCTAGCATTGCTGCTTCGAGCCCTTCGGGTCGCAAGTCCTAACTAATGTGAGTCGCGATTCGGAGATTGTATGGAAGCGACACCTAATTGCTGAAATCGTGCTGTTTTCTGTAACAAAATTGTACAAAACCGCGCACCGCCGAGGGCAAACAACGGATTCGACAAGCGAATTCGGCGCGGTATAGGCGTTGCTGAAATGCTGTTTTCCCTCGCCCGCCCTGCGCTTTTCCTGCTCGATCCGGAGCGTGCGCACCGTTTGACGATCGCCGGACTGCGCAGCGCGCCTGCCCTGCCCAAGCCCCGATTCGGCCCGCTGGCGACGGAAGTCGCAGGCATCCGCTTTCCCAACCCGGTCGGTATGGCTGCCGGCTTCGACAAGGACGGGGAAGTGCCCGATGCGGTCCTCGGGCTTGGATTCGGCTTCACCGAAGTCGGCTCGATCACCCCGCGGCCGCAGGCGGGCAATCCAAAACCCCGCCTGTTCCGCCTGGTCGAGGATCGTGCGGTCATCAATCGCATGGGGTTCAACAATGGCGGCGCGCAGGCTGCTGCGGAGCGCCTCGAAGCACGCAAGGATCGTGGCGGCGTGCTCGGCATCAACATCGGCGCGAACAAGGATTCCGAAGACCGGATCGCCGATTACGCCGAGATGACCCGCATCATGGCGCCGCTCGCGACCTATCTCGCGGTCAATATCTCAAGCCCCAACACTCCCGGCCTGCGCGCGCTGCAGGACGAGGGCGCGCTGATTGCCCTGCTCGACGCGGTGTTCGACGCGCGGGGCAGCGAAGGACCGCCGGTGTTCCTCAAGGTCGCGCCCGACCTCGAACCTGCCGATGTCGATGCCATTTCCCGCATCGCGATCGACAAGGGTCTCGGCGCGCTGATCGTCTCGAACACGACGATCGACCGCCCTGCCCTCAAGTCCAGCCATGCGGGCGAGACGGGCGGCCTGTCGGGCGCACCGCTCAAGCCCAAGGCGCTCGAGCGGCTGCGCGATTTCCGCAAGGCGACCGGCGGCGCAATGCCGCTCGTCGGGGTCGGCGGGATTTCGAATGCCGAGGACGCGTGGGAGCGCATCCGTGCAGGCGCCAGCCTCGTCCAGCTCTACAGCGCGATGGTCTACGAAGGGCCGGGCCTTGCCGCGAAAATCGTCGCCGGGCTGGAACGGCTGATGAAGCGCGACGGCTTTTCGACCATTGCCGAGGCGGTCGGAAGCGAATAGCGCTTGGCTTCATGTTGAAGCGCTTCACCCTTCTCGCTGCGTCCGGCCTGCTGCTTGCAGGCTGCGCCACTTCCGCTCCGGTTTCCGAAACGAGCGTTGCATCCACACCGTCGCCGAGCGTCGGCGCAGTCAGCGCGGCCGATCCGCGGGCGGAGGACGCGGGCATGGCGATGCTGCAACAGGGCGGCAGCTCGGTCGACGCGGCGATCGCGACGATGCTCGCGCTCACCGTGGTCGAACCGCAGAGCTCGGGCATCGGCGGCGGCGGGTTCCTCGTTCGCGGGACGCCCGGCGGGGTGGTCGAGAGCTTCGACGGGCGCGAGACGGCACCTGCCGGTGCGACACCCGAATGGTTCCTCAACGATGACGGCTCGCTCCCGCCGTTCGGCGATTCCGTTCGCAGCGGGCTGAGCGTCGGTGTGCCGGGCAATATCGCGCTCGCGGCGCTGGCGCATGAAAAGCACGGCAAGCTGCCTTGGGCGAAACTGTTCGAGCCGGCCATTGCGCTCGCCCGCGAAGGTTTCGTCGTCAATCGCAGGCTGCACAATTCGCTCTCCCAGTCGAAGGACCGCGCCGCAAAGACCGTCAGCGGACGAGAGCTGTTCTTCACCGAAGCAGGCGAACCGCTGCCGGTCGGCACGCTGGTCGTGAACGAAGACCTCGCAAAGACGCTGGAACGGATTGCCGAGCGCGGGCCGGAAGAATTCTACGAGGGCGCGAATGCCGCCCTGCTCGCCGCGACCGTCTCCGCCGCAACGCCGCGCGATGGCGCGATGACCGAGGCCGACGTCACCGGCTACGAAGCGCAGCTGCGCGCACCGGTCTGCGGCAGCTACCGCGAACACCGTATCTGCAGCATGGGGCCGCCGACTTCGGGCGGGGTCGCGGTCATCCAGATCCTCACCCAGCTCGAACGCTTCGACCTTTCTGCGCTGGGCAAGGACAATCCGGTCACCTGGCACCTGTTCCTCGAAGCGCAGCGCCTCGCCTATGCCGACCGCGAGATATACCTTGCCGACAGCGATTTCATTTCGGTTCCGGTCGCCGGCCTGACCGACCGCGATTACCTTGCACAGCGCAGCGCGCTCATTTCGCCCGATGCACGCATGGCGAGCGTGGAGGCCGGCACGCCGGAAGGCGCGACGACCGCGCTGGCCGATGGCGACGAGCCGGAAGAGAAAGGCACGAGCCACTTCGCCGCGGTCGATGGCGACAATGTCATGGTCAGCTACACCTCGACCATCGAGGGCGCGTTCGGCTCGGGCCTGATGATGGGCGGGTTCTATCTCAACAACGAACTGACCGACTTCAGCCGCGCACCCGAGGTCGACGGCAGGCTGGTCGCCAACCGGGTCGAGGGCGGCAAGCGTCCGCGCAGCTCGATGTCTCCCACCGTCGTATGGGACCCCGAAGGCAAGCCGCTACTGATGGTCGGCGCGGCGGGCGGCAGCACGATTCCCGTGCAGACCGCGCGCAGCATCGTCGGCGTGATCGATTTCGGCCTGGGCGCGGAAGAAGCCCTCGGCCTGCCTTTCGTCATGGCGTTCGGAGACCGCGTCCTGCTCGAACAGGGAACCTGGCTCGAAGGGGCACAGGATGCCTTCAAGGCACTCGGCTATGGCGAGCTCATCCTGCGTGAGGCACCGGTCAAGGCGAATGCAATCCTGCGCGATGGCGACAGCTGGTCGAGCGCGCGCGATCCGCGTCTCGCCGACCAGGTCGAATCGCCCTGAGCGGCTGCTCGAAGCGCGCAAGCTTGCCGCTACGGCCTGCGCGGCCTAGAGCACCCGGCAATAACAGTTAGATAAAGACATCAGTGGGAGCAGTTGCCTTGCAGCTTTCCGATTTCGATACGGCGAACAATCTCGTCGAGCTTTTCCTCAGGCGCGCCGACGAGAAGGGCGATTTGCCGTTCCTCGGCGCCAAGCACGACGGCGAATGGCAGACCCAGAGCTGGCGCGAAGTCGCGGACAAGGTCTGCCTGCTGGCTGAGAACCTGCGCCGCATCGGGCTGAAGGACGGCGACCGCGTCGTCCTCGTGTCGGAGAACCGCCCGGAATGGTGCATCGCCGACCTCGCGATCATGGCGGCCAATTGCATCACCGTGCCGGCCTACATCACCAATACCGAGCGCGACCACGTCCATATCCTCGACAATTCGGGCGCGCGGGCGGTGATCGTCTCGACCGAGAAGCTGCTCCAGCCGCTCCATCCCGCGATCCAGGCGAGCGGCATCGCCGAACACGTCGTCGGCATCGAGGACCTGCACCGCCACCAGTCGGGCAGCTTCGATTATCACAGCTGGGACTCGATGCTCGCCGGGGATGCGGCCGAAGCGCGCAAGGCGGTCGAGGAGCGGATGGCGGATGTCGGGCGCGAGAAGACCGCCTGCATCATCTACACCAGCGGTACCGGCGGCGCCCCGCGCGGCGTGCTGCAGCACCACGGCATGATCCTGTGCAATGTGAAAGGCGCAGCCGAAATCCTCGCCAACGATTTCGGGATCGACGACGAGGAACGCTTCCTCAGCTTCCTTCCGCTGAGCCACGCCTACGAGCACACCGGCGGCCAATACCTGCCGATCGGCGTCGGAGCGCAGATCTACTACGCCGAGGGGCTGGAGAAGCTCGCCAGCAATATCGAGGAAACCCGCCCGACCATCATGGTCGTCGTGCCGCGCCTGTTCGAAGTGCTGCGCACGCGCATCATGAAGCAGATCGAGAAGCAGGGTAAGTTCCCGAACTACCTGATGGACAACGCCATCGCCATTGCCGAGCGGCAGAACGGCGGGCGCATGCGGCTTCGCGACAAGCCGATGAACCTGCTGATCGAGCGCACGCTGCGCCCGAAGATCCGCCAGCGTTTCGGCGGGCGGATGAAGGCGATGGTTTCGGGCGGCGCGCCGCTCAACCCGGATGTCGGCAGCTTCTTCGAGGCGATGGGCCTGACCATGCTGCAGGGCTACGGCCAGACCGAGGCCGGACCGGTGATCTCGTGCAACCGCCCGCGCGCCGGGCTCAAGATGGACACCGTCGGCCCGCCGATGGAAGGCGTCGAGGTGAAGATTGCCGACGACGGCGAAATCCTCGTGCGCGGCGAGCTCGTCATGCACGGCTACTGGCGCAACGAGGCGGAAACACAGCGCACGCTGGAAGTCGATCCGGCCGAACCGGATGCCGGTCCGTGGCTCCACACCGGCGACATCGGCCATCTCGACGAGAAGGGCCGGATCAAGATCACCGACCGCAAGAAGGACATGATCGTCAACGACAAGGGCGACAACGTCGCCCCGCAGAAGATCGAGGGCATGCTGACGCTCCAGCCCGAAATCGCGCAGGCGATGGTGAGCGGCGACAAGCGCCCCTACATCGTCGGCCTGATCGTGCCGGACGCGGAATGGGCGCTCGAATGGGCGCGGGCGAATGGCGAGAAGTTCGACATGACCGCGCTGCAGGACCTGCCCGCCTTCCGCAAGGCGGTGAACGAGGCGGTCGCGCGGGTGAACAAGGACCTCTCGGTGATCGAGAAAGTCCGCCAGTTCGCCTTCGCCGACGAGGCCTTCACCATCGAGAACGAGGAAATGACCCCCTCGATGAAAATCCGCCGCCACAAGATCCGCGAACGCTACCAGGAGCGGTTGGACGGCTTGTATCGCGGGTAAATCCGGGAAGGCTCGGACCCGAAGCCTGGTTGCGGCAGCCAAAGGCCGACCGGCCGCCGCGCCCACTGGCGCGAAAGCCTAAGGGGCCGGATGGCCCCGCCGGCGCCTGAGGCTCAAAGAAATTAAGCCGCCTCTTTCTCGATGAATTCGGGATAGAAGCTCGGGCGTGCGTCGCTCCAGCCGGGGGCGGTTGCGGCAGCTTCGCTCAGGCTCTGGAGCAGGATCTTGCGGCGCTGCGGGCGGATTTGCGGCAGGGCTGCGGCAGCGCAGAAGGCGCTCGGCAGCCACGGGCGCACTTCGGCACTCAGCAGGCGTTCGTAGAGGAAGCGGAAGGCGGAAAAGCCCTCGATCCGCTCCTGCGCGAGGTCGAAGGCAGCGACGCGGGTCAGCTTGCCGATGAAGCTCTCGATACCCTCGAGGCCGGTGTCGGCCGGAACGTGGTCACGCAGCGCCTTCAGGTCCTGGTAGGCGACGTATTGGCTGCGGATCGCGGCATTCTCGTCGGCCGTGCGGGCCCAGAGCTTGAAAGCGTCCTGCCGGCCGAGCCCGATATCGAGGCTGCGGCGGATATAGCGCTGTTCGGCGGCGGTGAAGCTCGCGAATTCGCGCATTTCGGCGATGGTCAACGATGCGGCACTGGTAGTCGGCATGGCGATACGTTCCCTGTTGCAGGGACACTGTCGCGCAGCATGGTTAATTTTGCGTTAGGGAGGCGCGCTCAAATCAATCCGGCGAGCGGGCTGCTCGGATCGGCATACTTGCGCGTTGCCATGCGTCCGGCGAGATAGGCCTCGCGCCCGGCTTCGACCGCCAGCTTCATCGCGCGGGCCATGCGGATCGGGTCCTTCGCCTCGGCAATCGCGGTATTCATCAGCACGCCGTCACAGCCCAGTTCCATCGCGACTGCCGCATCGCTCGCAGTGCCGACACCGGCATCGACCAGCACGGGCACGTTCGCGCCTTCGACGATCAGGCGGATGGTCACGCGGTTCTGGATGCCGAGCCCCGAACCGATCGGCGCACCGAGCGGCATCACCGCGACTGCGCCTGCATCTTCCAGCTGCTTCGCCGCGATGGGATCGTCGGTGCAATAGACCATCGGGTGGAAGCCCTCTTTCGCGAGCACTTCGCAGGCGCGGATCGTCTCGACCATGTTGGGATAGAGCGTGCGCGCTTCGCCCAGCACTTCGAGCTTCACCAGGTCCCAGCCGCCCGCCTCGCGCGCAAGGCGCAGCGTGCGGATTGCGTCTTCGGCGGTGAAGCAGCCGGCGGTGTTGGGGAGGTAGGTGACCTTCTTGGGGTCGATGTAGTCGGTCAGCATCGGCGCCTTGGGATCGCTGACGTTCACGCGGCGCACCGCCACGGTGACGATTTCCGCCCCGCTTGACTCGAGCGCGGCGGCGTTCTGCGCGAAATCCTTGTACTTGCCGGTGCCGACGATCAGGCGCGAGTTGAAGGTGCGCCCGGCGACGCTCCAGCTGTCGGCCTTGTTTGCCTCACCCTGCCCGCCGCCGACGAAATGGACGATCTCCAGCACGTCGCCATCGCCCAGCGGCGTGTCGCCAAGCTGCGAGCGCGGCGCGATCTCGCCATTGCGCTCGACCGCGACCTTGGCCAGTTCGAGATCGAGTTCGCGCACGAGGTCGGCGACGGTCTTGGCGGAAGTGCGGCGGGTCTCGCCGTTGACGATGACAGAAATCGGCTCGCTCATGGGGCGGGCAATAGCGCTCAATCCGTGTGGCACAACCTGTTTGCGCGCAGGTTGAGGATATGCGCGATCGAAACCAGCGCAACGCCGATGATCGTCAGCACCGCTTCATGCAGGCCATGCGGCAGGGCGAGCGCGCCGCCCATGAAGGACAGGCCCATCATCGCGACGACGAACGGCAGCGGGCGGCGATGCTTCAGCGCGCCCCAGCCGATCGCCACGGCAGCGACGACCAGCGCGATGACGAGGCCGAGCTCGTGCCAGATCGGGTTGAACAGCACTTCGCCGCCCAGTCCGAGGGCGGAAACGACCACGATGCTCGCAAGGCAATGCGCGGCGCACAGCCCGGAAAGGACCACGCCTGCACGGTCGAGCCTTGCTCGAATCGAGGAAACTGCCTGACGCATCGGAGCTCCCCATGTATGTTACGGTGTATCATTCTGCAAGCTGTGTTGCAGAGATTCGGCTTGCCTAGGCGGCAGGTGCTGCGCATTGGGAAGGCCATGACAAGCGCGCATGTCGATACCCCCGCGGCACAGGCCGCCTCCGCTCCGAACAATGGCCGTCCGCTCGCGATTGCCCGCTGGCTGTGGTTTGTCGCCGGTATGGTCGTGATCATGGTCATCGTCGGCGGGATTACCCGCCTCACCGAATCCGGCCTCTCGATCACCGAATGGAAGCCGATCACCGGCGCCCTGCCCCCTTTGAACGAGGCGGACTGGCAGGCCGAGTTCGAGCTCTACAAGCAGATCCCGGAATACAGGAATGTGACCGGCCCGGCCGGCATGACGCTGGCGGACTTCAAGTTCATCTATTTCTGGGAATGGTTCCACCGCCTGTGGGGCCGCCTCATCGGCCTCGCCTTCGCGGTTCCGTTGGCATGGTTCTGGGTCAAGCAGGCCATTCCGCAGGGTTACAAATGGCGCCTCGTCGCGCTGCTGGCGCTGGGCGGGCTCCAGGGCGCATTTGGCTGGTTCATGGTGCGCAGCGGCCTGTCGGGCGAGATGACCGATGTGAGCCACTTCTGGCTCTCGATCCACCTGCTCACTGCATTCTTCACGCTGGCGGGCCTCGTCTGGACCGCGCTCGACCTGAAGCGACTGGCGCAGATACCCGATGCGCGCCCGGCGAAGCTTACCGGCCTGTCGGTACTCGTCGCGCTGATACTGTTCGTCCAGCTGCTGCTCGGCGCGTGGGTCGCGGGGCTCAATGCCGGGCACGCCGCCTACGACTGGCCGCTGATGAACGGCATGGTGATGCCGGAATACGATAGCTCGCGCGGGCTGCTTTATGCGGTCACGCACGATCCCTTCCTGCTCCACTTCCTCCACCGCTGGTGGGCGTGGATCGCAGTCGGCGCATTGATCGTGCTGGCCCGCAAGGTCCGTCCGTTCGAGCGCAAGGCCTCGATCGCTATCCACACCGCCTTCGGGATCCAGATCCTGCTCGGCATCGCGACGGTGCTGACCGAGGTCGAGCTGTGGGTCGCAACCGCGCACCAGGGCGTCGGCGCGCTGCTCGTTGCGGCGACTGCCTGGGGCATGCACATCCTGGGGAGAGCACGATGACCGCAATGATCTGGAGCCCGTTCGCCTCCGAAGACGAGGCGAGCCTCGTCGCCCGCAAGCTGCTCGAGGAAAAGCTCGTCGGCTGCGCGAACATTGTGCCCGGCGTGCGCTCGATGTTCGACTGGGAAGGCGAGATTTACGAGGAAGGCGAAGTCGGCGTGCTGTTCAAGACCGACAATTCCCTGCTCGATCAAGCCGTTGCGCGCATTGAGGAATTGCATCCCTACGAAACTCCGGCCATTGTCGGCTGGCAATCCGATGCTGCTGGGGTCGCAACCGGCAATTGGCTCGGTCAGTTGGCAGGGAGCAAGAGTGGGACATCCAACAAGACGTGAGGCGCTCGCCCGCGCCGCGGGTTTCGCGGTGCTGGGTATCGGCCTTGCAACTCCGCTGGCAGCGCTGGCTGGCGCGCCGCACTTCGTGCCGCCGACCGGCCCTGCGCGGCTGAAGCGCACGCTCACGCGCGGCCTTTCGGGCGATGCTGCGATCGTCGTCCAGCGCAGCTGGGACGTCCGCTTCGAGCGCTCGTCTTCCGGCTACAGCCTGTCGGGCAAGCAGGTATCGGTCGCAGTCGATGCCCCGCCCGCGCTCGCGGCGCTAGCCGACATCGAACGCAAGAGGATCGCCGACGGCTTCCTGCCGATGGAGATCACCCCGGGTGGGATGATCGCGTCGCGAAGTGCAGTTCCCTCGAAAGAGGCGGTGGCCCAGGCGGTGGAAGTGGCAGCGCGCCTGTTCGAAGACGGCGGCATGCCGGCGCAAGATCGCGCGGCTGCAAATCGTTTCCTCGCGCACATCCACCAGTCGGCAAGCCAGTCGCTCAGCGCCCTTCCGACGGACCTGTTCATGCCCGTGTCCACTCGCCACCAGGCCAGCGAGGAAATCCTCGGCGCTGGCGGCGTGGCGGGCGAAGTAGGATCGGTTTTCACTGCCGAAATGGCCGAAAACGGCCATCACATGGCATGGGCGAAGCGTGTCGTGACCACCCGGATCGGTGGCGATGAGCGCGTGTCCTCGGACCTCTGGGAGCTCGTTTCCTAAGCCATCCGGACCGGACACGGTATTATTTTACCTCCGCCGAGACCCCCGGAAATGCTTGACTTGCACGCCGCAAGCGACCAATTGGCGCTCGCTGAGTGGCCCGGATCGGAAGATTCGGGCCCCATTGTTTGGCCGGACCCATGTGGGGAAGGCCGCACGACACTTAGGAACGGATACAAAGCCATGAAGGCTCTCACCAAGGTGACCCGGTCGATCAAGCCGGCCGAGGTCGAAAAGAAATGGCACCTGATCGATGCCGAAGGCCTCGTCGTCGGTCGCGTCGCTTCGATCATCGCCAACATCCTGCGCGGCAAGCACAAGCCGAGCTTCACCCCGCACGTCGATTGCGGTGACCACGTCATCGTCATCAACGCCGACAAGGTGAAGTTCACCGGCAAGAAGGCTTCGGACAAGCGCTATTACAAGCATACCGGTTATCCGGGCGGCATCAAGGAAATCAGCCCCGAGAAGGTTCTCGAAGGCCGTTTCCCCGAGCGCGTCCTTGAAAAGGCCGTCGAGCGCATGATCCCGCGTGGTCCGCTGGGCCGCCAGCAGATGAAGGCGCTGCACCTCTATGCCGGCACCGAGCACCCGCATGACGGCCAGAAGCCGGAAGTGCTCGACGTTGCCTCGATGAACCGCAAGAACAAGGCTACCGCGTGATGGCTGACGAAAAGAACACCGTTTCCGACCTGTCGGAACTCAAGGACATCGCCGGCGACGCTCCGGAAGCCGATGCCGCGAAGATCGCAGAATCGACCGCCCCGCTGCGCGAGCAGGAGCTCGACAAGCAGGGCCGCGCCTATGCAACCGGTCGTCGTAAGGACGCTACCGCTCGCGTCTGGCTGAAGCCGGGCACCGGCAAGATCACGATCAATGGCCGCGACCAGGAAGTGTATTTCGCACGTCCGACGCTCCGCCTGATCATCGACCAGCCGTTCTCGATCACCGATCGCCAGGGCCAGTACGACATCGTCGCCACCGTTCGCGGCGGCGGTCTCTCGGGCCAGGCCGGTGCGGTCAAGCACGGCATCTCGCAGGCTCTCGCCAAGTACGAGCCGGAGCTTCGCGCTACGGTCAAGGCTGCCGGCTTCCTCACCCGCGACAGCCGCGTGGTCGAGCGTAAGAAGTACGGCCGCGCCAAGGCACGCCGCAGCTTCCAGTTCTCGAAGCGCTAAGTTTCGAAGCTCGAACGAATTACGAAAAGGGGCGGTCCGGCAACGGGCCGCCCTTTTTCCATGTGCGCTATGCGGAGGGTGCGCGGTCGCGGCGCTCGACGTCGATCGCACCTTGGCGATCGACTGTCACGACATTGTAGGACGGGTCCGCCCCGCGCAGCCGGGTCGACAGCGTGCCCGCCCCGATCATGCGCATTGCATGGTTGCCGCGCGAGCGGACCTGGTCGAATGGCAGGTGGACATGACCCGTCAGCACTGCATCGGCCCCTGCCCTCGCCAGTTCCTCGAATGCCATGTCGCCGCGGATCGTCGGGTTCTTCCCGCCGTCCTCTGCCGGCAGCAGCGGGTGGTGGCAGGCGACGAGCTTGGGCCGCGGATCGCTGCGCAGTTCTTCCAGTCGCTGGAGCGCCGCATCGAGCTTGCGCCGCTTGACCACCCCGTCCGACCACGGAAAGCGCAGCTGCGCGCGCACATTGGTGTCGAAGGGCACGACGAGCACATGCTCCAGGCTGAGCTCGCTTCCCACCGCATCGCTCAACGCGCCGTAGCGCTTGTAGGGCTGGGTGAAGCGCTCCCACAGATTGTAATAGGGCATGTCGTGATTGCCGGGTTGCAGCATGATCGGCACGCCGAGCGAGGCGAACCAGTCCTGCGCCATGCGATACTGCCTGTGCGTCGCGCGCTGGGTGAGATCGCCGGTGCAGATCACCGCATCGGGCTGCTCGCGCGCGACATCGCTCGCGAACCAGTCGAGCGCCCCGCGGTCCTCGACCCCGAAGTGCACGTCGCTCACGTGGAAGATGCAGGTCGCTTCGCTGGCCATGTCAGGCGGTTAGCAGCCTTCTGACGTGTGTCTAGATACGCCCGCTCAGGATGAGCCACGCCGACAGGCCGTTGAGCAGCGAATAGATCGCATAGGCCCAAACGACGCTCGGCCAGCCGTTCGCGCCGAGGGCGAGCGCGGCCAGCAGTATGAGGAATTCGCAGGCGAAGGCGATCTTCTTCCCGTGCCCGCTCGAGAAGACCGACATCTGGCCCAGCAGCGGGTGGCCGCTTTCCATCACGGCCTTGTGAACGGCGAAATTGCCGATTCCGAACAAAAAGATGATCCCCAGAACAACAAAAGCAGCCATTGTGTCAGTTTCGCATAATCATTCGTCCGATGCCAACCGCCGTTTGTCGGACGTTTTTCGCCATCTGTCCGCAAGGCCCCTCCCCGGTCGGACGGATGACGCGTGTAATCGACCTCCGGATGCGACTCACCCGGCCGCTGCGTAGAACAACAATCAGCGGCAAGCCTTTCGCCCCCCTAACTCGGAAAGGCCCGCAGTTGGAGGAAGACTTATGAAACGCCCCCTTATCGCCACCCTGTCGGCAGCCCTGGCTCTCGGTACCGTTGCAGCCCCCGCAATCGCCGGTGAGACCCACCTCAAGGTCGCCTATGCCGACCTCAACCTCAACACCGTTGCCGGGCAGGAAACTCTCGAGCGCCGGATCGACGCGGCTGCCAAGAAGGCCTGTGGCTACGACGAGATCCGTACCGGTACCCGGATGCAGAACCGCGAAGTCACCCGCTGCTATCGCCAGGCCAAGAAGCAGGCGACCACGCAGATGGCCAGCGTCGTCAGCGACGCACGTCTCGGCGGCTAAACGCCCGGATCACCCCCTCACTCTCCTGCCGTGCGCACCCCGATAAGCCATGGCAGCGAGGCCCGGATCGGACCAGTCCCCCGATCCGGGCCTTCTTTTTTGCGCGGCAGCCACGCACCACCACACCCCGATCGAGCGGGGCCTTTTTCATGTGCAGTGCTGTCAGGATCGTGCCGCCTCAGCGGCCGGCCATCGCCTTGACCTTGGACAGGTAGGTGCGGCCGATACGCAGGGCCTCGCCATCCTCCAGTTCGACCGACCACACGCCGAGGCCGTCATGCCGCAGGCCGCGAATGGCTTCGCGCCGCAGGATGGTGGATCGGTGGATGCGGATGAACTCGGCAGGATCGAGGCGCTTCTCGAGCCCTGCGATGGTCTGCAAGAGCAGGTAGGTCCGGTCGGCGACGTAGAGGCGCACGTAATCGCGCTCCGCATCGATGCGGCTGACCTGGCCGACGTCGATCCGTAGCAGCTCCGAGCGATGCGGGACCCACAGCTCGGTGAGCCACTCGCTTTCCTTTGCGCTCACTTCGCCCTGGCGTTTGACTGCACGCTCGATCGCCCGGCCGAGCCGTTCGGGCGCGACCGGCTTGAGCACGTAGTCGACCGCGTCGAGGTCGAACGCCTCGACGGCGAAATGGTCGTGGGCGGTCACGAAGATCACCGCGGGCTTGTTTTCCTGGTCGGCCAGCTTTCGCGCAACCGAAAGGCCGTCCATCTCGGGCATGGTCATGTCGAGCAGGACGAGATCCGGTTCGAGCGCTTCGACCAGCCGCAAGGCGGCCGCGCCGTCATTTGCCGTGCCGACGACCGCAAGATCGTCGAGCTTGGCGCAGATCACCTGCATGCGCTCGACCGCGAGCGGCTCGTCATCGACGATCAGGGTGCGCATCGCGGGGGTCTTTTCGGTGTCGCTCATCTGTCCCTCACCCGTGCTTTCTAAGCGGGAGGCGAATCTCGGTGCAATAGCCCGCTTCGGTCGGGCCGGAGGTGATGCTGGCTTCCTTGCCGAACAGCGCTTCGAGACGGTCGCGGACATTGGTCAGTCCGATGCCGAAGCCCGGTTCGCCGAGGCCGTCGGCACCCGGGCCATCGTCGCACACGGTGACGGCGAGCCGCCCGTAATCCTCGCGCGCGGCAACGGTGATGGTCACCGGACGGGTAACCGGCGCAACACCGTATTTGACCGAGTTCTCGATCAGCGGCTGCAGGATCATGCCCGGAATGCGCGCATCCGACAGCTCGCCCGGCAAATCGAAGACCGGAATGAGCCGTTCGGGGAAGCGGACCGATTCGATCTCGAGGTAATGCGCCTGCAGCGCGAATTCGTCTGCCAGCGCGACATCCGAAGTCGGCTCGACCGCGAGGCTGTGGCGGTAGAAGCTGCTCATCGCCTGGATCATTTCCTCGGCGCGCTCGGGCTTGCCGGTCATCACCAGCGCGCTGAGCGAATTGAGCGAGTTGAACAGGAAGTGCGGATTGACCTGGTAGCGCAGCGATCGCAGCTCCGCCGCCTTGGCTGCGCTGCGGAAACGCTCGCCGCGCCGTTCGGCCGCACGCGCCTGCGATCCGGCGAACATGGCGAGATAGAGCGCAGCCCAGGAGAGAAAGAGGAAGTAGCGGCTGACCGCCATGTCGAGCAGGCCGAGCCACTGGAACTGCTCCAGCTCGGCTTCGCGGCGCGCCTGTTCCTCGGCCATAGCCTCTTCGAATTCCTCGCTGCGCGCACCGACGTCGTCGAGCACGCCGCCGGTGTCCTTCGGGCGCAGGCGGTTGAATTCGCGCTCCTGCACCTTCTGGTTGATCTGCTCCTGCACGGGGAGGAACATGACCTGGTTGATCTGCGCGATGAGGCCGGCCGCCGGCAGCGCGAGCAGCAGGGCGGCAGTGATCTTGACCCACATGGCACGCAGGTCGGTCAGGCGCAGCAGCAGCCACATTACCGTCGTGACAGCCACGCCGCCCATGCAGACCACCGCACGGCGCCAGAGCATCTCCTGCTGCAAATCCAGGCCGAAGGCTTGCTGCAGCTCGTAGGAAAGAATGAAGCCGCGGAGGGTGGTCAGCAGGAAATAGGCCACCCACAGGCCGATGATGGAAAGAGCGACGACCTTTACGGGAAGGGTCGGGTCTTCGTTAATCTGGTGTTCACGCGCCATTATGCCGCAACTTCTATCCCCCGCGCGCGCAGCAAGCCAGCGCCACGGTCGGCTGGAATCGCCCGTTCGTCGAGGGATTGGCGGCGCTGGACCGCCCGTCGGACCCTATGAGGTTTCGAGCAGGCCTTCCTCGGCGATCTTCTTCTTCCAGCGCGCCGGGGCGAGCGTGTGGACGTTGTTGCCCTGCGCATCGACCGCGACGGTGACCGGCATGTTCTCGACCGTGAATTCGTAGATCGCTTCCATGCCGAGGTCTTCGAAACCGACGACCTTGGCTTCCTTGATCGCGCGGGCAACGAGATAGGCCGCGCCGCCCGTCGCCATCAGGTAGGCGACCTTGAAGCGGCTGATCACGTCGACTGCATCGGCCCCGCGCTCGGCCTTGCCGATCATCGCGAGCAGGCCCTGGTCGAGCATCATCTCGGTGAACTTGTCCATCCGCGTCGCGGTGGTCGGGCCGGCGGGTCCGACGACCTCGCCCATCACCGGGTCGACCGGGCCGACGTAGTAGATCGCGCGGCCCTTGAAATCGACGGGCAGCTCCTCGCCCTTGGCGAGCATGTCCTGGATGCGCTTGTGCGCCGCATCGCGCCCGGTGAGCATCTTGCCCGAAAGCAGCAGGCGATCACCATGATCCCAGCTCGCCACTTCTTCCGGCGTCAGCGTATCGAGATTGACGCGCTTGGCCGCGCTGTCGGGCTGCCAGTTCACATCGGGCCATTCGTCGAGCTTGGGCGGCTCGAGATAGGCAGGCCCACTGCCGTCGAGCGTGAAATGCGCGTGGCGGGTGGCCGCGCAGTTCGGGATCATCGCGACCGGCTTGCCCGCTGCGTGGCAGGGCGCATCGTAGATTTTCACGTCGAGCACGGTCGACAGCCCGCCAAGCCCCTGCGCACCGACACCCTGCGCGTTGACCGCGTCGTAGATGTCGATCCGCAGCTTCTCGATATCGGTCTTGGGCCCGCGCTGCTTCAATTGCGCCATGTCGATCGGGTCCATCAGCGACTGCTTGGCGAGCTTCATGCAATGCTCCGCCGTGCCGCCGATACCGATGCCGAGCATGCCCGGCGGGCACCAGCCGGCGCCCATCGAGGGAATCTGCTCGATCACCCAGTCGACGATATTGTCGCTCGGGTTCATCATCTTGAACTTGGACTTGTTTTCGCTGCCGCCACCCTTGGCCGCGACATCGATGTCGACCCTGTCGCCCGGCACCATCTCGACCGAGAGGACGCAAGGCGTGTTGTCGCGCGTGTTGCGGCGGGTGAAGGCCGGGTCGGCGAGAATCGAGGCGCGCAGCTTGTTGTCGGGATGATTGTAGGCGCGGCGCACGCCCTCATCGACGACGTCCTGCAGGCTCATCGCCGAATCGAGGCGGCAGTTCTGGCCCCATTTGACGAAGACGTTGACGATCCCGGTGTCCTGGCAGATCGGGCGGTGGCCCTCGGCGCACATGCGGCTGTTGGTCAGGATCTGCGCGATCGCGTCCTTCGCCGCCGGGCCCTGCTCCGCCTCGTAGGCTTCGCCCAGCGCACGGATGTAGTCCATCGGGTGGTAGTAGGAGATGAACTGGAGGGCGTCGGCCACGCTCTCGATCAGGTCGCTCTCGCGGATGACTGTCATGTCGCTCATCGAATCCATACTCCTTCCGGTCGATTGCGGCCTCCCATAGAACCGCCCCGCCCCTAGCGTCAAAGCGCTTGGCCGATGAGCCTCTTGCGCCTATTGCGAGGGCCGTTGACCAACTGTGTTATTGGTGTAAGACACATGACTATGAATTTCGAAGCCGCCCGCCGTGCGATGATCGACAGCCAGCTGCGCACCAGCGGCGTGAACGAGGATTTCGTGCTCTCCCGCATGAGCACCGTCGCGCGCGAGGATTTCGTGCCGGAAGCATCGCGCAACGTCGCCTATATCGACCGCGCGATCCCGCTCGCCAATGGCCGCCGCATGGCCGCACCGCTGTTCTACGGTATGGTGCTGGCCGAAGCGCAGCCGTCTGCGGACGACAGCGTTCTGATCTTCGATGCCGGTAGCGGCTATCTCGCCGAGCTGGTCCGCCCGCTGGTCGCCTCGGTCGACACGGTCGATCCGGAAGAGGCTGCCGCCAAGTCGAGCAAGCGCAAGACCTATTCGCTCGTGCTGGTCGACGGCGCGATCGAGGAAGTCTCGCCGCATCTCGCAAAGCGTATCGCCGATGGCGGCCGGATCGTGACCGGCCTGTCCAGGGATGGCGTCACCCGCCTCGCCATCGGTCGCAAGACCAATAGCGATGTCGCGCTGCTGCCGCTCGCCGAGATCGGCATCCCGCGCCTTTCCGAATTCGACAAGCCGAAAGCCTGGAGCTTCTGACATGATACGACCGGGGGGGATTACAGCCCTGCTTCTCGGGGCAGCCTGCATTGCCACCCCGGCACAGGCCGACACGCTGCGCGAAGCGCTGGCTGAGGCCTATGTCACCAATCCGACGCTCGAAGCGGCCCGCGCCCAGCAGCGCGCAACCGACGAGACGGTGCAGATCGAACGCTCGCAGGGCCTGCCGGCTGTCGAAGGCTCAGGCGCCCTGACCGAGTTCCTGCGCCAGAACTCGACCAGCTTCTTCACCCCCGACCGCGTGCTGACCGCCGGTGTCGACCTTTCCGTGCCGATCTATTCGGGCGGCGCGGTCAGGAACTCGGTGCGTGCGGCCAAGGAACGCGTCGCGGCCGGCAGGGCGGACCTGCGCGGCATCGAGAGCGCGCTCTTCAGCCAGGTGGTCGCGGCCTATATGGACGTGATCCGCAATGAAGCGATCGTCGGCCTCAACGCGAATCAGGTCGACGTGCTCGCGGTGAACCTCCAGGCGACGACCGACCGTTTCGAGATCGGCGACCTTACCCGCACCGACATCGCCCAGTCGCAGTCGCGCCTCTCGCTTGCACAGAGCGACCTTCGCTCGGCGCAGGCCAATTTGATTGCCGCACGCGAGACCTACATCCGCCTCGTCGGCAGTGCGCCCGACGATCTCCAGCCGCCTCCGCCGCTGCCCGGCCTGCCTGCCTCGGCGGACGAGGCGGTCGACTACGCGCTCGAGAACAATCCCGACATCATCGCCGCGCGCGAGAGGGCGCAGGCCGCCGGATACGACATCGAAGTTGCCGGATCGCAGCGCCTGCCGCGCCTGTCGGTCTTCGCCGGCTACGACTACCAGAACACCCTCGGCAGCGTGGCCGACCGTCCGCTCGATCCGGACGATCCCAACAGCCCGACCGTGCCGAGCGACCAGACCGCCACGGCTGCACAGGCCGGTATTTCGCTGCGCATCCCGATCTTCCAAGGCGGCCGTCCCGCCGCGCTCCAGCGCCAGGCGACCGCGCGCGCCTCGGCAGCCTTCGAGCAGGTCATCGCCGCCGAACGCGAAGCGATCGCGCAGACCCGCGCCGCCTATTCGAGCTGGCTTGCGGCCAATGCGATCATCGAAAGCTCGCAAACGGCAGTCGATGCCGCCGAGCTCAGCCTCGAAGGCGTTCGCGCGGAAAACTCGATCGGCAACCGCACCATCCTCGACGTGCTCAATGCCGAGCAGGAACTGCTGCAGTCGCGCGTCCAGCTCGTCACCGCGCGGCGCAATGCCTATGTCGCAGGCTTCTCGCTGCTGGCCGCAATGGGCCGCGCCGAAGCGCGCGATCTCGGCCTCGACGACGAGGGCGTGCTCTACGACCCGGTGGTCAATTACGACCGGGTGAGCGGGCGTATCTGGGACTGGGACCGCGACCCTGCGCCGGAAGCCAAGTCCACGAGAACCGTTGACATTCCGGCCCCTACGGCGGAGATTCCGGCAAACGATTCACCGGCCGGGAACTGATTCACCGGCCACATCGGGGGCAAAGGGTCATGCGCCAGGACGGCGAAGCGTCGGTCGAGGAAATCCTCGAATCCATCAAGAAGGTCATCGCACGCGACAATCGCGAAGGCGCGCGCACGCTGCGCCAGAAGCGCGAGCGCGAGGGCGTTGCCGAGCACCTGCCCGAACCAGCCGATGCCGAAGAGGCGGAAGAAATCCTCGATCTCGGTGCTGCCGAATTCGTCGAGGAAGCCGATGACGAAGATGAGGGCGAAGAAGCGCTGATCACCGAATCGGCGCGCGCCTCCATGCGCGAAAACCTCGCTGCACTCGCCATGCTGGCCGAGCCCGGCGCGCAGCCGCAGATCGTTCGCTCGGGCGAAACCTCGCTCGAAGGGCTGGTGCGCGAAATGCTGCGTCCGATGCTCGCCGAATGGCTCGACAAGAACCTGCCGGGCATGGTCGAGAAGCTCGTCCGCGAGGAAATCAGCCGCATCGCCGGCAAGCGCGGCTGACGCCGCCCACACTTCGACGCTGCTGCAAAACCGCTTGGCGCTCGCCCGGCGAGCGGGTAACTGCGCGCGCATGATCAAAGCATTCGGGATAGCCGCCTCGCTTGCGGCGCTTGCCATTTCGGTTCCTGCCGCTGCCGACGACCACGCGGAAACGCGCCCGGCGATGAGCGCCAAGGACCTCGTCACCATGCCGCGCCTCGGTGCGCCGGTCGTGACCGGGGACGGACGCTACGCAGTCTACGGCGTGACCGACACCAATCCGGAAAGCTACGCGCGCAGCACAAGCTGGTACCTGCGCGATCTTGCCGATCTCGACGCCGATCCGGTGCTCCTCGATCTTCGCGGCAGTGCCTGGTCGCTCCAGTTCGGCAGCGACAACTGGCTCTACTTCCTGTCCGACCGCCCGCTCGACGGTGAAGGCGAAGACGACAGCTATGCCCGCGTCTGGCGCGTCGCGCTCGAAGCGAACGGCAACATGACCGGCCCGATGCTGGTGCTCGATCCGCACAACGGCATCGAGGGCTTCAAGCTCGCTCCCGATGCCAGCAAGATCGCCGTCTGGGCCGAAATTGCCCGGGAATGCGAGAAATTCGGCTGCGAGAACGACGGGAAGGCGCATCTGCCCGGCCCGGGCGACGGTCGTCTGTATGAAGGTAACGGCGGGTTCTACCGCCATTGGGACCAGTGGGAGACGCCGGGCACCTACAGCCGCGTGTTCGTCTTCGGCCTGGAAGATGGCGCGGCAGTCGGCGACGGCGCTGCGATGGACGGCGCGCTCGCCGACAGCGACCTCATCGGCGACACTCCGACCAAGCCGTTCGGCGGTGACGAGGAAATCGCCTGGGCGACCGATTCCTCCGGCATCTGGTTCGTTGCGCGCCGCGCCGGTGCCGACGAGCCGATGTCGACCAATACCGAGATCTGGTGGAGCGCGCTCGATGCAGCCGCACCGGTCAACATCACGGCGGACAACCCCGCCTACGATACCGCGCCCACGCCCTCGCCCGACGGCCGCTACCTCGCTTGGCTGGCCATGGCGCGGCCGAACTACGAATCCGACCGCCTGGTCGTGAAATTGCGCGACCTGCGCACCGGCGAAACGCGCGCGCTGACCGAAAGCTTCGATCGCAGCTTCGGCTCGCTCGCCTGGACGCCGGATTCGCGCTGGATCGTCGCCACGGCGCAGGACGTGCTCGATACACCGGCTTTCCGGATCGATCCGCGTAGCGGCAAGGTCGAGAAGCTCGACCTGATGGCCGGCAATGAAGCGCATATCGGCACGGTCACCCCGCTGCCGAACAAGCGCCTGCTGTTCACTCGCGACGCGATCAGCAGCCCGCGCGAGCTGTTCCTGTCGACCAACTGGAAACAGGCCCGTCCGCTGACCGACATCGGCACCGCCATCCTCGGCGAGCGCGCTTCGGTCGTGACCACGCGCTTCAATTTCCCGGGCGCGAATGGCGATACGGTATGGGGCCAGATCACCAAGCTCGAGGGCCATGAGGGCCCGATGCCCGCGATCCTCTACGTCCACGGCGGCCCGCAAGGCTCGTTCAACGACGGCTGGTCGAGCCGCTGGAACCCGCGCGTCGTCGCGAGCCAGGGCTATGCGGTCATCTCGGTCGATTTCCACGGCAGCACCGGATACGGGCAGGAATTCACCGACAGCATCAACCGCGACTGGGGCGGCAAGCCGCTCGAAGACCTCAAACTCGGCCTTGCCGCCGCGCTCGAGCTCGACCCGCAGATCGACGGCACGCGCGCCTGCGCCATGGGCGCGAGCTATGGCGGCTACATGATGAACTGGATCGCCGGCCAGTGGCCCGACCGGTTCGACTGCCTCGTCCAGCATGACGGCCTGTTCGACATGCGCAGCTTCTACTATTCGACCGAGGAACTGTGGTTCCCGCGCTGGGACTTCGGCGGCTCCTATGCCGAGCAGGCCGAACTCTACGAAAAGTGGAACCCGGTGAACCACGTCGACAAGTGGCAGACACCGATGCTGGTGATCACCGGCCAGAAGGACTTCCGCGTGCCCTATACGCAGGGCCTGCAGAGCTTCACCGTCCTGCAGGAGCGGAACATTCCTTCGCAGCTGCTGGTCTTCCCGGAAGAGAACCACTGGGTGCTCGGCGCGAAGAACTCGCTGCAGTGGCACAACACGGTCTTCGCCTGGCTCGACCGCTGGCTCAAGCAAGAGAAGCCCGCGGACGAGTGAGCAAGGAGGCAAAGCTCCGCAAGGCACGCCGCGCGCTCGACAAGATCGGCGGTGAGTCGCTCGATCGCCACATCTTCCTGTGCGCGGTGTCGGAAAAGCAGAAATGCTGCCGCCGCGACGATGGCAAGCTCGCCTGGGGCTATCTGAAAACCCGCCTCAAGGAACTGGGGCTGGCCGGGCCGAAGCAGGACGATGGCTCGGGCGGCATCCAGCGTACCAAGGCGGATTGCCTGCAGGTCTGCGCGATGGGCCCGATCGCCGTCGTCTGGCCCGACGGTGTCTGGTACCATAGCTGCTCGCCCGAGGTGCTCGAGCGGATCATCCAGGAGCACCTGATCGGCGGCAATCCGGTCGAGGATTATCGCCTGCGCGGTCCCGACGCCGCCTAGCGCCGATCCTCGTCTTCCATCAGGTCGGTCACGCTTTCGTCGTGGCCCGTCCCGCTGGAGAGGAAAATCAGCCCCATCAAACCTCCGGCAAGCAGCATCGAGAACCCGATGCCGAGCGCGATCGCGATGTAATAATGCACCGAGGCCTCGCTTTCGCCGTCGTAGAGCAGGGCGATCGCGAGCGCGACGACACCGATGGTCACCAGCAGCATGAAGCGCATGATCCGGCGATAGCGCGCCCAGGCGTATGCCGCGCTTTCCGGGTCGTCGAGGGGGGACTTGGGAATCATTTCGGGCAGCCTCATGCGCATGTCGTTCGCCGCTTTCAACCCGCGATTGGACGCCGCGGGGCAGGCGGTTTGGGGAATCGGGCTTTCCGTGGCACAATCCGCGAAAGGGAAAGGAGGTCCCGCCAGATGGAAATCGCCCAACTCATCGCCGGTCGCGCCAGCAGCGATGTCGTTACCTGCGAGGTCGACATGCCGGTCAGCCGCGTAATCGCCATGCTTGCCGAGAAACGCATCGGGGCGATCCCGGTCATGCGGGCGGGGCAGGTTGCCGGGATCTTCTCCGAGCGCGACGTCGTCTACCGCATGGCGGACGAAGGCGCGGCTTTCCTCGAGAGGACCGTCGGCGAGGTGATGACCGCGCCTGCCATCACGGTCGAGACCCGCACGACCGTGCTCGAAGCGCTCGGCCTGATGACGCGGCGCCGCATCCGCCACCTTCCGGTGGTCGAAAACGGCCACATGCGCGGCTTCATCTCGATCGGCGATCTCGTGAAATCGCGTATCGACGAAGTCTCGCACGAGGCCGAAGCGCTGCGCGAATATATCCAGACCGCTTGAGGAGGCGCGCGGGCGCTCCTAAATGGGCTGCATGGCCGAAGTGCTCACATTGACCGATGCCGCCGCAAAGCGCGTGGCGTGGATTGCCGAGAAGCAGGGCAAGCCCGCGATCCTGCGCCTGTCCGTCGAAGGCGGGGGCTGTTCGGGCTTCCAGTACAAGTTCGACCTCGCCGAAACGGCCGAGGGTGACGACGCGGTGAGCGAGACGGCCGGCGTGAAGCTGGTGGTCGATCCGGTCAGCCTCGACCTCGTCGGCGGAAGCGTGGTCGATTTCGTCGAATCGCTGGGCGGCGCGGCGTTCCGCGTCGAGAACCCCAATGCCGCCGCCGGCTGCGGCTGCGGCTCCAGCTTCGGTATCTAGTCATTCAAGTCTGACGAGGGCCGCAAGCGCGACCGCGGGCCGGCCGATCAGGCCGCCCCCGCGGAGGCATTTGCTCACCAAATAGGTCGCGAGCGCAAAAAGACTCTTAGACCCTCGTCGCTCGTTCAGGCATGAAGCGGCGCATGAAGATCGCCACCTACAACATCAACGGGATCAAGGCCCGCCTGCCGCGCCTCAAGGAATGGCTCGAGGAAACGCGTCCGACAGTCGCCTGCCTGCAGGAAATCAAGTCGATGGACGAAAACTTCCCGGCCGGGGAATTCGAGGAGATCGGCTACAAGGCGATCTGGCACGGTCAGAAGAGCTTCAACGGCGTTGCGATCCTCGTCGATGCGAATGTCGTACCCGATGGGCCGGTCGAAACGCAGCGCGGGCTCGGTATCGACGGCCCGAAAGAAGGCGAAGGCGAGCAGGCGCGCTATCTCGAAGCCGATGTGAACGGCGTGCGCATCGCCTGTATCTACCTGCCCAACGGCAATCCGCATCCGGGGCCGAAGTTCGACTACAAGCTCGCCTGGATGAAGCGCCTGCGCGAACGCATGGCCGAGCTATGGGCGCAGGAAATCCCGGCGGTCGTTGCCGGCGACTACAATGTCATCCCGGAAGACAAGGATGTCTGGTCGCCCAAGGCGATGGCATCCGATGCGCTGATGCAGCCGGAATCGCGCGATGCCTATTTCCGCCTACTCGGCGACGGCTGGACCGATGCGGTCGATACGCTCAACCCGCGCGGCGGAGTGTGGACTTACTGGGATTACCAGGCCGGCGCATGGCAGCGCGACCACGGCTTCCGCATCGACCACCTTCTGCTCAGCCCGGAACTGGCCGATCGCATGACCGCCGTCGGCGTCGACAAGGAATATCGCGGCCGCGAGAAAGCGAGCGATCACACGCCCGTCTGGGTCGAAATCGCCGGATAACGGAAAACGGGCCCCGCTCCGGTTGGGGAGCGAGGCCCGTATCTGGTCCCGTCCAGGGGCCGGTTACCGGTAGAAGGTGTGCGTCTTGATCGTCGCGCGCGCCTGCTTCGTGCGGGCCCAGCGCGGGCTCACGTAGTTGGCGTGGAAATAGAGCGAATCCTTCGCTTCGCTGTCCCACAGCCCTTCGTGCGCGATGCGTGCAATCTTCTTCGCGCGCTGCCACGCGTCGGTCGAGCGCGCGATGTTCGGCATGCGGCCGCCGCGGATGAAGGAGAACTGCTTGCGCTGGTGAACGACACCGCAATAGCTTTCCGGGAACACATCCGATTCAGCACGGTTGATGACCACCTGCGCAACGGCCAGCTGGCCTGCGAGCGGTTCGCCGCGCGATTCGAAATATACGGTGCCGGCAAGGCATTCCATTTCGCGCGAAAGCGACTGCGGGGCGTCGATCTGGGACACGAGCTCGTGCAGCGAATCCGCCTGGGGGGCGTCGCTTGCCTCGGTTGCGTCCTGTGAATTCGTTTCGGTTTCGTCCGGGAGCGGCTGGACCACTTCTTCCGAGACAAATGCGGGCACGACCTCTGCGGTCGCCTGTGCCTCGACTGCTTCCTGTTCGATCGCCGCCTGGGCGTTCGCGCCGGAAATCTCCGCGCTGGCAATCCCGGCAATGAGGGTCGCACCAATTGCGACCGCGCCGGTGAGGTGGGTCTTACGACTCATCGTACCTGGTCATTGAGCGGTGAACAGACACTGGCGCAGGCTGGAACCCGGTTCGCGTTGATTGCGATAAGGAAAGTTGGGTTCGATTGCAGCCTGCCGGCTGTTCCCCGTCTGCGTGCTAGCCGAGCGACCGAATTGCCGCCCGAACCGCCTGCGCACTCGGTTCGTCGAGGCGGCCAAATAGTTTCAATTGAAATTAAGTCAAGTCAGTCATGCTGCACTGCGACAAAACGTTCCGCATCCGCGACATCCAGCTCCACGATCCATAGATCGCTGTCCTGCGCACTGCGCTTGGCGATATATTCGTTGAATTCCTGTGGTTTTTCAGCGTCCTGCTCGCGCGTAAGGACGAATTTTCGCGACCCGTCGAGCTGCGGCATGCGCTCGTAAAGCCTTGCATTCGTGCCATTTTGCAACGTCACGATTAATATCGTGCCGGCATCGCGTTCACCCTTTGCGAGAACGGTCGCGAAACCCCCTGCAGCCTGCACCGCGCGAATCAGGCCGTTTACCTCGATATGGGCGGGAAGACGCTCGTCCACCGGCGGCGCTTCAGTCGAACTGGTAGCCGGGCAGGCCGGAGAGCGGGATGTGCGAGCGCATGAAGGTGCCCGTGCCGCGGCCGATCTCATCGCCCTCGGCATCGACCAGCCGCGATTCGGCGACGAAGACCCGGCGCTTGCCGCTGATCCACTGCCCTTCCGCAACGACCTCGCCCTCGCGCACCGGCTTGGTGAAATGGAGGTTGAAGGAGGTGGTCAGCAGGAAGCGATCGGTCACCAGCGTGTTGGCGGCGTAGAAGGCCGCATCGTCGAGCATCTTGAAATAGATCGTCCCATGCGCGGCGCCTGCCGCGTGGAACGACTGCGGGGTAACCTTGAAAACCAGCCGCGATTTGCCGCGAGCGGTGATCTCGAGCTTTGAATCGAACAGGTCGTTGACCGGCGCGGAGGCGTAGAGCTTCTCCAGCGCCCGAAAGTGGAGCTCGGCTCCGGTGGCGGGATCGTCAGGCGACGTCACGGTCCGAAACATTTGTCAGCAGGGCGAAGAGCGCCTCCGGGCTGGTCGCATCGGACAGCGCCTGGTGCGTCGCCTCGTCGCGCACGAGGCGCGAGATCGCGGCCAGTGCATGGAGGTGGCCGACGCCCGCATTCTCGGGAGAGAGCAGGCCGAAGACGAGATCGACCGACATGCCGTCCGCCGCAGCGAAATCGACCGGGGTCTCGAGCTTGAGCAGGACTGCCACCGGCCGGTTCAAACCTTCGATGCGCGCATGGGGAATCGCTACGCCGCGCCCGAATCCGGTGCTGCCCAGCGCCTCGCGCTCCTGTAGCGATTCGAGAACCGCGTCGCGGTCCACCGCATAGTTCCGCGCGAACATGTCGGCGAGAATCTCGAGTATCGACTGCTTGTTGGTGGCCGACCCCATGCACACGGCATCGGGAAGAAGTCGGAAGTAGGCGTCCATGATTTAGTCTTACGATCCAGTCACTTGGCCCGTCTTGCGCGAGCTTAGCATGCGTCCCAATTGGAATGGAATACCGGGTGGCCTCGGCCCCCTGCTCCCGGTCGATCCATCCGGTGGAAGCCCGCGACGCCGTAGCGTCAGCGGGGCTCAATGCGGTTCGACCCAGCCGATCGATCCGTCGTGGCGGCGGTAGACCATATTGTGCCTGCCAGTGCCAGCATTTTTGAAAAACAGTGCATTCGTATTGCGCAAATCGAGCATCATCACCGCATCGGCAACGCTCGCTTCGGGGATGTCGACCTTGGTCTCCGCAATGATCGGCGGTGCGTCGGGCGCTTCTTCCGTCTCGACCTCTTCGGCGGCGAAAATGGTATAGGCTGCCTCTTCCTCGCGCGCGGCATGATCGGCCTGTTCGTGGCGATCCTTGAGGCGGCGCTTGTAGCGGCGCAGCTGCTTGTCGATCTTGGCCGCAGCCTGGTCGAGCGCCTGGTGCGCATCATGCGCCTCGGCATGGCCCTTCACGATAGTGCCCTGCATCACATGGGTGACGATATCGCAGCTGAACGCGCCTGCCGGAGCCTTGCCGAACGTCACATGCGAGGAGATCGCGCGGTTGAAGTACTTCTCGACGATACCGTTGAGACGGTCGGACGCATGCTCCTGAAGGGCCGTGCCCGTTTCGACCTGGTGGCCCGAAATGCGGATATCCATAGTCGCTCCTCTTGTAGTCCTGTCCTGTCGGCGATCCCGTCTCAGTCACTCCAGATCGGTGACTCCATTTTCTTGATAAACGCCTGATGCCGCTCCAGTTCCTCTGCGGATGCGGAATGGGGGCGCGGCGCCCTGAATGTGCGTTCGATGCGCGTGGTGACCGAAGTGATCTCCTGCGTCACCTCGATCGTCTCGGCAGCGAGTTCGAGGCCGATCTGCCGCCCGCCGGTCAATTCGACATAGACCTGTGCGAGCAATTCGGCGTCGAGCAGCGCGCCGTGCTTCACGCGGTGGCTGCGATCGATCCCGTAGCGGGTGCACAGCGCATCGAGCGAAAGCTTCGCGCCGGGATGGCGCTTCTTCGCGATTGCGACGGTATCGACCATCCGGTCGAGCGAGATCGGCTCGCGCTCGATCAGGGCGAGCTCGTTGTTGAGGAAGCCGAAGTCGAAGCCCGCATTATGCGCAACCAGCGGCGCATCGCCGAGAAAGGCGAGCAGTTCGTCCGCCAGTTCGGCGAACAGCGGCTTGTCGGACAGGAAGGCGCTCGACAGGCCGTGCACGGCCTCGGCGCCTGCGGGCATGTCGCGCTGCGGATTGAAATAGGCGTGGTAGGTTTCGCCGGTCGCCACCCGGTTGACCATTTCGACGCAGCCGATTTCGACCATCCGGTCGCCCGTCTTGGGGTCGAGGCCGGTGGTTTCCGTGTCGAAAACAATTTCACGCATTGGTCAGGTTATCGGACTCAAATGCGCGTCGCACAAGGGGCCTGAAATCAATTTTTGCGCATCAATCCTTGCGCGGCGCTTCGGCCAGCTTCGGAATGAGGTTGTGCACCTGTGCCTCGGTTTCATGGAGCGCGAGACCGGTATCGATCACATGGTCGGCCCGCGCGCGCTTTTCCGCGTCGGGCACCTGGAGCGAGAGGATGTGCGCGAATTTCTCCGGCGTCATGTTCTCGCGTGCAAGGACGCGCTCGCGCTGGACCTCTGCAGGCGCTGATACCACGACGACGCTATCGACCGCCTCGTGTCCGCCCTTCTCGAACAGGAGGGGGATGTCGAACACGACGATTGGCGCACCAGCGTGCTCGATCAAAAATGCCTCGCGCTTGCGGGCGACGGCGGGGTGGACGATCGCTTCGAGCCGGGCGAGGGCGGTCTTGTCGCCGAACACCAGCTTGCCCAGCGCATCGCGCTCGACCCCGTTCGGGCCGGTCGATCCGGGAAACTCGGCCTCGATCGCATCGATCAGCTCGCCGCCTGCGCCCTGCATCGCGCGCACTTCGGCATCGGCATCGAACACGGGGACGCCGGCGCGCTCGAACATCTCGGCGACGGTCGACTTGCCCATGCCGATCGAGCCGGTGAGGCCGATAATGCGCGGTCTGGTCATCGGGACAATTCCTCCATCAATGCCGCATCGCCCTCGCGCGGCGGGGTTTCGCCGAAGAACAGGCGGAAAGCGGCGCGCGCCTGTCCGATAAGCATGGCGAGACCTTCGATCGTCGCAAAACCCTGCTTGCTGGCCGCGTCGAGCAGCGGGGTTCGGCGCGGCGCAGTTACGATATCGTAGACAAGGCTGCCGGGCGGCGCATGCGAGAGATCGAAGGCGAGGGCGGGCTGGCCCGTCATGCCGAGCGGGCTTGCATTCACCACGAGGTCGAAAATGCCCTCGCGGTCGTCGAAGACGAAATCGGTCGCAGCGCCAAAGTGATCGAGCGCGATCGCATGATGTTCGCCGCCGGGCGCGAGCTCGTCGAGCATCGCACGCGCCTTGTCCGGGTTGCGACCGGCAAGGACGAGAGTGAATCCCGCTTCCGACAGCGCAGCGACGATAGCCCGCGCCGCACCGCCTGTGCCAAGGATGCGCGCCATGCGAAAGAGGTGCGGCTTGCCCAGCTCTTCGCCGAGCGGCTCGAGGAAACCCGCCGCGTCGGTGTTGTAGCCGGTCAGCGTCCCGTCGGCTCCGCGCACGACGGTATTCACCGCGCCGATCTTTCGGGCAAGCGGATCGAGCCGGTCGAGCAGCGGAATGATCGCCTGCTTGTGCGGCATGGTAACATTGCACCCACGCCAGTCCGGGTCGCTCCGGCGCTCGCCGAGATAGTCCGCGAGACCCTCGGCAGTGACATGCTGCGCGCGGTAGTCGCCTTCGATCCCACTCTCACGCAGCCAGTGGCCGTGGATTGCAGGCGATTTCGATTGCGCGATCGGATCGCCGATCACCTCGGCATAGGGACGCTTGCTCATCGCGCGACCACGCCCTCTTCGCGCAGGGCCTCGAGCACCTGCAGCAGGGGCATGCCGAGGACCGTGAACTGGTCGCCGCGGATGGTTTCGAACAGGTGCGGGCCGAGCGCCTCGATCCGGAAGACGCCGACGCAATATCCGACCTCGGGCCATTCGGCATCGAGATAGGCGGCGATGAATTCCTCGCTCAGTTCTCGCACGCTGAGCGCCGCGCGGTCGTGGCCGACCCACAGCACCTGCTCGCCGCGCATGAGGGCGGCTGCGCTATGGAGCTGGATGGTCTTGCCGGAGAAGAAGCGCAAATGGCTTGCCGCATCTTCGCGCGATGAAGGCTTGTCGAACCGGCGGCCCTCGACTTCGACGAGGGAGTCGCTGCCGAGCACGATTGCATCGCCATGCGTGCGCGCCACATCGGCCGCTTTCGCCACTGCAAGCGCCTGCGCGATCTCTTCCGCCGGTGCGCCTTCCATCTCCGCTTCGAGCGCGCGCTCGTCGACGTTGGCCGGGATGCTCTCGTAGGCCAGGCCAAGCGCATCGAGCATCGCGCGGCGCGAGGCGCTTTTGGACGCCAGCACGAAGGAGCGAGGCTGGAGCGGCGAGACGCTCATATCGGCTTGCTGCCTTCGAACAGGTCCTCGCCGCGCCGCTCGCGCTCGCTCTTGAGGCGGATGACCGCAGCGGCCGTCTCCTCGATCGAGCGGCGGGTGACGTCGATTACTGGCCAGCCGTTGTCGGCAAACATGCGGCGGGCGAATTGCACTTCCGACTTCACCCTGTCGTTGTCGACATAGGACGTCTCGGTCGCCTCGTTGAGGCTGAGGAGCCGGTTGCGGCGGATCTGCACAAGCCGCTCTGGCGCGGTGGTCAGCCCGACGACCAGCGGCTTCTTCAGCTCGAACAGCTTCTTGGGCGGCGGGCTCTCGACCACCAACGGGATATTCGCAGTCTTGTACCCGCGATTGGCGAGGTAGATGCTGGTCGGCGTCTTCGAGGTACGCGATACCCCGGCAAGCACGATGTCCGCTTCCTCCCAGTTCTCCCACCCGACCCCGTCGTCATGCGCGATCGTGTAGTGGATCGCATCGACGCGGCGGAAATAGGCATCGTCCATCAGGTGCTGGCGACCGGGACGACCATGCGCTTCCTGCCCGAGCTGCGATTCCAGCGCCTCGGTCACCGCATCGAGCGCAGGTACGGCGGGCAGCGCAAGCTGGCGGCAGTGATCTTCCAGTCGCGCACGCGTTTCCGGATTGACCAGGGTGAACAGGACAAGCCCGGGATTGGCCGCAAGCTCGGGGACGATCCGGTCGAGGTGCTGGCGCGAGCGGACCATCGGCCAGAAATGGCGCACGATGTCCGCATCCTCGAACTGGGCGAGCGCGGCCTTGGCGACCATTTCCAGCGTTTCGCCGGTGGAATCGGATACCAGGTGCAGGTGGAGTCGGTTCACGCGCGCAGTCGCCTATCCGGCTTGTGGACAATGCGCGGCATAAACCACGGGATATCCCTGACGACAAGTTCGGGCAGGAAAACCGTGCCCGCTACGAGTCCTTCGATCGGCTTTTTTTCTCCAGCCCGGCAAGCTTCTCGACAGGCTGGGGAAAACGGGGAGAAAGAATCTTTGACTCAAGGTTCGTGCGGATTCGCAAGGGTGTCCAGACCCTGTTCAACCCGGGAGAAATCGGGCAGGGGCCGCCTGTCCCCAGTTTCCACAGGGCCAACAGACTCCTTCAATCCTTTTATAAATATCTATTTATTGTTTTAAGGACCCCTCGATGCCCGGTTCGCTTCTCGAAACCCTGCGCGGAAAACGCGCTGAGCAGGTCCCGCTCTGGCTTATGCGCCAGGCCGGTCGCTACCTGCCCGAATACCGTGCCTTGCGGGCGGAGAAGGGCGGGTTCCTCGACCTGGTCTACGATAGCGACGGGGCGGCGGAAGTGACGCTGCAGCCGATCAGGCGCTTCGGGTTCGACGGGGCGATCCTGTTCTCCGATATCCTGATCGTGCCCTATGCGATGGGCCAGAAGCTGGAATTCCTTGCCGGCGAAGGGCCCAAGCTCTCGCCCACGCTGGTCGACCATGCGCTCTTGAGCCTCGAGCCGGTACCCGATCGCCTTTCGCCGATCTACGAGACGGTCGCCAAGGTGAAGGCGGCTCTCGGTCCCGAGACGACGCTGCTCGGCTTTGCCGGGAGCCCGTGGACCGTCGCGACCTACATGGTGGCGGGCGAGGGCAGCCGCGACCAGCACGCGACGCGCGAAATGGCCTATCGCGACACCGCGGCCTTCGCAGCGATTATCGAGCGGATCGTCGATGTGACCGTCGGCTATCTCGAAGGACAGATCCGCGCCGGGGCGGAAGCGGTGCAATTGTTCGACAGCTGGTCGGGCAGCCTTGCCCCGCGCGAATTCGAACGCTGGGTCATTGCGCCCAATGCCGCGATCGTCTCGCGCCTGCGCGAACGCTGCGGCGATGTTCCGATCATCGGCTTTCCCAAGGGCGCGGGCGAGAAACTGCCCGCCTATATGCGCGAGACCGGGGTGGACGCAGCCGGCATCGACGAGACGGTCGATCCGGTATGGGCTGCGGCGAACCTGCCCGAAGGCATGCCGGTGCAGGGCAATCTCGACCCGCTGGTGCTGATGGCAGGCGGCGAAGCGCAGGATGCGGCCACCCGCGCCGTGCTTGAAGCGTTCGCGGAGCGTCCCCATGTCTTCAATCTCGGCCATGGTATCGGCCAGTTCACCCCGATCGAGAATGTCGAACGCCTCGTCGCCTTCGTGCGCGAGTGGAGGGGGTGACGCGCCGGGCCATAGGTCCTAGACGCAATCGCGATGCTTGAATTTCTCGCCTCGATCTATCCCTGGCTGAAGGCCGGACACATCATCTTCGTCATCTTCTGGATGGCGGGCCTGTTCATGCTGCCGCGCTTTTTCGTCTACCACCAGGAAGACGGTCCTGCCGGTAGCGATGCCGACGGCGTATGGATCGAGCGCGAGCGGCGCCTGCTCAAGATCATCCTCCTGCCCTCGATGATTATCGTCTGGGCGCTCGGCCTGCTGCTGGCTTGGGTCACCGGCGCATATGTCGAGGGTTGGTTCCACGCCAAGCTGCTCTTCGTGCTCGCGCTATCCGGCTACCACGGCTGGATGAGCGGCTATGCGAAGAAGCTGGCGCGTGGCGAGCGGACTCTCGAAGGCAGGAAGCTGCGCCTCTTGAACGAGGTGCCCGGCCTTGCCGCGGCAGTCGTCGTCGTGCTTGCGATTGTCCGCCCGTTCTGACCGATACGCCGAGCCGCTGATCAATTGACGAGGCCCGGCGTCAGGCGTATTTGCACACACATCAACCGGTTGAGCTTCCGACTCATACTGAAGCCGGGTCTGCTTTCTCCAAGCCCCTCACGACCTGCCGGCCACACCCCACTGGAATACCACTATGCATCTCAAAGACCTCAAAGCGAAAACCCCGGCCGAGCTCGTGAGCATGGCCGAAGAACTCGGCGTCGAAGGCGCCAGCACCATGCGCCGGCAGGACCTCATGTTCTGCATCCTGCGCGAGCTGGCCGACGACGAGGAATACGAAGAACAGATCATGGGCATCGGCACCATCGAGGTGCTGCAGGACGGCTTCGGCTTCCTGCGCTCGCCCGAAGCCAACTACCTCGCCGGTCCCGACGACATCTATGTTTCGCCGAACCAGATCCGCAAATGGGGCCTGCGCACCGGCGACACGGTCGAAGGCGAAATCCGCGCACCCAAGGATGGCGAGCGCTATTTCGCGCTGACCAGCCTCTCCAAGGTCAATTTCGACGATCCCGAAGCGGTTCGCATGCGGACCAATTTCGACAATTTGACGCCGCTCTATCCGGACGAGAAGCTGTCGCTCGACACGCTCGATCCGACGGTGAAGGACAAGTCGGCCCGCGTGATCGACATCATCTCGCCGCAGGGCAAGGGCCAGCGCGCACTGATCGTCGCGCCGCCGCGTACCGGTAAGACGGTGCTCCTGCAGAACATCGCCAAGGCGATTACCGACAACCACCCGGAAGTCTTCCTGCTGGTCCTGCTCGTCGACGAGCGTCCGGAGGAAGTCACCGACATGCAGCGCTCGGTGAAGGGCGAGGTGATCTCCTCGACCTTCGACGAGCCGGCAAACCGTCACGTCCAGGTCGCCGAAATGGTCATCGAGAAGGCCAAGCGCCTCGTCGAGCACAAGCACGACGTCGTCATCCTGCTCGATTCCATCACCCGTCTCGGCCGCGCCTACAACACTGTCGTCCCGAGCTCGGGCAAGGTGCTGACCGGCGGTGTCGATGCGAACGCCCTCCAGCGTCCGAAGCGTTTCTTCGGTGCAGCGCGCAACATCGAGGAAGGCGGCTCGCTGTCCATCATCGCCACCGCGCTGATCGATACCGGCAGCCGCATGGACGAAGTCATCTTCGAGGAATTCAAGGGCACGGGTAACAGCGAAATCGTCCTCGACCGCAAGGTCGCCGACAAGCGCATCTTCCCGGCGCTCGACGTCGGCAAGTCCGGCACCCGCAAGGAAGAGCTGCTGGTCGAGAAGGACAAGCTGTCGAAGATGTGGGTCCTGCGCCGCATCCTCATGCAGATGGGCACGGTCGACGCGATGGAATTCCTCCTCGACAAGATGAAGGATTCCAAGACCAACGAGGACTTCTTCGAAACGATGAACCAGTAAGGTTTGCATTCCCGTGGCCGGCGCTCGCAAGGTTGTCATTACCGGCGGGCCCGGCGCGGGCAAATCCACCCTGCTCGATGAACTGGCGCGGCGCGGCGAGCGGGTCGAACCCGAAGTCGCCCGCGCGATCCTGCAGGGGCAGGGCGGCATGGCCCTGCGAGCGGATGATCCGCACGGTTTCGCCCACGCCATGCTCGATGCCGAGCTTGCCTCCTGGCAGCGTGCGCATTCTTCGGGCGGGCTGACGATTTTCGACCGCGGCTTTCCCGATATTGCGGGTTTCCTCGCAGTCGAAGGCCTCGACATTCCCGAAGCTATCGAGCGTATCTGCCGCGACTACCGCTACGACGGGCCGATCTTCCGTGCCCCGCCATGGCGCGACATCTATCGCGGCGACGAAGAGCGCATCCAGACATGGCAGGAGGCAGTCGAAAGCGATGCCGCCGTCTCTGATGCCTGGCGCCGCTTCGGCTACGAGTTGATAGACCTGCCGCTAGCCCCGGTCGAGGAGCGGGTCGCCTTCATGCTCGGCCTATTGTGAGGCCTTCATCTTTTCGAGCATCGCGGCCATCTGCTCCCACACCTTGTTGACCGCCTTCAGGGGCCGCACCATCACTTTGAAATCGGTGATCATGCCATCCTCGTCGAAGCGGATGAGGTCGATGCCGTTGACGTGGATACCGTCCATCTCGGTGGTGAATTCGAGCATGGCGTTCTCGCCATCGACCAGCGTGCGGACATAGGCGAAACTGTCGTTGCCCAGCGTACTGCCCGCTGCCGAGAGATAGGCGACCACGATATCGCGCCCGCGCTGCGGCGTGTGGACGACGGGCGAGTGGAACACCGCGTCCTTATGGATGATCGATTCCAGCCCCTCGCGGGTGCTGCCGCCATCGATTACCTCGTGCCAGCGTTCCAGGCCTTCGCGTGCAGTCATGTTCGTCCCCTTCCTTCGGCACGGTCATGGAGCAGGGCGGGATTGCTGTCCACCATGGCGCAAACTTGCCTTTCGAACCGGTCGCGCTATTCCTGCGGCCATGTTGCGCCAATATCTCTACATCAGCACGGCACCCGGCCTGCCGCGGGAGGAAATCGAGAACATTCTCGAGGCATGCAAGCGCAACAACGAGAAGCGGGACGTCACCGGCCTGCTGCTCTACAACGGTCGCAATTTCATGCAGTTGCTCGAAGGCGATGCGGCAGACCTGTTCTGGGTCATGCGCAAGATCAGCAGCGACAAACGGCACAGCGGTATCTCGCGCCTCGCCGATATTGCGGTCGATGAACGCAGCTGTCCCGACTGGACGATGCGGCACGTCCAGATCGCCGACGATGTCGATGCTCGGCGCGCGAAGCTCGAAGCCGAGCTTCCGGACAATTTGCAGCGCAGGATCCGCGAGACGATCCTGAACTTCGCGATCCTGAACTAGCCGGCGCTCACACGGCGCGGCGGAAGCTCGTCGCCTGCGCGGCCTTCCAATGCCGCGCGAAGGCGGTGGCTTCCGGATTTTCCAGCAACGCACCTTCCTCGATAAAGGGATAGATCTTGTCGATCGCGTCCGAGCGGGCGCCATTGATGCGCTCTCGCATGTCCATCGGGCGGATTTCCCACGGGCTCTGCAAACCCATGGCGATGACGATCTCGCGCAGGGATTTGACCGTCTGGCGCTGGAACCGGGCGACGCGCGGCCCCTTGTCCTCGACGATCAGGCCCTGCTGACGCCAGGCTTTCTGTGTCGCGACGCCGGTCGGGCAATTGCCGGTATGGCAAGCCATCGATTGCACGCAGCCGAGCGAGAACATGAAGGGGCGGGCGGCATTGCACCAGTCCGCGCCCATGGCGAAGGCCTTGGCCATCTGCGCGCCCGAATGGAGCTTGCCCGACGAGGCGATCTTCACCCGGCTCTTGAGGCCCGTGCCGACCAGTGCGTTGCGCACGAAGACCATCCCTTCGCGCAGCGGCATGCCGACGCTGTTCGACAGCTCAAGCGGTGCCGCGCCCGTCCCGCCTTCGGCTCCGTCGACGGTAATGAAGTCGGGCGTGATGCCCGTTTCGAGCATCGCCTTGGTCATGGCGAAAATCTCGTGCGGCTGGCCGACGCACAGCTTGATGCCGACCGGCTTTCCGCCCGACATTCGGCGCAGCTCAGCAATCCATTCGAGCATTTCGATCGGCGTGGAGAAGGTCGAATGCGCCGCCGGCGAATTGCAGTCTTCGCCTTCGGGAATGCCGCGTGCCTCGGCGATTTCCTTGGTCACTTTGGTTCCGGGCAGGACGCCGCCATGGCCGGGTTTCGCGCCCTGGCTGAGCTTGATTTCGATCATCTTGACCTGATCGGCGCTCGCCCGGTCGGTGAACTGGTCGGGATCGAAACCGCCATCGCTGCGCCGGCAGCCGAAATAGCCGCTGCCGATTTCCCAGATCAGGTCCCCGCCATGCGCGCGGTGATAGCGGCTGATGCTGCCTTCGCCGGTATTGTGCGCAAACCCGCCCATCTTCGCGCCGAGGTTGAGCGCTTCGATTGCCCGTGCCGACAGCGAGCCGAAACTCATCGCGGAGATGTTGAGCAGCGCGCTCGAGTAGGGCTTCGTGCAATCCGGGCCGCCGATATCGAGCCGCCAGTACTCCGGCACACCCTCGTTCGGCTCGATCGAATGGCCGAGCCACTCGTATTCGTCGGAATAGACGTCAAGCTCGGTCCCCATGGGATGGGAATCGAGCTCGCCCTTCGCCCGCGCATAGACCAGCGCGCGTGCCTGGTGGCTGAAAGGACGCCCTTCGAGGTCATCCTCGACGATATAGGCCTGCGCGAAGGGGCGCAGGTCTTCCATGATCCAGCGGATCCGTGCTATCAGCGGATAGTTCCGCCTAAGTGCATGATTAGGCTGGAAGAAATCCCACACCGCGATCAGCGCGAGCGGCACCAGCAGGATGAGCAACCACACAGCCGGACGCCAGATCGTGCCGAGCCCGTAGGCTCCCGCGCACAAAGCGATGAGCAGGAGCGGTACGAGGTAACGCGGCGCGAGGATACGCACTGCCTTCGCTTAGCCCAGGTGCTGCGCGAAGAACTCCCAGGTCCGGCGATCGGCGACTTGCGCGCCTTCCTCGTCGCGCCGGTTGCCGTGTTCGGTCGCAAACCCGTGATCGAGCCCCTCGTAATCGTAGAGCGTCACTTTCTCGTGATCGTCGAGCGCCTCGTGCATCGCCTTTTGCGCATCGGGACCGACGAAGTGGTCGGCCGTCGGGATGTGCAGCAGCAGCGGGTTGGCGATCGCTTTCGCTTCATCGAGCATCTGGTCGATCATCACGCCGTAATAGCCGACCGAGGCGTCGATATCGGTGCGCGCGGCGGTCATGTAGGCAAGCCGGCCACCGAGGCAGTATCCGACGCAGCCGACCTTCTCGACGCCGGTTTCCGCGCGGATCCACTTGATCGTCGCTTCGATGTCGCGGACTCCGTCGTCCGGATCGTATTTGCCGAACAGGTCGAGCGCCTTGTTGAACTCGTCCTCGATATCCGGATCGAGCTGGAGGCCCGGCTCCATGCGGAAAAAGAGGTCGGGCGCAACCGCGAGGTAGCCTTCCTCGGCCCATTTGTCGCACTTGCGGCGAATGCCCGCGTTCACTCCGAAGATTTCCTGGATGACGATGATCGCCGCCTTGGGCTTGCCGGATGGTTTCGCGAAATAGGCAGAAAAGCTTTCATCGCCGGAAAGCGTGCTGATCGTGACGGATTCGCTCATTGGTAGTCTTCCCCTCGGGATTTGGGATTTGGACCGGAAACGCTTAACGCTTGCACCGCGCGCTTGCCAAACCCAGATTGCACAACACGTAATGGCCTAACGGAGGAAACGCGATGAAGGTCCAGATCGAAATCGACTGCACGCCCGAGGAGGCGCGGACCTTCATGGGCCTGCCCGATGTCGGCAAGGCGAACGACGTCTATGTCGATACCATCACCAAGGCGATGAAGGGCGCGTCCAATCCCGAACAGATGGCGCAGTTCGCCAAGCAGCTCGCGCCGATGGGCCAGATCGGGATGAAGATGTTCCAGAGCTTCGTCGAAGGCGCGGCGGCCGGCAGCCAGGGTGGCTCGCGCGGCGGCGGCAAGTCGGGCGACTGACGGGCCACCGGGCGCAATGGATACGATCTTCGCGCTCTCGAGCGGGCGGCCGCCTGCCGCGATCGCGATCGTCCGTATCAGCGGCCCGAAGGCGGGCGAGGCGCTGACGGCGCTTTCCGGCTCCCTCCCGGAACCGCGGCATGCAAGCCTGCGCCAATTGAAAGACCGGAAGGGCGGGGTGCTGGATAGCGCACTCGTCCTGTGGTTCCCGGGCCACGCGACCGCGACCGGCGAGGATCTTGCCGAACTTCATCTGCATGGCGGATTGGCCGTCGTTCGTGCCGTCGAAGAAGAGCTGGCGAAGCTCGATGGCCTTCGTGCAGCACAACCGGGCGAGTTTACCCGCCGCGCCTTCGCCAACGGCCGGATCGACCTCGCCGAGGCGGAGGGCCTTGCCGATCTGCTTGAGGCGGAAACCGAATTGCAGCGCCGCAATGCCATGGCGCTCGTGGGCGGGGCGTTCTCGCGGCAGGTCGAAGGCTGGCGCGAACAGGTGCTGTCGCTGTCCGCCGAGGTCGAAAGCGCTCTGGATTTCTCCGACGAAGACGATGTCGGCGAGGCCGATATCGATTTCGGTGCCAAATCGCGCAATCTTGTCGATGAATTGAGTGCCTGGCTGGCTCGTCCCTCGGCCGAACGGCTGAAGGAAGGTTACCGCGTGGTCCTTGCCGGCCCGCCGAATGCCGGAAAATCGTCGCTCTTCAATGCCTTGATCGACGACGAGGCGGCAATTGCAACCCCCATTCCGGGCACGACACGAGACGTTCTCGAGCGTCCCGTTTCGATCTCGGGCGTGCCCTTTACCTTTGTCGATACGGCAGGCCTGCGTGACGACGGTGACGATCCGATCGAGCGGATCGGGATCGAACGCGCGCGAGCCGAGGCGGCGAGGGCCGATCTCATTCTCTGGCTGGGCGATGAAGGGCTGGGACCGGATCGTGCGGTCGAGGTCGAAACGAAGATCGACATAGCTGGCGGCCGGGCAAAATCGAATGCCGAGTTTCGCGTATCTAGCACGACGGGGGAGGGTATCGATGCTCTTCGGACGGCGTTGGTCGAACGCGCGATGCGCTCGATGCCGCATCCGGGAGAACTGGCAATCCACCGCCGTCAGCGCGAAATCCTAGGCGAAGCTCATGAGGCGCTATCCTCTCTCGGGCAGCAACAAGACCTGTTGCTCGTTGCGGAACTGCTGCGTCAGGCACGGATCGCTTTCGATCGCCTGATCGGCCGTGCTTCGACCGAGGATATGCTCGACGCTCTGTTCGGGCGGTTCTGCATCGGAAAGTGAGCGATGGCGGGAAAGTGTTTCACGTGAAACATCGCTTTGACGATTTCCTCGCCGGGCGCTAATCGGCGCTCCATGCACTCCTACGAAATCATCGTAGTCGGCGGCGGACATGCCGGCGTCGAGGCGGCCTGTGCGGCTGCCCGCATGGGTGCGCGCACGGCCCTGGTCTCGTTCGAACGCTCTGCCATCGGCGCGATGAGCTGCAATCCGGCGATTGGCGGGCTCGGCAAAGGCCATCTGGTGCGCGAAGTCGACGCCCTGGACGGGGTCATCGGACGCGCTGCGGACGCAGGTGCGATCCACTATCGGATGCTCAATCGTTCGAAGGGCAGCGCAGTGTGGGGTCCGCGCGTCCAGGCCGACAGGCGCCTTTTCAAGGCGGAAGTCCAGCGCATCGTCGATCGGCAGGCCAACCTCGATATCGTCGAGGGTGAAGTGGCCGAACTCATCCTCGAAGGCGGCCGCGCAATGGGTGTGCGCCTCGCCGATGGGAGCGAGATTTCCGGCAAGGCAGTGATTCTGTGCACCGGGACCTTCCTCGGCGGAACCCTTTTCCGCGGTGAAGAGCGGATGACCGGGGGCCGTATCGGCGAGAATTCCGCACAAAAGCTCGCGGCACAGATGCGCGAGGCAGACCTGCCCATGGCGCGCCTCAAGACGGGGACACCGCCGCGGCTGAAGGGTGCGACCATCGACTGGGCGCGTCTCGAAGTGCAGGAATCGGACGGGGAGGGGTGGACCATGTCGCCGCTCTCCAAGGGGCGCCCGAACCCGGAGGTGTTCTGCGCGATCACCCGCACCAACGAGCGCAGCCACCAGATCATCCGCGACAACCTCCACCGCTCGCCGCTCTTCAGCGGGGCGATCGATGCGCAGGGGCCGCGTTACTGCCCTTCGATCGAAGACAAGATCCACCGCTTCGGCGACCGGGACGGCCACCAGGTATTCCTCGAGCCGGAAGGACTGGCCGACGATCTGGTCTATCCCAACGGTATCAGCACCTCGCTTCCGACCGACGTGCAGCTCGCGATGCTGCGGGCGATGGAAGGGCTGGAGCGGGTCGAAATGGCGGTCCCGGGCTATGCGGTCGAATATGACCACGTCGATCCGCGCGCGCTGACGAACGGCCTCGAATTGCGCGCGATTCCGGGGTTTTATTGTGCGGGACAGATAAACGGCACGACCGGATACGAAGAAGCGGCTGCCCAAGGGCTTGTCGCCGGAATGCACGCTGCGGCGAGTGTGCTCGGCAAGGAGCCGGTGAAGCTCGATCGCGCGAATTCCTATATGGCCGTAATGGTCGACGATCTCACCCTGCATGGTGTGACCGAACCCTACCGCATGCTCACCGCGCGCGCCGAATATCGCCTGCGCCTGCGCGCGAACAATGCGACGACGCGTCTGACCCCCCTTGGTATCGAGGCGGGGTGCATCGGGGAGGAGCGGCGCGCGTGGTTCGAACGGCGCGAGGACCTGCGCGGCAGGCTCACAGCGAATCTCGCCGAGCAAGTCGCTGCGACCGAGCTTGCTGATCAAGGCTTACCGGTTCGCAGGGATGGCGGGCGCAAGCCGCTTTCCGAATGGCTGCGGTTCGGCGGGATCGACCTTGAGGCACTCGCCCCTTGGGTGAGCGACGAATTCGCGCAAAACCCCGAGCTAGCCGAAGAGCTGGTGGAAGATGCGGCATACGCCCCCTATCTCGAACGGCAGGAGGCAGAATTGCGCGATCTCAGGGCCTCGTCCAGCGTTCGCCTCGACCCCGATTTCCCCTTCGGCGACGTACCGGGATTGTCGAACGAGATGGTCGAGCGCCTTAGCACTGCCAAACCCTCGGACATTGCTGCAGCCGGGCGGGTGAGGGGCATCACCCCCGCTGCTCTCTCCGCGCTGCTGGTCCACGCCCGCCGCCGCGAGCAGCGTGCCGCGTGAGTATTCTGACGACAGAAGCTGCCGCCAGGGACTTCGTCGCGGGTCTGTGCGACGAGGACGCCTTTGCGAAGCTCGAGCGCTTTGCGGAGTTGTTGCTATCTGAGAACGCACGCCAGAACCTGATCGCCAAGCCGACGGAAGCAATTTTATGGCAACGGCACATCGCGGACAGCGCCCAGCTGCTCGAGCATGTTTCACGTGAAACAACCGATCCGTGGCTGGACCTTGGTTCAGGCCCTGGCCTCCCCGGCCTCGTGATTGCAATCATGAGACCCGAAACACCGGTCGTTCTGGTCGAATCGCGAAGAAAAAGAAGCGATTGGTTGGTCGAAACCGCCCAGGCCTTGGGCCTCGCCAATGTCAGGGTCGAAGGCAAGCGTCTCGAACTGGTGGAGACGTTTCAGGCCGGGACAATCAGCGCGCGCGCCTTCGCCCCGCTACCGCGTATCCTCGACCTATCCGCAAGGTTCTCCACAATCGACACGCTCTGGCTGTTGCCCAAGGGGCGGTCGGCAAAGCAAGAATTGGATGACCTGCCGAAGCGACTCAGGCAAAAGTTCCACGTGGAACAATCGCGGACCGACGCTGAGGCAGGAATAATCGTCGGCCATTTGGGCAAGACGGCGCTCGCGAAGCTCGATGCGAAGCGCGCCAGAGGAGGGAATTGATGATCACCATCGCGATCGCGAACCAGAAGGGCGGGGTGGGCAAGACCACGACCGCAATCAACATCGCGACCGCCATGGCTGCAACCGGTTGGAAAACCTTGCTTATCGATCTCGATCCGCAGGGCAATGCCTCGACCGGCCTCGGCCTCGACGCTGCGCACCGTGAAGGATCGACCTACGACATTCTTGTCGACGAAGTGCCGCTTTCCGACTGCATTCACCCGACCGATATCCCGGGGCTCGACATCGTGCCGGCGACGGTCGATTTGAGCGGTGCCGAAGTCGAGCTGGTTTCAGTCGAAGATCGTACAGCGCGCCTGCACGCGGCCCTCGCAAACCACCAGGGGCACGAGATCTGTTTCATCGACTGCCCACCCTCGCTCGGCCTCCTGACGCTGAATGCGCTTGGCGCGGCCGATACGCTGCTCGTGCCGCTTCAGTGCGAATTCTTTGCGCTGGAAGGGCTTAGCCAGCTTTTGCAGACCGTCGAGCGCGTCCAGCAGCGCTTCAATCCCGATCTCGGGATCGTCGGCGTCGTCCTCACCATGTTCGACCGGCGCAACCGCCTGACCGACCAGGTTGCGGACGACGTGCGAGATTGCCTTGGCGAGCTGGTTTTCGAGGCAGTCATCCCGCGCAACGTGCGCCTGTCCGAAGCGCCGAGCCACGGCATGCCGGCGCTGATCTACGATCACAACTGCGCGGGGAGCCGCGCCTATATCACGCTGGCGCGCGAATTGATCGGCCGCCTGCCCGAGAGGAGGAAAGCCGCATGAGCAATCCGACCGATCCGATCCGTTTCTCTGTCCCGTCGCGCAGTGCGGCGGACAAGAAGAAGAAACTGGGCAAGGGACTCGGGGCGCTTCTCGGCGAAACGCGCCGCGAAGAGCCGCTCGTCAGCGAACGCCGTCCTGCACCGGCCAAGGGCGATGAGGCCGCAACTTCGCCCACCTCGGGCCTGTCGTCGCTTCCGGTGTCCGCCATCGAACCGCTGCCCGGCCAGCCGCGCCGGTTCTTCGACGAGGACGCGCTGAGCGAACTGGCGGCCTCGATCGAGGCGCGCGGTGTCATCCAGCCGATCATCGTGCGACCGCTTGCGGGTGGCCGCTACCAGCTCGTCGCCGGCGAGCGCCGCTGGCGCGCAGCGCAGAAAGCGCGCTTGCACGAGATTCCGGCGCTGGTGCGCGATCTGGAAGAACGTGAAGTCATGGCGTTGGCCCTGATCGAGAACATCCAGCGCGAAGATCTCAATCCTGTCGAAGAAGCGCAGGCTTATCAAAGACTTGCCGATGACGAGGGGATGACCCAGGCGGAGATCGCCAAGCTCGTCGACAAGTCGCGCAGCCATGTCGCGAACTTGCAGCGCCTGCTCGGCCTGCCGGACGATGTCCTCGCGCTGGTTGCCGAGGGCAAGCTCTCCATGGGCCATGCGCGTGCGCTGATCGGGCATGACGATGCGCTGGCGATCGCGCGTGAGGCCGTGGCGAAGAAACTGTCGGTGCGCGAAGTCGAAAAGCGCGTGCGCCAGGGCGCGACCGAGACCAAGCGGGCGACGCGCACGTCGCGCGATCCCGCGAAGGATGCCGACATTGCCGCGGTTCAGGCACATCTCGAGGAATTCCTCGGCCTGCCGGTCAAGATCAAGTCCGATGCGGACCCGCGCACCGGTGCGGTGACCATCCGCTATCGCACGCTCGATCAGCTCGACCTGATCTGCCAGCGCCTCACCGGCGGCGACATCTAGCGCTGCAATAAGCCCTGCGCAGGCCCGAAACGCCAAGCGGCGGGGGATAGAACGTGCCTGCGCGGTCCGTTCGCTTGTCGCGTGAATCGCGCAAACCTATGCTTTCGCGCGTCGCAATGCGCCTGCCGAACGCCCGGCAGGTGGGATCACGAGAGCCACGCACGCCTTGGTCGTATTTCGCCGCCTTCCCCGTCCCAGCCGCTGGAAACGGCTTTTCGGCCGCTCGCCGGAATTCCGCGCGCTGCTGTGGGAATGGATCGTGCCGCTGCTCTTCGCCGCTGCACTCGCCGCCGCGAGTGTGGCGGGCGCATTCCGCCTGTCGGACGGCTATTTCTTCGACCTGGTGACCGGTTTCGAGCCGGGGCGCGACCCGAAGGTCGTACTGGTCGAGCAGGACAAGGCCTATCTCGCACGCGGGGCAGGCCGGCACGCCGAATTGGCCTCTGCGAGCAAGGAAGCCGGCGCTGCGGGTATAGGATTCCGCGATGGGCGGGAAATTGCGCCGCGCAACTTCACGCAGACGGATACGGCGGTAACTGCGGGCTTCGGTGCCGAGCCAGTGCCCGCCAGCACAGCCTGGGCGCTCGCAACCGGACCTGAGCCCCTGTCTCCCGCAATCGCTGCCAGCGCGACCCTGATCGCTCCGGCGCAATACGGCATCTATCGCCGCCAGATGCCCGCGATCGAGGGTGTGGACGGTCCGATACCGACATTCGAGACGGCATTGGCCGGCGCCGCGCTGTCCGGTGAGACTTTCTATGTCCGCATGCCGCGCGCGCAGAACATTCCGCGCATCACCGCCACCCAATTGCTCGACCGCAGCTTCGCCCCCGGCGAGCTCGAAGGCCTGCGCCTGCTTGTCCCGCCCGCAAGCGAGGGGGCGCAGGCCAGGTTGACGACACCGCTCGATCCCGGTGCGCGCTCGGTCACGGCGAGCGTTTTCAGCGCCTATGCCGTGCAGGCACTGGCCGAAGGGCGCGCGGTAACGCTCGCGCCGCTCTATCTCGTGGTTCTCGCGCTGGTCGCCTTCTGCGTGTCGACGAGCCTGCTGTTCCGCCGGGTCGATGCCAAGCGCTTCCTCGCGCCGGTCGTTATCGTTGTTTCCTTCGTCGCGCTGGTCTGCGCAGCCGTTTTGCTGGTCTTCGGCAATGTCCTCGCGCCCGTTACCGCGATCGTGACCGGCATCGTCGGCGTGAGCCTGTGGCAGGTCATCCGGCGCGAGCGCATCCAGGACATTCGCCTCAACCGGGTGCTCGAGCGGGCGATCAACCTGTCCTTCGGCCGGGCGGCTTTCCAGGAGCAGCGCCAGATCCCCGCATTCCTGCGCGATGCATCCGATGTCCTCGGTTTCGCGCGCAGCATGGTCCTTGCACGCGAGGGGCAGGGCAAGTGGCAGGTGCTCGCTGCCCGCGATGCCGAACTGGGTGAGCTTGCGCTCGAAACCCGCGCGGCGCGACAGGTGCTGCGGGAAGCTTCGCTCAGGCGGCGCAGTGTTGCCGGGCAGGATGTCGCGCCGTGGGAAGGCGAGACACGCATCGTGTCCCTGTCCGAACCCGACGCGGAAACGGAAGCCTACTGGCTGTTCAATCGCCCGCGCAGGAGCGAAGCGGCACGCGCTCCGCGCTTGGCCGAAGCGCTTGCCCTGAGCGTTCGCCAGATGCAGCGCTGGCGCGACGTGCTGCTCGGCGGGAACAGCCTGACCGATCGCTATCGCCCGGTCGACGAGCGGGTCTCCGCTGCGGCGACGCTGATTACCGTGCAGGGCGAGCAGGTCCGCCAGGGGCTCGATGCACTCGATACGGCGGTGATGGTCTTCCACATTGTCGGCTTCCCGATCCAGGCCAATGCGACGATGGATGCGCTCTACGAAAGCGCCGGGCTTCCGCGAGAAACGACCAGCCTGCGCCAAGCGCTGCTCGCCTTCACCGAGCTGGAGGAAGGCCAGGTCGACGGGATCATCCGCGATCTCGTGCTCAACGGGGGCGAGATGCGCGTGCCGATGCGCGATTTCGGCACGCGCCAGCGGATGCTGCGCATCGCCGCGCCCGACCGGGTGGCGCGCGACTGGGAGCGGGTGATCGTGATGGAAGCAGTCGACATTTCCGAGCTCGACCAGCTCGCCGAGCTTCGCCTCGCCGTGGGCATGTTCATCGACCAGCAGCTGCGCAACGATCTCGAAGCGATCAACCTCGGCGCCGCGGTTGCATCGGACCCGCGCATCGCCGCCGACAAGCTGACCCGCGTCGTCGGCCGGATCAGGGACGTCGCCGCCCGCGCGACCGACCGGCTGGAGCAAGTGTCCGACCTCCTGAGCGAACGGCCCGAAGACATCGCCGGCGCAAGCTATCCGATCGATGCGCGCAAGGCAGTCGCCACCGCGATCGAAAAGGCCGAACCCTTTGCCGAGGAAATGCAGGTCACGATCGGTTCGAAGCTTCCGGGCATCAGCGGCTTCACCGTCGCCGAACCGCAGATGCTGACCGACATGGTCGAGGCGATGCTGCGCCTCGTAATCGCCGATACACCGGCAGGCAGCCAGGTCGACATCCTGCTGGAGGAACTCGACGGAAAGAGCTTCGTGCGCGTTTCCGGCGGGTTCGGAACGCCGTTCGAGCGGCTGATGGCGGCCTTCGATGCAGGTGCGGGCGAAACGCTTGCCGAGTTCCAGATCATTTCCGCCGGCATCCGCGAGGCGCTCGGCTGGGGCGGCGCGGTCTCCTACTGGTCCGCGGTCGGCAAGGGCTACAAGTTCAATATCCAGATGAGGCGCATAGGATGAGTTCGGCCAGGATCCTGATAATCGACGACGACGATCTCCTGTGCGACATGGTCGCCTCGATCCTCGAGCTCGAAGGCTACGAGACGGCTTTCGCGCACAATGGCAAGCAGGGGCTGGCGGCGCTGGAGGAGGGCGAATATGCGCTCATCCTGCTCGACCTCGTCATGCCCGAGATGGATGGCCTGCAGTTCCTGCGCACCGTCGGGACCAAGCATCCCTCGCATCCGCCGATCGTCGTCATGTCGGCCTCGGTCACCGCCGATATCTTCGAGGAAGGCAAGAACATCGGCGTTGCGGGCATGATCAAGAAGCCGGTCAAGCCGGGCCTGCTGACCGAAACCGTGCGCGCCGCGCTGGCCAAGGGATAAGGCTGCGCGATGCGGCACGGATGATGTCATGACGCTGCCGATCTTTCCCGAAGGCGGCCTTGCCAGCTCGGTGATCACCACCGTCTGGGTCGGCGTGTTCGTCCTGTGCTTCTTCAACCTGCGCTTCGGCTGGGTGCTCTCGGGCCTCGTCGTGCCGGGGTATCTCGTGCCGCTGATCATCGTGAAGCCGCTGGCGGCCGTGGTGATCGTGATCGAGGCGATCCTTGCCTACACGCTTGTCTGGGTCTTCTCGGAGAAGATCGGGCGCGGGCGCTATCCGAGCCTGTTCGGCCGAGACCGCTTCATGGGGCTTATCCTTGCAAGCGTGCTGGTGCGGCTGGTGCTTGACGGCTTCGCCTTGCCGGTTGCCGCCGAGTGGCTGGCGACCAACTGGAACCAGCAGCTCGACTGGCGCAGCGACTTGCAGAGCTTCGGCCTCGTCATCATTTCGCTGATGGCGAACCAGTTCTGGAAACCGGGGCTGCTGCGCGGGCTGGGCTCGCTCATCGTCGTGACCGGGCTGACGTGGCTGATCGTGCGCTACGGGCTGATGGAGTTCACCAATTTCCGCATGAGCGGGGTGAGCTACCTCTACGAGAGCCTGTCGAGCTCGGTCATCGCCAGCCCCAAGGCCTACATCATCCTGATCCTCACCGCGCTCTATGCCTCGCATATGAACGTCAAATACGGCTGGGATTTCTCGGGCATCCTGATCCCGGCGCTGATCGCGCTGCAATGGTACCAGCCGACCAAGATCCTGACCTCCTTTGCCGAGGCGATCGTAATCTACATGATCGCCCGTGCGCTGCTCAAGACGCCCTGGCTGGCCAATGCGACGATCGAGGGCGCGCGCAAGATGCTGCTGTTCTTCAACATCAGCTTCGCATTGAAGCTGCTCGTCGGCCATGCGCTGGTGCTGATGGCGTGGGATGTGAAGACGACCGACTTCTACGGCTTCGGCTATCTCCTTTCGACCCTGCTGGCGATCAAGGCGCACGACAAGGACATCTTCCCGCGCCTGATGCGCTCCACCTTGCAGGTCTCATTCGTGGGGGCAGGGGTCGGCAACCTAGTCGGCTTCCTCCTCGCCCTCGCGATACCGGCTGCGACGATCCAGCTTGGGTCGGGCTTCCGCGAAGGGCAGGCGGCGCGGGAGGATCGCCTGTTCGTCGCGGCAGTGGGCGATGCCTATCTGCGCGCGGCGCGCGGCACCAGCGCAGCCCTGACGAGCGAGAATGCCCGCGCGCTCGGCGATACGATCGAATTGCTCGAGGCGGATTTGCCGCCATTGCAGGCAGGGGCTGCCGCATCCGCAGGTGGCTGGTCGGTCGAGGTGCTGGGCGAGCGGCTGGTCGCGATCACGCGGACCGACGGGGAGGGGCGCGACCTGCTGCTGTTCGATCCGCAGGCGACGCGCGACCTCGCGGTGGTGGTCGAGGACCCGACTGCTTTCGCCGGGCTGTCGAGCGCGGCCCGGGTGATCAGGCGCGAGCAGGATGCCCGCTGGCTGATAATCGCCGCGCCCGATGCCCCCGGCACTTTGCCCGGCGAAACGGTTGTCGGCACTTTCGCGCAGAAATCCAAGGCTGGGCGATTGGCTATCCGGGCCGCCGGTGCGGGGCAGGGCGTGTCGCTCAGGCTCGCCGGCGAGGCAGGCTCCGTAGTCGATGTACGTGCGCTGCGGCCGATCCTGGGCGAGGGACGCGTGAGTTTCGATGGCATCGGGCGCTCGCTTGGCGAGAGCACCGTGTTCGGCGGAAGCCTGCTGCTCGACCAGGCAGCCCTGGCGCGACTGCTGCCGCCCGTATCGACGCGGGCACGCGGTGGATGTGTCGCTAACCCCGGTAACGAGGGACAGCCACGCATAACGAACGAAGAGCAACTCGCCTTCCTGCGCTTCGAAGTCGTCGATCCGCTCCTCGCCGATGTCGAGCGCAACTTCCTGACCGCGCCGCCGGCCGCCAATGCGCGCGCCATCGGCATGGCGATCGATCGCTGCACAATCGACGGCGGAAGCTTCATCCGCCTCGCTTCGCTGCCGGCGAGCTGGGACGGGCTCTATCTCTTTGCGCCCTCGGGCGACCCGGGCCTGCTGATCCAGGGTTATCTCCGCCGCGAAGTTCGCAGCACCGAGGCGCGCGATCCCGTGGCCGATCCGGAGCTTTCAGACCGCGCGGTGCGCTTCTTCACGCGTACCGACGCGCGCTACGCCTTCCTCGCCCCGCGCGAGCTGCAATATGACGAGGACCAGTCGCACGCCTTTGGCGTCGTGACGCAGGCAGCCATGCTGGCGCGCGATCCGCTCGAAGGGCAGGTCATCCAGTTCCGTCCGCGCCCGACGCGTGCACCCGGAAGCGGGCGCGCGGGTGAAATAGTCCTCGTCCCCGACAGGGTTTCGCTCGACGGGTCGGGCGAGCGCGATCTTCTCGCATTGTTCGAGCGCGCCGGGATGGAAGCGAGGGTTGCGGGCCGAAGCGAGGCGGATGCGGGTTTCGAAGCCTTCCCCTATCGCGCGCTGCAGGCGGCCCAGCATTTCGCGCAATACAGCTACACGATCGCCTTCGTACCGCGCAGCGAGGAGGGCGAGGAATGATCCGCCTCGGCACCCTCCTGCGGACCATTGAGCTTCTCGCGCTAGCCGCTGTTTTCGTCGCGGGCTGGCTCGCCTTGGGGCGGGACCTCGTCGATCTCGTCACCTCCGAGCGGATCGAAGGGCAGTCGGATGTCACGCCGGATTCGCGCTATCTCGTCTACGCGCTGCAGGAAGAGCGTCCGACGCCGTTCGTATTCTCGCGCCCGACGCAGCTCTTCCGTATCTCTTCGCTGCCGGTCATCGAACGCGAGGCGTGGGAGGCGACGGATAGCTGGAGCTACGGCTATCGCCTCGTCATGCGTGACAGCTCGGGCACTATCGTCGAAACCCGCGACATCTTCTCGCGCTCGCTCAGGCCCGACCGCATCCTGCCCTACAAGCGGCCGATCCGGTTCTTCCGCGGCGACGATGCGCTGATTTCGCTGAGCGACGACCTGGTGGTCGAAAGTGCAACTCCCATCGCATCGGTCGAGATGACCCCGGTCGAGGCGGATGCAGGTGTCGAGCAAATCGCAGTGCGGGTCTACCAGCGCCTGCCCTACAGCGATGCCGCCGCGCGCGCGGAATTCCAGCGTCGCAGCCCCGAAGAGCGCGCCATCTACGGCCGCGCGTCGGCGCTTCCGGCGGATATCCTCTCCGATACCGAGAAGGGCAACATCATCCGCAATCGCTGGCGGATCGTTGGGCCGGCCGGGGTTGCGGGTAGCGATTACACCGTGCGCATCGTCTACGAAGGGCGCCTGCCCGAAGCGCAGGAGGCGCAGCGATGAAACGCGCGCGCTTCTGGGCTATCGCCATGATTGCCGTGGCCGCCGCTTCGCTTCTTGCCGCCGACCTGTTCGGGCCATTCCTTCGTTCGGAGAGCTTCCATCGCCCCGGACGGATCGAGTTCGCGCGGGCGAAAGGACTGTTCGGCGACTGGCTTGCGCCGGGACAGGCGGGCGGCACGCCGGCAGGCTTCGAGCGCGCGGTCATTACCGATATCGAAGGCGCGAAGCTGCTTCGCGAACGTCCGGAGGATTGCCGCGGGCGGGGCGTCTACATGGCGCGCGATGGTTCGGCCCGCCCGCTCGCGATCGTCGCACCGCATCACGGGGCCGACCGCCATACCGGCCCGCTTGCGCTCGCCCTGTTCCGCGAAGGCGATGCGAAGGCGCTCGCCTGGAATTCCGCGCCGCGCCGACCGAGCGAGCGCTGCCCCGGCGGCGGCGATGTCGCGCGCGAGGCGCGGCATCACATGACAGCCTTCTCACTCGCCTTTGCCGAGGCCTTTCCGGGCGGACGGATCGTCCAGATCCACGGTTTCGAGCGGACCCGGCGCGAGACGGCTGCAGGAGCCGATGCGCAGATCATCGTCAGCGAAGGGAGCGATACGCCGTCCGACCGGCTGCTCGAGCTGGCCGACTGCCTGTCGATGCGGCTCCATCCGATCGAGGTGGCGGTCTACCCGATCGACGTGCCCGAGCTGGGCGCGCTCACCAACCGGCAGGGCCGCGCCTTGCGCGAGGCGGGCTTCGACGGTTTCGCGCATATCGAGCTGTCGGCCGAGCTGCGCCGTCGCCTGCTTGGCGACCGGGAGCTGCGCGACCAATTCCGCGCCTGCCTCGAGGACGGCCTCGCATGAGCCGCGCGCAGACTGCCCTCGATCACGCACTGCGGACCGGTATCGCGCCGACGCTGGTCGGCATTTACGACGATATCATCGCGGAAATGGTCGCGGCGAGTTCCAGCGCCGACGAGGGCGGCTGGGCCCCGCATTGCGCCGGTGCGACCGCGTTCGCGCGCACGAAGCTTGCGCGGATCGCCGAGCTGCATTCCGACGCGGCGCTGTTCAATGCGCGCTTCGCCAACGTCTCGGACGAGAAGGAGCGTCATGCCGCCATCCTCGACTTCGCGCGCAAGCTCGGGTCCGAGGGGCGCAGGCTGCGCGGCGATCGCCGGGGCCTGAGCGCCTATTTCGACGACGATGCGGTGCGCGAGCGCTATCGCCGACGCGTGGGCGAGGCCGAGCGGGCGCTCGCCTTCGCGCTCGAGCGGGCCGGGCTGTTCGCAGGACAGGCGCTCGCCAATGGCGAGATCGATGCGCAGTCGAAACTCCTCGCGCAGGACCTCGCGAACCTGCTGGTCGACACGCGCGCCTATCGCGGCGATGCGCGGATCAGGCAGTCGGCCCACCGTGCGCTCAAGCATATCGCCGAACTGTCCTCCGGCACGCTCGACGGGTTCTGGGTCGATGTCGCGATCCGCGATACGCGCCGCGCCGCGCTCGATGCGACCGAGAGCACATGGGCGCAGTGCGATGCCTTCGATACGCTGCTGGCACTCTCGCCGACCTCGCTATTCCCCGTGCTCGACAAGCGGCTCGCTGCGACGAGCGACCGCGGCAATGCTCTGCAGCAGGACAACCGGCTGTTCGTGCGCCGCCACCTTGCGCGCATGCTCGCGCGGGCGGTTGGGGAAGAGGAACGGCTCGCCACCTATCTGCGCCGTCTCGCCAACGACCGCGACGGTGCGGTCAGGCAGGCGGTCGCCGAGAGCTTGCCGCTCATGCCCGCGGAATATTTCGGCGGGCTCAGTGCCCGGTTGCGGGTCGACCGCGATCCGCAGGTGCGTGCCATGCTCTTCGCCGATCCCGAAGCGATGATCGGGACGGGCGGGCTGGATGGCTACATGCCCCATCTCCTGCGCGTGCTTTCACGCGACGAGGAGGAGTTCGTCCTGCGCGTCGCGATCCGCGCAGCGGCCGTGACCTGCGAGATGCTGGCCGAACTGGGCGATCCCGCACTTCGAGCGACCGGCTCCAAACTGCGCGCAGCGCTGGGCGAATTGCGCGAGCGGGTGGAGAGCCAGAAGATCCGGCGCTGGGCCGGCGAGGCTTCGGAACGCATATGGCTCGCCTGCGATGCGGAAGCGTGCGCGCTGGCAAACGAGATCGCGTCCCTTGCTGCACCCTTGCGCGAAGGCAGCGGCCGCTCCGTCCCGCAAATTCGCCAGGAGGTGCGCGGCGATCCCGACAAGGTCGGGCGGGTCCTCGCAGTCCTCGCGCAGGGCGGGTTCGGTTTCGACCTCACCGAAGCGCGCAGACCCCGGCTGATCCGCGGCGAACGCTTCAAGGCGCGGCTCTGGCGCATCCTCTTCGAGCTCGGCATCAGCGCGACCGACAAGCGCCAAGCGTTCCGCCATACGATCGGACGCGATTACGAGGGCACCGTGCTCGCCCCGCCTGCGCGCATGGCGGAGCTTGCGCCGACCAAGGTACCGGGTGAGCCGCTGTTCGTCAGCGCGGAAGGCGGTTGGCGCAACTATCTGCCGCTGCTCGACCATGTCCTTTCGGCAATCGACCAGGGTCGCACCGTGCGCATCTTCACCAGCGAGGGACGCACGCTGATCGTCCCGCCGAGCGGTCTGTTCGCGCGCTTTCGCACCTATTGGAAGATCAGCCGCGATTTCGCGCGCCTGTCGGGCCTGCGCAACAAGGGCGAAGGCTATGCCGAGGCGCTCGCCGCGCATGGCGTGGCGCTGGTCTACGAGCCCTACGAGGAGATGGTGCAGGAAGACGTACCCGCGCCCAGGCCCGACCCGTCCGTGGTCAAACTGTTCGAGCTGGGCGGTTTGCTGCTCGCCGTGCCGGTGCTGCTCGACAATGCGGTGACCTATTTCGCGACCGTCTTCGCCAATACGCTGGTCCAGCTGGGCGCCTTCGTCGCGATAGCCTTCGCGTGGTTCTTCGGACGGCACATTGTGCTTGGCTGGCATGCACGGCGCGTGCGGCGGGACATCCCGCTCGTCCTTGGCGGGTGGGGCACGCGCGGCAAGTCGGGGACCGAGCGACTAAAGGCCGGGCTGATCAATGCGCTCGGCCCGCCGCTCGTATCCAAGACCACCGGCTGCGAGGCGATGTTCCTCCAGGGCGAGCCCTTCGGCGGGCTGACCGAGATGTTCCTCTTCCGCCCCTACGACAAGGCGACGATCTGGGAGCAGTACAACCTGATCTCGATCGCGCGCCGGCTGAAGGCGCGGGTGTTCCTGTGGGAATGCATGGGGCTCAACCCCGCCTATGTCCGCGTGCTCCAGCAGGACTGGATGCGCGACGACATCGGGACGATCACCAATACCTATCCCGACCACGAGGACGTGCAGGGCCCGGCCGGGCGCAACATCCCGGAAGTCATGTGCGAGTTCATCCCGCACGATTCGATCCTCCTCACCACCGAGGAGGAGATGCTGCCGATCCTGCAGGAAGGGGCGGAGAAGGCGAACACACGGCTGCGCGCGGTCAACTGGCTGCAGGCCGGGCTGATCCACGAACGCCTGCTCGACCGCTTCCCCTATGCCGAGCACCCCTACAATATCGCGCTGGTCACCGCGATGGGCGACGAGCTGGGGCTCGAGGCGGATTTCTGCATCAAGGAAATGAGCGACCGCGTCGTCGCCGACTTGGGCGTCCTCAAGATCTACCCGCGCTCGACGATCGACGGGCGGACGCTCGAATTCGTCATGGGCATGTCGGCCAACGAGCGCTTCGGTGCGATGGGCAACTGGGACCGCATGGGCTTTGCCGACCACACGTTCGAGCGCGACCCGGGCATTTTCGTCTCGACCGTGGTCAACAACCGCGCCGACCGCGTGCCGAGAAGCCGGGTGTTCGCGCGCATGCTGGTCAACGACGTCTCGGCCGACCGGCACGTGCTCATCGGATCGAATATCGAGGGGCTCATCGGCTTCATCGAGGAAGAGTGGGACGCCTATGCCGCGAAGCTGACGCTGGTCGATGACGAGAAGGAGCCGCTCGCCATCCTCGACGCTCTGGCTGAAAACCAGCGCATCCCGCATTCGCGCGAGGCGATTGCTGCGCGGATCGCCGCGATGCTGACCGGCCTCGAAAGCCCTGCCGAGACGCAGGAAGTGCTCGCCGCACTGGATGGCGGTTCGCTCGACGCGATGGTGCAGGAACGGGTGCCCGCCCACGCCGACGAAATCGCCGCCCATGCCGCCGAGCTCGGCGAGTTGCACGCGCGCTACGAGAAGTTGCGCGGCGCAATTTCTTCCGGCGGCAATCCGGCTGGCCAGGATGGCGAGATGCGCGCACTGATGCGCGATGCCTTCATGCGCAAGCTCGTGCCCGTGCGCGATTTCTACATGAAGGGCGAGAACATCGTGCGGCTGGTTGCTCGCCAGACGCCGCCGGGCCTCGTCAATCGCATCATGGGCATGCAGAACATCAAGGGGACCGGGCTCGACTGGGTTTATCGCTGGCAGGCATGGGAAACCGTCCACCGCGCCTGCGAGGAAGCGCTGGGCGATGATCCCGCGCTGGTCGAACGCGGGCTGGCGCAATTGCAGACCTTCCAGGAATTCGGCGTGCTGAGCGAGCGCAAGGTCGAGGAAACGGTCGGAGCCCTGCGCAATTCGGACAATCTGCCGCAGGGGTTCGGGCAGGCGCAGCTCGACGGCATTCTCGCCCGGCTGAAGGAGCAGGTTTCCGCGTTTGGAGGCGACGAAACCGCAGATTCGGCCGATTCCGGCGCGAAAGACGGCGTTTTCGCGCGTTTTCGCGGCTATTTGCTCGATCTGGCGGAGGGATTTCTCGATGGCGGCGATGCGATCAAGCGGCGGCGCAAGGCGGACCGGATCTATCGCCTGCTGATCGAGGAGCGAATCAGCACGCCGCGCGCCGCGCTCGAGCTGAAAAAGCTCACATCGCGCCAGAAAGGCGGCTGGTTGGGGGCTGCGCTGGCGGAAATGCCCGCCAGACTGGGCAGAAACTAGAAGCGGTAGCCGATCCGCAGGTCGAGACGCGGCGCATCGGCATCGAAACGCATGTCGTTCGAGTTGCGGAACTCGTAACTCGCCTGCAAGCGCCCGTAGAGACCCCGGCTGCGCCCGTAGGCCAGGCCGATTTCGGGGGCGATCATCGTGTCGCGGCGCCTGTCCGCGGTCGGGTCGTCGGCAACGTAGCGTTCGTCATAGGTCCAGCGGCGGAATTCGACTTCCGGGCGCAGGCGCAGGTTCTTCGCGATCGGCACGCTGTAGCGCACGGCGGCGATCTGCCGGTCGTAGCTGCGGCGCACCGCGGTGCTGTCGATATTCTCGACGCGGAAGTCGGCGCGAATCCAGTGCCAGCTGCCGAGCCGCCGATTGTACTGGGCATCGAAACGCCAGCCATTGCCGGTCGAGCGGGCGAGATCGTCATATTCGCGTTCGCGGTACTGGGCGCGCAGGCGGACGCGGTTCTTGCGGTCCTCCCACTTTACTTCGGCCCGGACGCTGGTCTGGTCCGCCTCGCGCGATTCGAGCGTGACGATGTTTTCCGAGTGTCGCACTTCGACGGCGACCTCGACTTCGTCGGACAGCTCCTGGCGCAGGGTCAGGCCCGCTCCCACGCTTTCGCGGGTCGGGCGGGTATCGTCGGAATAATCGAAGATCGTCGCGTCGAGATCGAACTGGACGCTGGTGCGTCCGTTCTTCCAGGTGAAATCGGCCGAAGCGCTGGCGCCCACGCCGGAGCTTTCGACATCGGTGCCTTCGAACACGGCACGCTCGGCCTGGACTGCGCGAACGGATATGTCGCCCCCGACCTCGATGCCGTCCTTCGCCTGCGCTGCGTGCGGTACGGACAGCGCCGTGCCGATGGCGCACAGGGTCGTAAGCGCATGTTTTTTCAGGAAGGACATGGCGTCACGCCGCCTCCTCGAGCAGCGCGCGCGAACGTTCGAGCGCGTCCTGCAGGTTCTCCAGCGAAGCTTCGCGCAGGATGTCCACGCTCTCGCCAGCCGCATCGCTCAGTGCGTCCTCGCCGAACGCACCTGCCGTACCGGCGAGCTTGTGCAGGAGATCGCGGATGCGTGCGATCGTATCGGAAGCATGGTCGCGAGCGTCGGTCGCATCGCAGAGCAGGGCGAAGGTTTCCGCCTTGCGCAGTTCGTAGCGCATCTTGAGTGCAGCGCGCGGACCGGAAGGGCCGGTTTCGCTCGCAGGCTCGCTTTGCGGCGCCCAGGCGGCGACGGCTGCCGCCAGATCCGCGATCGAAACGGGCTTGGCGAGATAGGCCTGCATCCCGGAATCGGTGTAGGACTGGATCTCGGCCGGATTCACGGCAGCGCTGACTGCGATGATCGGCAATTCCTGCTCGGTAATGCCTTCGGCGCGCAGGCGCTTGGCCAGTTCGACACCGCCGAGCACCGGCATGATCGCATCGGCGAACAGCAGTGCGAAAGGCTTGCCGCGCTCGCGGGCGATACGGATGCGCTCGAGCGCCTCCAGCCCGTCGTCGGCAGTTTCGAGATCGATCCCGACCCGCTGCGCCATGAGCGACATCAGCTCGCTCGCAATCGGGTTGTCTTCTGCCAGCAGCGCACGCGTGCGCGATGCCGCCCGGGCAGGGGCGACAGGCTGTGCGGGAGTGCCAGCATCAAGTGGGCGCGGTTGAGCCATCGAGGCTCGTTTCGCAGCCCATGGTTAATTTGTGCCTAAGAAATTCCCGGGCGGGGAAGATTTACGCGAGCTTAGTCGCCCTTGGCGGGCTTCACGGTCCGCGTCTTCACGCGCTGGGTCTTTACCGGCTCGATCACGCGGCGGCGGGTCACTTCCTCGACCTCGACTTCCTCGTAGACCGTTTCCGGCTCGGTCACATATTCGACCGTCTCGCGAACGATCGTCTTGCGCTCGACCGGGATCATCACCGGGACATACATCACCGGCGCCGGGTAATAGGCATAGCCATAGGCGTAGGGATGGCCGTAGCCCTGGTGGCCATATCCGGCGAGGTAGCGGTCGAGGTAGTCCTCGCAATAATCGCGCGCACCGCCCTCGCGGTCGGCACGATCGACCGCGGAGCCGATCGCTGCCCCGGCAAGTCCGCCGACGCCTGCACCGATGAGCGTTCCGGCGAGCCGGTCGCCATCGGCGATGCGATTGCCGATCAGCCCGCCCGCTGCTGCGCCGAGGACGCCGCCGATGATGTCGCCGTCGCCGCCGCGCTCCGAGGAACGATAGCGCGCACGGCAATCCTCGAGCCATGCATCGCGGTCGAACTGCATCGGCTGCGGCGGCATCGCGTGATGCGGCATCTGCTGGCCGTGAGCCATGTGCGGCGCGGGCATGCTGCGATGGCGGATGATCTCGTAATGCTCTTCGCGCTCATACCCGGCTTCGGGGGCGGTTTCGTACTCGACCTCATATTCATTATGCGCGGCGGTTTCGACTTCGGTCACGGTTTCATAGACCGGTTCCGCACGGCGCAGGGGGATCGCCTTGGGGGAGGGGAGCGGCTGGACCACCGGCGCAGGCTCGAACACCACTTCCGGCATGGGCGCAGGTTCGGCGACCGCTTCGACTACCGGTTCCGCAACGGCCTCTTCGACCGCGTATTCGTAGGTCCGATCTTCATAGGTCATTTCCTGCGCGCTTGCGCTGGTCGCAAGAGCGGCGAGGCTGGCACCGACGGCGAGCGTCGAAATCCGGCGGGTGGTCATGCAATTTCCCCTTGAACATGCTGCACGCATTGCGCGCGTTAAGGGAAAATATACCAAGCGAGCGCGCAGAGTCCCCGCGCTTGGCGCGCAGTGTCCCGTTTCGGGGCGAACTCGCGACTAAATCGCGTTGGCGAGCCGCAGCGCGAGCGCTTCGACCCCGGCTGCATCTTCCTCGTCGAACCGCGCGAGTTCCGGGCTGTCGATGTCGATCACCGCGATCACTTCGCCGTCGCGCTTGACCGGCACGACCACTTCCGAGCGGCTCGCGGCATCGCAGGCGATATGGCCGGGAAAGTCGTGCACGTCGCGCACCAGCTGGGTCTCGCCGGTCGAGGCCGCGGTGCCGCACACGCCGATGCCGAAGGGAATGCGGATGCAGGCCGGACGCCCGGCGAACGGGCCGAGCACGAGTTCGCCGTCGACGACGCGGTAGAAACCCGCCCAGTTGATGCCGGGCAGGAACTCCCACATCAGCGCGGCGACATTGGCCATGTTGGCGACCGCGTCGCTTTCGCCATCGACCAGAGCGCCGGCGGCATCGACCAGCTGGCGATAGCGTTCCGGCTTGGGAAGGTCCGCATCGGGTTTGAAATCGTACATGGCAGTCCATCTAGGGCGCTGCGCCATTGCCGCAAGCCCCGCTTGGCCCTATTCCTCGCGGCCATGACCAGAACGCGCAAGATCATCCTCATCGTCCTCCTCGTCCTGTTCGGGCTCGGCCTCCTCGTCTGGTGGCTGCTCCAGGGCGATACGGCAGAGCTTTCCGTCGACGAGGTTTCGGGCACCGACCCGGTGCTTTCGGCCCCCGAGGGCGAGGCCATCCCGACGGTGAATATCGCCGAGCCGATCGGCTGGCAGGCGGACGAAGTGCCGACGGTCGCCGAAGGCCTGGCCGTGACGCGTTTCGCCGACGGGCTCGACCATCCGCGCGTCCTGCAGGCACTTCCCAACGGCGACATTCTCGTAACGCTGACCCGCGCGCCGAAGAAGGAAGGCGATGGCGGGATCACCGGCTGGATCGCCAACCTGCTGATGAGCCGTGCGGGCGCCGGCGGTGAATCGCCCAACCAGGTCGTGCTGCTGCGCGATGCGGACGGCGATGGCGCGGCCGAAGGGCGCTTCGTCCTGACCGAAGCGGTCGACAGCCCCTCGGGCATGGCGTGGCACGACGGCATGCTCTACGTCGCCAATCACGACAGCCTCGTCGCCTTTCCCTACGAACCGGGTGCGACCGAAATCACCGCCGAGCCGCGCAAGCTGATGGACCTGCCGCCGGGCGGTGGCCACTGGATGCGCAATATCGAGATCAACCCGGCCGGAACGAAGGTCTATGTCGCTGTCGGCTCGGTCTCGAACATCGGCGAGCAGGGTATGGAGATCGAGGAAGGCCGCGCGGCGATCCACGAATACGACATCGCGAGCGGCACTTCGCGCATCTACGGCGCGGGGCTGCGCAATCCCAACGGCCTTGCCTTCAACCCGTGGAGCGGAGAGCTCTGGACCACGGTGAACGAGCGCGACATGCTCGGCTCGGACCTTGTGCCCGATTACCTGACCAACGTTCCCGTCGGCGCGCAGTACGGATGGCCATGGGTTTATTATCGCGACAATATCGACGAGCGGGTCGACGGCCCGATCCCGACCTACGTCACCTCCTATGCGCGCAATCCCGAATATGCGCTCGGCCCGCATGTAGCGGCGCTTGGCCTCGTGTTCTCGCAGGCCGGTCACCGCATGGGCGAGGCGTTCTCGCAGGGCGCCTTCATCGCGCGGCACGGTTCGTGGAACCGCAAGCCCGCATCGGGCTACGACGTGGTCTATGTCGCCTTCGACGAGCGCGGCAATCCGCAGGGCAAGCCGGTGCCGGTGCTGACCGACTTCCTCAACGGCAAGGGCGAGACGCGCGGACGGCCGACCTGGGTCGAGTGGGCAGCCGACGGCTCTCTGCTGGTGAGCGACGATACCGCCGGCATCATCTGGCGGGTGATCGCTCCGGGCGCGGCGCCGGGCGGCGAGATCGTGCGCCAGCGCTCGGAATCGATGCCGCCGCAACGCGAACTGCGCGGCGATCCCTCGGCGGCCTTCACCGACGATTTCGCGCGCGAAGTGCCGATGCCGATCAACTGATCAGGGGTTCGCCAGCGCCTTCCCGGCGCGGCCGGCGATCTCGGTGATATATTGCCACGCCGTGCGCCCTGAGCGGGCGCCCCGCTGCGCGGCCCATTCGATCGCGTCACTCTCGCTCCAGTCGAGGCCGTAGCGCTCCGCATAGCCTGCAACGATGGCGAGATAGTCGTCCTGCGAGCACGCATGGAAGCCGAGCACGAGGCCGAAACGGTCGGCCAGCGCAAGCTCGTCGTCCGCCCGGTCGCGCGCGTGGCGCTGCTCGCCCGCGTCCATTTCGCGCGAGAGGATCGCGCGGTAGTTGCTCGTCACCGCAAGCCTGACATTGTCCGGCCGCGCCTCGATCCCGCCTTCTAGCAGGCTGCGCAACCGGCGCGGGCCTTCCATCGAGCCGGGTACGAAGCCGAGATCGTCGACATAGACGAGGAAGCGGCGTTCAATTTGCGCGAGATCGCGAAAGAGCGCGGGCAGACCGTCGATCCGTTCTGCGGAAAGCTGGATCAGCGCGATATCGCCGATCGCGCGTTCCTGTACGTCGGCGACGACCGAGCGCACCAGCGCCGACTTGCCCATGCCGCGGCTACCCCACAGCAGCATGTCGTGCGCGGCGACGCCCTTCGCATGCCGTTCGACATTGGCGAGGGTTGATGCCTTCTGCCGGTCGATACCGCGCATGAGGTCGAGCGGCGGTGCATCGATCCGCTCGATGCCGCGCGTTTCGGAGCCGGCCCAGACATAGGCCGGGCTGTCCGACCAGCGCGAGGCATCGTCCCGCGCCATGGCTATCAGCCTGCCAGCTGCTCGGCGTCGAGCGCGTAGAGCAAATCGGCCCCGCCGATCGCAGCGGCCTTCATGCCGAGCGCCTCGGGCACCACGTGGTCGAGGAAATAGCGCGTCGTGACCGGCTTGACCTTCGCCAGTGCCGGAGCCTCGCCGCCTTCGACCGCGCGCGCCTGGCGCAGCAACTGCCAGCCGGCGACCGCGATGGCCGACATGGCGGTGAAGGGCACGCTGCCCGCTAGGCGATCGTCGAGCGAACCCTCGTCGCGCATCCACTTGGCGATGGCCGCGCAGTCGCCGGCGAGCTGGAACAGCGCCGGCTCGTCCGCCGCGTCGCGCGCGATGTCTTCCATCAGCGCGGCATAGACCTCGCCATTCTCGAAACCGAGCTTGCGGGTGACGAGGTCGGCGGCCTGGATACCGTTGGTGCCTTCGTAGATCGGCGCAATGCGCGCGTCGCGATAATGCTGCGCCGCGCCCGTTTCCTCGACGAAGCCCATGCCGCCGTGGACCTGCACGCCGAGGCTCGCGACCTCGATGCCGGTGTCGGTGCCCCATGCCTTGATCATCGGCACAAGCACTTCGCCGCGGCGCTTGGCAGCTTCGTCGCCCAGCGTGCCGCGATCGACCTGGCCGGCGGTGTAGTAGAGCAGCGCGCGCGCACCTTCGGTCAGTGCCTTCATGCGCAGCACCATGCGGCGCACGTCGGGGTGCTCGATGATCGAGACCGGCGTCTTGTCGGGCGCGCCCGCGCGGGCCGACTGGACGCGCTCCTTCGCGTAATACAGCGCCTGCTGCAGCGCGCGCTCGGCGATCTGGACGCCTTGGCTGCCGACATTGATGCGCGCATTGTTCATCATGGTGAACATCGCCATCAAGCCGCGGTTTTCCGCGCCGACCAGCTCGCCCACGCATTCGCCGTTGTCGCCATAGCTCATGACGCAGGTCGGCGAGGCGTTGATGCCGAGCTTGTGCTCGAGGCTGACGCAGCGCAGGTCGTTCTTCGGCCCGAGCGAGCCGTCCTCGTTCACATGGTACTTCGGCACCACGAAGAGCGAGATTCCCGCGCTGCCTTCCGGCGCACCCGGTAGGCGCGCGAGGACGAGGTGGATGATGTTCTTCGCCAGCTCGTGCTCGCCCCAGGTGATGTAGATCTTCTGGCCCTGGATCAGGTACTTGCCCGCATGCTCGCCATCTTCGATCGGAGTGGCGGTCGCGCGCAGGGCGCCGACGTCGCTGCCGGCCTGCGGCTCGGTCAGGTTCATCGTGCCCGACCATTCGCCGCTCACCAGCTTCGGCAGGTATTTCGACTGCTGCGCTTCGCTCCCGTGATGCTCCAGCGCCTCGATTGCGCCGACCGACAGCATCGGCAGCAGGGTGAAGGCCATGTTCGCCGTGCCGAGGTTCTCGATCACGTTGCAGGCGAGGGTGAAGGGCAGGCCCTGGCCGCCGAATTCGGTCGGCGAGGCGATCGCGTTCCAGCCCTGCTCGACATAATGCTCATAGGCTTCGGCGAAGCCGTCAGGCAGGCGCACGACGCCGTTTTCGAGCACCGCGCCTTCGAGGTCGCCGACGCGGTTGAGCGGGGCGAATTCGCCGGCGGCGAACTGGCCGACGCCTTCGACGATGGCTTCGACCATGTCCTCTTCGGCGGCGGCATAGCGCTCGCTCTCGGCAAGGTCGGCAATGCCTGCGTTGACGCGGATGGCGAGAAGCTGGTCGTTGGTGGCGGGCGAGAAGGGGGTCACGGCTTTGTCGAGTCCTCTTGGCTTTGGGCTGCATCACCTATAGCTCGCAGGCATGACGGGCAAGAACGCTACGGAAACGCTACGGGCGGACGCGGCGGGAATCGCGCATGCCGCGGCGATTCTCGAACGGGGCGGTCTTGTCGCGGTTCCGACCGAGACCGTCTACGGCCTCGCCGCCCGTGCCGACAGCGCAGAAGCGGTCGCGCGGATCTACGCCGCCAAGGGCCGACCGAGCTTCAATCCGCTGATCGTCCATGTCCGCGATGCAGAGCAGGCGCAGGCCTATGCGCAGTTCGATGAGGCGGCGAGCCTGCTGGCCGAGAACCACTGGCCGGGGCCGCTCACGCTCGTCCTCCCGCGCAAGAAGGACGCAAACCTCGCACCCGCCGTCACTGCGGGATTGCCGACCATTGCGCTTCGCGCACCCGCGCATCCGGTGATGCATGAACTGCTCGGTGCGGTAGACTTCCCGCTCGCCGCGCCATCGGCCAATCGCAGCGGCTTCATCAGCCCGACCAGCGCTGCGCACGTCCTTGCCTCGCTCGACGGGCGGATCGATGCAGTGATCGACGGCGGCGAAAGCGAGGCGGGGCTGGAATCGACCATCGTTGCGATCCGCGAGGGCGGCAAATGGGACGAACTGCGCCCCGGGCCATTCGATACGGCGGCGATGCACCGCTTCTACTACGACCGACCGCTCGATCCGGAAGCGCATCGCGGTGGGGTCGAAGCACCGGGGCAATTGTCGAGCCACTACGCGCCCGGAAAGCCCGTCCGGCTCGAAGCGAGCGAGGCTCGCAACGGTGAATTCATGATCGGCTTCGGAGATGTCGCGGGCGACTGCACGCTCTCGTCATCGGGCGACCTGACCGAGGCGGCCGCCTCGCTCTATCGCTGTCTCCACGAGGCTGCTGTCTCGCAGCAGCCCGAGATTGCCGTCGCACCGATCCCGAACGAGGGCATCGGCAAGGCGATTAACGACCGCCTGCGCCGTGCTGCGGCCTAGCGCTTCGCATCAGTCGTCGACCGGTTCGACCGGGATCGTCGGGATGAGCTCCTCGATTTCGGCATAGGTCTCGCGAGCGTCTTCGCAGGCGTCCTCGTCGCCATCGAGGCAATCTTCGCGCTGCTTGGCATATTCGCGTTCCAGCTTGCCGAGCCGTTCTTCGCGCTTGCGGATTTCGCGCCCGCGCTTCTCGTCCGCTTCGGACTGGCTGGTCGTCGCCAGGTCGACCGCCTTGCCCGCAACCCGGACCGGCGCAGTCGCCACGTCGAACGCGGTCTTGGCGATGCACCCGCTGAGGAACATGCTCGATGAAACCAGTACCGAAACGAAAATGCCGCGCATGGACGATCCCTCCATGCGCGGCACTATAGGCGCGGTTTCTGGCGCGTCGATGAATTACGTGTTCGGTTCGGTTTCGACGTCGTCGCAGATCAGCTTGCCCGACCCGACCGTATTGGCCTTGCAGGTCGCGCCGCCCGTCACCGTAACGGTGCCCGAGCCGAAGATGTTCGCCTCGACATCGCCGCCGGATGCGAAAATCGCCTTGCCAGAGCCCGCGATGTTGATGTCGGCCGAACCGACCGTGATTTCGGCCATCGAGGCTTCTCCCGAACCGCCGAGATTGAAGTCGAGGCTGTCGGCCGTGCCCGAGCCGGTGAAGCTGCCGGAGCCGCCGATGTTCACGTCGAGCCTGCCGGCCTCGACCGAAGCCGCGCTCGCTTTGCCGGATCCGCCGATCGAGACAGTCGCGTCGCCCGACAGGCGATCGGCCTCGATCGTGCCCGAACCGGCGATATTCATCGTGTCGAGCGAAGGGATGGTGACGCGGATGGTCGCCGTGTTGTCGCCGCTCCAGTTCTTGCCTTCGCGATAGACGGCGAAATTGTCGCCGTCGCGGTCGAAGCGCAGCTTGTCGGTTACTTCCTCGTCGCCTTCGACCTCGATGGTGAAAGCATCGCCGGTGGTGACCACGATATTGTCGGGCCCTGCCAGCGTCACACCGGTCGGGGCATCGCCAGAGGTGTCGAATTCCGAGAGCGGAACGCCGTCGCCGTCGATCTGGATGTCCATGTCGTTGCAGGCCGCCAGCGTCGTCGCGAGGCCGATCGCGTAGAGGGGGCCGAGAATGTTGCGCGGGGTGAATTTCATCGTCGTCTCCGGTTTATCCCTGGTGGTGCGGACGGTCAGTCCAATTTCTTCGGCTTCTTGGCCTTTTTCGCTTTCTTGGGCTTAGCAGGCTTGGCCGGCTTCGCTGCCTTGGCGGGCTTTGCTTTCTTCGCCTTTTTCGCCTTGGGCTTTTCCGGCGCCGCAGGCGCTTCTTCCTCTGCCGGCTCGTTGGCGACCTTGCGCGCGAACTCCTTGCGGCGCGCGTCCATCGGCGGGCGCTCGTGCGGCCCGCGGTTCTCGCGCGGCGCGCAGTGGATCTTGCCCGAGCCGAGCGAAGTCGTCGTGAGCTTCGCATTGCCGAATACCATCAGCGTGCCGGAGCCCATGGTGGTCGCTTCGATCGCACCGTCGCTGGCGACCATTGCGTGGCCCGAACCCGCCAGGGTGATCTTCGCGGTTTCGACCTCGCAATGCGCGAGCATAGCCTTGCCGGAACCGGCGACATTGAGCTTGAGCTTTGCAGTGCTGCCGTCTGCCACCAGCATGCCCGAGCCCATGAGGTTCGCCTTGAGGCGCTCGATGGAAATCTCGTCGAGGACGATGATGCCCGATCCTGCAATGACGACCTTGGCCTCGGCTGCGAGCGCATTGGTCGAGATCATGCCCGAACCGGCGACGACGAGCGTGCGGGGGGCGGGCATGGTGACCTCGACATGCGCCACATCGCGCCCGTCCTTGCGCATGATGACCAGCCGGCCATCCTTGAGCGAATAGCGCAGGGCATCTGCGCCTTCGCCGCTCGCATTGATGCGGAAGGTCTTGCCCTCGGTGATTTCGACATTGGTCGAGCCCATCACGATAAGCTTTTCCGGTGCGGGCTGGGTCAGGTCGAGCTCGTCGAGCGTCTGGCCATCGTGCTCGCCGTCGAAATGGAAGCGGGCGCCATCGAAGCGGAAATTGGTCTTGTCGAACCGGAAGTTCTTGTCGTCGAACTTGCCCGACATCGCGGCTCCGACAATCGTTCCGACATTCCTCAGGATATCGTTGAGCATGGGGGTTCTCCAGCTAATGCGTATTGCTGATATAATACAGCAGGCATCCGCCTTCAACACCCCCAACGAAAAGGGCCGCCCAATCGGACGGCCCCTGTCGATACGAGAATGTCGCCCGTCGATCAGGCGTCTTCGGTGTTCTCGTAATACTGCGGCGCATGCTCGCGCAGCACGTCGAGGATTTTCTCGAGCGCGGTCGCCTCGTCGGTCTTCTCCATCGCCGCGAGTTCGCGGGCGAGACGGCTCGAGGCCGCTTCGAAGATCTGGCGTTCCGAATAGCTCTGTTCCGGCTGGTCGTCCGGACGGAACAGGTCGCGGGTGACTTCGGCGATCAGGACGATTTCGCCCGAGTTGATCTTGGCCTCGTACTCCTGCGCGCGGCGCGACCACATGGTGCGCTTCACCTTCGGCTTGCCCTTGAGGGTTTCCATCGCTTCCTTGAGCGTCTTGTCGCTCGACAGCTTGCGCATGCCGATCGATTCGACCTTGTTGGTCGGGACGCGCAGGGTCATGCGCTCTTTCTCGAAACGCAGGACGTAGAGCTCGAGCTGCATGCCCGCGATCTCTTCATTCTGCAGTTCGATCACGCGACCGACACCATGCTTGGGGTAAACGACGTAATCGCCCACGTCGAAGGCGGGAGCCTTGGCTGCCATACACAGTCCTTTCTAGCGGTCGGGAGCCCCCGGAAGCGACGAAAACCGACCCTTCGCCCGGGCCGTGTCAGCCCGGTCGGAACCGGATTGTGTTGTCGCGAGTGGTCCTGACCTTTCCGTTCTATCCTCCGTCGCCGGGACCAAACCGGCGCGGTTGATGGATTATATAACACAACCGCAACAAAATTGCGAGTCTTTCGCCTTTCAGCCTTGACTGCCCTCGGCATGGCGTTCGCGCGCGGCATTCAGCTCGGCTCCGAAGAGGAACAGGAAGGCGCTGAGATACAGCCAGGTCAGCAGCACGATGACCGCGCCGAGCGAGCCATAAGTCGCGTTGTAATTGGCAAAATTCGCCGAATAGTAGCCGAAGGCGGATGTCGCGATGAGCCAGCCGATCGCGAACAGCAGCGCGCCGGGCCACAGCGCCGGCCATCGGGGCGGCTGGCGACGATGCGGCGCTACCCGGTAGGCGAGCGCCGCTCCGCCGAATCCGGTCGCGCCGAGCAAAGCGAAAGCGGCTATGCTCGCGGCAATGCCGCCCAGCGCACTGGTCGCAGCGATCGCGAAGGCGGACACGCCGAAAGCCACGAGCGCGCCGATGGTGAGCAGGATGGCCACCAGGTTGAACTTGAGGATGTTGCGCGTCTCGTCCGCGCAAAAGGCGACATTGAGCGCGGTGATGATCGAGCCGGCACCGCTACGCGCGCTGAACAGCGACACGGCGAAAGCGGTGAGGAGCCCGAGACCCTTGGCACCTTTCGAACCCTCGACCACGCTGCGCAGCTGCTCTCCGACCAGATCGGCCGCCGATGCGGGCAAATTGCTCGCCAGCACCGCGACATGGCGCGCGACCGTAGCCGGCTCGGCGACAAGGCCATAGATCAGCACCGCCACGGCGAGCAGCGGCACCATCGCGAGGAATGCGAAATAGGCGATTCCCGCCGCAGTCAGCGAAATCGTGTTTTCGGTCGAGCGTGCCCAGGCGCGTTTGAGCAGGGTCAGCATGGCTGCGACCCGGGTGCGAAGATCAATCGCCTTCGCCCGGCTCCGGGGTGAAGTACTTCTCGAACTTGCCTTCTTCGCCCTTGTGCTCGTCGGCGTCCTCGGGCGGATCCTTCTGGCTCGTGATGTTCGGCCATTCGGCGGAGTACTTGGTGTTGAGCTCGAGCCACTTCTCGAGACCGTCCTCGGTATCGGGGAGGATCGCCTCGGCCGGGCATTCGGGTTCGCACACGCCGCAATCGATGCATTCCGAAGGGTTGATGACCAGCATGGTCTCGCCTTCGTAGAAACAGTCTACCGGGCACACTTCGACACAGTCGGTGTACTTGCATTTGATGCATGCGTCGGTGACGACATAGGTCATTGCGGTGTATTCCCTTGTTTCCTGCCCGCCGAGCGGGCCGTGCCCTGCGCTGCTATGGCGCTTTCACCCGCCGGGTCAAGCACCCGATAGCAGCTTTGCGCTTCATCAGCCGGTCCGCGCCGCACCGGCAATTGCTCAATCGCGACGACCGTGACCGGGTTCCCGAACGGCAAAGTGAGGACGTCGCCGACGCCGACCGGCTGGCTGCACCGGGTCACCCGCTCGCGGTTGAGGCGGATGTGCCCGCCATCGACCATCCGCTGCGCCAGGCCCCGCGTTCGCGTGAAGCGGCACCAGTGCAGCAGGCGGTCTATGCGCATTACCGGATGAGGTCAGCCAGCCCGGCGAAAGCATTGCCCTCGCGCGGCTTGGAGGGCTTGGCGCGTTCCTGCTTGCGGCGCGAAGGGCGCCACTCGAAGAAACCGGGCGCGGGCGGACCGAACGCCTTTTCGGCCAGCGCCTTGCCCGGCTGGTGGCGGAAACCTGCTGCGCCGAGCAGTCGGCGGAAGCTGTCGGGCGTGAGGCCGGTCGAGATGGCGAGCGAGGGGTCGAGGATGAACTTGCGGTTCTTCGACTTGGCGCGCGCTTCGTGTGCGGCGCGCAGCACCTTCTCCGCGACATCGACGCGCACCGCCTGTCCGCCGGCCGGGCGATAGCCCGAAGGCAGCTTCCTCTCGCCCTCGATCACCGGGATCATCGCTTCGTTGAGCGCGCGGCGATCGATGCCCATCGCGTTGAGCAACTTGCGCGGTGCAGGCTTGAGAAGGGCGGGGGCGAAAATGTCGAGCGCGCCGAAAGTGACGCCAAGCCGCCTCAGGAACGGCCGCATTTCCTTGGGCAAATGCTCGATCCCCGCCTTTTCGCGGCCGACATAGCCGTGACCCGAAATAACGTTGAGCAGCAATGCGCGGGCCTGCGACCCGGCATTGGGGTCCTGCGTCGCAGCTTCCATTTTCGCCAGCGGCTCAAGCGGTTCGAGCTGCTTGGCGAGCCAGGTATCGAGCGCCGCAACCAGCTTGGCGCGCGCTTCGTCCGGCAGCGCGTCGAGCTCGCGCGCAAGATCGAGCCGCGGCCTGGTCGGCGAACCCTCGACCACGAGCCTGGCGAGCAGGTGCCCGTCCCAGCGCAGCGCTCCCTTCTCGATGGTTACGCCGTCGAGCCCGCCGGCAACGAGGGCCTCGGCCCGCTCGGAAAGGATGCGCGGCAGGGCCTTCTCGCCTGCCGCGAGCAGCATCTTGCGATCGGCATGGTTGGCCGAATGGTCGACGGTGAAGCGGAAACCCTCGATCCGGCCGATCGCCTCGTCCTCGACCAGCAGGCTGCCGTCTTCGGCCAGCGTCACGGGCAGTAGGGAAGCATCCTGTCCCAGCGATTTCATCAGGATTGCAGTCCTTCTATTCACAAAACGTTCGGTCAGCCGGGCATGTAGCGCATCCGACAGCCGCGCTTCCACCGCCCTTGCGCGCGCAGCCATCTCGTCGCGCGCGAGCACCCAGTCGGGGCGCTGGCAGATGTAGGCCCAGCTGCGGATCGCCGCGATCCGGCCCTGCAGCGTATGGATGTCGCCCTGCACATTGTCGAGTTCGGCAATGCGCGCAGCGGCGAAGTCGGCCCCGATATAGCCGCCCCGCAAATCCTGCCACAGCCGCGCGACGAAGCGTGCATGGGTGTCGGGCCCGACCTGGCGGAAGTCGGGCAGCGAGCATGCTTCCCAGAAGCGGCGGACATTGCCTGCCCCGCGCACCCCGTCGGCAAGCGGCGTTTCCGCGAGGCGTTTGAGCACGGCAAGGTCGATCGATTCCGGGACGAGGCGCAGCTCTTCCTCTTCCGGTTTCGCCTCGAGGTCGGCGATCAGCGTCGCGATACTGTCGAACCGGGGTTCGGCCTCGCGCCAGAAAAGGCGGGTGATCGGGCGGAAGCGGTGTTCCTCGATCGCGTAGATCTCTTCCTCGGAAAACTCCGCCGGCTCGGCATGATGCCCGCCGACGCCGGAAAGCGTCCCGAACGTCCCGTCCTGCTGGTGTCGCCCCGCGCGCCCGGCGATCTGGGCCATTTCGGAAGGAGTCAGGCGGCGCTGCTTGACCCCGTCGAACTTGGCGAGCGAGGCGAAGGCGACGTGGCGCACATCGAGATTGAGGCCCATGCCGATCGCGTCGGTCGCGACGATGTAGTCGACCTCGCCCGCCTGGAACATGGCGACCTGCTTGTTGCGCGTTTCCGGGCTCAGCGCGCCCATCACCACCGCGCTCCCGCCGCGGAACCGGCGAAGCATCTCGGCCACCGCGTAGACCTGTTCGGCACTGAAAGCGACGATCGCGCTGCGCGGGGGAAGGCGCGAGAGCTTGCGCGCGCCGGCATGGGTGAGGGTGGAAAAACGCGGCCGCTCGATGATCTCGGCCCTCGGCACCAGCGCGCGAACCATCGGCTCGAGCGTTGCCGCGCCGAGCAGCATGGTCTCCTCGCGCCCCCGTGCGTGGAGCAGCCGGTCGGTGAATATATGCCCGCGCTCGCGATTGGCGCCGAGCTGCGCCTCGTCGAGCGCGACGAAGGCGTGGCCGCCGCCATCGCGCGGCATGGCTTCGGCAGTGCAGCAGAAATAGCGCGCTTCGGGCGGCTCGATCCGCTCCTCGCCGGTGATCAGCGCGACCTGTTTCTCGCCCTTGATCGCGACGACCCGGTCGTAGACCTCGCGCGCGAGCAGGCGCAGGGGAAAGCCGATGGCGCCGCTCGAATGGGCGCACATGCGCTCGATCGCGAGATGCGTCTTGCCGGTATTGGTGGGCCCGAGAACCGCCTTGATCGTGCTGTCCGTCACCCCCCTCATGTGGCAGCGCACATGCCGCGCGACAACCGCTGGCCCCTCGTCCGGGCGCGGGACACGCAGCTTGTCGACAGCCAAACGCACTTGACCGCAGATTAAGGCGATATTTACTTTAATTCCCGACGAACGAGGCGATAAGGCCACGAGTGGGTCTGGCCGCCGGTTTCTGGCGGCCCTTATTGGAGGGCGCGTTGTACAAACCGCGCAAAATCGAGGATTCCGCCGAGGCGGAGAATGGCAAGGACGTGCCCTGGCGGGCCGTGACCCTTGCGCATTCGCAGATCCTCGGAAAAGACGCCCCCGAACCCGCCCGGGTCGAAGAAGAGGCACATCATCGCCTCCAGCGCGGCGACGGCCTGCGCGAACGCTTCGACGAATGGCGTCATAACACTTCGGAAAAGATTGCCGCGATCGACATCGCGCCGGACCTTGCCGAGGCGATCGGCAGTCGCCGCTGGTTCCGCGGGCTGGGCACCATGCTCGCCCTGTCTGCAGCGGCGCTCGCCTTCTGGCCCGATTTCTCGCCGGTCGAGGCAGCGCCGGCGATGGATATCGACCAGACCTCGCGCGACGAATTCCGCAGCCAGATGATCATGCCGCTCGCGCTCGGCGCGGACAGCGGGCGCCACATGGGTGCAACCCCGGCGGTCAAGGAACTGGCCCGAGCGCCGGAGCGTCCGCAGCTCATGCTGGTGGCGACGCTTTCGCAGGGCGACAGTTTCGAACGCATGCTCCAGCGAGCAGGCGTCGGCAGCGGCGATGCGCAGCGGGTGAGCGAGCTCGTCGCGCGTAGCGTCGACCTGAAGGATATCGAATCCGGCACGCAGGTGGACATCACTCTCGGCCGCCGCGTGTCTCCCGGCACGCCGCGCCCCCTCGATGCGCTGAATTTCCGCGCCCGTTTCGACCTCGAACTCGCGGTCGAGCGCAATGGCGACAATCTCGCACTGCGCCGCATTCCGATCCGGGTCGACGAAACACCGCTCCGCATTCGCGGCACCGTGGGGCAGAGCCTCTACCGTTCGGCGCGTGCAGCAGGCGCTCCGGCGAGCGCGGTGCAGCAGTACCTCAAGGCGCTCGGCGAGCAGGTCGACATGGACCGCTCGGTCCGCGCCACCGATACCTTCGATATGATCGTTTCCTACCGCCGCGCGGCGACCGGCGAGCGACAGGCGGGCCAGTTGCTCTATGCCGGGATCGATCGCGGCGGGCAGCCGAACATCCAGCTGATGCGCTGGGGCAAGGACGGCCGTTTCTATGAGGCGTCGGGCGTCGGCGAACAGCGCAGCGGCCTGGTCCGCCCGGTTCCGGGCTCGATGAGCTCCGGCTTCGGCATGCGGCGCCATCCGATCCTCGGCTATCGCCGGATGCACTCCGGGCTCGACTTTCGCGCTTCCTACGGCACGCCGATCGTGGCCGTGACCGATGGGCAGGTGAGCGGGGCAGGCCGGATGGGCGGCTGCGGCATCGCGGTGCGGCTTTCGCACGGCGGCGGGCTGCAGACCCGCTATTGCCACATGAGCCGCCTTGCCGTGCGCAGCGGCCAGAATGTGCGGCGCGGGCAGGTGATCGGCTATGTCGGCTCGACCGGCCTCTCGACCGGGCCGCATCTCCATTACGAGATGTATCGCGGCGGCCGGGCGATTAATCCGCAAAGCGTCAACTTCGTCACCCGCGCGCAGCTGGAAGGCGAGGAACTGCGCCGTTTCCGCGAATCCCTCATCCGCCTCAAGACTGTCGACGAAGGCGCGGCACTGGCCGATCTCGAGCGCACGCCGGTTGAAATGGTCGACGAGGAACCCGCGCGCGAAATCGACAAGGTGGACCAGCCGAAGAAGGTCGGCTGACGGGGCGACTGACCGGGCGACGCGCAAGGCCGATTGAACCGGCCCGCCAATTGCGGCACACAGCCTCCCCATGACTGCCAGCTATCCCAATACGCGCCTGCGCCGGACCCGCGCTGCGGCGTGGAGCCGTGCGATGCACCGCGAAACCGTGCTCACGCCTGCCGACCTCATCTGGCCGCTCTTCGTCACCGAGGGGCAGGGCGTGGAGGAACCGGTCGCCACGCTTCCCGGCGTTTCGCGCTGGTCGGTCGACGGGATCGCCGCGCGCGCGAAGGAAGCCGTCTCGCTCGGCATTCCCTGCATCGCGCTGTTCCCCAACACCCCGCAGGACAAGCGCAGCGACGACGGGGCCGAAGCGCTCAACCCGGACAACCTCATGTGCCGCGCGATCAAGGCTGTGCGCGATGCCTGCGGCAGCGACATCGGCATCCTGACCGACGTCGCGCTCGATCCCTATACGAGCCACGGGCAGGACGGGCTGCTCGACGATGCCGGCTATGTCGTGAACGACGATACGGTCGCGGTGCTGGTCGACCAGGCGGTCAACCAGGCGGACGCGGGCGCGGACATCATCGCTCCGTCGGACATGATGGACGGCCGCGTGCGCGCGATCCGCATGGCGCTGGAGATGAACGCGCATCCCAACGTCCAGATCATGGCCTATTCGGCGAAGTATGCCTCGGCCTTCTACGGCCCGTTCCGCGATGCGGTCGGCTCGGGCGGGCTGCTGAAGGGCGACAAGAAGAGCTACCAGATGGATCCGGCGAACGGCGACGAGGCGCTGCGTGAAATCGAGCTGGATATCGCCGAGGGCGCGGACAGCGTCATGGTGAAACCGGGGCTTGCCTATCTCGACATTATCTGGCGCGCGAAAGAGCGCTTCGGCGTGCCGGTCTTCGCCTACCAGGTGAGCGGCGAATATGCCCTGATCGAAACCGGCGCTGCAGCAGGGATCGGCGACCGCGATGCGCTGCTGATGGAGAAGCTCATCGCCTTCAAGCGCGCGGGATGCAGCGGCGTGCTGACCTATCACGCGCCGGTCGCTGCCCGCCTGCTCGGAGCCTGACATGAGCGATTTCCGACACGAAACCGAGCGTCTGGTCCTGCGCGACTTCCACGGCGATGCGGACTGGGACGCGTTTTTCCGGGTCACCAATACGCCTGCGGTCATGCAATGGCTGCTCGGCGTGCTCGACGAGGACGGCATGCAAATGCAGCGCGGCCGGGTCGAAGCCTGCGCCAGGCGCAATGGCTTTTGCTTCTGGCTGATCGAGCGCAAGGACGACGGCGGTCACCTGTCGGGCGAAGTGCTCGGCTTTTGCGGCCTCAAGCGCGCCGATGCACCCGGGTCGAGCGTCGCGGACGAGTTCGAGATTGGCTGGCGGCTGCGCGAAGATGCCTGGGGCAAGGGCTATGCGAAGGAAGCCGCGCGGGCTGCGCTCGACCTCGCATTCGAGCGTTTCGGGGCCGAGGAAGTCCATGCTCTCACCGTCGATCCGAATGCGCCGAGCTGGGGGCTGATGATCGCGCTCGGCATGCAGCGGCGCGAAGACCTCGACTACGAGGACGAGCGCTTCGAGCCGCCCTTCCGCGACACGATCGTGTATTCGATCGACCGCGAAGGCTGGCGCAAGGCTCGCTGAAAAGGCCCGCTGAAGGGGTCTCTGGAGCGACTTTTCAAAGGGAATATTAACCATCGCAGCCTAACGCATTCGGGGCCGGATGCTGCGCGCCACCCGGGTCGCCAGGGGCGCTGAGGCAGGTCCGGATATCAGGGGGTTTTTCATGTTCGGACCGGCTCGGCTGCTCTTCACCGTAACCATTCTTACGGGCAGCTTCCTTCTCTTCCTCGTCCAGCCGCTCGTCGCGCGCATGGCGCTGCCGCTGCTCGGCGGCGCGCCCAATGTCTGGAACAGCGCGATGCTGGTCTACCAGGCGCTGCTGCTCGGCGGATATGCCTACGCCCATGCGCTTTCCACCCTGCCGATCCGGCGGCAGGCGATGATCCATCTCGCGCTGCTACTGGTCGCGGTGGTTTTCCTGCCGATTACCCTTGCCGAGCTTCCGCCCTCGCGCCCCGGGCTCGAGGCGCTGTGGGTCCCGGCACTGTTCGCACTGACCATCGGCCCGCTGTTCTTCCTCGTTTCCGCGCAGGCACCGCTGATGCAGCGCTGGTATGCCGCCGACGGCAAGGCGGGCGATCCCTATTGGCTCTATGCCGCGTCCAATGTCGGCAGTTTCGCCGGCCTGCTGAGCTATCCGCTGCTGTTCGAGCCGAACATGCCGCTCGACATGCAAAGCGGGATCTGGGCCGCGGGCTACGGCCTTCTCATCCTCCTCGTCGCGCTAGCCGCCTGGTCGCGCTGGAAGGGCGAGGACGTCGCCGCCCCGGTCGTCGCCGAAATCGAAGCCGAGGCCGAAACGGGCAACGACAGCATCGGCTGGCGCACCATCGCCCTGTGGCTCGCGCTTTCGGCAGTCCCCTCGGGCCTGATGCTCTCGACGACGACGCACCTCACGACCGACATCGTCGCAATGCCGCTGCTGTGGGTCATTCCGCTCGGCCTGTACCTGCTGAGTTTCTCGCTCGCATTCGCCGAGAAGAGCAATCTGGCCGACCTGTTCGTCAAGGTCGCGCCGGTCATAATCCTGTTCGCCGGCAGCCTTGCCATGCTGAGCAAGTCGCTGGCCGGCTTTTCGGGAGCGATCGCCTCGATCCTGCTGCTCTTCGTGGTCGCAGTTGCGCTTCACCGCCGCCTGTTCGCCCTGCGTCCCGCGCCGGAAAAGCTCACGCTGTTCTACCTCATGATGAGCGCGGGCGGTGCATTGGGCGGTCTCTTCACCGCGCTGTTCGCCCCGCTGATCTTCGACTGGGTGTGGGAGCACCCGATCCTCGTCCTCGCCGCCGCAGCCCTGCTTCCGGCACTGGCCCTGTTCGACTGGCAGGCGAAGTTCGGCATCGAGGGTGGCAAACGCCGGATCGCCACGATCGGCCTCGTCGTCCTGGCGGCAATCCTCGCCTTTGTACTCGTAAGGGCAACCGACAATGGTTCGGAAACCCTCGCATTCGTCGCCATGGCCGCGCTCTTCGTGCTCGGCGCGCTCGCCATCGGCAAGCGCTGGGCATTCGTCGCGGTGCTGCTCGCGCTGATGGTCGGCCGGGGCGGGGCGGAAACGCTCGAGACCTCGTTCGAAGGCGCGCGCGAGCGGAGCTATTTCGGCATCTACCGCGTGCAGGACAATGCGGAGACCGGCACGCGCGACCTGGCGCATGGCACGACGCTGCATGGCCGCCAGTTCCTCGATGCGGAGCGCAGGCTCGATCCGACGAGCTATTACGGCCCGACCGGCGGCGTCGGCCTCGCGCTGCGGGCTGCCGATGCGATGCACGGTCCCGATGCGAAGATCGGTATCGTCGGCCTCGGCGTGGGCACGCTCGCCTGCTATCGCACGCCGGATCAGGACTGGACACTCTACGAGATCGACCCGGTGGTCCTCGGCTATTCGACGGCCGGCCAGTTCTCCTTCCTCGACGAATGCGCGCCCGATGCGGAAAACGTCATCGGCGATGCGCGGCTCGAACTCGAGAAGCGCTCGGACGAGGAATACGACGTGCTGGTGATCGACGCGTTCAGCTCCGACAGCATCCCGCTGCACCTGCTGACGTCGGAAGCACTCGACATCTATCGCGGCGCGCTGGCCGAAAACGGCGTGCTCGTGTTCCATATCTCGAACCGCTACATCGACCTCGATCCGGTGATGGCCGCGCATGCCGAGGCGACCGGCTGGTCGGCACGCATCCGGCGCGATGCTCCGAAATCCGAAGTGCTCACGGCATCCGAATGGGTGGTGATGGCCCGTGACAAGTCGCGGCTGACTGAACTAGAGGCTCTCTATCCCGATGCGAAATGGTCGGACCTGCCTGCGCCCAAGGGCAAGGTTTGGACCGACGATCACGCATCGATCCTGCCTCACCTGCGGTGGGGCAAGCTGACCGGAGAGTGAGAATGACGAGCCGCCCTGGCGTGAACATCATCCCGATCCACGGGAAAACACCCAAGATCCACGAGACCGCCTTTATCGCGCCCGGCTGCACGATCATCGGCGATGTCGAAATCGGGGCGGGCAGTTCGATCTGGTACAATTGCGTGTTGCGCGCCGACGTTTTCACCATCCGCATCGGCGAGCGGACCAATGTGCAGGACGGCAGCGTCCTCCACTGCGACCCGCCGCGCCCCGGTGACGAGGGCGGCTCCCCGCTGGTGATCGGCGACGACGTGCTGATCGGCCACATGGCGATGGTCCACGGCTGCATTATCGAGGACCGCGGCTTCGTCGGCCTCGGAGCGATCGCGATGAACAAGGCGGTGATCGGCTCGGATGCCATGCTCGCCGCCGGCGCGATGCTGACCGAGGGCAAGAAGATGGGCCCGCGCGAATTGTGGGCCGGCCGCCCTGCGAAGAAGCTCAAGGACCTGACCGACGGCGCGATCGCCGGCATGCGCATGGGCGTGATGCATTACGCCGAGAATGCCAAGCACCATGCCGATGCGGTCGCTGCGGCCATGGGCGATGGCACGTCCCAAGCCTGATTTTCCCGATCGCGCCGCGATCCTCGCCCTGGCCGATGACGAAGGCAGGCTCGCGCTCAGGGTGACGCCCGGCGCACGCAGCGAATCCCTGTCGATCGATGGCGGCAAGCTGATCGTCCACACCCGGGCCAAGCCGCAGGACGGTGCCGCGAACACTGCGGTTCTCAAGCTGCTGGCGAAGGCGCTCGGCTGTGCGCCGTCCAGCCTGACCCTGTTGCGCGGCGCAACTTCGCGCGAGAAGTTGGTGCAGGTTAGTCCCTGATCAACGCCCGTAGCGCTTCGATCCGGTCCGCCTCGTGCGCGGGCTTGTCCCAGCGGATGCGGTGGATGCGCGGGAAGCGCATGGCAAGACCCGACTTGTGGCGCTTGCTTTCATGTACGCTGTCAAATGCGACTTCGAAAACGAGGCTCTTGTCGGTCTCGCGCACCGGGCCGAAGCGGTTGATCGTCTTTTGGCGCACGTGGCGGTCGATTTTCTTCAATTCCTCGTCGGTGAAGCCCGAATAGGCCTTGCCGACCGGCAGCAGGTCCGCACCCTGGTCCGGATCGCCGTCCCAGCAGCCGAAAGTGTAGTCGGAATAGAAGCTCGAGCGCTTGCCGCTGCCGCGCTGCGCATACATCAGCACGCAATCGACCAGCAGCGGGTCGCGCTTCCACTTGTACCAGTATCCGACCCGCCGCCCGGCGATATAGGGGCTGTCCTTGCGCTTGAGCATGAGGCCTTCGATCGCATCGTCGCGCGCGCCTTCGCGGATTTCGGCGAGATGATCGAAATCGCGCGCCTCGACTAGCTGCGAGAGGTCGAAGTGGCTGTTGGGCAGTTCGCCGAGCAGTTTCTCGAGCGTTTCGCGCCTCTCGCTCCAGGCTTGCTCGCGCAAATCCTCGCCGCGCCATTGCAGCACGTCGTAGAGGCGCACGAAGGCGGGGCTTTCGGTGAGCATCTTCTTCGATACGGTCTTGCGCCCGAGCCTTTGCTGGAGCGCGTTGAAGCTCGCCGCGCCCCCTTCCTCGCCGCCCTGGACCGCGCCGCGCACCAGTAGCTCGCCGTCGAGTATGCCCGGCACTTCGAGCGCATCGACCATTTCGGGGAAGGTCTGCGAAATATCGTCGCCCGAACGCGAATAGACCCGCGTTTCGCCGCCCGCATGGACGAGCTGGACGCGGATGCCGTCCCATTTCCACTCGGCCGCGTAATCGGCGAGGTCGACTTTCGTCTCCTCGAGCGGATGGGCGAGCATGAAGGGGCGGAACAGCGGCATGTTCTCGGTATCGGGCGGGTCCGCGCCTTCCGCTGCCCAGGCGAACAGCTCGGGATAGGGCGGCTCCAGCCCGTGCCAGTATTCCTCGACCTTCTCGACCGGCACATCGAAGGCCTGCGCGAAGGCGACCTTGGCGAGGCGGCTCGATACGCCGATCCGCATCGCACCGGTCGCAAGCTTGAGCAGCGCATAGCGGCCCGACGGGTCGAGCCGGTCGAGCAGCCGGGCGAGTTCGACCGGCGCGGTGCTGCGGTTGGTCGAGGATAGGATTTCAACCACTTGGGCAATGCTCGGCGCTGCCTTGGCGTCACTGTCGGGCGCGGGCCACAACAGGCTCGCGGTTTCCGCCGTATCGCCGACGAAATCGCGACTCAGCGTCCAGAGCACCGGGTCGATCCGGTCCTTCATCAGATTGCGGATGGTCGAGGATTTTACCGCGGGAAAGTCGAGCCCGTCGGACAAGGCGGCGAGCGCCCAGCCGCGATCGGGGTCGGGCGTCGCAAGCAGGTATTCCGAGATCAGCCGCAGCTTCTCGTTGCGGCTGCGCGTATAGACCAGCGCGTCGATCAGGGCGGCGAACTCCTCCACGCCTCAATCGTCCTCGTCGTCGTAGCCGACCAGCGCGAGAGCGCGGGCGCGGCGCTGGTTCAGCTGGCACCAGCGCAGCAGCGCTTCCTCGCGGCCGTGGGTGATCCAGTTCTCGTGTGCATCGACCTCCTGGATCGTGCGGGTGAGCTCGCCCCAGTCGGCGTGGTCGGAAATGACCAGCGGCAATTCGACATTGCGCTGGCGGGCACGCTGGCGCACGCGCATCCAGCCGCTCGCCATCGCAGTGACCGGATCGGGCAGGCGGCGGCTCCAGCGATCGTTGAGCGCGGATGGCGGGCTGACGATGACATGGCCGCGCATCTCGTCCTTCGTATGATCCGCCACTAAACGCAATTCGCCGAGGTCGACGCCGAGCTCTTCGTAGAGGCGGCACATCTTCTCCATCGCGCCATGGAGGTAGATCGGCTGGTGATGGCCGGCGCGGCGCAGTTCCGCGATCACGCGCTGCGCCTTGCCCAGCGCATAGGCGCCGACCAGCACGCAGCGGTCGGGATGCGCGTCGAGCCGGCCGAGCAGCTTGGCCATCTCGTCCTCGATCGGCGGGTGGCAGAACACCGGCAGCCCGAAAGTCGCCTCGGTGATGAAAATGTCGCAGGGCACGACTTCGAACGGCGGGCAGGTGGGGTCATGACGGCGCTTGTAATCGCCTGTAATAACGACCCTTTCACCCGCATGCTCGAGCAGGATTTGCGCGCTGCCGAGGACATGCCCGGCGGGGAAAAAGGTCGCGTCGACATCGCCCGGCAGGCGGATCGTTTCGCCATATTGGACCGGGATCGCCTTGTGCGGGATTTCGCCCGCATCGTCTTCAGCCCCGGTGCGATAGCGCAGTTCCATGATAGCGAGCGTCTCGGGCGTGGCGACAGTTTCGCCATGCCCGCCGCGTGCATGGTCGGCATGACCGTGGGTCACCAGCGCCTTGTCGACCGCGCGCGCCGGGTCGATCCAGCAATCGGCCGGCACGACATGGATGCCCCAGGGCTCGGGCCTGATCCAGGAGAAGGGTGCGCGCATGGTGCAACAACGAGAAGGGGTGCGAACCGTTTCCGGCGCGCGCCCCTTCGTATGTTCCGGCTGGAAAAGCCTAGCTCTTGTCGTCGCCCTTGCCGCCGTCGGCAGCGCCTTCCTCGGGCTTCATCGGAGCCTTCTTTGCGGGGGCCTTTTTCTTGGCCGCGGTCTTGCGCTTGGGCTTGGCCTTGGGCGGAGCAGGCGTGAGCTCGAAGCTCGGCTTGCCGTCCTTGACCGTGACATGCACCTCGCCGCCATCCGACAGCTTGCCGAACAACAGCTCCTCGGCGAGCGGCTGCTTGATCCGCTCCTGGATGAGGCGGCCCATCGGGCGCGCGCCGTAGAGCTTGTCGTAGCCCTTGTCGGCCAGCCAGTCGCGCGCATCCTTGTCGAACTGGATGTGGACGTTCTGCTCGGCCAGCTGCAGTTCGAGCTGGAGGATGAACTTGTCGACCACGCGAGCAACGGTGCTCTTGCCGAGATAGGCGAAGGGCACGATCGCATCGAGACGGTTGCGGAATTCGGGGGTGAACATCTTCTTCACCGCCTCGTCGCCCGCGTCTTCCTTCGACACGTCGCCGAAGCCGATGCCCTGGCGCGCCATGTCGGACGCGCCGGCATTGGTCGTCATGATGAGAACGACGTTGCGGAAGTCGACCGTCTTGCCGTGGTGGTCGGTCAGGCGGCCGTTATCCATCACCTGCAGCAGGATGTTGAACAGGTCCGGGTGCGCCTTCTCGATTTCGTCGAGCAGCAGCACGCAGTGCGGGTTCTGGTCGATCGCATCGGTCAGCAGGCCGCCCTGGTCGTAACCGACATAGCCCGGAGGCGCGCCGATCAGGCGCGAAACGCTGTGGCGCTCCATATATTCCGACATGTCGAAGCGCTTCAGCTCGATGCCCATGATCGAGGCGAGCTGGCGCGCGACCTCGGTCTTGCCGACGCCGGTCGGGCCGGAGAACAGGAACGAGCCGATCGGCTTGTCCGGATCGCGCAGGCCGGCACGCGACAGCTTCATCGCGGTCGACAGGCGGTGGATCGCCTCGTCCTGCCCGAAAACGACGTGCTTGAGGTCGCGTTCGAGGTTCTCGAGCGCCTTCTTGTCGTCCTTCGAAACCGATTTCGGCGGGATGCGCGCCATGGTCGCGATAACCGCCTCGATTTCCTTGGCGGTGATCTTCTTCTTGCGGCGGCTGGGCGGCACGAGCATCTGCATCGCGCCGACCTCGTCGATCACGTCGATCGCCTTGTCCGGCAGCTTGCGGTCGTTGATGTAGCGCGCCGACAGCTCGACCGCGGTCTTGAGCGCGTCGGGCGTGTACTTGACCTTGTGATGGTCCTCGAACGCGCTGCGCAGGCCCTGCAGGATCTTCACCGTGTCGTCGATCGTCGGTTCGTTGACGTCGATCTTCTGGAAGCGGCGCAGCAGCGCGCGGTCCTTCTCGAAGTGGTTGCGGAATTCCTTGTAGGTGGTCGAGCCGATGCAGCGGATCGAGCCGTTCGACAGCGCGGGCTTCAGCAGGTTCGAGGCATCCATCGCCCCGCCGCTGGTCGCACCGGCGCCGATGACGGTGTGGATCTCGTCGATGAAGAGGATCGCCTCGGGCATCTGCTCGAGCTCGTTGACGACCTGCTTCAAACGCTCCTCGAAGTCGCCGCGATAGCGCGTGCCGGCCAGCAGCGCGCCCATGTCGAGCGAGTAAATCACCGCGTCCTTCAGCACGTCGGGCACTTCGCCTTCGACGATCTTGCGCGCAAGGCCCTCGGCGATGGCGGTCTTGCCGACGCCGGGATCGCCCACATAGAGCGGGTTGTTCTTCGAGCGGCGGCACAGGATCTGGATCGTGCGGTCGACTTCGGGACCACGGCCGATCAGCGGGTCGACCTTGCCGGCCTCCGCCTTGGCATTGAGGTTGACCGTGAACTGGTCGAGCGCGGTTTCCTTCTTGTTGTCGGCCTTGCTCTCTTCAGCCTGGCCTTCCTCGGCACCCTTGGGCGCTTTCGATTCGAGCTGCTTGCCGCCCTTGCCGATGCCGTGGCTGATGAAGCTCACCGCATCGAGGCGGCTCATGTCCTGCTGCTGCAGGAAATAGACGGCGTAGCTGTCCCGCTCGGAGAAGAGGGCGACGAGCACGTTCGCTCCGGTCACCGTATCCTTGCCCGAGGACTGGACATGCAGGATCGCGCGCTGGACGACACGCTGGAAACCGGCGGTCGGCTGCGGATCGGAATCGTCCTCGGTCTTGAGCGACTGGTATTCCTGGTCGAGATACTGGCGCACCACGTCGCCGAGCTCGCCCGTGTCGACCCCGCAAGCGTCCATCACCTGCACCGCGTCCTCATCCTCGATCAGGGCGAGCAGCAGGTGTTCGAGCGTCGCATATTCATGGCGCCGGTCCGAAGCATGGGTCAGCGCCGTGTGGAGAGTCTTCTCGAGGTTCTGGGCAAAGCTGGGCATTCAACAGTCTTTCGTCGATGGAGACGGATATCCCCTGAACAGGGAGGATGAGAATTCGTGGTTAACATGGCCTAAACGGCCCGCACACGAAGCATTGCTATCGATATAGGAACGGGCCGGCTGATTTCGACCCCGCCCCTTCACGATGATGGCTTCCCGAACAGGGCATCGGCGGCCGCGCGGTGGGCGGAGGCCTTGTCGCGATGCGATTTGACCCGCTCGATCTCGGCTTCGAGCAGGGCGATGCGCTCGTCCAGCTCGTCCTGCGAATAGGGGCCGAGGTCCTCGCCTGCGAGCTTGCTCGCGGCATCGCCCTTGGGGCGCGGGAGGTCGTCGAGATCCATCGCCGACAAGTCTCGCCGGAACAGGCGCTTGCTGTCAATCGATCCCGCGTCTATTTCGGCGCATTCGTGCGGCCGCTGTCGCGCGTTCGCAACAAAGCTGCGCATTGGGGGCATGATGGCGCACGAATTACCGACAACCATGAAAGCCGCGCTGTTCGACCAGCCGGGCGATGCCGACGCGCTTGCGCTCGGCGAAGCGGAAGTGCCGATGCCGCGCGCGGGCGAGGTGCTGATCCGCGTCGCCTATGCGGGGGTCAACCGGCCCGATGTGATCCAGCGGCAGGGCCACTATCCCGCACCGCCCGGTGCCTCCCCGATCCTCGGGCTCGAAGTCGCAGGCGAGATCGTCGCGCTGGGCGAGGGTGTCGATCGCGAGTGGCTCGGCCAGGTCGTCTGTGCGCTGACGCCGGGCGGGGGCTATGCCGAGTTCTGCCGCACTCCGGTCGAACATTGCCTGCCGGTCGGCGATGCCTTGCCGCTCGACCATGCCGCGGCAATTCCCGAGACCCTGTTCACCGTGTGGCACAATGTCTTCCAGCGCGGCCACGCGCGCGAGGGCGAGCGCCTGCTGGTCCACGGCGGCACCAGCGGTATCGGGACCATGGCGATCATGCTCGGCAAGGCCTTCGGGCTCGAGGTTTTCGTCACCTGCGGCAGCGCGGAAAAATGCACTGCGGCGGAAAATTTCGGCGCCGATCATGCGATCAATTACCGCGAGGCCGATTTCGTCGAGCAGGTCAGGGAACTGACCGGCGGCGAAGGCGTGCATGTCGTGCTCGACATGGTGTCCGGCGATTATGTCGCGCGCAATCTGAAATGCCTCGCCGAAGACGGTCGCCACGTGACGATCGCGGTGCTCGGCGGGATGAAAGCCGAACTCAACATGGCCTTTATCATGAGCCGCCGCCTGACGCTGACCGGCTCGACGCTCAGGCCGCGCAGCGATGCATTCAAGTCGCTGCTATGCGCCGAGATCGAGCAGAACGCCTGGCCGCTGTTTCTCGACGGCGAGATCTGCCCGGTGATGGACCGCACCTTCCCGCTCGCCGATGCGGCGCAGGCGCACCGGCGGATGGAGCAGGGCGAGCACATCGGGAAGATCGTGCTCGAGGTCGCAGCGGGCTGACCTCGCGCAGCTCTCGCGCCGCTTGAGAGACTGACCCCAAACTGTCGCGAATTCGCTGAATCGTCACCGAAATGTGACGAGCGCGTCACACGTGCCTGTCATAGGCTCGGGGCAAATCGGTTGCTTCGAAGGGGTCCCGCCATGACCGATATGCCGTTCCCGCCCATTCCCGGTTTCCCGGCCGGCGACAATGTCGCGGACTTTCCCGCGCCCAAGCCGAAGGTCCCGGAAAAGACCATCGGTGAGCGCCGCCGCTTCCGCACGATATGGATCAGCGACATCCATCTCGGCACCAAGGGGTGCAATGCCGAGCTGCTGATCGACTTCCTCGACCATACCGATAGCGAGACGATGTATCTCGTCGGCGACATTATCGACGGCTGGCGCCTGAAGAAGAAGTTCTACTGGCCGCCGGAACACAACGACATCGTCTGGCGCATCCTCAAGCGTGCGCGGCGCGGTACGCGGATCGTCTTCATTCCTGGCAATCACGACGAGATGGTGCGGCCCTTTTCCGGCATGAATTTCGGCGGCGTGGAGATCATGCGCGCTGCGTTCCACGACACCGCCGATGGCCGCCGCCTGATGGTGCTGCATGGCGACGAGTTCGACACAATCATGCTCGCGCACCGCTGGCTCGCCTTCGTCGGCGACGCGCTTTACCACCTGATGATGAAGCTGAACGGCTGGGTCGCGCGGGTGCGCACCATGCTGGGCCTGCCCTACTGGTCGATCTCCAAGGCGGCCAAGCACAAGGTCAAGAACGCGGTCGAGTTCATCTCGAAATACGAGGAAGTGGTCGCCCGTGCCGCTGGCGAGCGCGGCGTCGATGGCGTGGTCTGCGGCCACATCCACACTGCCGAAATCCGCGAGTTCGAGCATGAGGGCAGGCGGGTCGAGTATTTCAACGACGGCGACTGGGTCGAAGGCTGCAACGCGCTGGTCGAGCATTTCGACGGGACGATGGAGCTGCTCCACTGGCCCGACGAGATGGCGAAGCGCGAAGCTGTGCCGGAGGCTGCCGAGCCAGGCGAAGTCGCAACCGAGCTGGAGGCGGCATGAACCGGATGACCCGCTTTGGCGCCGGCGACGTGTCGACCCACTCGCCCTTTCCGCATCGCATTGCGATCGTCAGCGATGCCTGGCTTCCGCAGATGAACGGCGTCGTGCGTACGCTGGCGACGACCTGCGACATCCTGCGCGAGTGGGGGCACGAGGTGACGGTAATCTCGCCCGACCGGTTCCGCTCGATGCCGTGTCCCACCTATCCGGAAATCCGCTTGGCTCTTGCGCCGCCGGGGGCCGTGGCACGCCAGCTTGCTGAAGCCCGGCCGGACGCGGTCCATATCGCGACCGAGGGTCCGCTCGGGCTCGCGGCGCGACGCTATTGCGTTGGGCAGGGGGTACCGTTCACGACCGCCTATCACACCCAGTTCCCCGACTATGTCGCCAAGCGCACCGGCATCTCGCCCGAAGTGTTCTGGCGCTATATCCGCTGGTTTCACAAGCCGGCCGAGCGGGTCATGGTCGCGACCGAAAGCATCCGCAGCGAATTGCGCGAGCACGGCCTTGAGAACCTGCATCACTGGAGCCGCGGGGTCGATCTCGAGTGCTTCACGCCCGATGCGCCGCTTCCTCCCGAGTATGCGACCCTGCCGCGCCCGATCATGCTCTATGTCGGACGCATTGCGGTCGAGAAGAATATCGAGGCATTCCTCTCTTGCGGTTACCCCGGCAGCAAGGTGGTGGTCGGCGATGGTCCGGCGCGCGCCGAACTCGAAGCTCGCTTCCCAGAGGCCCGTTTCCTCGGCAAGCGCATGGGCCGCGACCTCGCCGGATGTTACGCCGGTGCGGATGTCTTCGTTTTCCCGAGCAGGACCGACACTTTCGGCCTCGTCATGATCGAGGCGCTTGCCTGCGGCACGCCCGTCGCTGCATTCCCGGTCGCGGGGCCGGTCGATATCGTCACCGAGCCGACCGGAGCCTTGTCCGAAAACCTCGACCGCGCGATTGCCGCCGCCATCTTCTGCGACAGCGACGACTGCGCCGCCTTTGGCAGCACCTTCAGCTGGGAAGCGGCGACGAGGCAGTTCCTCGCCGGCCTCGTCTCGCTGGAGGAAGAAGCGCTGGCAGCCGCCTGATCAATAGGCGGGTAGCGCCTCGTCCATCGGCTGGCCGTATTCCGCCGCGTCGGCATCGGGATCGCTCATCGGTTCCGCACTGCTCGGGGCAATGGTCGTTTCCGAGTAGCTTTCCTCGTAATCGTAGCTCGGGCCCGAAGCGAAGCTCGGCATGCCGAAGGCCATGTTGCCGATCTCGTCGGTCAGCTGCACGGCGATGGCGACGCTGTTGATCGAATGGCCGAGTTCGCGCGCAGCGATATGCGCGCCGCCGCCATTGCCATAGGCGTCTGCCCAGTCGCGCAGGTCCTCTTCGAGCGAATCCTCGACCTTGTCTTCCGCGACGTATTTTTCCTCGCCGTCCATGAACACCGGGATCGCCGGCACGTCTACTGCCGCCGCGATGCGGCTGTTCTCGCCTTCGCCGGTGACGGTGAAGAGGATGGTCGCATCCTCCCAATCGCCATGCGCAGGGATGGTGAAGAGCACCTGCCCGGGGCCAGGCGTGCTGCGTTCCACGCGCTTGAGCGATAGCAGGCCGCTCATCTGGTTGGCGTCGATCTTGTTGAGTGCGGCTTCGACGTCGGCGGCATTGCCCGCGACATCGACCGTGAAGTCCGTTCCATCGCCGCATCCGGCCAGCGCCAATGCGGGAAGAATCACCATTCCCTTGCGAATCATTTTGCGTCCCCTCCCAAAAGAAGTCTGGGAGGCGGAATAAATATAAAAGCAAAACAAAGTTTTAAGTCGGGCAGGTAGGGCGGGCGAAGGTGGAAGTGCTTGCCCCCTCGGCCCGCTTGGCCTAGATCAGCCTCGCAACGGCCGCTCCGAAAGGGGCGGCCCTTCTATTTTCAGGTCCCGGAACGAGCCGGGCGGAGAAACGAAATGGCAGACCAACCCAAACCGCTCATGCCGCATGCGACCGCCACCTGGCTGGTCGACAACACCGGCCTCAGCTTCGAACAGATCGCCGAATTCTGCGGCCTGCACATCCTCGAAGTGCAGGCGATGGCGGACGATCTTGCCGGCAGCAAATACACCGGCCGCGACCCGCTGCACTCGGGCGAACTGACGCAGGAAGAAATCGACAAGGGCCAGGCGGATTCGTCCTACGTCCTCAAGATGCAGAAGGCCCCGGTCGAAGTGAAGCGGACCAAGGGCCCGCGTTATACGCCGGTTTCCAAGCGCCAGGACAAGCCGGACGGCATCGCCTGGATCCTGCGCAACCACCCGGAAGTGTCGGACGCGCAGATTTCCAAGCTGATCGGCACCACGCGCAACACGATCACCGCGATCCGCGAGCGTAGCCACTGGAACATCCAGAACATCCAGCCCAAGGATCCGGTCACGCTCGGCCTGTGCTCGCAGCGCGAGCTCGATGCCGTCGTCGCCAAGGCGGCCAAGAAGGCCGGGATTACCGACGCGGCTCCCGACGGCGAAGCAGCAACCAGCGACAAGGATCGCCTGATCGAGGAACTGCGCGCCGAACGCGATGCGAGCGAGAAGGCTGCCGCCGAAGCCGCGCAGGAAGCCGAAGCCGCTGCATGGCTCGAAGCCAAGCGCGCTGGCGAAGCTGCCGAGGGCGAGGGCGAATAAGCCTCGAGAGAAGCCGCAAGGTTTCGAAACAAAACGCGAAACAGGCGCTCCGGAGCGATCCGGGGCGCCTTTTCGCTTGCGCGCAGGTGATCGCTCCTGCATCTAACTTACATGGATGTCAGTAAGGTCGCCTATCACCATCCCAAGCCCTGGGACATGCCCATCGCCAAGCTGTCGGTGCCCGACATGTTCGCCCGCAGCGTCGCCGCATCGCCCGATGCACCGCTCGCGGAATTCATGGGCCGCACTTTCAGCTACCGGCAAATCCATGCGCAGGCGCGCCATTTCGCCGCCGCGCTGCAGGCGATGGGGTACAAGAAGGGCGACCGCATCGGCCTCTTCCTGCCCAATGTCCCGGCCTATATCGCCGCTTATTACGGCGCGATGATCGCCGGTGCGACGGTGGTCAATTTCTCGCCGCTCTATTCGGTCGACGAACTCGCCCATCAGGTCGAGGATTCGGGCACGCAGCTGCTCGTCACGCTCGATGTCGCATCGCTGTTGCCGACCGCGCTGGAAGTGCTGGAGAAGTCCTCGCTCGAGCGGCTGGTGGTCACGCGCCTGTCCGAAGCCCTCCCGACGGTAAAGGGGGTTGCGCTGAGGCTGCTGGGCCGCAAGCAACTCGCCCCGATCCCCAAGCGCGACGACGTCCTGCGCTGGGCGGACATCGTGACCCATGGCGAGCCGCTGAAAATCTCCATCGATCCCGAAGCCGATATCGCGCTGCTGCAATATACCGGAGGCACCACCGGGACGCCCAAGGGTGCGATGCTGAGCCATGCAAACCTCACTGCCAATGCGCAGCAGGTCGACGGCCTCGACCCGTTCGAGGACCGCGACGTAATCCTCGGCGTGCTGCCGTTCTTCCACGTTTTCGCCAATACCTGCGTGCTCAACCGCACGGTCCTGAAGCGCGGATGCATTTCGATGCTGCCGCGCTTCGACGCGAAGGATGCGCTCAAGACGATCGACCGCGTGAAGCCGACCAGCTTCCCCGGCGTTCCGACGATGTACCAGGCGCTGCTCGACCACGAGCGGATCGGGAAGACCGATTTCTCCTCGCTCAAGGTCTGCATCTCGGGCGGCGCGGCCCTGTCCGCACCGACGCGCGAGAACTTCGAGGCGGTTTCCGGCGCGCGCGTGGTCGAAGGCTATGGCCTGACCGAAAGCAGCGGCGTCGTGTCTGCCAATCCCTATGTCGGCGCGCGCCAGCCCGGCACCATCGGGCAGGTCCTGCCCGGCACGCTGGTGCGCCTGCTCGACAAGGAAGATCCGACCAGGCCCGCGCCTGATGGCGAGCCGGGCGAGCTGATCGTCAACGGCCCCCAGGTCATGCAGGGCTACTGGAACCGGCCCGAGGCCGACAAGGATGTCTTTGTCGAACTCGACGGGGAGCGCTGGCTGCGCACCGGCGATATCGCGGTGATCGGCGAGGACGGCTTCATCCAGATCGTCGATCGCAGCAAGGACATGATCTCGGTCGGCGGGTTCAAGGTCTTCCCGAGCCAGGTCGAGAACGTGCTGGTCGACCATCCGGCGGTGAAGGAAGCGCTCGTGATCGGTATGCCCGAGGATTACCGCGGCGAGGTGCCGCGCGCCTTCGTGACGCTGAACGAAGGCAGCGAGATCGCCGCGCAGGACATCGCCAAGTGGCTCAACGAACGCATCGGCAAGCACCAGCGGGTCGACAAGGTCGTCATCCGCGAAGAGCTGCCGAAGACGATGATCGGCAAACTCGACCGCAAGGCCCTGCGCGCCGAAGTCATCGACGACTGATCGCTACCGGAAGGCAGGCGCGCAAGAAAATGGGCGCCGTCCTCGCGAACGGCGCCCCTCTCCCACCTGTGAATTTCGTTTAGCCCGCGAGCGAGAGTTTCGGCTCGCCGTCGTCGCCGTCCTTCGGCGCGCCGTCCTTGCGTGTGACCGGCGACTGGGCCGGCGTATCGCTGCCGGGAACGCGGTGCGTGAAACGGCCTTCGACTTCTGCGCCTTGCTCGATGGTGAGCGTGTCGTAATGCACGTCGCCCTCGATCTTGGCCGAACGCAGCACGACGAGGTCGCGTGCGGTGATCGAACCGCGGACCGTGCCCGCCATGCGCGCGCTTTCCGCCTTGACCGCACCCTGGATCACGCTGACTTCGCCCTGCACGAGCGATGCGCATTCGATGTCGCCCTCGATCTTGCCGTCGACATGCAGCTCCGTGGTGGCGCTGACGTTGCCGGTGATGGTGACGTCGGTTCCGATGACCGAGAAAGTGCCGCTGTTGTTCGCCATCGGCTTAGGCACCGGCCTGCTTGGCCGAGCCTGCTGCTCGGACTTCTTTGAGAACATTGGGGGCTTTCTCCAGGAAAGGACGCGGATTGACCGCGCGATTGTTGATGCGCACCTCGAAGTGAAGGTGCGGGCCGGTCGAGCGCCCGGTGCTGCCGATGGCGCCGATGACGTCGCCCGCGTCGACCTGCTGGCCGACCTTGGCGTTGAAACGCGACATGTGGGCGTAGCGGGTCATCAGGCCGTTGCCGTGGCTCACTTCGACCGTCTTGCCGTAGCCCGACTTCCAGCCGACGTAGGTCACGCGGCCCTTGGCTGCCGAGTGGATCGGTGCGCCCATCGGGCCCTTGAAGTCGAGGCCGGAGTGCATGGCACCGGCGCGGGTGAAGGGATCGCTGCGATAGCCGAAGCCCGAGGAGATCGACGCACGGCTCGCCGGGGCGACCTGCGGGATGCCTTCGAGCGTACGCTCGAGCGCGGTCATGCGCGCAAGGCTGAGGCCGAGACGCTCGAAACGCGGGTCGAGGTCGCCGTTAGCGGCGCTTGCCAGCTGCTCGAGCGGACCACCCATCGCGCTGCGATCGGCATTGCGGATCATGCTGTCGGGGTTGAGGCCGAGATCGCGGATCGCCTTCGCGGCGCGAGCGGCGCGGCGGTCTGCGAAGCGGGTGAGGCGCTCGACGAAAACGAGCTGGCGGGCTTCGATCTTGGCGAGAGCGGCAGCTTCGGGGATCAGCGCGCTGACCTTGTCGACGGTCGCCTGCGCCTCGGTCGAGGAATCGCTGACGGTTTCTTCCGCGCGCACGTCGTCGGGCAGGCTATCGACCATCGCCTCGATGAATTCCTGGCGCTGCTGTAGGTCCGCGGCGACGTCGTCGAGCTGGTTGGAATAGGCGTCGAAACGCTCTTCCTTGGTCGCGACGCGCGCTTCGCGATCGAGCAGCGAAGCCCGCTCGGCCTCGGCGCGATACTGGCTCCAGCCCATCACGGCCATGGAGATGGCCCACGCGAAAAGCGCCGCCACGGCAATCGAGGCGGCGGCGATCTGCATGCGCGAAGTTATCTTGATGAAGCGAACCTGGCCCTGCGATCGCATGAAGAACTCGCGATCCGGAAACCAGGTGGCCAGGCGACGTCCCATACCGCCGGCAGTTCGTGAATTGTCCAAAGCGACCCCGTTATCGTGGCTTTTTGATTGATCGGGGCGCTAGCACGGGATTTCGGGCGCGTCGAATCGGAGTCGCGCGCGACTAGGCGAGTCGAAGGACTCGCGCGGTGAGTTGTTGTGAACCTTCTCACCTGAATGCCCAATGTCCGGGATTCGAAGCGGTTCCCGAAAGCGCTGACAATTTCCGATACGCTTGGTAACGACAGTCTACGAATGACCCGGAATCGCGATCTTCCCCAACGATTCAACCGCTTGCGGGGCGAGTCGTGAGAATCGGTCTGCTCGGCGGCAGTTTCAACCCGGCGCATGGCGGGCATCGGCGAATCTCCTTGTTCGCGAAAGAGGCCTTGGGGCTCGACGAAGTGTGGTGGCTCGTTTCGCCCGGAAACCCGCTCAAACCGCGGGCCGGAATGGCCCCCTTGACGTCACGCGTGCACTCCGCACTGGCAATGGCAAGGCGCGCCCCGATCCGGGTGAGCGCGATCGAACGGCAGTTCGGGACGCGCTACACGATCGACACGCTCCACGCGCTCAAACGGCGCTTTCCCGACCACGACTTCGTCTGGCTGATGGGCTCCGACAACCTTGCGCAATTCCACAGGTGGAAGGATTGGCGCGGCATAGCGCGTGCCATGCCGATTGCGGTCATCGCGCGACCCGGCTATGATGGCGATGCTGTTGCAAGCCCCGCAATGGCCTGGCTCGGAAGGCACCGCGTCTCCCCGGCCAGACTGAAATCGAGGGGCAGATGGAGTTCGCCGGCACTGGTGACCTTGCGTTTTGATCCCGACCCGCGTTCGGCCACGGCTATCCGCCGCGCCGATCCGGACTGGGCTTCGCGAATGCCCGATCGCTCGCCGCGCGACCAACTCACGCACAGGTTGATAGAGGAACCCGTCGCTTGACGCGTCAGTTACCTCGACATCGGCCCGCGTGCCACACCAACACCAGGAGCAATGACACCGCCTATGAACCAGGCGCAAACCGATATCGCCGCAAACGGCAATGGCATGACTAGCCCCGGCAACGCCGCCGACTTCGAAGCCGAGGAGGGCAGCGTGCTCGCCCTCGTGCTCGAACAGCTCGACGACGACCAGGCGCAGGACGTCGTGGTCATTCCGCTGGAAGGCAAGTCGAGCATCGCCGATCACATGGTCATCGCCTCGGGTCGCTCGACCCGGCAGGTGGCGTCCATGGCGCAGAAGCTGGCCGAAAAGATCAAGCAGGGCGGCTTCGGCCCGGCCCGGCTCGAAGGCCTGCCCGCTGCGGATTGGGTGCTGATCGATTCCGGTGACGTCGTCGTCCACCTGTTCCGGCCGGAAGTGCGCAGCTTCTACAACCTGGAACGCATGTGGGCATTCGGCGACGCCCCGCCGGTCGCAGCAGGCACTGCCTGACCTGACCTTTCGTGCCCGCAAGGCGCGCGGGCAAAGGATCGTTTGAAGCCATGCTCCTGCATGTGATCGCGCGCGGGAAGATCGCCCGCTCCCCCGAAGCGGACCTCGTCGCGCGATACGAGAAGCGCCTTACCTGGCCCGTCCGGCTGACCGAACTGCCGGAAACGGGCGGGAAAATTCCCGAACCGCAAACCCCTTTCCGCACCGTGCTGCTCGACGAGCGCGGAAAGGATATGCCGAGCGAGAAGCTGGCCGAAGTGCTCGGCCGCTGGCGCGACGACGGCATCCGCGAAACGCGCTTCGTGATCGGCGCGGCCGACGGCCACTCGCGCGAGGAGCGGGCCGAGGCGGATCTGCTGCTCGCATTCGGCAAGGCGACCTGGCCGCACCTGCTCGCCCGCGCGATGCTGATGGAGCAGCTCTACCGCGCGACGGCAATCCTTGCGGGTCATCCCTATCATCGGGCAGGGTGACGCCATGACGCGTCGCTATCTCGCTCTTTTCTCTTCGGCCGCACTCGCCGCACTCGTCGGCGGGGTCGCGCTTGCGCAGGGTGATGCGCCGGTCGAGGACGCCGATGCGATCCGCAAGCAGCTGCGCGATGCCCAGCGCGAAGCGCGTCAGGCGGAAGAGCGCGGCGAGCGTCTCGAAGCAGCCGCGCGCGAGGCGACCGAGGCGGCGGAGAAGACCGCGCGCGAAGCAGCAGCGCTTGCCGCGCGCATCCAGCAGGCCGAGGCGGGAATTGCGGCGGCCGAAGCACGCGTCGCTCTCATCAATCGCGAACGCAGCCAGCTGGCGAGCCGGCTTGCCGAACGGCGTGAGCCGCTCGTGCGCCTGACCGGCGCGCTGCAGAAACTCGCGCGCCGACCGGTCGCGCTTTCGGCGCTCAAGCCCGGTTCGCTGAGGGAGACGGTATACCTTCGCGCCATGCTCGAAAGCACCATCCCGCAGGTGCGCGAACGCACTGCCGCGCTGCGCGCCGAGATCGCGCGCGGCAAGGAGCTCGAGCGAGAGGCGAACCAGGCGCTCGCCGTCCTGCGCGATACGGAAACCCAGCTCGGCGATCGCCGCAAGCGCCTTGCCGCGATCGAGACCCGCCAGCGGCTCGCCTCGCGTCGTGCGGGCGGCGACGCCAGCCGCGAGAACGAGCGCGCCCTTGCTCTTGCAGAACAGGCGCGCGATCTCGACGAATTCATCGAACAGCTCGACCGCGCCGGCAGCCTGCGTTCCCAGCTGGCCGCCTTGCCCGGCCCCGTGATGCGCCCGGCAGAACCCGAACAGGCAGCACCTGTCTCGAACCCCTCCATTGCCGCATCGCCCACCGCAGCTGGCAGGCTCGCCTTCCAGCTGCCCGTTTCGGGCCGGACGGTCTCGGGCTTCGGCGAGCAATCGTCGGGCGGTGTCCGATCGACCGGCCTGACGCTGCGCCCGCGCGACGGTGCGCAGGTCGTCGCACCGGCCAAGGGCCGCGTCGCCTTTGCCGGGCCCTATCGCGGCTATGGACGGATCGTGATCCTCGAGCATGACGGCGACCTCACCAGCCTCGTCACCGGACTTGCCCGGACCGATGTCGCGGTAGGCGACGATCTGGTTGCGGGCGCCCCGCTCGGCGTCGCAGGCGTCGGGCAGCCCGAGGTGATGCTCGAAGTCCGGCGCGAAGGGCAGCCGATCAATCCGCTCGCCTTCATCCGCTAGTTAAGCCGCCCTGCCGCAATCGCGCCGCTTTGGGACGCCGCAGAATTCCTCATCTGGCGTTCAGGCGCCGCGCGCGATAGATTGTGCACAAAGGAAAGGCTCGACCCGATGAAATTTGCCGCACTTGCACGCTCTGCCGCCCTGGTGACCGCCGTGGCGCTGATTCCCGCCACTACGGCCGGGATGGCACAGGTGGACGGCAAGGCCGGGCCGGAGTTTTCCAAGCTCTTCGCGACCTACCAGCGCATCAAGGCGAATTACGTCGAGCCGGTCGATGACGAGAAGCTGATTCGCGGTGCGATCGACGGCATGCTCGCCTCGCTCGACCCGCATTCGGCCTATCTCGACGGTTCGGACCTCGAACGCCTCGAAACCATGATCGACGGCAATTATTCGGGTCTCGGCCTGTCGGTCGTGATGGACGATGGTGCGGTCAAGATCATTTCGCCCTTCCGTGGCAGCCCTGCCGATGAAGCCGGCCTAAAGGCGGGCGACTTCATCACCCACCTCGATGGCGAGCTGATCTACGGCGGCGACCTCGACGAAGCGGTCAGCCGCATGCGCGGGCCGGCAGGCACCTCGATCCGCCTGACCGTCTACCGTCCGGGCCGCGACGAGCCGTTCGACGTCAGCGTGACGCGCGGCGTGATCGAACTCGAACCGGTGACGCATGAAATCGCGGCCGGGAATATCGGCATCATCACCGTCAACGAATTCAGCCGCGACGTCGGCGCCGACGTGTTCGCCTCGTGGCAGGCGATGCGCCGCGAAGCGACCGGCCGGATCAACGGCCTCGTCCTCGACCTGCGCTCGAACCCGGGCGGTTCGCTCGACGAGGCGGTGGCGCTGTCCGACCTGTTCCTCGACAAGGGCCGCATCGTCTCGCAGCGCGGCCGCGCGCGGGGCGAAACCGTGCTCTACGATGCGGAGACCGCGTTCCGCGGCCAGATCGCGGAGGGCATTCCGATGGTCGTCCTGATCGATGCAGGCTCTGCTTCGGCTTCCGAGATCGTCGCCGGCGCGCTGCAGGACCACCGCCGCGCGGTGATCATGGGCGAGCGCAGCTTCGGCAAGGGCAGCGTGCAGTCGCTCCTCATCATGGGCAACGACAGCGCGCTCAAGCTGACCACCGCGCGTTACTACACGCCGGCGGGCCATTCGGTGCAGGAAGGCGGCATCAAGCCGGATATCCGCGTGCCGCAGCTGTCCGATCCCGACCTGGCGCGCCGCGCGAAATTCCAGATCCGCGAATCCGATCTCCGCGGCCATCTCGTCAACGAGGTCGGCCTCGCCGACAAGGATCTCGAAACCGACAAGTCGGCCGATCCGCGCTTCACCAAGACGGCGGAAGAGCTGAAGGAGCAGGGCATCGAGGATTACCAGCTGCATTACGCGCTGGAGACGCTGCGCCGCACTGCGCCGAACACGGTTGCGCGCCGCGACTGAGGCATTTAGCGCCGCCGGCATGACAATTTCGCCTTCGGACCGGCTCGCACAGCGACTCGCGCTCGGTATCCCGGCGCTGCTGCTCGGCGGTGCCTATATTTCCGAATACGGTTTCGGCCTGTTCCCGTGCGAAATGTGCTGGTGGCAGCGCTATCCGCATTTCGTCGCCATCGTGCTCGGCCTCATTTCCTATTTCGCCTCGCCACGCCGCCTGTGGATCGCGCTCGCCGCGCTGGCGGTCGTGGTTTCGGGCCTGATCGGAGGTTTCCATGCGGGCGTCGAATACGGCTGGTGGGAAGGTATCACCGATTGCGCGACCACCCAGTCGGGCGGCGGCAATGCACTCGACGATATCTTCAATGCGCCGCTGACGCGCTGCGACCAGGCACCTTGGAGCCTGTTCGGCGTTAGCCTTGCAGGTTGGAATTTTCTCATCTCGACGTTCGGCGGGCTGGCAGTGCTCGGCCTGCTGGCGCGAAGGAAGACTGTATGAGCAAGCATGTGACGACAAAGCCAGACACGGCCTCGATGATCCGGGTCGACCAGGCGGGCGAATTCGGCGCGACGCGCATTTACGAGGGCCAGCTCGCGGTCATGGGCGACCGGCATCCGATGTCGGCAGAAATTGCCCATATGGCGGCGCAGGAAGAGGTCCACCGTGCCAAGTTCGATGCGCTGATGGCGCGCCGCGGCGTTCGCCCGACGGCATTGCAGCCGTTCTGGTCGGTTGCCGGCTATGCGCTCGGCGCGGGCACGGCGCTGCTCGGCCCCGAGGCTGCGATGGCCTGTACCGCTGCGGTCGAGGAAGAGATCGACAAGCATTATTCCGAGCAGCTCGATGCGCTGGAAGAAGACGGGAGCGATCCCGAGCTCGCCGCCATGATCGAGCAGTTCCGCGAGGAAGAGCGAGAGCATCGCGACACCGCGATTGCAGCGGGCGCGGAGAAGGCTCCGGCCTATCCGCTGCTGTCGGGCGCGATCCGCCTCGGCTGCCGCGTCGCGATCAAGCTCGCCGAGCGCGTTTGATCTGGCCGCTTTCGCACCCATTTCGCTTCATATAGAGTTCACGCCTGCCCGCCGATGGTGGCGGGAGTATTTCGACCGACAGGAATTGCCATGAAAACGCTGATCGCCGCTTCGCTTGCTGGTTTCGCCCTTATCGCCGCGCCCGCCGCTGCGCAGGACGAGGCCGAAGCGCTCACCGACGATGTGCAGACCGCGATCGTCTATGGCGACGATGCCGCTCCGCCGTGCCCCGAAGGTCTGATCTGCGTCGTGGCGCGCCTGCCGGAGAACGACCGCTACCGCATTCCGGAAAACCTGCGCTTCAGCGAAGACCCGGAAAACACCGCCTGGGCGCAGCGCGTCGAGAAGCTCGAGCTGATCGGCGATTTCGGCATCATGTCCTGCTCGACCGCCGGTGCCGGTGGCTTCACCGGTTGTACCCAGCAACTGCTCGAACAGGCCTATGGCGAAAAGCGCACCGGCGCGAACGTCCGCTTCAGCGAGCTGATTGCAGCTGCGCGTGCCGACCGCCTTTCGCAGATCGACGAGCAGGCGGCCGAGGAACAGGCCCGCGTCGAACAGATCGAGCGCCAGTACATGGAGCGTCTCGAACGCGAGCGTGCTGCCGAAGTGCCGGGCGAGGGCGAGGAAGAACTGCCCCAGCCCGACGAGAACTGAGCAAAAGCGGAACAGGGCAAACGCGGCCTTAACCTTGCGCTGCTAGGGGGCGGGGCATGACCACGCGCACTATCCTGACCGTATTCGGCACACGCCCCGAAGCGATCAAGCTCTTCCCCCTGTGCCACGCGCTCGAAGCCGATGCGCGGTTCAATTCGCGCGTCTGCGTGTCCGGCCAGCATCGCGGCATGCTCGACCAGGTGCTCGAGATTGCCGGGATCGAGCCGCATCACGACCTCGATGTCATGCAGCCCGACCAGTCGCTCGACGCGCTTACCGCGCGGCTGTTGACCGGCCTCGGCGAGGTCATGGACGCCGAGAAACCCGATTTCGTGGTGGTGCAGGGCGACACTGCAACGGCCATGTGCGGTGCGCTCGCTGCCTATTATCGCAAGATCCCGGTCGCCCATGTCGAGGCGGGCCTGCGCAGCGGGAACATCCACCATCCCTGGCCCGAAGAGGTCAATCGCAAGGTCATCGGCAGTTTTGCCGCGCTCCATTTTGCGCCGACCGAAACCGCGGCCGAGGCGCTGCGGCGCGAGAATGTCGACCCGGCAAGCGTGCATGTCACCGGCAACACGGTGATCGACGCGCTGCACTGGATCACCGCCAAGATCGAGAGCGAGCCCGGACTCGCCAGGGACCTCGCCCCGCTGGAGGAGCGCTTCGCAGGCAAGCGGATCATCGGCGTCACCAGCCACCGGCGCGAAAATTTCGGTGGCGGGATGGAAGGCATTGCCGAGGCGATCCGGCGTCTCGCCGCGCGCGAGGATGTCGCGATGATCTTCCCGGTTCACCTCAATCCGAACGTGCGCAACGTGATGAATGCCCAGCTCGCCGGGCTCGACAACGTCGCGCTGATCGAGCCGCTCGACTATCCGCATTTCGCCCGCCTGCTCGACATCGCAGGGATCATGCTGACCGACAGCGGCGGCGTGCAGGAGGAGGCGCCTGCACTCGGCAAGCCCGTGCTCGTCATGCGTGAGACGACCGAGCGCCCCGAGGGTGTCGAGGCCGGGACTGCGAAGCTGGTGGGCACGGATGCCGACCGGATCGTCGAGGAAGCGACCCGCCTGCTCGACGACAGGGATGCCTATTCGGCCATGGCGAAGGCGCACAATCCCTTCGGCGACGGCAAGGCGACGCAGCGCATCGTGGAGCTGCTCGCAAGCTAGTCCCATCATTACCGCTATGTTTACCACTGCCGCGTAAGGCTGACCGCCGAAGTAAAGGCAGGACAGCAATGCGCGGCGATACCAAACCGGACGTATGTGTAATCGGGCTCGGCTATATCGGGCTTCCCACGGCAGCGATCATCGCCCGGGCGAATTGCCCGGTGACCGGGATCGACGTGTCGCAGCACGTGGTCGACACGATCAATCGCGGCGAGATTCACATCGAGGAAGTCGATCTCGACGGGCTGGTGCGCGGCGTCGTGCAGCGCGGCATGCTCAAGGCATCGACCCAGATCGTCCCGGCCGACGTATTCGTGATCGCCGTGCCGACCCCGTTCGAGAAGGACGGCCAGCACACCCCCGACGTATCCTACGTGATGGCGGCGGCGACCGAGGTTGCCGGCGTGCTCAAGAAGGGCGACTGCATCATCCTCGAATCCACCTCGCCGGTGGGCACGACGGAGCAGATGCGCGACCTGATCGCCGGGCTTCGCCCCGACCTCAAGCTGCCGGGCCTCACGACCGACACGCCGGATGTCTCGATCGCCTACTGCCCCGAGCGCGTCCTGCCGGGCAAGATTCTCGAAGAGCTGACGCATAACGACCGCTCGATCGGCGGCATCACCCCGCGCTGTGCGCGCAAGGCGCTCGCCTTCTACAAGCGCTTCGTGCGCGGGACCTGCGTCACCACCGACGCGAAAAGCGCGGAGATGACCAAGCTGGTCGAGAACGCCTATCGCGACGTGAACATCGCTTTCGCCAACGAGCTTTCGATCATCTCCGACGAAATGGGGCTCGATGTGTGGGAAGTGATCAAGCTCGCCAACCGCCATCCGCGCGTGAACATCCTCACGCCGGGTCCGGGCGTCGGCGGCCACTGCATCGCAGTCGACCCGTGGTTCATCATCAACGGTGCGCCCGAGCATTCGCCGCTGATCCGCACGGGACGCGAAGTGAACGATGCGAAGATGCACCACGTCGTCGCGCGCGCGGAAAAGCTCATTGCCGACAACCCGGGTGTGCCGGTTGCCTGCCTCGGCCTCGCCTTCAAGGCGAATATCGACGATTTCCGCGAAAGCCCGGCGCGCTTCGTCGCCTCGCGGCTGGCGCGCAAGTTCGGATCGCAGGTGTCGATCGTCGAGCCTTACGCGGGCGAGCTACCGATCGAGTTCAAGGATACCGGCGTCGAGCTGGTCGACCTCGACCACGCGCTGGAGAACTGCGGGATCCTGATCGTGCTGGTCGACCATGACGTGTTCAAGGTCGTGCCGAGCGAAGAACGCGCCCAAGCGCTGGTCTACGACACGCGCGGCATCTGGCCCGATGCGAGCATGGAACCGCGCAAGGAAGGCCTGCGCCTCGCAAGCTGATCGTTGAAGATGCGGTGCCAGCCCGCTCCCCCGCCCAGCCACCCGATATCGTGAACCGGTAGCCTATCGGGTGGCTGGGCGGGGGAGTGGGCCGGAACCGACTAGACCCGATAATAATCCCGATACCAGGCGACGAACTGGCGGATGCCCTCGCGGTAATCGGTTTCAGGCTTGTAGCCCGTCAGGCGGCGAAGCAGGTCTGCATTGGCCCATGTCGCGGGCACATCGCCCTTCTGCATGTCCATGTAGTTGCGCTTGGCCTTGATGCCGCATTCCTCCTCGATTGCCTCGATGAAGTCGAGCAGCTTGACCTTGTCGGAATTGCCGATGTTGACCACGCGGAACGGCGCGACGGGCGAGAGGCTGTCGCCTTCCTCGATGTCGTCCTTGCTTTCCGGGCGCTGGGGCACAGCGTCGATCAGCAGACGGATGCCGCGCACGAGATCGGTCACGAAAGTGAAGTCGCGGTACATCTCGCCGTGGTTGTAGATATCGATCGGGGTGCCTTCGAGGATACCCTTGGTGAACTTGAACAGCGCCATGTCGGGCCGGCCCCACGGGCCATAGACCGTGAAGAAGCGGAACATGGTCGTCGGCAGGTTCCACAGATGCGCATAGCTGTGCGCCATCGATTCGTTCGCCTTCTTGGTCGCGGCGTAGAAGGTCATCTGCGTCTCGACCCGCTCCAGCTCGTCGAACGGCATCTCGTCGTTCGCGCCGTAGACCGAGCTGGTCGAGGCCATCAGCAAATGGTCGACTTCCAGCTCGCGCGCGCATTCCATGATGTTGAACGTGCCGACGATATTCGCATCGAGATAGGCGCGCGGGTTCTCGAGGCTGTAGCGCACGCCCGCCTGCGCCGCGAGATGGACGATGACGTCGGGCTTTTCCGCCAGCATCAGTTCGCGCAGCGCGTCGAAATCCTCGAGCATGCCGATATGCGCGCTGAAATGCTGGTTCTGCAGCAGCATCTGGTGGCGGCGTTCCTTGATGCGCACGTCGTAATAGTCGGTCATCCCGTCGAAGCCGACGACTTCGAAGCCCTCCTTCAGGAGCAGCTGTGCGAGGTGGAAACCGATGAAACCGGCGGTGCCGGTGACGAATACCTTTCGCATGGAAATGTGCCTTCGTGGATTAGCGGGCGCCGAAGCCGCCTGCGATGACCCTCAGGGTCTTCAATGTGATCAGCAGGTCGAGCCACAGCGAGATGTTCTTCACGTAGTAGAAATCGTACCGCAGCTTGTCGGTCGCGGTATCGACCCCGGTGACGTGGCCCTGGTTGACCTGCGCCCAGCCTGTCAGGCCGGGGCGGACGATGTGGCGATAGGAATAGAACGGGATTTCGGTCTCGTACCATTCGGACAGGCTGAGCGCTTCGGGGCGCGGGCCGATCCAGCTCATGTCGCCCTTGAGCACGTTCCACGCCTGCGGCAGCTCGTCGAGCCGAACTTTGCGCAGGAAGCGCCCGACGCGGGTGATGCGATCGTCGTCGTCCTTGGTCATGGAATCGTGGCGCTGCGCATCGACATGGTCGTCGACCTTGCGCTCGCGCATGGTGCGGAACTTGACCATGCGGAAGACCTCGCCGCGAAAGCCCATCCGTTCCTGGACGAACAGCACCGGCCCCCTGGAATCGAGTTTGATCACGAGCGCGATGCCGAGCATCAGCAGGATCAGAACCGGCGAGAGCAGGATCACGGCGAGCACGTCGACCAGGCGCTTGGCGGCCATGTAGGGCAGGTTGGGGATGAGCGAGCCGAGCACGTTCTCGCTCAGCTGGTCGATCCGCACCTGCCCGGTCTCGAGCTCGGTGATCTGGCGGTAGTGATAGACCGGAATGCCCTTGAGGGCGGCCTTGGCGAAGAGGCGTTCCCATTCCGGGTGATGGTCGAAATGCAGGTCGCCGACGACCGACCCGTTGAGATTGCCGCTGTCGATCAGCGCCTCGAACTCTTCCTGCGAGGCGACCGCGACATGTTCGGGGCGCGGGCGCATCTCGGTCACTCGTCCGCCCGGCACGATATATTGCGCCTTGTTGCCGAGCCGCGTCCAAGCGGTGAGGACGTAGCTCGTCACCAGCGTCGCACCGGCGCACAGGCCGAACAGCGCGATCGAATAGGGCGAGCGCAGCATGCCGATCACCGCTGCCGCCGCCGCGAAAGCGAGCAGGTTGACCGGGATCACATAGGACAGGCGCCGCGCCTTGGCATATTGGCGCAAGCGCGAGAGGACGTACCAGCTCGCCACTGCTGCGCCGGTCGTCGCAGTCACCGTACCGACAACATAAGGCGCATCGATTAGTTCGGCCCGCCCGATCAGCCAGATGGCCGTCGGCATGGCGATCCCGAGCGCGAGATAGCAGAACAGCTGCACGCTCTGGTAGGCGAGCGGGTGGGTTCGCTGGAGCGCCTTGGGTTCGGCTTGCTGCATCAGCATAGGTCAGTCCCTCCGCCCGCAAGGCCTGCGGGCGCTGCGATCAATCCAATCCTGGCGGCCCTCCCACCGGGCCGCGGTCGAAGTCAGCCGAAGTCCTGCTCGAGGAACGGCTGCGATTTAACCACTTCGTCGATCCGCTGGAGCTGTTCGAGCAAGCCCTTGAGGCGGTCGAGCGGCACGGCGTTCGGTCCGTCGGACTTTGCGTTCGCCGGATCGGGGTGCGTTTCCATGAACAGGCCCGAGACGCCGACGGCAACTGCCGCGCGCGCGAGGACCGGAACGAATTCGCGCTGGCCGCCCGAGCTCTTGCCCTGGCCGCCGGGAAGCTGGACCGAGTGCGTTGCGTCGAACACGACCGGGCGACCCGTCTCGCGCATGATCGCGAGGCTGCGCATGTCGGAAACGAGGTTCTGGTAGCCGAAGCTCGCGCCGCGTTCGCAGACCATGATGTTGTCGCCGTCGTGCCCGGCTTCCTTCGATGCGGTCACGGCCTTCTCGACGACATTGGTCATGTCGCCCGGCGCCATGAACTGCGCCTTCTTGATGTTGACCGGCTTGCCGGCGGCAGCGACCGCCTGGATGAAATCGGTCTGACGCGCGAGGAAGGCCGGGGTCTGCATCACGTCGACCACTTCGGCGACGGCGGCGACCTGTTCCTTCTCGTGCACGTCGGTCAGCACCGGAATGCCGATCTCGCGCTTCACCTTGGCGAGGATTTCGAGGCCCTCATGCAGGCCCGGACCGCGGAAGCTCGTGCCCGAGGTGCGGTTCGCCTTGTCGAAGCTGCTCTTGTAGACGGTGTGGATGCCGAGCTCGTCGGCGATTTTCTTGACCGCTTCCGAAGTGCGCAGCGCCATGTCCTCGGATTCGATGACGCAGGGGCCCGCGAAGAGGAAAAAGGGCTGGTCGAGCCCGACAGTCTTGCCGCAAAGTTTCATGATCGTTTTGGTATCCGTCGAATCTGTGTGCTTGGAGGAAAGCCGATAGGCTTCGTAAATGCCAGTTTTGTGGCAGTCGCTTGACAGACGCCACTATAACATTGGTGCAGCGATGAAAAGTGGCGTCAGTCGATGCCCATGACCTGCAGCGACGCCTCGATATGCGGGATGTCGCTCGGGTTGTTGAGTTCCCATATCTCCCACTCGGGCGACTTCACCTCGACCACGCGGATCCTCGCGCCGAGATCGAGGAAGCGCAGCTGCTCCAGCCCTTCGAGCTGTTCGAGCAGCGTCGGCTCGCCTGCGACATAGCGGCGGAGCGCTGCCGGACGATAGGCGTAAAGGCCGATATGCAGCAGCACCGGAAGCGGCCCGTCGCCGATCTTGCCAAGGTCGAAATGGGGGATGATGCGCTTGGAGAAATAATGCGCATCGCCCGCGCTGGAGACGGCGGCGAATGTCCCGCCGACGATCTCGCGCTTCTCGTCCGCGACCAGCTTTTCATAAAGCGTGCGTCCGCAGCGCACGACCGGCGTCGCGACGTCGATCGAAGGGTCGGCGCGCATGGCGGCGATGAGGTCCTCGACGAACCAGTCGGGAATGAGCGGCGCATCGCCTTGCAAATTGACGACGATTTCCGGCTCCTCGTCGAGCGAGGAAAGCAGCTCGGCGCAGCGCTCGGTCCCGTTGCGGCAGTCCGAAGAGGTGTAGATCGCCTCGGCCCCGAAGCTGCGCGCGGCATCGAGGATTTCGTCGCTGTCCGATGCGACCACTACGCGGCTGGCCGAGCCGACACGCTTGGCGGCTTCCCAGCTGCGCTCGATCAGGGTCTTGGCCTCGCCCGAGGCACCCTTCAGCTCGGCAAGCGGCTTGCCGGGATAGCGCTGCGAGGCATAGCGGGCGGGAATGACGATGAGGATGTCGCCGGACATAGCTGGCTCCGTTGAATGATTGCGAGCGCGCTAGGCGTTCGGGCCGGTCGCGGCAAGTTCCGCAATGGCTTGGCGGTAACGCTCGATGACGATGGAAACGTCGTATTCCGCCGCCATCTTGGCGCGGCCCGCATCGCCCATTGCCTGGCGCTCTTCGGGTGAAAGCCCGGCGAAGCGCTCGAAGGCTTCGGCGAGGCTTGCCGCATCGCGTACCTTGCACAGCAGGCCCGACTTGCCGTCGTCGACTACAGCGCGGCAGCCGGGGACATCGGTGGTGATGACCGGGCGGCCCATGGCAGCGGCTTCGATCAAGGATCGCGGCGCGCCTTCGCGGTAGGAGGGCAGGACGACGCAGTGTGCTGCCTCGACGAAGGGGCGCACATCGTCGGTCGCGCCGAGATACTCGACGCTTCCATCGTCGAGATAGGGCTGCAGCTCTTCTTGCGTAATCGCCGTGCGGTTGGCCGCGCCGAGCGGGCCGAGCAATCTGAAACGGCAATCGGGGCGACGCTTGCGAACCATGCGCGCAGCTTCGAGGAATTCCATCGTCCCCTTGTCGCGGATCAGGCGCGAAATCATCAGGAACGAGAGGCCGCCATCCTCTGCGGGAAGCGGGCTCGCCGCGAATTGCGCGAGGTCGATGCCCGATCCCGGCAACAGCCGCATCTGCTCTTCGCGCAGGAGTCGGTTTTCGAGCAGGAACTCGCGGTCATCGGCATTCTGCACGAAGACGACCGGCAGCTTGCCCATGCCGCGGCGGTACAGCAGCTTTCCGGCGAGGAACATCGGCTTCGAGCCGAGGAAAATCGTCCCGAGCCCGGTGACATTCGGCAGGAAGGGCACGCCCATTCCGCCTGCCGCCATCGCGCCGAAGATGTTGTTCTTGATCGTGTAGCTCAGCACGATGTCTGGCTCGAGCGCACGGAAATGGCGGCGGAAATGGCCGACCATGCCGAGGTTCTGCGCAACACCCAGCCCGCGCACATCCATGGCGAGGTCGACGAAACGCGCACCGAGGCTTTCGAGCTTCTCGGCAGTCTCGTCGCGCGGGGCGAGGATTGTCACCTCGTGCCCGTCAGCCAGCAGCGCCTCGACCAGCGGCCGCCGGAAATTCCAGATATTCCACGCCGCGTTGACGGTCAGGACGATGCGCATCGCGCGAACCTCCGCTCAGGCCCGACGCTCAGGCAACGCCGGCGCGCAGGCAGTCGTGGATGTGGACGAGGCCGACGAAGCCGCCATCCTCGTCGAGCACCGGCAGTGCGCTGATCTTGCGCTCGTTCATCCGCGCCATCGCTTCCTTGAGCAGCATGTCGCTTTCCGCGGAAAGCGGGTCGCGCGTCGCCGTATCGATCGCGGTGCGGTCCATCAGCCCGTCGAGATTTCGGCGCAGGTCGCCATCGGTGATGATGCCGGCAAGCTTGCCGTCCTCGCCGACCACACCGGCAACGCCGAAGCCCTTGGCGCTCATTTCGACCAGCACTTCGCCCATCGGCTGGCTGGCAGAGACGACCGGCAATTCCTCGCCCGTGTGCATCACGTCGCGCACGCGCAGGAACTGTGCGCCGAGCTTTCCGCCCGGGTGGAAGACATGGAAATCCTCCTTCTGGAAGCCGCGCATCCGCATGACGGCAACCGCGAGCGCATCGCCCAGCGCGAGCGTGCAGGTGGTCGAGGTCGTCGGGGCCATGCCGACGCTGCACGCCTCGGGCGCCTGCGGCAAAAGCAGCGCGACATCGCCCTGGCGGGCGAGCGTGCTCTCGCCATTGCGGGTGACCGCGATCATCGCGATGTCGAACCGCGCGATATAGGCGAGCAGCCCGTGCAGCTCCGCCGTCTCGCCCGAATTGGAGATGACGATGCAGACGTCGTCCTTCGTGATCATGCCGAGGTCGCCGTGGCTCGCCTCGGACGGATGGACGAAGAAAGACGGCGTGCCGGTCGACGCCAGCGTCGCGGCGATCTTGTTGCCGATATGGCCCGACTTGCCCATGCCGGAGACGATCACGCGCCCCTTGCAGTCGTGCATCATCTGCGCCGCGCGGTCGAAATCCGCACCCAGCGCATCGGCCATCTGCTCGAGCGCGGCAATTTCGGTACGAAGCACTTCGGCGCCGCAGGCCGAGGGGCTGATTTCGCTGGTCATGTCGGTACTTTCGAGTTGTTCGGGGCGCCTCTTAGCGGCGTCAGTCGATCAATTCGAGGCCCAATGCGGCGATTTCTTCATCGCTCCTGCAAGTGAACATCCAGTCGCGCCGGTGCTTGTCGGCAACGATCGTCTCGCGGCGGGCAAATCCCTCCTCGCGGATATGGAACCAGCGATAACCGAGGCTTTCCAGCAGCTTCATCATTTCCGGCACGCGTTTGGCGCGGCGCAGCACTTCGCACACCATGTCGGGCTTGTGACGGGCGAGGAATTCGCGCGCACCGTCGAAGACTTCCATTTCGAACCCTTCGACATCGATCTTCACCGCGACGGGTCCGGGGCTGTCGAGGTGAAGGTCGTCGAGGCGCCTCATCGGCACGCGAACGCCGTGATCGGTGCTCCAGCCAATGTCGACCGAGGAGGCAAGCTGCCCGTCGGACTGGTTGTAGGGGATGCGGATTTCGCCGTCCTCTCCGCCGATCGCGACAAGCCGCGGGTGGACCCGGTCGCCGAGATCGTTGCGCAGTGTGTTCTCCCACAGGAGGAGGAAATTCTCGCCGACGATCTCGTAGGCATAGGCCTGCAGGCCAGGGTTCGATCGCGCGGCTGCAAGAGCGAACAGGCCGGTGTAGGACCCGATGTCGAGAAAGGTCGCGGCGTCGCGCGAGAATGCCAGCGCGGCCTTGAGCGCGTTGCGATCCTGCCCGCTGTCGAGCTGGCCCGCGCCCCAGAACACTTCCTGCGCGACATGGCAGCGATGTGGCTGCGCCAGCGAAACGCTCGCCCCGCTATCGAGCACCAGCCTGCTTTCGGGCACATTGACCGGCAGGCGCTTCTGCCAATTGCCCGGAAGCGCGCGCGCTGTACCGACCGCGACACGGCTGATCGGGCGTGCGGTCAGTAATCGCCGCGCAGTAGACTTAAGGATTTGCTTGATCGGCCCTCCCTCCAATCGCCGACTTGTCTAGCCGGGGCGAGTAGAGGGCGCAAGAAATCCAAGAAAACTGGAGTCGATACCCGTGCGTTGCCTTGCGAAATACCACAGCAGGATATTCCAGCAGACGCTCGCTCCGACATTGGCGAGGGCCGCTCCGATCAGCCCGTAGGCCGGGATAAGGGCGAAACACAATGCGACATTGATCGCCAGCGCGACGGCAGTCGTTCGCATGGCGATGAATTCGCCGTGGCTCATGATCAGCAGCGCATGCGCCATGCCGATCCCTGCGCTGAAGCAGAAGCCGAGCGAAACGATCAGCGCGGGTGTTGCGGCAGGGGCGAACTCCGGGCCGAACAGCAGCGTGAAGAGCCACTCTCCCGCTATCAGCAGGACAATCGGCAGCGGCAGTGCGGTCAGCAGGGCGAGCCGGGCGAGATAGCGAGCCGATTGCGCCGCAGACGCGGTATCGCCTTGCGCCAAGAAGTTGGAAAAGCGCTGGCCGGCCAGCATGTTGAGCGCGATGTAGCCGAAATTGGCCAGCATCGCGATCTGCAGCCCGGCGCGGTAGAGCCCGGTTTCTTCCGCCCCGCGCATACCGCCAAGGAGGAGCAGGTCGATATAGCCGTTGAGCTGCACCAGCCCCGCGCTCCCGGCGAGGGCGGCGGCACTGGCGATCCACATACGCCGCGTCTCGGGATCGACGTCGCGCAAGGGGCGAACCTGCGTTACGCGTGACAGGATCCATTGCCCGACGACTGCGCTCGCCAGTGCTGCAACGGCAACTGCGGCGAAGACGCCAAGCATGGTTTGCGCGAGGCCTTCGGGCTGCAGCAGCGCCCAGACCAGCCCGATCCCGCAGATGAGCAGTGCCGGGCGCAGTATCATCTCGGGAATCTGCGCGAGGGCAGGGCGGTCGATCCCGCGCAGGCTCGCCATCCGCAATGCGCTGACCTGGTCAGCCAGCAGCGCAATGGCGAGCAGGCCGATGGCGGAAAAGGCCACCGGCTCCAGCGCCTGCGCGATATCGTTGCTGCCGAAGGAAACGGCGAGCGCGCCTGCGACCATTGCAATCGAAGCGGTCACGAGAGCACCCATCGCGCCATATCGCGCCATCGATCGGGAGAGCCCGTCGAGGCGTCCCTGCTTCGCAACGCTCCTGAGCAACATCCCGGCCCAGCCGTTGGAAATCGGCACGGCGGCAAGCATCATCAGGGCGATGCAGAACGAATAGACGCCCAGCGCCTCGGTCCCGAAAGCGCGGGCCAGCACGATCGACACGCCAACGCCGAGCCCGGTTCCGACGACCCGCAGGCCGGCAACCGACACCGCCTGGGAGATGAGCTTGCGCAGCATCAGCCCGCCCGGCCGTGCTGCCACGCCTGGAACATCAGTACGTTCCACAGCAGCGTTTCATGGTCGCGCTTGCCGGACAGGTGCTCCTGCCAGCGGCGACGGATGGTGTCCGCGTCGAGCAGGCCGCTGCGGGCCAGTGCATCGCGCGACAGCTCGCTCTCGGCCCATTCGCGCAGGCCTCCGCGCAGCCAGCGGCCGACGGGGATGGAAAAGCCCGCCTTGGGCCGGTCGACCAGTTCGCGCGGGACGCGTGCGTAAAGCATGTCGCGCAGCAGGCGCTTGCCTTCCTTGCCGCCTGCGCGAAGTTCCTCCGGCAGCGACCAGGCGAAGCGGAAGAGATCGCGTTCGAGATAGGGCGTGCGCGTTTCGAGCGAGACGGCCATCGCCGCGCGGTCGACTTTTACCAGCACGTCGTCCGGCATGTAGTTGGCCGTATCGACCAGCATGGCACGCTGCGCGAAATCGAGCGCGGCGGCGCGCGCGTCCTGCCGCTCGCTAAGGCGCGAAAGGCGCGCATCGACCGACAGCATCGTCTCCGGCGCATCGGCGGTTGCCAGCAGCCGGTCGTGGAATGCGCGCTCGTCCTGCGTTGCCAGCACGCGGGCGAGTTTCTGGACCTTCTCGCTCGCGCGCCCTGCGGCGAGCTCCTTCGGCGCGAGCGGACCGGCGAGCCTCGTCGCCCCGTCGATCAACCCCTGCGGGATCGCAGCCAGCGCGCCGCCTGCGGCCTTGCGCAGCGGGGCGGGCAGTCCGGCGACGCGGTTCCACACGCGGGGGCCGTTGAAATAGCGGTTGTAGCCGCCGAAAATCTCGTCGCCCCCGTCGCCAGACAGCGCGACCGTCACATGCTCGCGCGCCATCTGCGAGACGAGGAAGGTCGGCACCTGGCTCGAATCCGCGAACGGCTCGTCATGCACATGCGCGATGCGCGGGATCGCGTCCTGCACCTGCGCGGGCGTCAGGACGAGCTCGGTATGGTCGGTCCCGAGATGCTCGGCGACGGCGCGCGCGGCGGGGCTTTCGTCGAAGCCGGGCACGTCCATGCCGATCGAGAATGTGCGCACCGGGCGGTCGGCCTGCGCCTGCATCAGCGCGACCGTCATCGAGGAATCGATCCCGCCCGACAGGAAAGCGCCGAGCGGTACGTCCGACATCAGTCGCCTGCCGGCCGAAGCCATCAGCAGCCGGTCGCCTTCCTCCCGCGCTTCCCGTGCAGAGCCTGCGAAAGTCGCACCTCGCGCCGCGAGCGCATCGCCTACCGCGTCCCACCAGGCGACGGGCTGCGGCATTCTTGCCTCGCGTATGTCGTCGAGCTTGACGGTGATGCGGTGCGCAGGCGGTAGCTTGGAAATGCCCTGCCAGATCGTGCTCGGGCCGGGGATGTAGGAATATTTGAAGAAGTCGCCGAGCGCATCGAGATCCATCGCGGGCGCGAAACCCTCGAGCGCTTCCATCGATCGCAGCTCGGAGGCGAACAGCAAACTGCCCTGCCACAGGCCGTAGTAGAGTGGTTTCTCGCCGAAAGCGTCGCGGACCAGCGTCAGCTCGCGCGTCTCGCGGTCGAACACCGCCATGGCGAACATGCCGTCGATCCTGTCTAGCACCGGCTGGATGCCGTCGCGCGCGAATGCTTCGAGTACGACCTCGCTGTCGGAATGACCGCGCCATTCGATCGGGCCGTATCGCGCTTCGAGATCGGCGCGGATGTCGAGGTAGTTGTAGACCTCGCCATTGAAGGCGAAGGCCATGCGGCCATCGTGCGAGACCATCGGCTGCGCGCCGCTCGGCGAAAGGTCGATGATCGAGAGGCGGCGGTGGCCGAGCGCGATCTGCGCCTCCCCATCGATCCACGCGCCATCCGCGTCCGGCCCGCGATGGACGATGGCATCGGTCATCGCCGTCAGCGACGCCGCCGCATCACCGACCGCTCCGAAGCCGAAAAATCCTGCCAGCCCGCACATTGAATTTCAGCCCCAGACCAAGTGTTCACGGCATACGGCGTAGCCGAGTGCGCGCCGCACATACTTTGGCAGGCCGCGGTTGCACAGGCCCTTGAACAGGCGCGGCATCAACTCAAAGGATGATTGAGCCTCGAGGCCCTCCAGAGTGGCGGGAGCCGCACAGACAGAGATGTCCCGCTTGCTGAGCGCGAAAGCCAGCATCAGCGTATCGCCCGAAACTATCGCGTGGGGATATTGCGGCGATCGCCACAGCAATCCCGAGATCTGCCCCTCAGGCGCCAGGCGGAAAATCGTGCCGTAGTCGGTAGAGGCATCGCTACTGATTGCCATGTTGAGGAGCGCCCGATGCACATCCGGCTCGAAATTACCGATCAGGGCGGTGCGGCCGTCGGCCAGTTCGAGCGGAAGGAACTTGCTCGCGTCCGATGGGAATGGAAGCGGGTAGGGCTCTTGCCATTCCCCTCCCACAAGTTCGGCCGCCCATAGCCTTCGATCCTCGGTGTTGTTGTTGCGAAGGATCACGTGTGCGGAATCTTGCTCGTTGGACATGACTACCGGCTCGTCGGGAAGATGCATGCCGAGCAGGCCAGGTGGAGGGGAATCAGGCCGCGGCAAGGGCTCGCTCAATTGCCAGGAATCGTCTCCGTCCACGCTTCGGGCAAGATAGGTCACGCGGTCTTGGTCGCGCACCGCCATCATCTGCGATTGTCCGAAACGACGCGGCGAATAATTGTTCAGGAAGCCTTCCAGGACGACACGGTTAGGCCGCCAGCCGCGCCCGTCGCCGAGCCATTCGCTTTCCAGGATGGCGATATTTCGCTCCTCCCTGTGCTCGGCCGAATTGGCGAACCTTTTCCCGTTGCGGAAAAACGTGTCGCCCGTGTGAGTTGCATGCCAGGCAAAAAGCTTTCCGTCCCGCTCGACGAAACCCCGCGCAATGATTCCGTGCCCGGCGACCGGCTCGGCAAGGATTTTTGGCGCGGTCCAGGTCGTGCCGTCGTTCGAAGTCGCATATTCGACAATGCTTCCTGGCTGGTCCTCGACGCCGTACCATCGGCTGAACATCACGAAGTATCGCCCATCGTACCGGGCAAGATAGGCATGGTTGCGGTACGGAAGGTCTCCATCGGCATTGGCCGTGCCGCCGGTTGCGACAAGCTCGCAGCTGAGAGGCAAATCCCTGATCTCGGTGGCTGTAAGCCTCGGGGCCGCTCCGTCGGGAATGCCTTGCTCGGAATAGTCGGAAATGCGGCTCGCGGGGCCAAGGACGAACCAGCCTATGCAGGCAACGAGCATCAGCGCACCCAATGCGGCGATCCCCGCAATCGCGCGCCGTATTCGCACCCTTGGGCTCTTCCGCTTGGTCATCCTTCTCGGGCTATCGGAGCTTTGTCCTTTGCTCCTTCGAGCAACGCTTCCCAATGATCGATAACCGCTTCGGCGGAGTACTCGGTGACACTCGCCGGTGCCGCTTCGCCGAGCGTGCGGCGTGTTTCGGGTTCCCGCATCAGCCTGCGCATCGCCTCGGCCAGCGCCTCCACCCGGTCGCTGCCGGGATTGACGAGGATGCCGTTCACGCCGTCCTCGATCAGCTTGGCGGGGCCGGCACAATCGGAAAAGCCGATGACCGGCCTGCCGCTCGCCATGGCCTCGATCGCGACCAGCGCGAGCGATTCATAGCGCGAGGGAACGACGGCGAAGGCAGCGCGGGCATATTCCGGCGGGACGTTCTTCTGCACGCCTGCCAGCTCGATCCGATTGCCATGCTTCGCCTGCGCGACAAGTGCCTCGATCTGCGGGCGAGTGACGCCGTCGCCGACAAGCCTCAGTCGCCAGTCGGGAAACTCGCCTGCGACGAGGTCGAAGGTTTTCACGAGTACGTCCTGCCCCTTTTCGACGCGCAAGCCGCCGACGCACAGGATCACTTTCTCCGGCTCGATCTCTCGCGCCGGGGCGAAGCTCGCCATGTCGACCGGGTTCGGCACGACGACGAGGTTGTCGCGGCTGGCGGGCGGATGCTCGTCGCGGATTACGTCGGAGACGACCGTCTTGGCGTAGCTGTGCTTCTGCACGAAGCTGACGAGTGCGCGCTGCAACGGGCGATCCTCGAAATGGGCCGCCGCCGTATGCTCGCTAAGCACCAGCGGCACGCCGGTCCCGAGCAGGCCGAAAAACACCGGCACATAGGTCGAATGCATGAACGCCGCTGCCGCATCGGGCTGGAGCTCGCGTGCGAGCCGGTGGAAGCGGCGCAGCGTAATCGGCACGGTCCAGCGCGGCGTCGGAACACCCGGTTCGCCGAACCCGAGGCGGTGGACCGGGATGTCGGGCGAGACATCGTAAAACAGGTCGCGCTCGAGCCGGTCGAAAGTGGCGATCGATACTTCGTGGCCGCGCGCGGACAGCGCGTTGGCCACGTCGACGAACACGCGCTCGGCCCCGCCGCCCTCGATGACCAGCCCCTTGATGGCAAACAGCAAACGCATGACCGGGCCTTAGGCCGCATCCTCGCCAGCGACCGGCTCGAGATCGATACGGGTCGGGCGCGTGACGAGGATTTTGGAGTCCTCGTCGAGCGGCTTGATCTCCTTGGCCGGATTGCCGCCTAGCAACATCATTTCGGACGTGAAGGCCTTGGTCACGACGCTGCCGATCCCGACGATGCAGAAGTCTCCGATTGCCGAGCGGGGCACCATCTGGATGCCCGAACCCATGTATGTATTGCGCCCGATGCGGATAGGCCCGTCGAGGTGGCGGTTGTGGGTCCACAAGCTGGACAGACGGCCGCCGAGAATGGCGTTGTCGCCGATCGTCACGCCGCCAGTGAAGTCGACTTTGTGCTGGGCGGTGATGATGCCCGCCTCGCCGAGCACGAAGTGGCCCGCTTCCTCGGCCGAAGCTGTCTTGCCGCTGTCGATATCGGCGTCGATGATCGAATTGATCTCGTTGAAGCGCGTGATCGAGCAGCGGTCGCCGAGCGTCACCGATCGTCCGCCGCGGATGATATTGCCGAAGCCGATTACCGCTTCGCTGCCCATGACGAAACGCTGGCAATGGATTACGAGGTTGCCGTGCCCGATGCGCGCGCCATCGGCGATTTCGCATTCGCCCGCGATCAACAGGCTAAGGCCGATCCTGACCTTCCGCCCGATCCGGTAGCCGAACACTATCCGGTAAAACGGCACTTTGAGGAAGGACGGCAGCGGCGCGATCAGCACCGCCAGCACCAGCCAGAGCTTCCCGGTTCTCCTGTTTACGCGCACGACTGACCCGCCACCCGTCAGAGCGGCTGCGGCGCGCGCATGTAGCCGGGCCGGTCGACGCCGAACGCCTGCAGGATCGAAGGCGCGACCTCGGTGGTCGAGATGCGATGGCTTTCGAATTCGCTGCGTTCGCCCAGGTCCTGCGGATCGTAGATCATCATTAGCCCTTCGGGGATGTGATAGGCGTTGGCGCCCGCTGCATCCTGCAAGTGAAGGTTGGTGAAGCCGAAGCTGCCAGGGTCGACCTTGTCTCCTTCGAACGTGACGACGAGATCGTCGATGTTCTCGGCCTTGAGCTCGAGGCGGAGCACGCCCGATCCAAGGTCCTGCACATCGATATGGTGCCCGCCGATGTCGAGCGCACCGAGTTTCTGAACGAGACGCTGGCGCGCATCTTCGGAGACCCACACGTTATATTGCGGGGCCATCGAGGGGCGCCGGTCCCATTCGCCCTCGGCAAGGCCCATCGCTGCCATCAGGCGCGAGAGGTTCGAGATCGTGACTGCGGTGTTGACCGGCTTGCGGTCTTCGACGGCGGCCTGCCCCATGCTCGTCGTCACGACCAGCTGGAACCCCGGGTTGCGGTCGCAGAAGCGCATCAGGTCCGACAGCTGGCTGTTCGCCTCGCGGATGGCGAAGGGGATTTCGCCCGCCCACTGGCTGGCCCAGTCCTCGGAGAAGCGGCCTGCCTCGTAGTCCTGCGGGAACAGCGCGGGCCAGTAGCGGTGCATCGAGGATGCGACGTGGTTGGTGAAGAAGAACGAGGCATCGGGCTTGTCCGCCGCGAGCGCCTGCAGGAAGAAGTCGAATGCAATCTGCGTCTGCGAGGTCCGGCGACGCACGATGCGGTCCTTGATGATCCGCTCCGAGGCGAGCTGCTTGCCGATCTTGCCGACGGTTGCCGGGCGCAGGCCAAGACCCGGCGCGCGGCGCAGGAAATCGACCGCGCCGCGAAGGGGAATGCCGCTCTTCACGTTGAGCGCGTTCTGCTCGACCATCGAGATGTTGAACTGCTGGAACGCTTCGTACTTCTGCGGGAAGCATTCGGGTCCGGCGGCGAAGGTATCGGGCACGAAAAAGGCGTATTCGTTCGCATCGGCCGGCAGCGGATAGCTGTGCAGCGATCCGAACACGCCGACCTTCTTGCCCGCATTCTTGAGCAGCGACCAGATCGGAGGAAGCTCGCGGTTCACATGCGACAGGTCCATCCCGAAGTCGGAGATGCCGTGTTCTTCATTGATCACGCCGCGATGAAGGGTCGGCCAGGTAATCCAGGGCGAGAGATGGCCGGTATCCTCGGCCACGGTTTCGTACTTGCGGGCGTGGGCGGCGAGGCGCCCGAGCGCGTTCATTTCCGGCAGCTTTGCGAAATGTTCGAAGATCCGCCGGGGAACTTCGTTCAATTCGTAAAAAATGGTCTTCTTCGGCTGCATTAATATCGCTCCGCAGAAATCATTCTGCACGTTCATATAGCTGACTGGGTTGCACCGGCCATAGTTGACCGACTATCGAAAACCTAGGGGAAATCGCCAGCCTGGAGCGGTCGCCCGCCAGAACTTTCGAGCGAGCTTGCTTTCATGTGGCCTTATCTGACTTTCATCGCGATTTTCGCAATTCCTGCGCTACTGCTCAACCGGCAGGAGATCTCGCGCCCTTATGCCGTGCTGGCATTTCTCGCCATCGTCCTGTTCGTCGGGCTGCGCCATCACGTCGGGATGGACTGGAACAACTACCTGCGTCTGATCTTCCAGGTCGACACGGCCCTCGACCTCGAGCGCTCCCTCTCAGTCAGTGAGCCGGGCTACTCGCTGCTCATGCTCATCTCGACCTACACCGGGATCGGGATCTACTTCGCCAACTTCGTGACTGCGATCGTGTTCGCCGCCGGGCTGATCATGTTCGCGCGCACATGTCCGTCGCCCAAGCTGGCGCTGCTGGCAGGAATTCCGTTTCTCACCGTCGTCGTCGCGATGTCGGCCAACCGGCAGGCGCTTGCCGCGGGTATCCTGATGATCGTGCTGTCGAAGTGGCGGACCAGCCCGGTCGCGTGGAAAGTCGGCCTGATCGCGCTTGCTGCCACCTTCCACTACAGCGCCGCGATGATGCTGATCTTCGTCGCCTGGGAAGCGAAGGTGCCGACTGCAGCGCGGATCGTCATGGGCGCAGTCTTCTTCGTCGTCGCATTCTACGTCCTCAACCAGCTCGGCCGCATCGAGTATGCCGCAACGACCTATCTCAGCGACGAAGAGCACGCGCAATCGAGCGGGTCGTATCTCCAGATGCTGCTGACGATCGTGCCAGCGCTCGCCCTGCCGCTGCTGTGGCGAAAACGGGACCTCCTGTTCGGGCCGACGATCATCCGGCGCATGGCGATCTTCGCGCTGGCGATCGCACCGGTTGGGTATTTCTTCCCGGTGGTGACCGCCCGCATCCTGATCTACTTCTTCCCGATGACGATGTATGCGATTTCCGCCCTGCCGAATATTTTCGCAGAACGCAGCAGGCCGATCGCCAGCATCGTGATCACCTTCACGCTCATCGGGCAGATGGTCGCATGGCTGACCTATTCGGCGAACAGCCTGCCGCACTTCCCCTATCGCAATTTCCTGCTCGTCGACGAGATCGAGCTCGAAACCGGGGTCGATTTCTAGACCAGCTCCAGCAGCCGGGCGATCTGCAGCCGTGCGCCGGGTTCTATAGCCGACCAGGCCTCGTCGAACGCCTCGCCGCGCGAGGCGCCGGTTAGTCGCGCGATTGCGCTGGCCAGTGCCTCTTCGCTTTCGACCAGCAGCGGATAGCGTGCGTAGAGCAGGTCAGATTGCAGCGGCGAGAGGCTGGCGACGATAACCGGCTGGCCGAGGCGCAAGCCATCGGTCATGACGGTCGAGGGCGTGGTGATCGCAGCGGAGAATTCAGCGAGCGCTTCATAAGGCAGGTCGGCAGGCCAGCGCGTGAAACCCGCCTTAGCGACTGCCTCCTGGAGCCGCTCGCGTTCGCTGCCTGGCACGATGTCGATCTGCGGGTGCGGTCGCCAGAATATGCGCGACGGGTCCTGCCCGGCCGCCTTGGCTGCATCGGCAACCCATTTGACCAGGCGGCAGTCGAGCCGCGAGCCGTGCTCGGCGAAGGCGGGGTGCTGCAGGTGCGTGTAGGACGTCAGCAGAGCCCAGTCGCCATTGCCCTGCGAAACCGCGGGTCGCTCGATCGGGATATGCATGCAGCGACCATAGGCCGGAAGTTTTTCGCCAAGCGCAGCATCGGCCCCGCTCGGGAATTGCGCCACGTCCGACAGTCCGGCGAAGGCCCAGCCGATATTCGTCCCGTGAACTGCGTGGATCGTGCGGATGCCGCTGGCCTGCATGGCCTGCTCGAGCTGGGAGGTATCGGCATTGCCCGTGTGGGCGAATATCGCGCGCTCGGTCGGCAGCCCGCTCGCGGCTTGGTGCCACCAGCGTGCATGTGCAGTGCCCAGAGCCATGCGAAAAGCCATGCCAATCCGGTCGCGAAAGGCGATCCTGCCCCGGTAGCCACGAGTTTCGCGCAGCCCTCGGGTGAGCAGGGAGATCGCTTGCGGAAGCGCTCCGATTGCAGCGCCCAGCGTTACCGGACGAATGTAAAGCGCGCCTTGCAGCTGGCCGTCGGGGTCGAAATTGCGAGCGGCGGCCTCGACGCCTGCCGCTGGCCGACCGACAAGGAGAACCTCTTTCTCCGCTACCTCATATTCGGCGAGCGCACGGCGCAGGTGGCGGGTGCGGGTGCTGTCCTCGGCATGTGCGGCGAAGACCGTCGCACCACGTTCGAGCAATCTGCGTGCCTTGCCCGGCGAAGTGCCTCCGTGCCGCGCAAGCAGCCACAGGAGGGTGGCGAGCGCGATGATGCTTGCAGCGATCTGGGTAAGCAAGCCGCCGCCCGCCGCGTCGTCGTCGCCAGTCCCGGCCGGCCCCATGGCGGAATGTGCGGCGAGTTCCAGTCGCCACAGCAGGTCCTCGACCTCGTCGACCGACCGCGTGGTGCGCGCCGTCGCATCGACGACCGGGTCGAGAGTGTCGCGCTCAGCCACCGCGCGCCATCGCCGCGATGTCGGCAAAAACCCGCTCCATTGCGCCGCGTCCCTCGGTCACGAACCTTTCGAGCTTCGCCCGCTCCTCGCCATGCCACTGCGCGGCGCGTTCGAGCAGGGCGTCGTCGATATGCGAGGCGTCGGGGATCGCGCGCCATGGCTCGAGCCCCGCATCCGCCAGCGTGGCCTCGATCTTGTGCGTGTTCGACCCGAGCGCGAGCAGAGGCGTTCCGGCGGCGAGCGCGAAGATCATCATGTGGAAGCGGCCCGTCACGATCAGCTCGCGCTCGGCGACAAGCGCGGTGAACTCGTCGCGCTCGTCGGTCTGCATCTGGTAGTCCTGCCACGTCGCGCGCAAGGCATCGCGTGCATGGAGCGGGTTGAGCAGCGCCGTCACGCTCGGATCGTAGCGCTTGAGCCAGCGCAGCATCTCCATCGGCGCGAGCGAAAGCTGGACGATCGGCAGCGGCTCGGCATCGATCGCCCACATCTTGCGATAGAGCGCGAGCGCCTTCGGCCCCTGCACGCTGTCGCAATAGCCGATGCCTTCGCGCGGCTCCCCGGCAAGCGGCGCATGGTAGAGCGCCAGGTCCGGGATGCGGCGCGGGGTGAAGCCATGCCCCACGAGTTCCGCCTCGCTGGCGCTTTCGCGTACGGTGACGATGTCGAAATCGCGCAGCATTTCGAGGCTCTCGGCCGAGTTTTCCTGCCACGTCGAATTGACCAGGAAAGCCTTCTTGCCGCGTTCCTTCGCATAGGGCCCGGCAGCGAGCAGCGCTTTGCCGGCCGGCCTGTCGTGATGGATCGTGCCCTCGCCGTTGACGATGATGCAGTCCGCCTCGCGGATGGCCGAGCGGACCGCGTCATCCTCGCGCCAGTTGGCATGGGCAGGCGCGCGCGCGACGATCTCGATGCCGTTCTTCGCGGCCAGCGTGTCGATCGTCTCGATGACGGTGGTGCAGCCGTGGTGGCGGTCGACCCGCGTATCGTTGAGCAGCACGGCCCGCACCGGGGCTGCGGCGCTGGCGGCTTCGCCCGTCACAGCCGGCCGTCGCTCTCTTCCTTGCCGAAGAGGCCCTTGGCATCGAAGAAGGCCGCGCCGTCCTTGCCATGCTCGCGCACGGCGGCGGCGCCCGCTTCGGCGAACTGGTGGTGTCCGACGGCGAGCAGGACCGCATCGTAGGCGCCGTTCGCCGGCTTGTCGGCAAGCGGGCGGATGCCGAACTCGTGCTCGGCCTCGTCCGCGTCGACCCACGGATCGTAGACGTCGACATCGGCGTGAAATTCCTCGAGCCGGTGAACGACGTCGGCGACCTTGGAATTGCGCAGGTCGGGGCAGTTTTCCTTGAAGGTCAGGCCAAGCACCAGAATGCGCGCCCCTGCCACCGGCAAACGCTTCTTGAGCATCAGGTGGACCAGACGGTCGGCGAGATAGTCGGCCATGGAATCGTTCACCCGGCGACCCGCGAGGATCATTTCGGGGTGATGCCCGACCTGCTGCGCCTTGTGGGTGAGGTAAAAGGGATCGACGCCGATGCAGTGCCCGCCGACGAGGCCCGGGCGGAAAGGCAGGAAGTTCCACTTTGTGCCCGCCGCTTCGAGCACGTCGCGCGTGTCGATGCCCATCTTGTCGAACAGGATCGCAAGTTCGTTGATCAGCGCGATGTTCACGTCGCGCTGGGTGTTCTCGATAACCTTGGCGGCCTCGGCCACTTCGATCGAGCTGGTCTTGTGGGTGCCTGCCGTCACCACTTCGGCATAGAGCGCATCGACCGCGTCGGCGACGTCCGGGGTGGAGCCGCTGGTCACTTTCACGATGGTGGCGAGGCGCCGCTCCTTGTCGCCCGGATTGATCCGCTCCGGGCTGTAGCCGGTGAAGAAATCCTCGTTGTGCGTAAGGCCCGAGACCCGCTCGAGCACGGGCACGCAAACCTCGCGCGTCGCGCCCGGATAGACGGTGCTCTCGTAAATCACGACGTCGCCTTTCGAGAGCGCGGCGCCGACGGTTTCCGAAGCCCTGACCAGCGGGGTGAGGTCGGGACGGTTTGCATCGTCGATCGGCGTCGGCACGGTGACGATGTAGACGCCGCAGTCCTTCAGGTCCGCCGGGTTGCAGCTGAAGGTGAGCTGCGACGCGGCGGCGAGGTCGCCTGCCTCCACCTCGAGCGTCTCGTCATGGCCTTTCGCGAGGTCGGCAACGCGCTTTTCACGGATGTCGAAACCGACGACCTTGCGCTTCTTGCCGAACTCGACCGCGACCGGCAGGCCGACATAGCCGAGCCCGATAACCCCAATCGTCTTGTCTGAAAGGTCCATGCGACACCAATTCCTAAGCCTGTGGCGCGGCGAGGTGCCGGCGCCCGTATCTACGTCGCGCGGTGCCTTGGGGAAGCCCCGCGCCTGCGTCAACCATGCATTCGATCCCGCGCCGCGCAACCGGCAGAGACACTTGACATAAGCGGCCCGCGAACCGAAACCCCGCGCGCATTCCGGCCCGGACATGACGTCCGGACCCAGTCGCGCCAGTTTTGCACGGATCGGGCCTTTTTCAGACATGAAGATCATTCGCAGCGAGTCTTTTGCCGCTGTTCGCCATGGCTGGGTCGCACTGGCTTTGTTCGCGGCGGTCGTCGCCGTCTTCGGCGGTAGCTCGCGCTTCGACGCGATCCAGCTGGCCGCCCTGCGCCCGCTTGCGGCGCTGTTCCTGATCCCGGCGATCTATTTCTTCGCGCGCGACCGCGTGGCCGATTTTCGCACGCCGCTGGTCCTGCTCTTGTTGCTCGCCGGGTGGATGGCGGTGCAGCTGATCCCGCTGCCGCCGGGCATTTGGCAGTCCCTGCCGGGCCGCGGTCCGGAGGCCGAGATGGGCGCAGCGCTCGGCATGAACGATATCTGGCGGCCGATCTCCATGGTCCCCTCGCGCACGCTCAATGCGCTGGCGAGCCTTATCGTGCCGATAACCGGCTTCCTCCTCGTCGCGTCGCTCGGCGCGAACAGGCGCACGCTGATCCTGCTGATCGTCGCGATCGGTTCGGCCAATGCCGCGCTCGGCCTGCTGCAGATCGTCGGCGGCAATCCCGACCCGCTCTATTTCTACGAGATCACCAACCGCGGTTCTCCGGTCGGCTTCTTCGCCAACCACAACCATTCCGCCGTATTGTCCGCGCTGACCCTCGTCGCGATCGCCTACAGCATCGCAATGCCGGAAATGGGTTTCAGCGAGGCGCTGCCCCGCATCGGCCTCGGCGCGCTGTTCCTGCTGGTCCTGCTCGCCGCGCTGGTGGGCGGTTCGCGTGCCGGCCTGCTGACCATGGTCCTGGCGCTGCTGGCGAGCGGTTTCCTGCTGTGGCTCGCAGTGCGGGTTTTCGCGCACAAGCGCATCCGTCACGGCGGGCAAACCGAAATCCGCCTCAAGGCGCACTGGATCCTGGCGCTCGCGGCAGTCGCGATCGTCGGCATCGTCGCAGTGTTTATCAGTGCGGATCGCATTCCGGCGCTGGAGCGCGTCGCGGCATCGGGATCGTTCGAGGACCTGCGCTGGGGCCTGCTCCCGACGCTCGGCACGATGATCCTGTCCTACGGCCTGCTCGGCAGCGGGTTCGGATCGTTCGAGGAAGTCTATCACATCCACGAACCCGACAGCCTGATGATCTCGTCCTACGTCAACATGGCGCATAACGACTGGGCCCAGCTGCTGATCGAGGGCGGCATTCCGGCCATTGCGATCCTCGTCGCCTTCTGCCTCTGGCTCTTCCGCACGCTTGCCTCGACGCCGTGGAGCGGACCGGCAGGTTTCGGGCGGCTGGTCTTCTGGCTGAGCGTCGGCGCGATCATCGCATTCGGAAGCCTGGTCGACTATCCGCTGCGCGCGCCGCTGTTCCAGCTGGTCGCGGTCTGGCTCGTCGCGCTGCTGTGCGTGGAGCGAGCCACTTTCAGGGACGGGCGCTAGGGACGCCTCGCGCCGCTACGGCGGCATGCCACGAACAGGGCAGGGCGCTGCTCTGGAAAAACATCTTTGACTATGCCAAGCCGACGGTTAAGGCCGCACGGGAACGGGATTTGAAGGGTCCGATGACGAGATTTACCAGCAAGTTGATTGCCGCCTTTGCGCTGGCAACGGTCCTGACGGGCTGTGCCAAGGACCGCAGTTTCGGCATGTCTCCCGATATCGAGGTCGCACAGCTCACCGAACTGCCCGCGCCGGCAGGGGTGACCGCCTATACGGTCGGCTCGCAGGAGCGGATCGAAGTGACCGTGCTCGATGCTGAGCGCCTGAGCGGCACTTACCTGACCGATGCCGAAGGCTACATCGCCTTCCCGCTCGTCGGCGACCTCTATGTCGGCGGCAAGACGCCCAACCAGGTCGCGCAGATGATCGCGGACCGGCTGCGCGGCGAATACATCGTCAATCCGCAAGTGCGCGTGCGCCCGGCCGAACTGCCCGTCCCGTCGGTTTCGATCGGCGGCGAGGTGGAGCAGCCCGGCACTTATCCGGCAGCGACCTCGCAGTCGCTCATTCGCGCGATCAACAATGCCGGCGGCCTGGCGGAATACGCAAAGTCGGACGACGTGCTGATCATGCGCGTCGTCGAGGGGCAGCGTTACATCGGGGTCTACAACATCGAAGGCATCCAGCGGGGCAATTACGCCGATCCGCTGATCTATCCGGGCGATATCGTCACCGTCGGCGATTCCCCTTCGCGGCGCACGCTGGATACAATCCTCCAGTTCATCCCGCTGCTTTCGACCAGTGCGATCCTGATCGATCGCACATTCAACTGATCGCGAGGGGTCCATGAACGCGAACACCACCACCGGCGATTACCCGGTCGTAAATCCCGCCCACGAAGGGCCGGGAAGCGATTTCTTCGGGCTCGACCTGGAACGCTTCTACATCCAGGCGCTCAACCTGAAGTACTGGATCCTCGGCATTCTCGCGCTTGGCCTGCTGGCCGGCGTGGTCGCAACCCTGCTGGCCACCAATCTCTACCGCTCGACCGCGCGGATCGAGATTTCGCGCGTGGTATCGAATGTTACCGATGCCGAACCGATCGAAATCGAGGGTCGCGGCGCGGACATCCAGTATTTCAACACGCAGTACGAACTGCTGGAATCGAAATTCCTCGCACAGCGCGTGATCGATGCCGGCAACCTCTCGCGTGACGAGGAATTCCTCACCGCTTTCGGTCTCGACGGCGGCGGTGAAGTGTCCGAGAGGCAGATCGAGCGGATCCTCCTGTCCAACGTGACGATCGACCCGGTCCCGAACTCTAGCCTCGTCGACATTCGTTTCTCCAGCCCGAGCCGCGCGGTTTCGGCCACGCTTGCGAACCTCTGGGCGCAGGAGTTCCTGCAGGCGAACTACGAGAAGCGCTTCGGAGCGAATATCGAAGCGCGCGAATTCCTCGAAGAACAGATCGAGGAACTGCGCGAGCGGCTGGCGCTGTCCGAGAAGGAATTGATTGATTACGCGAACGCCAACGAGATCGTCATTCTCGAGGCGAACCCGGATGGCGAAGGTTCCGAGACTGCCAGCAGCACGCTGGTCGGCGCGGAGCTCGCCTCGCTCAACCAGGCTCTCGCCGAAGCGACCGCCCAGCGCATCCAGGCGCAGGCTGCGCTGCGTGCCGGTGCGCGAAACGAATCCGGGGCCCAGGCGACTGCCGCCCTGCGTTCGCGCCTTGCCGAAGCACAGGCCCAGCTCGCCGAACTGCGCGCGAAATTCGGCCCCGGCTATCCCGAGATCAAGGCGAAGGAAGCCGAAGTCGCATCGCTGCGCGAAGCACTGAGCGGCGAAAGCGCGATCGACAACCAGGACGTCCAGGCCGCCTTCCGCAAGGCATCGCTGCAGGAACAGCAGCTGCGTGAACGGCTGAACCAGGTGAAGGGCACCTTCCTCGGACAGCAGAACCAGTCGATCCAGTACGGCATCCTCAAGCGCGAGGTCGATACCAACCGCCAGCTCTACGAAGCTCTCCTGCAGCGCTTCAAGGAGCTGGAAGCTGCCGGTGCGGGCAAGAACAACATGACGTTGATCGACGCGGCCGAACCGGCCGGCGCGCCCTATTCGCCTTCGCTGATCCGCAACCTGCTCGCCGGCCTCGTGGTCGCGCTGCTTGCCGCGATTGCCCTCGTCTACCTGCGGGAGACGATGGACCAGACGGTGCGCGATCCCAACGACGTGCGCCGCCGCCTCGGCCTCGCGCCGATCGGGCTCATCCCGCGCGTCGAGGGTGGCGATATCGTCGAGGATCTCGAACAGCGCAGTTC